>CAYPEQ010000013.1:0-51571 GCA_964409915.1 uncultured Methanoregula sp. | reverse complement strand
CCCCTGTCGCGAGCGTGAGAGGCTCGCATGATTGGCCGGTCTACACTATAGCAGCAACTGCCCACTAACATGGGCGATGGAGTTACTTAAAGTTTATCAGCCGCCTGTCCCGGCAGGTTACAAAGAAAAAAATTTTTCATAAAAATACCGCTGAAATCCGTCCCGTCCCGGTAGTACACGAACAATCCATAAACAAGTATATCCAGAACCTGCGTCGATTGATATAGGAAATGAGTGGCCTTGAAGAACAGATAGCCGAGCTGGAGGCGGAGCTCACCAAAACTCCCTACAACAAGGCTACTTCGAAGCACATCGGCCGGATCAAGGCGAAAATTGCCAAACTCCGCGATGAAGCTGTCAACCGTGCAATGAAATCCGGTGGAGGCGGTGAAGGTTACTCGGTCAAGAAATCGGGTGATGCAACCGCTGTCCTTGTGGGGTTTCCTTCAACCGGTAAAAGTACACTCCTCAACAAGCTCACCGGCACGGCAAGTGCGGTCGCCGCGTATGCTTTTACAACCCTTACGGTGGTTCCCGGGGCACTGGAACACAAAGGCGCAAAGATCCAGCTTTTAGATATCCCGGGTCTTATTGCCGGTGCTGCCATGGGAAAAGGAAGAGGTAAGGAAGTCATCGGTGTTGTCCGGGGCGCTGATATCATTATCATCCTCGTGGACGTCTTCAACGAGGCCCATGTCAACGTCCTCCTCAAAGAACTCTACGACGCCGGAATCCGTATCAATGTGCCAAAACCGGATATCACCATCAAGAAGTCATCAGTAGGGGGTGTCCGGCTGTCAGCGGTCGGGACGCTGGACCTCGATATCGAAGAAGTACGGTCTATCTTAGCGGAAAGCAAGATGATGAACGCAGATATCCTTATCCGCGGCAATGCCACGCAGGAAGACCTCATTGACGCCGTGCAGGGAAACCGGGTCTACGTCCCTGCATTTATCGCGGTCAACAAGGTTGACCTTATCGATAAAGAGGCTTACCTGCGGATCGAACATGACATCAAGGACAGGTTCGGCGCTGCTCCTCTCATGATATCAGCTCATGCCGGGTATCATATGGAAGAGCTTAAGGACGCGATCTATGATTGTCTCGGATTCATGCGCCTGTATCTTAAACCCCAGAGCGGCGATGCCGATCTCGAAGAACCGCTGATCATCAGGACCGGCAGTACCGTCGAGACCGTCTGTACCAAGCTCCACCGGGACTTCGTACGCCGGTTCCGGTATGCCCGGGTCTGGGGATCATCGGTAAAACACGGCGGCCAGCGGGTCGGCCTCACCCATAGACTCATTGACGGTGACATTCTCACCATCATCATCGAACACTAGGTCAGTCCCTTATCGCGGCTAAAATCACGGGCAGGGGGGCATCGGTTTTTACGCCGGTCCCGGAGAAGTGGGTCCGGCCTGCCGCGTAACCGGCAGCCTGCAGTCGTGCAAGAACCATATCGATAGGAGGCGGCGAAACCGCCAGTGACCGGGCGAGGAGATGATAATCGTAATGGCTGGAAAGTGGCAGTTCCTCGCGGCAGGTGCACAGTAGTTTTAAAAGGTCTTTGTGGGTGCCGAGTGCCAGGCCGGGAAGCTGGTCCTGCATCCCGGCAATAATAGCATCATCAAACAGTTTTCCCAGGTACAGCGGTCCTATCGGCTGCAGGGATTTGCCACAGTAGGGGCAGGTATCCGCGTCAGGAAACATACCGGCCTGTTCTTTCCTGAAGGCACAGGACGGGCACTGCAGGATAAAACCGATCCGGGCAATGGTCTGGTCAGCGTTCTGTGCACCCCGGGTTATCCTCAGGTTCAGGCGCACGAAATGTTCCCGGGCAAAACAGAAAAGCGGCTCGATGCCCCGGTCATATTTTACGGTTTCCCTGACCACAAACCCCAGCAGGATCCGGAGCCCCACTTCAGCGTGGTAACCGGTATTGGCCGGTCGGGCAAAATACCGGCGGATGCCGGCTTTTAAATGTGCCCCGCAAAGAGGAGCTGTATCTGTTGCCGTCACGAGGAGGAAACGCCGGCATCCCCGGATACCGGCATCGATAAACGGTGCCGGTGTCCCGAACGGGTCGATGTCGACGGCATCGAATGCCTGCTCAAAAAGGAGCGAACAGGCGTCCCGGCAGGTAACTGTCACCGGAAGCCCGGACCGGGTCACATTTTCCCGGATCAGGGGCATGGTTGCCGGGTCCCGGTCATTGATGGTAACCGGGATCCCGATTTCGTTTGCCACCCGGAGCCCCCGGACGCCGGTTGCACCCATGGTATCGACATAATCAGAGGGTCTGAGTACCGAAAGAAGGAGAATGGTGGCATCCCGGTTGAGCTCCATGCGGCGGTTGAAAAAGACCGGGGCGGTACCGGGGGGGAACTGTTCACGGCAGTCCTGGACCGGCACCAAAAACGTTGTTTTTCCTTCTGTTGCCTCGATAATGTCCATTGCGGTGAGAGTGTTAAAGCGCGCAAAACTTATACATATGCCCCTGCAATTGGTATGAGCAGTGGGCGAGTGGCTTAGTCCGGATAGAGCGTTAGCCTCCTAAGCTAATGGTCGGGGGTTCAAATCCCCCCTCGCCCGTAGGGTATCTTCTTTTTTTTACGGATGTCGCGTACCTTGACTACATGAATTTTTTTAAGGAAAAAAACAAAAAATATCCGGTAGCACATCAAGAGGTGAACAATTGAGAAAGGTCATTCTTTGTACGTTAGCAATGCTCTGTATCGGTGTAATCCTCGTTGCCGGCTGTACTACCCCGGGTCCCGGTACCACGAGTGCCCCCCCTGCGCCTGGCCAGGACACGGTCGCTACGCTCGCAAACGGGACGTATGTTTTTAACGCCTCGATCGATCATATCACGGTCAGCCGTCCGCAATCGGGCGGCCATGAAATTGACATTTTTATTACGACAGTAAATACAGGAACTGCGCCGTTCATGCTGCAGTTGTTTAGTAAGGTTACCGGTCCAAATGGTGTTTCCTATGGTGGTGTGGGGGTCTCCCATGGCGGCTCGGGCACCGAAACAGATGAACTTGAACCGGGAAGTCAGGGAACCGGCCGGGATTACGTCGTTGTAGGTTCAGATAGTGACTATCAGGAGATGGTAAAAGAAGGAGCAACCCTTACCGTCTATTTTGTCACAGAACCGCTCGCAAATGAGACCCCCGTGAGTTTCCAGACCGCATGGACTCTGGATCCATCGGTATTTACATAACTTTTTTTAAAAAGGATCGCCCCCGGCAATCGCACCACGCAGGTTAATATCAGAACAACCCGATACCAGATCCTGATATGGGCCTTGCAGGATTTTTTACCATTACCCGGCCGGCAAACGCGATTGTTGCCGGGCTTGCGGCGGCTGTCGCTTACCTTATTGCTACCGGGACCCTGGTGTATGGTGTTGTCCTGCTTATGGCTGTGGTTATTCTTGTCACTGCAGCAGGGAATGTCATCAACGATTATTTCGATGCTGATATTGACGCAGTTAACCGCCCGAAACGCCCTATCCCGGCAGGTGCTGTCAGGAGACAACAGGCACTTGCATATGCCGGGACCCTCTTTTTTCTTGGTCTGGTTGTCAGCTGGTTCACGACACCACTCTGCCTGGGGATTGCCCTTTTCAACGCCCTTTTGCTTGTCGCGTACGCATACCGGCTTAAAAGTACACCTTTTTTCGGGAATGTTGCCGTCTCCTATCTTGCGGCAAGCATCTTCCTTTTTGGCGGGGCGTTTGCCGGGTGGGAACGGCTTGTGGTTATGCTTCCCATTGCTGCTATCACGTTCCTTGCGATGCTTGCCCGTGAACTTTTAAAGGATGCTGAAGATATTGAAGGAGATAAAGCCGGGGGTGCAGACACCCTTCCCATCCGGATCGGCGTACCAAAAACCGCAATCCTCGCTTTTGCCTGTGCCATCGCGGCAGTTGTGGCAAGTTTTCTTCCTTACCGGTGGTGGGGCTGCTGGTATCTTTTTGGGATACTGCTTGTTGATATTATTATTCTTGCAGCGGCTGGAAAGGCACTTGGCTGTAAAGATCCCGAAAGCCTGACAGCGTCTGGTTCAACTACCCTGCTGAAGCTTGGTATGTTTGCCTCCCTTGTGGTCTTCACGGTCTCTGCGGTACTGCTGTAAAAGAGGTCCATCCTGTTGACAACAACATTTATGCACTAGGTCGTGCCTCATTTACCTTGATACGAATATGGCAGACGTCATCCGGAAAGGCAGCACGTTTTATGCACCGAAAGGAGCGTATTACGAAGGCAATGTCAGGATTGACGGCGATTTTATCGTGCCTGCCCGGACTCATTTCTGGGGCCGGCTTGTAGTCACCGGGAAGCTTGAACTGGGCATGAAATCGAGTGTTGCACTTGACGTTGCCTGCGGGAGTGCCATTATCGGGACCCATGCGAGGATTAAGGGGCCGCTTGTGGCGACCGGGGATGTTACCCTTCTTGATCATTGTGTGGTCTACAGGGTAACTGCAGGAGGTAAGGTGATTATCCGGCCCGATGTTCATGTCGGCGACGTGACTAGTGCTGATGCCATTGTCGTCCACGGTAAGATAAAAAGCGGGAAGTTAACCGGAAAAAGTATGAAGGTCCTCGGGAACTGACGCCGGATCAAGTCCCAGCACCGCCACATCGTAGATATCCTGCCAGTTAACGAGCGTCTCGACGCATCCCTCCTTTATGGTTACGACGCCCATAGAGATAAGGCCGATTTTATCAGCCATGTCAATCCCTTCTTTTACTTCGGTCAGGCAGCCAACGCCGACTATCGCTTTTGGATGGTATTTTTTGACCATCCGTTTGATGAACGAGGAACCGGGGATAACAAAGATACGGTAGCCCAGTTTTTCTAAGAGAATCTTGGCTTCTCCCACGGTGCACTGCCCGCAGTTTACGCATTTAAGCCCCTCCGGAGTCAGGTGTGCCGGGCATTTTGCAGACCGCAGGCATTGGGGAACAAAAATCGCGCGTTGTGCAAGTGGCACCAGAGAGAATGCATTCGCATTCATCGCATTATGGATCTTGATAAAAAAGGTCAGCATCTCCCGGTCTTCAAGACCGACCAGCCGGAAGAATGCTTTCATGAATCCTTCGAGAAAAACTTTGCCTGCCTTGATGAGCCGGGGGAAATAGAGGTGCCCTTTCCTGATAGAGTACAGGGATATAACCACAAGGACAAACGATACGAGGACCGCGCCAATGATAAATAGGATCGTCACTTCACCGATGAGGTACATCAGGCTATGAAACGGGCTGAGATCGATATCCGGGAACGTCATTTCAGGTAACCTTTATCCTTGGATCCTGTGCGGGATAAGATTGCGCTGATATCAAATGGCGGCCGGACAATACCGTGTTCGGTAATAATCGCACTCACCAGGTCCATAGGTGTTGCATCGAACGCAAAGTTCCTCACTGGTACACCATCCGGGATAATGGTATGGTCTCCAAATACTGCGAGCTCATCACGTCCCCGTTCCTCGATCGTTACTTCCCACTCACTGCGAAGAGCATCAAACGTGGAGAGCGGGGCTGCCACGTAAAACGGGATGCAATGGTGGCGGGCACAGACTGCATGCATGTACGTCCCGATCTTGTTAAAAATGGCATCGCCAGTGATACGGTCGGCGCCGACAATGACGGCATCGATAGTAGTGGTCCGCATCATATGGGCTGCCATGGAATCGGAAATAACCGTAACATCTATATCGTCCCGGGCAAGTTCCCATGCAGTAAGCCGAGCGCCCTGCAGGAGAGGCCTGGTTTCACAGGCAATCACCTGTACCTTTTTTCCTGCCTCAACAGCAGACCGTATTACCCCCAATGCTGTCCCCCAGGAAGAACAGGCAAGTGCACCTGCATTGCAGTGCGTAAGGATCGTGCACCGGTCAGGAAGGAGGGCTGCGCCGTATGTGCCTATAGCATGGCAGCACCGGGTATCCTCGTTAGCAATTACTTGGGCCTCGGCAAGAGCAGCAGCCCGGGCCGATATGATATTGGTCTCTTTAAGTACCCGGTTAAGCACCCGGTCAATGCCCCAGCTCAGGTTGACCGCTGTTGGCCTGCTCGTCCGGATACGTCCCGCCTCATCTTTTACAGTCTGTACAAACACCTCAAACGTTGGTCCGGTGCAGGTTGCGGCAGCAAGGGCAACGCCGTACCCCCCGGCAACGCCAAGTGCCGGGGCTCCCCGGATTTCCAGTCTCTGGATAGAGGCGATCAGCCGGTCGACAGTAGTACATAACTCAACAGAAAATGTTCCAGGAAGCCGGGTCTGGTCGATATACCTGATGCCGCTTAGAGTCTCATCCCACCAGAGCGTTAACGTCTCCTTCACCGGGATCGACCCCGCGCTTTTGCTTTTTTTGAACTGACAAAAGCCCGCATCGCTGCCGACTCCCCTGACGCTACACTATCTGGAATATCTTTTGGCGAGACTGCGGTCCCGGCCACATAGATACCCGGCCGGATCGTCCCTATGGGATCCATGGCATCATGAGCCGACCGGAAGAAGCCGGTATCTTCACGCGTGATACCCAGCATATCCGCGAGTGCAGCGGTGGTGTCCACGGGCTGGATACCGACCGAGAGCACGACAAGGTCCGGACGGAGTATCTCGATTGCGCCAGTTTCTGTATTCTCTATCTGGATACCGAGGCCGTTTGCATCTGCCCGTACATCAGATGGCATCCCCCGCAGGAACCGGACACCGGCAGATTTTGCCCGCTCGTAGTATTCCTCGTACCCTTTGCCGTATGCCCTGACGTCCATGTACAAAATGGTGACCGCGATTGATGGATGCTTTTCTTTTATGAGCATCGCGTTCTTAATTGCCTGCATGCAGCAGACACAGGAACACCATGGCCGGCCAAGGGTCATATCCCGGGATCCCACGCACTGGATAAAGACAATGTGTTCAGGTTCCCGCCCGTCACTTAAACGCCGGATTTGTCCTCCTGTCGGCCCGCTTGCGTTTATCATCCGTTCCAGTTCGAGGCTCGTAACCACATCGGGGAATTTCAGGTACCCAAGAGGGCTTTTCTTCCGGGCATCAAACACATCGAACCCGGTAGCCACAACAACCGCTGAGGCATCAATAACGATCACTTTTTCTTTGTCCTCGCGAAGGATTGCCTGGGGCCCGCACACGTCATAGCAAAGTCCGCACTCGATACAATGTTCTGTATCCTTGACGACACGGTCCGGGACAGCCTGGGCGTGGGGCTTGTAAATTGCTTTACGGACACCAATCCCGGCATCAAACCGGTTGTAGACCTCAACTGGGCAGATCTGGATGCAATCACCACAGCCGTTGCAAGCCACCATATCGATATAGCGTGGGTGTTCGCGCACCGCGACCCGGAAATGTCCTTCCTTACCTTCGACACTCACAACCTCGGAAAGGGTATGGATCCGGATGTTTTCATGGCGCTGGACATCCACCATTTTTGGCGAGAGAATACACATGGAACAATCGTTGGTAGGAAACGTCTTGTCAAGCTGCGCCATATGGCCGCCGATGGTCGGTTCGCGCTCAATGAGGTGGACGATACTGCCATGGTTTGCGAGATCCAACGCAGCCTGAATACCGGCTACACCGGCCCCGATGACAACAACATCACCCATGGATATAGTCCCTGGCAAGCCTGACGTACGACTGCGCATTCTCAACGATATGGTCCCGCTGGACCTCGGTGGTTTCCTTAATTACTTTTCCTGGCACACCAAGCACAACAGAGCCCGGTGGGACCTGCATACCCTCGGTAACAACCGCTCCCGCGCCGATGATGGAATATTCCCCGACCGTAGCGCCGTTTAACACGATAGCGCCCATGCCAATAAGTACCCGGTCCCCGATGCTGCATCCGTGGAGGATAGCCCCATGCCCTATGGATACATCGCACCCTATTGTCGTTGGGAAACCCGCGCTGGTATGGACGACACAGTTGTCCTGGATATTCGACCGGTCACCGATGACAATCCGGTTCTTGTCGGCCCGGATGACCGCCCCAAACCAGATCCCGATATCCCTGCCAATGGTTACTTTACCAATTACTGTCGCATTGGGAGCACACCAGAGAGGAGTGCCCTCGGTCTTCGCATCCATACCCATAATACCATAGGAACTTAACGTACAGACAGCATGAAGGTTATGGTAGGGGGCACCTTTGATCCCCTTCACGACGGACATAAACGCCTTTTGACCCGATCATTCGAACTAGCCGGGCCCGAAGGTCAGGTGGTTATCGGCCTTACGACTGATACGTTTGCGAGCCGGAAGACGCATCCTATTCACCCGTTTACTGAACGGAAAGCCGATCTTGAGACGTTTATTACCGGTGTCATCGCGACCCATGCCCTCCAGAAAAAATATGCCACACATTGGGAAATCGAGCCGCTGGGCGACCGGTATGGTTCGGCACTGGATACCGATTTTGATGCTATTGTCGTATCTGAGGAAACCTTGCCGGTCGCCGTGGAGATCAACAAGCTGCGGCGTGAACGAAATCTGCGTAAAGTTGACATTCACCAGATCACCTGTGTGCTTGCAGAAGACGGCCGCTGGATTTCCTCAACCCGGATCTGGCGTGGCGAGATCGATATCCACGGCCACCTGATTCATTCACCATTGCCGGAATAAAAAAACCCAGGATTTCCCGGTTAGATAATATAACTGGTCAGATCTTTTGTGATAACAGAATCGCAGTAGGTACAGCGCAAGCCTTTCCCGTCAGGGAGCACCGCAAACCTGCTCCGTATCGGTTCATTAGTTCGGGTTATACAGCCGGGATTAGGGCACCGTACGCTTCCTACGATAAGCGTGGGAATTTCGACACCCTTCTTTTCGCAAACCTTATAGTTTCTGACAATGTTGATGGTAGCCTTGGGCGAGATGAGAGCGATCCGGTCGACCTCTTCTTTTGAGAGTTCCCGATTGGAGATCTTGACAATATCCTTCATGCCCATGTTCTTACTGGGAACATTGGTCGCTATCGTGAGCGCTTCAGTTGTCGTCCCAAAAATGCCGAGGATCTTTACAACGTTAAGCGCTTCGCCGCCGCCAATATGATCGATAACGGTCCCGTTCTTGATGCGCCGGACAAGGAGGCCTTCGCCTTCATCGTCGCTGGTATCGGCAGGAGCGATATGTTTCATTTCATCACATCCAGAAGCATCGCCATTCTTACGGGCACTCCGTTTTTCGATTGTTCAAAGTACCTGGCATGAGGTGAAGCATCAAGACGCGGGTCGATCTCGTCCACCCGGGGAAGTGGGTGCAGGACAATGAGATCTTTCTTTGCCCCGGCAAGGAGTTCCGGCGTGATCCGGTAACTGGAAGCTACGTTGAAGTACGATGTAGAATCCGGGAACCGTTCACGCTGGATCCTTGTAACATAAAGGACATCAACGTCGTTAATTACCTCTTCAATATCGGCATGGCCGATAATCTCCATCCCTTTTTCCTGGAGGCCGGCGGCAAGAGCCGGGGGGAGTTCAAGGCCCGGCGGGGAGATGGTGTGCAGCCGGACACCGTAAAAGGAAAGGGCCGAGGCAAGTGAATGGGCAGTCCTGCCGTACCGCAGGTCGCCCACAAGTGCCACATCTATCCCGTCAATGGGCATTGACTGGCGGATCGTGTAGAGATCCAGCAGAGTCTGGGAAGGGTGCTGGCCTGCGCCGTCTCCTGCATTTATCACCGGTACTGTGGCAAATTCCGCTGCAAGCCGGGCTGCGCCCTCCTTGGGGTGGCGGATAACAATCGCGTCCGCGTACCCGCTTACTACCCGTATCGTATCGGCAAGGGTTTCGCCTTTTGCCATCGAGCACGCCTCAACACTACTCACCGCAATGGAACTCCCTCCAAGGCGGGCCATTGCCGATTCAAAAGACATGCGTGTCCGGGTACTTGGTTCAAAAAAGAGGACGGCAAGGATTTTGCCGCCAAGAGCGTTTTTATCGTACCTGTTTTTCCCGATCTGCTGTGCATGATCGAGCAGCCGGTCGATCGCAGTGCGGTCGAAATCCCCGATAGATATTATGTGATGCGTGGTAACTCCCCCCGCGCGGTGTTCCCTTCAGGATAATATGAACGTTCCGCCCTAATGTACCTATCTTCGTTTTTCCCTGAACAAAGGATAGCACTACAGGAATGATATTATCGGATTATACCTATTAACTTTGATAAGCGTTTTGTTTTTTTAGGGGGAACGAAAAAAGCATGCAGATACCAGTAGCGCGGCCGGTGATTGGGCCTGATGAAGTGGCGGCAGTATCGGATGTTTTAATGTCCGGCATGCTCTCACAGGGAGAAAAAGTTGCCGAATTCGAGCAGAAATTTGCCACGTACTGTGGTACAGCTCATGCAGTTGCGGTCAACAATGGGACTGCTGCACTACATGCTGCCCTTTTGGCATGCGATATCGGTCCCGGAGATGAAGTGATTGTCCCGGCGTTTTCGTTTATTGCGACCGCGACCGCTGTCTCGATGTGTGGTGCAAAGCCTGTTTTTGCCGATGTGGACGAGCAGACTTTCAATATCCGTCCCGACCAGGTAAACGAACGCATAACGCCAAAGACAAAGGCGGTTATTGGTGTCCATCTTTTTGGCCAGCCTTTCGATGTCAATACTGTCCAGGAGATCTGCGAAGCGCATAACCTTGTGCTTATAGAAGATGCAGCGCAAGCCCACGGAGCCCAGTACCGTGGTGTCAAAGTGGGCAATTTTGGAAAAGCCGGGTGTTTCTCGTTCTATGCCACAAAAAATATGATTACCGGTGAAGGTGGGATGGTTACGACTAGTGATAAACTGACCGCAGACCGGCTCAGGCTCATCGTCAATCATGGCCAAAGCGAGAAATATCTTCACACTGTCCTTGGCTATAATTACCGAATGACCGATATTTCAGCGGCAATCGGTATTGTCCAACTTAAAAAACTGGACAAATTCAACCTGCGCCGGAGAAAAAATGCAGAATATTATACCGCGAACCTTACGGCAAAGGGCTTGGTAAAGCCCGTGGTTTCCGACAATGTTTCGCATGTATACCATCAGTACGTCGTCCGGCTAACCGAAGCATTTCCCCTTTCGCGGACCGCGTTTATGGATTATCTCAAAGGAAAAGGTATCGGATCAGCAGTACATTATCCTATACCTATCCACCGGCAGCCCCTATATGCACCGGTTGCAGAACCCGATACGTG
Source organism: uncultured Methanoregula sp. (assembly GCA_964409915.1). Lineage (GTDB taxonomy): Archaea > Halobacteriota > Methanomicrobia > Methanomicrobiales > Methanospirillaceae > Methanoregula. The sequence goes on along the minus strand of CAYPEQ010000013.1, from coordinate 40,346 downwards.
CCCGGTAGCGACACGGCTTGCAGATTCCGTGCTTTCCCTGCCGGTACACCCATCACTGGATACAAAAGATCTTGCGTTTGTCTGCGAAACAGTAAACAAGGTGAAATAACATGGATGTCGGGGTTATAGGCGTCGGATCTATGGGAAGAAATCATGTCCGAGTCTACTCAGAACTCAAAAGCGTAGGTCATCTCGGGGTCTGTGATGTAAATATGCAGGCAGCCACCGCTATCGGCACCCAACACGGTGCTACGGTGTATAAAACGGTAGATGACCTGCTTAACCACGTTGACGCGGTGAGCATCTGTGTGCCAACACCTTTCCATGCGGCAGTGGCCCGGCAGGTCTTCCTTGCTAGAAAACATGCGTTTATCGAAAAACCGATCTGTGCCACTGCCGCAGAGGCACAAACGCTTATAGTCGGTGCCCCGATAGGTATCACTATAGGTGTTGGCCACATCGAGCGATTTAACCCAATCATTTCAGAGATAAAAAAGATCGTCACAAAACCCCTGTTCATTGAGATGAAACGGCACAACCCGGCATCGTCCCGGGTCACGGGAAGTTCTGTCGTGGAAGACCTGATGATCCATGATATTGACATCATTCTTAATGCGTTTATGAAAACCCCTAAAAATATCCATTCCGTGGGCAACAGTGACCTGTGCAGTGTACTTATGGAATGCGACGGTGTGCCGGTAGCGCTGTCGGCAAGCCGCAAAGCGTCAAAGAAGATCCGGATGATCTATATCGAGGAAGAGGACTTCACAGTCGAAGGAGATTTCATGAGCCAGGAGGTTACGATCTATCGTAAACCCGGCCAGTACCAGTTCGAAAACGAACGATATGTCCAGGAAAACATCATCGAAAAGGTAACTGTGAATAAAGTTGAACCCCTTAAAGTGGAGCTCGCGACATTCATTACCTGTGCAAAGAACCACACTCAGTTCCCCATTACCCCTGAACAGGCAATCCGTAACCTCGTTGTGAGTGAACAGATCCAAGCCGGTTTCCTTCCCGGGGTTGTGTTATGACGCTCCAGGCGCTGATCGAGAAACGTGGTCCCATAAAAAAGATAGGGGTCATCGGTATGGGCTATGTCGGTATCCCGGCAGCCGCTCTCTTTGCCGAATCCCCGTTTTTTTCTTACGTGTACGGGTTCCAGAGGGATTCTCCATCATCAGGATATAAGATTGCGATGCTCAACCGGGGGGAAAGCCCGCTTAAAGGAGAAGAACCGGGCCTTGAAGACCTTCTTGGTAAAGTAGTAAAGGAAAAAAAGTTCGCATGCACGAGCGATTTTACTAAAATTGCCGGTCTTGACGCTGTTACCCTCTCCATCCAGACGCCCTTTAAGAACAAAGAGGACCTGATCCCGGATTTCTCAGCGTTATATGACGGTATCCGGAGCGTCGGTCGCTACCTCCGGCCAGGTATGCTAGTGGTCCTTGAATCCACCATTACTCCGGGAACGACCGCCGGCCCGGCCTGTGTCATGCTCGAAGAAGAATCCGGTCTTGTTGCCGGTGTCGATTTTGCACTTGCCCATGCCCCTGAACGCGTGATGGTAGGCCGGCTAATCCGGAACATACGAGAGCACGACCGGGTAGTCGGTGGCATCGACCCGGTAAGCACGGCCCGGGCAGCAGAACTGTACTCTCCTGTTCTTACTATCGGAAAAGTGATTCCTATGACCGCAACAGCCGCCGAAGTCACAAAAACGGCCGAAAACACGTTCCGGGACCTTCAGATCGCAGCGGCAAACCAGCTTGCGCTCTACTGTGAGGCAATGGGAATCAACTTCTATGACGTAAGAGCAGGCATCGACAGCCTCAAAGGTGAAGGAATCACCCGGGCAATGCTCTGGCCCGGGGCAGGAGTTGGCGGCCATTGTCTCACTAAAGACACCTACCATCTTGAACGTGGCGTGCAGCAGCTTGGTGACGACACGCTCGATTACCCGGAACACCAGCCATCGCTATTCGTGCTTGCACGGATCATCAACGATTTCATGCCCCGACATTTGGTTAAGCTCACGCACGATGGTCTAGATCAGGCATGTATTTCGGTAAAAGAATCAAAAATTGCCCTCCTTGGTTGGGCATTCCTTGCCAATTCCGATGATACCAGAAACACACCCTCGGAACCGTACCGCGACGCCATGATCGCCGCAGGGGCTATGGTTACAGTCCACGATCCGTATGTTGATCATGCCCCGGGTATTACCCTGACATCTACGCTTGAAGAGACAATAGAAGATGCAGATGCTGTTGTCATCTTTGCCGGTCACCGCCAGTACCGTTCGCTTGATCCCGGAGAGGTCAAGATCCTCACCGGGAAAAAGCATCCCGTCATTGTGGACGGGAGAAATATGGTCGACCCCGATGTTTTCATAGAAAACGGGTTTATCTATAGGGGAATAGGCCGTGGTGACAAAAACAGCCATCCTATCAGGAATTGACGCAATTAAAGGAAGATGGTGCTTAAAAGGAACGGGGGGCCGTTCTGCCTGGTATGGGGCTTTGGAGGAGGCTTGCCGGGAGAGGGCTTCCGGCACGATCCCGTTCCTTTCTGGTAACGTCTTGTGCAGACGTTCTTTATGGTGTGCCTGTGTCTTCCCAGGCCTGTTTTCAAGGTTCGCCCCGGCAGTATTTAAGGAAAAGGAGCTGGGCAAAAATGAGGGCGTTTTTTTCCAACATTAAGCCGGATGCACACCAATCTTAAAATTAATCCGGAACCTATATGTCACGGCGTGCACCAACGTCTAACAAGACGATGTATCCTGACCGGGCGACGTTTGAAAGGATGGTAAACGAAGAGCCAGATCTGTCTTCTGCCGCAAAAGAGACCCTCCTCCTATTGTATGACGGCCCCCTGAAGATCCGGCAGATCCTTTCCCGTATCCATGCGGCATCAGGGCCAACGCGGGAAACCGGGAAAAAAGACCGAACCCTATCAGAATCAGCACTCAGGAAACGCCTCGATCAGCTGATCAACCGGGGAATCCTTGCCCGGGCAGCGAGCGAACGGATAAACCCGTATTATTTCATCCGCCGTCATTGGCTCTTTAACCGCTACGTCAGCATCAGGTGCCGGGACAACCCGGCCGGGGAGATTCTTGCTCTCAAGATCCTCCTCGGTGAAATTGCCCATGGAACCGCTGAACCTGTCCAGCCCCGGGTGATCGCCACTATCGGCCAACGAACGGAACGCAGTTACGAAATTGCAGCAGCTTTTAAATCGTTCCAGAAAAGTATCGGCAACCAAGCGGTCATGGATGACTATATCGAAGGAATCTATGCGGACATCTTTTTTGGAAGCGTCCCAACAAGCGACATCGATGGATCGCTTGCCCGGGATTTCATCCGGTTTGTGGCAACAGCATCTCCTCTGGAGCAGGAAACCCGGTTCTTTTTCTGGTACGCGCAGTTCTTTTTGAGTCTTGACCTGTATGAGGCAGCATCGAAGATCTTTAACATGGGAATTGGTCTTGCCGTTGCTCGAGATCTTGATCCTTCTGCAATCCTTGCCGAAACGCGGATCTCACGCGGTACTATCCTTATGCACCTCAATGACTTCACCGGTGCAAAAAAAGCGTTCCTTGAAGGTACCCGGAATGATACATACGGCTCGTTTGCAGTAGCAAAGAACCTGTTTGGTGTAGGTGAAATTGAGATGATGAGTGGTGATACCGGTCCCACTCGTGCTCAGGCCCGGTTCTCTCATGCACTTGAACTTATCAAAATTGCTGATCCCACAAACAAGAACCCGGATGTTGAAGAACTCCGGGGTGATATTCTGCGCAGGACAGGCACACTCCATCGCCTTGCCGGGGAGATTGAAAAGGCCCGTGCATGCTATACTACCGCAGAAGCGATCTACCGAAACGATCTTTTCCGAGGCCGGACCGCACTATTGCTGGAACAGGCGGAACTGACCCGGGCCAGTCCCGGGAACCCGGTAGTCATGTCTGCCAGGCTTTACGAGGAAGCTAAATCGGCTGCCCAACGTATACGGAGCCTCAAAAGGTTTGCCGAGGCGCTTATCGGCGAATGTGAACTGGCACGTACGGCGTACCGGCATTTCAACATGGCGCTGCCCCGGGACATCGATACAAAATATGCAAACGCGTTTGATATCTTCTGCCAGATCGGTTCAACGTGGGGAATTACCCAATGTTTTCTTTCAGAAGCATTACTCTACCATACTACGGCAGATGAGTTTCCGGATAAGTACGCAGATACCGCTGATAAACTGGTCCAAGCTGAAAAATTTTCCCGGAACTTAGGCCTTGTACCCGACCTTGCCCTTATACAGCACATCAAATCGCATGCACCTGTTGCGTTCGAGCTCCATCCCCTCGTCTTTTTATAATTCCTTTAGCCTCCAGATTCATACCGCAAAATATGCCTCTACCGGGCCATTCCACAGGGAAATTGCGATGAACAAAAGGATAGCTGCCAAGTGAATTGCAAGCGGAATCTTCAACTTTCCATGATAGAGTTTCGAATTTACGTGCATTTTATGAAGTGTCATTGTTTGTTTCTCCGGATTGGTCAATCCAAGGCCCTATGCTTCTTTGTGAAATCGCACTATGAAGTAGAGTAATGTGGAAAAAAAGGGTTGGCAATTTTCTCGGAGCCCTTGGCTGCCTGTTTTTTGTCCAAGCCAAAGTATAAGTATGACAAAGATAATAGGAAAATTATTTACTGGCGGTAATGGGATGGCACAGACTTTATTAAAACCGATTTTGAACGAATTTTTGAAAATTGATGGAGTTTCAGCAGCGGTTATTGCTGGGACGGACGGGTTTGTTATAGAGAGTGCGGTTTCTGGGAAATTCGATATAGAAGCCCTCGCAGCCATGGCATCTACGGGTCTTGGCACATCAGGTGCAATGGGCTCGTCTCTGGAAAAAGGGCTACTTGCCCAGATGCTTGTCGAGCTCGAAAAAGGTCCGATCCTACTTTCTCCTCTTTCCGAAGATGAATTGATTGCAATTGTAGCAGACGATACCGCTAATATTGGCAGGATACGGTACGATCTCAAGAAAAACAGAGACCGGATCATAGCCGCATTGTGATTCTGGTCTTTCTCTGTACAGCTTCACCTCCTTTATTTAGTTCATCCGCTGCCGTTCTGGTTATTTTTTTATAACTTTCAAGTCGAAATATTTTAATTCGATTATACCAGAATATCGTTTATGAAGATTGGACGAGAGGATTTTGAAGCTTTTCTTAAAGGAGAAAAGGATATCCGGCCTTACATCGAACTGGATCCTGTCGCTGGCTCATATTCGGTTTTTGGCGTTAAAACGGCAAGCAACCCGAATTACCTAGTAAAAGCAATTTATGAGATGTATGAAAGCAATCTTGACAAGAAGCTTGCCGTGCAGGCAGTCAGGAAACTTTTCCGTTCAGTGGGTATGGGATCGGTAGGGCTTAACAACCTGTTAAAAAAACTGGACCTGAACCTTTCCCCAGCCGAATTTCTGATGCTTGTGTTCAAACTCCAACACCAGCAGGGTTGGGGAGCTCCGTTTGAGCTTGTTGAACAGAGTGACAAACGGATCCGGTTACGTACAAAACAGACCTTTGAATCGCAGATTATGAAAGACTGGAACATGGCGGTCTGTGGTATCCACCAGGGCTGGATTGAGGGTATCCTTTTTGCGGCAACAGGTAAGAACTGGTTCTGCATCGAGACTAAGTGTCATGCCAAAGGGGATGATGCCTGTGAGTTTGTTGCCGACCAGGTCGAATCCAGCTGGAAGTTCAAGGCACAGGCAATTGTAAAAGGCGATTCGGCCATAACAGAATATATCGAGCACAAACCCCTTGCGGGCACGATAAAGCTGATCGATGATCCCGTTGTCATGATGCCACGCTTCATTTTCACCTCGATGATGAATTCCTTAAAAAAGACGATGGGCGAGATGCCGGCGGGCGGTGTCAATTACCGCGCATATATGGAGATGGGCAAAGAAAATGTCGAGCATTACAAGAAGATGGGGATCGACAAACCTAATATCCTCTCAGATATGGCATTTGCCTTCTACTCCCAGATGGGATGGTTCAGTATCCTTAAAACGGAATGGAATGAAGCCACAAAGACAAAGACCATGACGCTTACCCATACGGTCGAGTCAGAATCATTTGGTAATACCGGTAAAAACGTTTGCTTCTGTACCGCTGGGCTTCTTGCGGGCATCATCGAAGGATCCTTTGGTATCAAGGTGCAGGCAAAAGAGATTAAGTGCCGGTCAAAGGGCGATGAACATTGCGTTTTTGCAATCACTAACAAGACTGAAAATTCCTCTTAATACGTCACCTTTTTCCATCTTACGGATCTACTTGGAACAATAGTGTAGTTTCTCCCGAAAATTAAGGAATATTATCCCGGGAGGATCCCGGTAAAAATTCTAATGCCCATCAGGATCAGGATGACACCGCCAATGATATCGGATTTATTGTCAAAAACTCGTTCAAATCGTTTTCCTGCCATAACGCCGATGAAAGAGCATGTGAACGCGACAATCCCAATGATCAACGCTGGAATCAGAACAGGATATTGAAGGATACCAAATGACATTCCTGCTGGTAGTGCATCAATACTTGTCGCGATTGATAGCATAATCACTGATAGCGGCTGAATTAATTCGATACTTTTCTTATCCTGATTAAACCCGTCAATAATCATCTTTACACCGATAAAGGTGAGTAGCAGAAAAGCGATTAGCGTACCAAAGCTGGCAAGAAAATTTGTGAGACTGACCCCGGCAAACCAGCCAATCATGGTCATGCCAGCCTGGAATACACCAAAACAGAGTGCAATTATCAATGCAGCTGAAAGGGGCGGGACTTTTGTGGTTGCCCCGATCATAAGCGTGATCGCAAAGCAGTCCATCGAAAGACCGATGCCAATGAAAATGAAGGTCAGGAAATCCATGGTTTTTTAAACCGGGTAACGGAAATGAACTTGGCGGTGTCTACTTCCTAGCTATCGTAATGTATCCCGAATGGCTCACGCTCGTCGAGGGGCGCGTCCCCCGTTTGGACCGGGTCATCTCCCGCTCGATAAGCTCGTGCGTATGGACTTCGGGGAACCGTGCCTGTGCCGCATCGACGACAATACCCATCTGTTCGAGGAACGGTGTATAGCAGGCAAGGTATCCTCCCGCCCGAAGATGGTCATGCGCAAAATACACATGGTCTGCAGCAATCTGCATGTCGAGATGAATGACGTCGTATATCCCTTCAGCGGTGAGAACATCACCAGCAACGGCCTCGACGTTTTCGAGTTTTGCTTCTTTGATATTCTTTAACGCAAGCGCCGAGAACTCAGGCCTGATTTCGTAGGTCTTCACGTGCGCCGCGATTCCGCCAAAATAGATCGCCGCGACTCCGCTTCCCGTCCCTGCATCGAGGACATCATCGTTACGGTTCATGCCGGTATAGGCAATCACAAGGCCTATGTCTTTGGGGAGCATCGGTGCGCCGGACCGTTTACCGTACACGAAAAAATCGGTGGGCCTAGGTATCCGAACCACGAACCGCGCCCCAGTGTGGGTGGTAATTATAGTGCCGGGCTCTGTACCGACAAGGCCGGCAAGCTCAATCTGGCCCTTGTCAGTAGAGAGTTTACCCGGGCCCGCCCTGGTAAAAAATTCCCGCCCTTCACCGACTAAAAGGACGCGGTCCCCCTCGCCGATCATGGCGAGGAGAGTTTCAGGATCGCTTCGGCAATATCGCCTTTTGTCGCGACCAGTGCTTCATTAGCTTTTTCTACGGGCACCTGCGCCTGTTCAGCGACCATGGCGATGTCCTCTGCAGGGATTTCAACGACCGCTTCTTCAAATTTCGGCGTTCCCACAATCTGGTATGTGGTTGCACCCTGCATAGTCATCGCCGTTACTTCAACAGGCCCGAACACCCAATTGCCCTTCGGCGTCTTTATTACGATACTTTCGACGTCTTCAATCGGCTCGACCTGCATGCCGAGCTTCTTCATCATCGCTTTCATCTGACGTGGATTGATGTTTCCCGGAAGCATTTTTTTCACTACCCTGCCGTACTCTTACCGCTGCACCATAATTAAATGCGAGCATCTCCGCACCCGAAAGGAGTGCTGCGCCACAGGCAAGGAGCCGATCGCCGCTGGATACTACGAGAACATCATCACCCACGCGGATTTGCGGATCTGCCGCGACCACATGTTTCGCAAATGCATTTTTTCCCTGTGCCACAAACTCAGCGACATCGTCCCGGATTACCACCCGGTAACCGGGTGGAGAAAGGAAGGCCTGGAGCCGTCGTGCCCCTTCTATACCTAACGTAAGCCTGCCGTCAGAAGCCCGGATGGTTGCAAGCCGCACGCCACCGTATAGGATCTGGCGAACCCTTCCAGTCGTCGACAGCAGGAACTCGCAGCCCTCGGGGAAAAGCCCGGTCCCGCAAAGGCTCCCGAACTGATAATCAGCGATTGCCTGCACCCTGCGAAGCGAACTGTTCTCCGAGTATCCTGTTGACACGATTGACAAACTCCTGTTCTGCGGGTTTGGGGATAAACGCTCCTGCCGCGATCTTATGTCCCCCTCCCCCGCCGCCATATTCAGCCGAAGCATCGCTTATTGCTTTCTGGAGATCGACGCCCCGTTCAATGACCCGCTCGGTTGTGCGCATCGATACCTTGGTCAGGTTCTTGTCCTCAGGCACTTCACACATAATCAGGATAGGCTTCTGGCTGTTGACCTTTGAAAGGGCCATGCCCGCCCCAATACCGACAATGGTATCCGGAAATCTTCCTCCCACATGGATATACTGGACATAATCGAGCTCCCGCACCCCAGTCTCAATGATATACTTCAGAAGGTTCCGGATAATTGACCGGTGGTTGCCGAGCATATGTTCTGCTTCCCGATATGCTATTCCCCGGTCACCCTTGAGGATAGCGCTTCCAACCGCCGGTTTTGTCCACCGGCCACATGCGTTAAGGAGCGTCGAGTATTCCTGGGCATTCCGCAGAGGCGTTCTGGGGATCTCGTCCGGGAACCGGTAGGTCTCGGCAAGGAGCCGGTCAACACGATCACCGTTTGCGATGAGCTGCTCGGCAAGAGCAGAGATAATACGGCGCCGATTCTCATCAGAAAGGTCCTCCCAGACATACCATCGCCCGTCCGGGCTCTGCTGGACGATACACAGTTTTTTGAGGAACTGTTTTGCACCTTCAGGGTTGTTGCTTATGCCTTTGATAAAAGGATCGTCGTTGTAGGTAAGCGAGAGGTGAACAGGTCGCGTGGCGGTCCCGTAGCAGTTAAGGTCTTTTTTGCAGACCTGCACTGAGCCGTGCCGGATGCCATCTTCCACGATCTGCTCTCTCGCAGGCCCGACAAGGCCGCAGGTCTCCCGGGCCATCATATCTCCCACATTACCTATCACTGCAAGCTTTGCCAGATCGATATTGGCATCATCCATAGCTTTTGCGATAAAGTAGGCGACCCCGGCAGCGCTCATCTTGGTATACCCATAGGGAAGGCAGTTTGCCTGCGGATAAACGATATCTCCGGGCTGGCTTACGTGATGGTCGACAATAAGTACATCTTTTTCTTTCAGGCCCCGGCCGGCAATAAGAGCCTGGTGTCCTGCTCCCATATCGGCAAATACCTTGAGCGTCGCATCTTCCGGGACTTGGGGCATGGTCAATGGCTCAAGCTGCCGGACAAAAACAGAACGGCAGGGTATTCCCTGCCGGGTGATCGCCTGGGAAAGGATAGCTTCACAGGAAATACCGTCTGCATCGATATGGGAGATGATGGTAATCCCGCGTGCAGCCGTAATTTGTTCGGCAGCTGCTTTCACATCATCGCTGAAACCCATTGTCTATTATTTATGGAGTTCTTACAGATGAAGTGTAGTATATGCGGCCTGACCTCAGTGAATGTGCACCATCTTTTCTCGAAACTGGCATGATTACGCCGGAGCGGATGCGCGCAGTTGACGAAAACGCGCAGGCACTTGGTGTTTCCGGTCTCCAGCTCATGGAAAGCGCCGGGAAAGCCCTTGCGGGGTCAGTTCTTGCGCTACACCCGGCCTCGGTCCTTATTCTCTGCGGCAGCGGAAATAATGGTGGGGACGGCATGGTCGCTGCCCGGTACCTCCAGCACGGTGTTGAAACAGCCGTTTGTTATCTTGATGCCGGAAAGCGCCCACCTTCCTGCGCCCACCAGCTCGCAGCCCTTCGCGGCTGCCGGGTATCGCTTCACCCGTTTGTGTCGACCGATGACCTGCGTGCCCTTGCTCCCCTGTTTGTAAAGGCAGAAGTCATTGTCGATGCCTTGCTTGGGACAGGGGGGCAAGAGGCATTAAAAGAACCTCTTGCTACCTGTACGGGGATGGCAAACGCGTCCGGGGCAAAGATCGTTTCAGCCGATGTTCCCACCCCGGGTATGCAAGTTACTCATATCTGTGCATTCCACCGAGCCAAAGTCTCGGGCTCTGATGTGGTGGATATCGGGATTCCAATCGAAGCAGAGATCTGCACCGGCCCCGGGGATCTCACGCTTATCCCGGCCCGGAAAAGCACCAGTCATAAAGGGGCAGGAGGTACGGTTCTTGTAATAGGGGGCGGGCCGTACCAGGGAGCGCCGTACCTCGCAGGTCTTGCAGCCCTTCGCGCAGGTGCCGATATTGTCCGGATAGCCTCCCCGGTCTTTGAACCGGTTCCAGACCTCATCTACGAACGCCTCACCGGAGACCGGATTGGTAAAGAACATACAGACCAGCTCATCGCGCTTGCAGTGTGTGCTGATGTCGTCATCTGCGGGAACGGAATTGGTACTGCAAGCCATGACACGGTCCGTGCCGTTGCCCCGCACTGTAAAAAGGCAGTGTTCGACGCTGATGCACTCCGGCTCCCGCTCCCGGGCGCCTGCGATGAGACGATCTACACTCCCCATGCTGGGGAATTTGCCCGAATTACCGGTGTCAGGCTTCCTGAAGATGCCGCGGATGCATGCGGGAGGGCCCGGGAAGCACAGAAAGCGGCAGCGACCCTTGGCGGGACAATCCTTCTCAAGGGGCCAGTAGATGTAATATCAGATGGCCGTCGCACGCGGTTCAACCGGACCGGTGACCCTGCCATGAGCGTTGGTGGGACCGGTGATATTCTTGCCGGTGTGTGCGGTGCGCTTCTCTGTCACCTACCTGCATTTGAGGCGGGCTGCATTGCCGCGTACGTGACCGGAAAAGCGGGAGAACAGGTAGCCGGACACCGGGGCGAAGGGATGCTCGCTTCCGATCTCATGGACTGCATCCCGGAAGTATTATTCAGGAGAAAACGGTAATGGTCGAATTTACCCATATTGTAGATGGAAAGGCACAGATGGTGGATATCAGTGCGAAATCAGATGTCGTGCGGGAGGCAGTGGCTACCGGCCGGATTTACCTGCGGCCGGCAACGCTTGCTGCCATAAGGGAAGGAACCGTCGTCAAAGGAAATGTGCTTGCAACGGCCCGGGTTGCTGCAACGCTTGCGGTCAAAGAAACACCTCGGATTATTCCGATGTGTCATACCATCCTGCTTGGTGCCATTACCGTGGACTTCAATGCATGTGATATGTACATCGAGGCAACGGTTACCACGAAGTCTACCGGGAAAACCGGCGTGGAAATGGAAGCCCTGACCGGTGTTTCGGTCGCGCTCCTGACCATCTGGGACATGGTTAAGTCGACAGAAAAGGATGAGAATGGCCAGTACCCCGAGACCCGGATCAACGATATTCATGTAGTCGAGAAGCGCAAAGGTTCGCTATAAAAATGGTCGGGCCTTCGATTAATTTAATATCCCTACTAACCTATTCTATAGGACTACGGGATATTGTCCCGTTGAAAGGAATGTAGCCCGTCCGGGCCGAACCTTGAGGTGTTAATACAATGGTTAAATCGATGTATGCGTATGTTAGGGACGCATGGGCACGCCCTGAAAAATCCTATGTGAAAGAACTGCTCTGGAACCGGATGCAGGAGTGGCGCCGTGAAGGGAGTGTAACGCGTCTCGAGCGTCCGACCCGTATCGACCGCGCACGGTCACTTGGGTATAAAGCTAAACAAGGTATCGTTGTTGTCCGTGTCCAGGTCCGCCGCGGTGGCCGCCGGGTCTCCCGGTATGTCAGGGCACGCCGGTCAGCCCGGATGGGTAAGAACCGGAGCACCCCCGGAAAAAGCATCCAGCGCATAGCCGAAGAACGTGCATCTAGCCGGTACCCGAATATGGAAGTTCTCAATTCGTACTGGGTTGGTCAGGATGGCAAGCTGAAATATTACGAGGTTATCCTTGTTGATGGCCATCATCCGGTAATCCAGAGTGATGCAAATCTGGCCTGGGTCGGAAACCCCACCCACCGCGGCCGTGCAGAACGCGGAAAGACTTCCGCAGGTCGCAAGGGTCGTGGCATGAGGACCCGGGGACGGGGTACCGAAAAGACCCGCCCGAGCATCCGGTCCCATGCGAACCAAGGCAAATAATCTTATTCTTTTTTCCCACTAAGGATACCTTCATGAAGATCACCGATGCCTGCGTCTACTCGTATCCTGTAGGTGACTCATCGGTCCGCCGGCTTGCGCTCGAGGCGCATATGTGCGGGTTCGATAGTATCGTGGTCGCAGACGCACCTGCAGCCAACATCCATGGCATCGATGTGATTCCGGGTATTTTCCTTACTGGGATACCGGCAAGGGAGGTACAGGCCCGGGTAAAAAAAAGCAAGGGTTCCAGTGCCATCGTGAGCGTCAGGGCCGGAGACAATGGTTTTAACCGGGCCATCGTTGGAACTGCCGGCGTCCATATCCTGCGGGACATCAGTTGTGCGGATAAAAAGGCATTCGATCACGTGGCTGCCAAAATGGCGGCTGATAACACAACCGCTATCGATATCAATCTCTTTCCGCTTATCTTCGGCCGCGGTCATTTCCGGCAGAAAGCGATCCACCGTTACATCGATCTGATGGTTCTGTACCGCAGGTTTGAGTTCCCTATTACTATCTCATCATCGGCACAGTCGGTTCTTGGCCTACGGACTGTGCGAGAAGTCACCGGTCTGTGCTCACTCTTTGGTATGGACGAGATCGATGTCGAAAAGGCACTTGCCGGTGTGAGCCGGGTGACTGCAGCTGAGGATATGGCCGTTAAGGTGATACGATGAGTGTCCGCCCGCCAACACTCCGGGAAAAACGACGGTACCTGCTCGCTCGTATAGATCCGTCTGGTACAAACCCGGAGGCAAAAGACCTGTATTATGCAGTATACGAAGCGGTGGTCTCATTGTTCGGGGATATGTCGGCAGCCGCTATGCAGCCGTCGGTGATTGCCGTGGAAGGGGAGCACGCGCTCCTGCGCTGCCGCCGGGGTGCCGAACGTGAGTTTGTCATTGCACTTTCCACGCTTACAACCTGCCGGGATGCCCCGGTGGCTCTCCGGGTCCTTGCGATCTCCGGGACAATCGAGAGCCTGCGGGAACGGGTAACGGCAATTCAGGCACCGGCCCCGAAAAAGGAGGATGCTGCCCCGTCCACTCTCCAGTTTGATGTGGCCCCCATTGAGGTCGTGCAGTGGTACGGTCACAAGGTTGATGTCTTAGAAAAGGGATTTAAAAATACACGCCGATTGTTCTTAACAACAGAAGATCTGGAGATTATTCATGCAACCACAATATCAGATGGGCTATGACCGGGCGATCACTGTTTTTTCGCCCGATGGCAGGCTGTACCAGGTAGAATATGCCCGGGAAGCAGTAAAGCGCGGGACAACCGCAGTAGGGATTAAGGCTCAGGGGGGGGTCGTGCTTATTGTCGATAAGCGCGTCAGCTCCAAGCTGCTTGAATCATCATCGATTGAGAAGATTTTCAAGATCGACGACCACATCGGTGTCGCTTCTTCAGGCCTTGTCGGTGATGCACGGGCTCTCGTAGACCGGGCCCGGATCGAGTGCCAGATCAACCGGGTTTCCTATGATGAGCGGATCGAGGTTGAAGCTCTCGCAAAGAAACTCTGCGACCATATGCAGACCCTTACCCAGTACGGCGGCATCCGCCCCTACGGTACAGCCCTTTTGATCGCTGGGGTAAGCGATGGCGAGTGCCGGCTTTTCGAGACCGATCCGTCCGGCACGCTCCTTGAGTACAAAGCAACCGGCATCGGGATCGGAAGACCCGCTGCCATGAAGGTCTTCGAGGAAGAATATAATGCAAGTCTTTCGATCAAGGATGCCATTCTCCTTGGTCTCAAGGCCCTGCACTCGGCGACGGAAGGCAAATTTGACGTTGATACCGTAGAGATGGGTATCGTCGAATCCGAGGCAAAAGCGTTCCGGAAGATGACAAAAGAAGAAGTCGCCTCGTACGTCGGTCAGTTCAAACAGTGATCCGATATGATCAACCTTGAGCAGGCAGTCGTAGCACGGCTTGAAAGCCACGGGGAAAAGTTCGAAATACTGGTCGAACCCCACTTGGCAGCCCGGATACGGCAGGGTGAAAACATCAATATAGAAGATGCTGTCGCTGCCCTCAACGTATTCGGGAATTCATCGAAAGCTACCCGGGCATCTGATGAGTCCCTGGAAAAAGTGTTCCACACCACGGATTTTGCAACGGTGGCAAAAAGGATCATCGAAAAAGGCGAGATCCACCTGACTGCTGACCAGCGTAAAGAGATGACCGAGGAAAAGCGCCGTAAGGTTATCAATTTCATTGCCCGTAACGCGGTCAATCCCCAGACCGGCCACCCACACCCGCCGCACCGGATAGAGATGGCCATGGAAGAGGCCAGGGTTAACATTGATCCGTTCAAGCATGTCGACGAACAGGTCAAAGAGGTTGTAAAAGCACTGCGGCCTATCCTTCCCATCCGGTTCGAGGAACTCCGGCTTGCTATCAGGATCCCGCCCGATCACGCGGCCCGCGCATACGGTGATATTGCGGCGGCAAGCACTATGGAAAAAGATGAATGGCAGAAGGACGGTTCATGGGTCTGCGTCGTGCGTATCCCTGCCGGAATCCAGGTCGAATTCTATGATCTCATAAACAAGCTCAGCAAAGGCGAAGGTCAGGTCAAGATCCTCAATCAAGTATATTAGTCGACAGGACAAATATAGAAAGTCAATTCGGTGGATATCAATCATGGCAAAAGGCTCCGATCATTCAGCAAAAGGAAAAGTAACCGGTAGTGCAGGGCGTTTCGGCTGCAGGTATGGAAGATTCGTGCGTAAGCGAGTCGCCGAAATGGAAAAAGTATCACGGGCAGTACACCGGTGCCCCCGGTGCGACACCGAGTCCCTGCAGCGCAAGGGAACCGGGATCTGGGGATGCCGGAAATGCGGGTACAAGTTTGCCGGCGGTGCATACCAGCCCCAGACCCCTACACTCAAAGTAGCTCTCCGAGCGATAGAACGCTCCGGTGTTGTCGTTGAAGAAAAGAAGCAGTAACCGGGGGCTTCATAAATGGCAAGCAGTTACAAGTGTGCACGGTGCAAACAAAAGGTAGAGATCGACGTTAATGTCCGGTGTCCCTACTGCGGTCACCGAATCCTTTTCAAAGAACGTGGCGCAGCAATAAAAGAGCTCAAAGCCCAATAATATTGGCAACTCCTTTTTATTCTCATTTTTCCAATTACCTTTCGAGGTATATCTGTGCTGCATGAAGCTGTTTTCCGGTTCACGATCGTTCATGCGGATATGATCTACCGTTCGCTTCTTCCCGAGCTTAGTGATGAGTTAAACCTGCGATCGTCAACCCGGTGCTGGGTTGAAGGAACAGATACGCTTGTGCTGCAGGTCGAGGCACAGGATATTGCGGCGCTACGGGCTGCACTCAACATGTTTCTGCGTCTTGTGAGTATTGCCGAGGAAATGCAGGAGATTGCCTGAAAAGTATCAGCAGCCGCCGGTGTGCGGAATCATTTTTAATGCTGGCAGATGAAACGTGATAGGAAGATTATGCAGAACCTATCCCCCAAAGTTCAGAACCAGCTTGCCATGCTCCAGCAGGTCCAGCAGCAGCTCCAGACCGTTGTCCAGCAAAAGGCCCAGTACGAAATGGCAGTCCGCGAGGCAAAAAGAGCTGAGGAAGAAGTAAAGGACTCAGCCGATGACACGCCGATGTTTATAAGCATCGGAACAGTCATGGTGCAGAAACCAAAAGAACACGTAACCAAGAATCTTACAGAGAAAGTGGAGACTCTTGAACTCAGGATTAAGTCCTTGGAAAAACAGGAGACAATGCTGCAGGGTAAATTTGAGCAGCTCCAGACCCAGATTAAGGCCGCAATTGAAGGTAAAAGTGCCCCGAACGCGGCATAACCTTTTTTTCCCGTTGTTTCAAAACCCTCTTGTGCACAAGGGTTTACGGTCTCAAAATCTCACGTGCAGGTACCTGATGACATTTCGTTCCATGGTGCTCTTCGATAAAGCTGTTTATTCTTGTTCTCTTATCCGACCCAACTTGTATATTTTGAAACAACAAATAAACACACATGAAAAAAAGGGATTTAGGTTTAATTCTTGGGATGTTTTTCGTCCTTATGGCCGTATACTTTCCGATTACAGCGTTTGTCTTTAACGGTGGATTTGCCAGTGCCATTGGCATAGAAGCTTTTTGTATTAACGCAGGCGTAGCGATTATAATAACGTTAGTGATTTTTTATCTGGTCTCAGAAAAAAGCGAGACTGAAGATAAAGATGATGACGCTGAAGACGGAGAAGAATGTGAAATAGAGACGGAAAATGATCAACCAAAAGAGGAACAAACGGAAAAGCATTAATTTTTTTAAACCTTCAAGCATTCCTCTAATAGATCCGGTCAAGATCGCGGGTATAAAGGACGGTACCTTTTCGAAGTCAATTACCCATGAACGGAAGCAGTCATCCGAATTCCAATGTCCCATCGTCTTTTAAGAAAACTTCTATGTCCTGCTGGATAAGCCTGCCATGGATACGTTTTGGCATCTCGGCACGCAGCCGGTTGATAATGCTCATCGTATCAGCGGCCACGGTTATGCCGATTTTCCTTACCTCCTCAAAGATGAAAGGTACTGAGTCGAAGAGATCGGATCCTGCCTTCAGAGAACTGATGTGGCGTGCATCCAGAGTATGGAAAAAATGGAGGGTTTCTTTTGCATGCTCAATATTGTCCATCGCAGATTTTTCTATGGTGCAGACGTTTGCTTTTGACGTATGTATGATATCTGCTATCTGCTGCTGGGTCATCCCCATCTTCCGATACCTTAGCACCTCCTTTTGCCGGTCCGTGAGCAACCCCTCTTTCATTTAATTTTCACCATAATATAAACAGATCATATTGACAATAGTTAAAGGTACGGTTTAAACAGCAAGTCCCAAAAATGAATGGGACCCAATTTTGTTGTGAAGTACTGATTTGCCGGTATTCTATTTCTTGTGAAAGGAACCGTTTCCTTCAAAAGTGTGGCCTCTACAAGGCTATTTTATTGAAATCCTGCCAGCCATACGCAATTAACGCAAGCCTTGCCTCTCCAATTCCTGTGGTCCGGGATGCAAATGGTATTTCCCCAAGATTTTCATAGAACCCGCTATTCGTATTATCTTCGAGTACCCGGATGAGCATAGATCGTAAATCTAGTTCATTAAGTTTTTCCACTATGGATCTGACAAGCATGTGTCCGATACCCTGCCGTTGATAGTTCTTTCTGATATATAGGGCATATATCGGCTCTGTAGAAATCCTGATCTAAAACAGTCTTGTACCGATGACCGAAAGATCTAAGGTACAGTGTCTCCTTACCGTATTGTGTGCACAAATTGTAAGGAGACCATAAAAAAAATCAACGAACCGGTATATCAGGTTTCTTGAATTATCGTCCGGATTGATCAAAGATTCCCGCATACCACTCTACTCGTCGAAATTCTCAAAAAAGACCTATACCCAGCACCAGTTACTCATCCTTCTTCTCCTGAAAGAGTACCTGTCTGAAGACTACCGGGATACCATAGAACTCACAGAGATCATGGACTCCCTTCGAGAGAAAATTGGTCTTGACGAAGTACCCCATTTCACAACGATTCATAAGTTCTGTCAGCGGATCCGATCCTCGACATTCACCCGGTTGCTGAACAGACTCATGAACAGGTTCTTCGACTGGGGTGAGAGAATCCCTTGTACCGCTATCGATTCATCCGGTTTCACTAGCTCGTACGCCAGCCACTATTATTCTTGGAGAACCGGTAAAACGAGAAAACAGTTCCTGAAAACCTCGATCTCGGTTAATATTGATCAACAGATTATCACCGGTCTGAAGATCTCTCAGCATCCGGTCTAAGATATTCTTCACGCCAAAACACTCCTGAAACCGTGCCATAGAACTAGGCATTCTGACCTCTATCTTATGGACAAAGGAGACGATTCTGAAGAGATCCACCGGTTGATCCGGGATACCCTTAACTCCTGTTCGCTCATCCCCGTTCGAGATAGAAAACGGAAACGTATCTTCGGGTATTACCGAAGAAGACTCTCCTTGTCATTTGATCAGGAAGAATATCATCAGAGAAACAAGGTCGAAACTGTATTCTCCGTCATGAAGCGTAAGTTCGGCAAATCCATCAAGGCTCTAAAATACTGGCTCCTGATCAAGGAAATCAAAGTTAAAGTGATCCTCTATAACCTCTCAAAATTGATGATTTCTTTTGCTGTTCTGATCGTGGTTGAGGAATTCTACAGAGCTGTCTTTCATGACCTTCAAAAGCACGAACGCGACCATTATATCTCACAGATAAGAAGTTCAAGAAATTGGCCTCTATTGCACAGCTGTACCAGCAGGTGAACTGGTTCCAGCCTCACGCAGGTTGCCGGAAATTCCACCCGGATGCCCACGTTAAACTCGATCCAGAAGCCGACAAAGCAGACAACCGTTAACCGCCGCTGTATCGATACTATCCCTCCTATGCCGACCAATGCCCCGAAGACCGGGCTTGATGCAGTACCAGTCCTTGGTGCAATCGGCCTGTGCGGTGTGATCTTCCTGTTATGGAAGAACTAACTTTTTTTAAGAGAACTCTGTTTCGTAGAAAAACAGGGAATAGTTATTCCCTGCTGGTCAGGTTGATCGCGTTTACTAAAGCATCGACCGAGGCAAGCACAATATCGTCGCCACTGCCGCTCGCATCATAGATCTTCCCATGTTCGTCTGCGACAGCAATGGTCACGTGGCATATCGCGTCCGAACCTCCGCTGATCGCTTCGATGTGGAACTCGGTCAGCTGGATACGGGCCGGGATGATCCCGACGATTGCCTTGAGGGCAGCATCAACCGGGCCGTTTCCCACACTGGAGAAGACATGCTCGGTGCCGTTGACTTGAGCCCGGACGCTTGCTGTGGGGATGACGTGGTTGCCGGTCATAATCGCGATGTCATCGAGCCGGAACACCTTTTTCCCGACGCCCGTACCCATGACACTCCCGGCGATCTCGTACAGGTCGGCGTCGGTGACGCGTTTTCCTTTGCTTGCAATTGCCTTGACCTTCTCGACAATAATATCGAGTTGGGTGTCATCCGGTTCGATATGCGTTTCAGCGAGCATCTGCCTGACGGCATGCCGGCCCACGTGTTTACCCAGCGTCAGTCTCCGCCGGTGCCCGACCATCTCCGGGGTCATAATACCGGGTTCAAAGGTATCAGACCGCTTGAGGACACCCTGCGTGTGGATCCCGCTTTCGTGCGAGAAGACATTTTCCCCGACGACCGGTTGGGTGGGGGCAATGCCGATTCCCGAGAACCGCGAGATGAGCCGCGAAGTCTCAACGAGGCGTTCCTTTTTGATGCCGGTGTTGACGCCATAGATGGATTCCAGGATCATAACTGTCTGGGCAAGATCGGCGTTACCGGCTCGTTCGCCAAGACCGTTCACGGTGACCTGTACCTGGGAGGCACCGGCTTCAACGGCCGCGACGGTGTTTGCCACGGCAAGACCGAAATCGTTGTGGCAGTGGACGTCAAGAGGGCAATCCACTTCTTTTGCAAGTCGGGTCATAAGCGCCTTCATCCCGGAGGGTGCGATGACCCCGACGGTGTCCGGGATGTTGATGATGGTTGCCCCGGCTTTTTTTGCTGCCCGGCAGACTTCGACCAGATAATCTGGTTCCGTCCGGGTTGCGTCCATGGGCGAGAACATGCACCTGCTGACATGATCTCTTGCGTACCCGATGATTTCACCGGTTATTTCGAGGACCTGTTCCCGGGTCTTGTTGATAGTGTTTTCCCGCTGGATGTCTGATGTGGGAATGAACACGTGGATCATATCAACGTCGCAGTCAATGCAGGCATCGACGTCGGCTTTGACTGATCTGGCAAGTCCGCAGATGTTGGTCTCAAGCCCGAGCTTTTTGATGGCAGCGACGGTCTCTTTTTCCGCGGTCGACGATGCAGGGAACCCTGCTTCGATGGTGTGGACACCGATGGCTGATAGCTGTCGGGCAATTTCGATTTTCTGTTCAAAGGTGAACGCTATCCCCGGGGTCTGTTCTCCATCCCGGAGCGTTGTGTCAAAAACGGTCACGTCTTCATGCGCACGGCTGTCCGTGAAGAAGACGATCCCCCGCAAAATCCTTGCGAGCCATGCTTATTCACTACGCCCCCGGATTATTTAAAGGGGTCACTGCACCAGATTTTGTTTCTTCTCTGTTTTTCGCCAGCAAATCGAGCGGGGCTACGATACGTTTAATACGAAACTACCCCTACATTATTAGGCAGTGCCCCGCCTTAACTCAGCCTGGTAGAGTGCGCGGCTGTAGTATGGTTTGCCGGTATCGGCAACTGCGCGGCTACCGCGATGTCCCCGGTCCGAATCCGGGAGGCGGGATATACTGTATCAAATGCCCAGGTAGTGTAGCGGCCTATCATGATTGCCTGTCACGCAATCGACTCGGATTCGAATTCCGACCTGGGCGTCGCTTTTCTGTTTTTGTTATTTCTATAAAGATTTACGTTGTTTCGTACGCTTAATCCTTTATCTCTCCTGTCCGTTTTACAATCATTCAAGCGCCAGGACCGGGGCATCTGCCAACGATGACTGATTTTTCCCGTCAGAAGCCCGGGCCGGTCAACCTCAGGTAAAAACAGAACCCCAAAAGTGTATAAACAGGAGAATGATTATATAAATCTAATATTAACCGGCTACATGAGAGGAAATGAATGACGATTGTTGATGCGGTATTCGGAACCCCCTTTGAAAGAATAAAGTCGAAAGATTTGGAATTAGAGAAAATCCGCTTAAAAACCAAAATGGATACCAGCACTAAAACCATTTCAAAACTCGAAAAGGAAAAAGCACGATTGTTCAACACGGCTGTCTCGGCGAGCCCTTTGATGATAAAAGTGCATGCTCACGAAATCAAACGGATTAGCCTCGAGGTTGAGCAGCAATATAATTTTTTCATGAGATACTCAAAAATGAGTGTAGCGATCACGAATCTCTTATTATTAAAAAAATATGAAAAAGAATTAAGACAGAGTGATTTATGGACCAAACTTATCTCGATGGATTCAGAAAAACTCATCGATGTCATGGGCCATATCAATCTCATCGGTAAAAATTTTGAAGGTATTGTGGATTTGGTCAATGACACCCTCGAAAGTGGCCTGGACGAATATAAAGGATCTGAAGAAGATGAATCGGTTAAACAAATTATTGATGCCATAACAAGTGTCCAGAAAGGTGTGCTCCCGATTGAGGATGCCCAGAAAGCAATTTCTTTTGACAAGAGTCTCGAAGATAAAGAGGTTTAATCAGATGGTTCTCCAGAGAATCAAATATTTTTTTACGAAAAATCCTCTTGACCTGCTCAATTATGAAGACCTTCAGTCTGACAGGATCCGGTGCGAGCAGGAGATTAAAAACCTTCACGAGAGGATTACTGCCGTAGAAAAAGAGATCGATATTTACTGGACCAAAGCAAAAGAGTCAAAATCACCATCTGATGAACGGGCAATTGCCGAGCGTATAAACACAGAATCCCAGAAAAGGGATTATATCCTGAAAAAAATAGCGGATGCCGAAACAACTCTTCGTACCGTTGAGGAATTTATCAACAAGATTGAAGAGAAAAATAAAAAACGAGCTACCGATCCGCTCACCCGGCGGTCCCAGTCAGATCTTGAAGACCTGTTAACGAAAATATCCGTGTATGAAGAAGGCGTTCACCAGCAGGCAAAAACGTTGATGAGTGTTACTGAGCCCAAAACCGACACGGTAGACGATAATGTAAATGAAATTTTACAGGCAATAAAGGCAACAAAACGACCTGAAACGTATTCAATTGAACCTGATAAAGAACCGGCATCCCCTCAATCAAAGGAACTTGAACCAGATTCCTGATAAGATTTGCATAACCGGAATTATGGTACAGACCGGGGCTTCAAAGACGATCAAGAGAGTATCTTTATGGCTATTAATATCGACCTGACTATTCCCTTAAAACGCGAACTGGAGAAAGCGAACAAGCAGTTCGACGAAGCAAAAGCAAAAAATGAACCTGAAGAAGCAAAAAAACTGGCTCTGGTCTGTTGTAATATCCTTATACAGCTTGCAAAATCCGATCCCAACAAAAAAACGGAGTACCTCGAAGCGGCAAGAAGTTATAAAAATTACGCGGATTCCGGGGCAAAACATGAGGCACCCGCTGCTCCCGTCAGTAATTTTGAACAGATTAAGGATGACCAGAAAGATCTCACCGGTTATGCAGAGAGCCTGATCTCGAAATCGACGGTTACCTGGAAAGATATCGGCGGTCTCGACACCGTTAAAGTGAGGATCATGGAAACCATCGTCATTGCCGGTTTAAAAAAGCCGATAGTTATTAAACCGGATAAAGGGATCCTCCTTTTTGGCCCTCCCGGAACGGGAAAAACCCTTCTTGCCGCCGCGGCCGCCGGGAGTCTCAATGCCACCTTTTTCAATGTCAAGATAAGTAATGTGCTCTCGAAATATTTTGGGGAATCAACGAAGCTGATAACGGCACTCTATGACGCAGCACGGAATAAGCAGCCCTCCATTGTTTTTATTGACGAATTCGATTCAATTACCCTGTCCCGGGAAACGGAATCCGGCGATGCATCACGAAAAGTTTTATCGACGTTACTTGCAGAACTCGACGGGTTCCAGGACAAAAAAAGTGACGAATTGCTCCTGACTCTCGCGGCAACGAATGCGCCCTGGGACCTCGATGAAGCCATACTCTCCCGTTTTCCCCTGCGTATTTATATCCCATTACCCGACGCCAAATCCTGTGAGGAGATAATAAAGATCCAGTTGAAAGGCCTGGATATAAACTCGTTAAATATGGAAAAGATCTCTGAAATATGTACCCGGAAAAATTACTCCGGACGCGATATCCAGTCCCTGTGCCAGGAAGCCCTCAGGAGTATGATCCGGGTACATAATCCGGATCTGTATAAGAAATCCGAGTTGCCGTTTGAAGAGCTAAAGAAGCAGATCCTGACGGTCGGACCCATAATAATGGACTATTTCCAGAATGCTTTTGAAAGAATAAAATCCCCCCTGTCGCAGCACGATATTGAACGGTTTAAAAAATGGGATGAGGATTTTGGCGTATAAATCCCCGGTCGTTAAACTACCAGGTACCGTATGAAGATTGACATCTCGTCCACGCTTGTCCAGGCAGCGGAAAATGCTGCTGCCGGGTACAACACTGCACTCTCAAACGGCGACCTTGAGCAGGCCCTTGCCAATGCTCAGAAATGCATTTTTCTTTACGGAAAACTGGCAAAGGCTAATCCGTATCACCCCCAGGCATTCCAGGAAAAAGTAAAAACGTGGAAAACTCTTGAGGCGTTACTCATCGGGAAGATAAGAAATAATAAACCTGATCCCAGGCCAGTACCCCCAGCAGAGGAAAAAAAGACACTACCGGACATCCAGGACATCAATGAACAGTTCTGGCACGATAATCTCCCCTCACCTGCAGACATCCAGGTACCGGTTATCGACACCGTTTTTCATATCGCCCTTGAGATCGCAAAAGAAGGAAGGGAAGGACGTCAGGTGGGGACTGCCTTTGTTATTGGTGACACCGATACGGTGCTCAAGTTTTCCCGGCAATTGATATTAAATCCGTTCCAGGGCCACAAGGATGAAGATCGCACAATTACCAACGCTGAAATGAAGGAATGCATCAAGGAACTAGCACAACTGGACGGTGCATTCATTGTCCGGGGCAACGGTATTGTTGAAGCGGCTGCCCGGTATATTACCCTTGATACCAGTAAAGTAACTATTCCTCCCGGTCACGGGACGCGCCATTCTTCCATCGCAGCGATCACCCAGGAAACAAAATCCATCGGGATCATTGTGTCACAAAGCGGGGGGAAAATATCACTTATCCGGGACGGGAAAATATTCAAAACAATTCATCCTTAACCGGATGTACGGCGGCTTGAAAAGAGTATGACGGAAAAAGATGACTGGTCATTCCTGAACAAAATACTTGCGTCGGCAAATCTCATCCTCCGTCCCCACCAGTTGTCAGCTCACACATCTCCCGCACGTATAGAAGCATTGTTTTCGAACCTCCAGGATGACTACCGGAAGTTCAAAGAATACCCGTTTGCGGACACCGTACGATTAATCGAGAAAACCACGGACGCACAGTTCCAGATGGCATTTCTGGTGCTGTCCTATTATGCCAGGAAAAATATCCTGACGTTGACCTCATCAGAATCCGGTTTTTCTGCGTTTTCTGAAAAAGAACTCAGCGTATATTCTGTCTTAAAAAAACTGGCATTGCTGGATATGTACTCTGCTCCTGAACTCCGGCTGAAACTGCAGTCCGGTGATACCGCCGTTGACTCGTTCTTTAAAGCCTATCCCGGTATAATGCACGGCCTTTCCAGCATTGTTACCGATGAAGATGTCAGGCCGGGTATCCGGCACTACCTGAAAAAAAAAGAGAAAACCTATCACGAACTCTTTGCACTGGCGTTTGGATCGGTGGGCGGCCGGTTTATTGTACCGGTGTCCGATGCCCGGCAGCAGGAACTGCATTTTATCACAAGGATTGAAGATAAACTCCGCGCTCACCGGAACGGCCTTGATTTCTCCGGTAAAAACTTTACGATCGCTTCCCTTGAAAAAGGGACCCGTTTTATGGAACGGTTAAAAATACTCGTCCCCCCCCATAAAAACACGCCCAGGAACCTGCCCGGGAACCAGTATATAAGGGCAGTACTGGCGAGAAAATCGTTGTCATTCAATAAACGTCCGGTCATTTTTTATGCGGTATTTGCATCCCATAATGAACAGTATGCGGCATATGGCTATGACACACAACCGGTTGACGCAAAAGAGATCATAGGGTACCTTGATTCTGCACTCCAGGATGCCGGTGAAAAGAAGGGATATATCCTGTTCTGTATTGCCTCACCGACCGGTTTTGCTGACGGCATGGGATCTCCTCCGGGAGATACCCTCACCCGGTATAAATCCCCCGACCTGTCGCTCTGCCTGTTTGACCTATATAATGATAAAAAATATTTCAATACGGCCGATCCGACCAGTGTTGCCTTATCCCGGTTATGCGACCTCAGAACAGATGACGAAAAAGTGCAAAAATTGCAGGAGATCCTGTACCAGGAAATGGAGCACCGGATCCTGGTCAACCAATCGGTGTCCCTTGACTATTGCCGGAAATACGTAAAAGCGGAGGCCCAAGACAGGGAAATGGTCAAAAAAATCTTTTACCAGTATGCCCGGGAACATAACCTTAAGGTCATAGAACCCGGCCGTTCCGGCCCTGTTATGGTAAAATAGATGGCGATTTACCTGCATTTCTTTCTTTGGAGCTTATCTCTGGTGTAAAAGCTTAATCTTTTGATAGCTCAAATTAACTAAAAAGGAGACCCCATGGATCCGCAGTTGCTCATCAACCTGATGATAATCTTTGCATTATCGATCCTGGTCCTTTTCCTCTGCTCGTTTTTGCGTATTCCCGCTATCGTGGGTTTTCTTATTACCGGTGTCCTTGCCGGGCCCTTTGGCCTTGCCCTCATTACCGATATCAACCAGGTCAACACCTTCGCCGAGATTGGTGTGGCGCTGTTGCTTTTTACTATCGGCCTGCAGTTCTCGTTCAAGGACCTGATCGCAGTAAAAAAAGCCGTCATACTTGGGGGGACGTTACAGGTCCTCACGACTATCGGCGTCGTTTTTCTCGTTCTCACGTTCTACAGGCATAATTTCGGCGAAGCCCTGTTCATTGGTTTTCTTATCTCGTTGTCCAGTACTGCTATTGTCATAAAGCTGCTCCAGGAACGAGGCGAGATCGACAGCCCGTACGGGAAAAATATCCTCGCAATAATGATCTTCCAGGACCTTGTCACCATCCCTATGATACTTTTGATCCCGGTATTATCCGGCGGGGAAACCAGCATTGCCGGTTCCCTTCCTCTCCTCCTGCTCCAGGGTTTACTTATTATCGTCGTCGTTTATGTATCCGCACGGTGGGTGGTTCCCCGGCTCCTCTATGAAGCCGCAAAATTCCGGAGCAAAGAATTATTCTTGTTCTGTATCCTGGGGCTTTGTGTTGCCATCGCCCTTTTGACCTCCAGTATCGGCCTGTCTCTTGCCATCGGGGCGTTTTTTGCCGGGTTGATCATAGCCGAATCTGAATTTAACCTCGAAGCGCTTTCCGATATTATCCCCTTACGGGATGTTTTTACCAGTTTTTTCTTCATATCCATCGGCATGCTCCTGGACATTCATTTTTTGATCGCCAATATCCTGGTCATTCTCTTTATTGTCGCCGGTATCATTGTGGTAAAATTTTCTACGGGAAGTGTCTCCGCCCTGATCCTGGGTCTTCCCGTACGGACGGCTCTTCTCATCGGTTTTGCCATCGCCCAGATAGGGGAATTCTCGTTTGTCCTCTCACAAACCGGACTCCAGTATAACCTCATCTCCAACCAGACTTACCAGTTTTTTTTAAGTGGCTCGCTGATAACCATGGCCTGCACACCCTTCCTCATCAGTGCCGGCCCCCGTGTCACCGATACGATCCTTGAGCGAAAAGACGTAACAAAACAGGAGACCCAGGCTAATCCCTCGTCCCCTTTTACGGACCATATCATTATTGTCGGTTTTGGCCTTAACGGCCAGGATGTTGCACGGACCGCAAAATTATCTGCCATTCCCTACGTGATTATTGAGATGAACGCGGAAACGGTAAAATCTGAAAAAGCACTCGGGGAGCCCATATTTTACGGTGATGCAACCGAAGAAGAGGTGCTTGCCCATGCAAATATCCAGTCTGCACGGATTATCCTGATCGTTATTTCCGATCCCGGGGCAATCGGCCGGATCGTCAGGAATGCCCGGCGGATGAACTCTGCCATCCATATCATTGCACGGACACGGTATCTCCAGGACGTCAATGACCTGTATAAATCCGGTGCCGATGAAGTCGTTTCAGAACAGTTTGAAACGTCGATTGAATTGTTTATGCGGATTTTGTCTTCCTACCTTATCCCGAAAGAAGAAATTGACCGGTTTGTCAGTGAGATCCGGAAAAATGCGTACGTCATGCTCCGGGATTTCCCGGTCCCTGACCTGTCGTATGAGCAGATAAAGATGAACAACCCCGAACTCACCATCGCATCGGTAAGGCTTTCGGAAAAATCACGCTTTGTCGGGAAAACAATTTCAGAATCCGCCATCCGGCAGAATTACCGGATTACCATTCTTGCGATACGACGGGAAAATGACGTTCTTACCAATCCTGTCGGAACAGAAAAATTTGAGCAAAAGGACCTGGTTATCGTCCATGGAAATGCTAAGGATATTACCCGGTTTATAGACGAAGTCGGAAAGCCTATATAATATGTGACTGCAGCTCTTTTTTGAAAATTTGTGCCCGATTTTGAAATAGTATCTTAATTTGGTGATTTACCGTGAGAGTAAATGAAAGAAAAGAGAAAATTAATTTTAAATTATCCATAATAGCCGGCCTGGCATCCTCCATTATTTTTTCCTGGTTGGGATCCCAGTCCTTAAATGGCGGTGCCGGTGCAGCGGTTCCCGGTATTGTTTATTACCCGGTTATTTCGCTTTTATTAGGATTTTTGTTAATCTGTTCCCTTGCGTTTTGTTATGACGAGAGTACCAAAATGTACGGCGTATTTCTTGTTACCTTTATTATTCCTTTACTTCTCTCCTGTATTATCCTCTTAAATATCCTGTTCCTTGATTTCGTATTCTACGGGATCGTCGCCGGAATGGTGGTCAGTGGCTATTTTCTGGTTAACCATCATCATGAAATTTTTTCCCGGTATGTTAAAGTGCTGTTAACCCTTTTTGCGGCGTTCCTGCTGTTTATCGTCCTCTATAATTTTGTCCTGTTTATCCTTGCCAACGGCTTTGTCGGTGCATATGAAAATTACAAGCTGGACTTTATCTCGTATATTGTAAACACCGTCATCGTTGTCGCCCTTTACTGGTTTGTCGTCAGGAAGATTAAGGGCATTAACGGCTCCCAGGTCTTTGTTTTTGGCCCTAGCCGCTCAGGAAAGACCTATTTCATGCTCGGCATGTATAAACAGTTTGTCGATTTTTTTGAGGGCCATCCCCGTGAAGTGATCTTTTCCGGGGTACCTGAAGAAGAGAAAAATTTCAGCTCCGCCCATTACCTAGGCCAGATAGAAAAAAATGAGCCACTCAGGGCAACCGTTACCGATATGGTGGGCATCTATACCATGAGGGGGAAAAAATGGGGTTTTAACACCATCGACCTTACAATTGTGGATTACGCCGGGGAATGGGTCCATGACCTGCCTGCAAAAATTGATCCGGCCAGTTTTACTGCTATCGTCCAGCGGTTGAGTGCTACCCTGAATATTGACCAAAAATCGCTTTCCGAGAATATCGGTTTTATTAAATTTATTTTATCCATCAAAGAGAACAACCGGGCGATTATTCCCTCGATTATAGAAGATGTCATCTCGTCTTTCATTTACAAACGACTCCTGAATTCAGGAAAGATTATCCTTTTGATCGACGGGGATTTGATTGCAAGAAATGACGGCCCTTCACGTGACGAGCTCACCCGGTTATTCGGTTATTATGTGAAAATCATGGATTTTGTCGGCGAAGAAAAACAATATGCCCTAGTGGTCACCAAAACAGACAAAATTGAGCCGATAGAAACCGTCGCTGAAAATTCACCAAGGGCCCAGGAGATCGAAGAGAGTGTTTTTAAAACGCTTCGCTCCATTACCACCTTCCAGGCAATTGAAAACAAGGCAGGTACCGTCCCCATTTACTTCTTTTGCGTCAGTGTAAACTCGATGAATACGGACGGGCAGCAAGTGATCTCCCAGATCTTCCCCTGGAGGTTTGACGAAGTTGCAAAATTCGAGTTCTGAGTGGGGGGTCTATTCGACAAACGGGGAGCAGCTCGCCGGGGAGCTCGCTGGCTGTAATGAACTTGCCCACCAGTTCGATAAAAAACGCATCCTGTTTTATGTAGAGGTCTCGGGGACCGGCGTCCTTGTGGGAACCCGGCTCATTGTCCAGATTGTCGGAGGCCGGGAAGAACGTGCGATTTTCTTAAAAAAATATTCCTTATCCGCATTTTCCCTCATTGACGACAGGACCTACAGTTTCTATAGCGAGGCAAAAACCGCCGTCGAAAACCTGACACAAATCCACTACCGGGTGCTGGGCCTGTTAAAAGAAGGCGACCTGCCCCTCGTTGCAGGAAACATTGACATGACAATGATCCAGGCCCTGACCGGAAAAGTGCTGGCTGAGGAAGAAGTAAAAATCAAAATTGAGGATTTGTCCATATCGTTTGGGGCACTGAAAAAAATTATTACCTCGTTCAATGAGAAAAAAATCCTTTCCTATAAGATAGCCATTGCCCAGTATCCTGTCGATGTCGATATCCTTATTTCACCCAATGTCAGTGAGCCGGACCTGGAAATTTCCCCTGCCGGTCAGGAAAAGGTTCTCCCCTGTTTTGCAAAAAACCAGCTCTTTTTTGAGGCTCTTTTTGCCCTGTATGCCCGACAGTATCCCACCCTTACGCCAAGTGAACGCCTGGACCGGGACAACCTGTCGCGGATCCTCAAAAAATCCCTGCTCACCTCCGAACTGATGAATAAGATCCTGCAATCAACGCCGGAACAGGTCCAGGATATCCTTTTCATATACCGGAACGATGCAGAAGCACTTTACCAGATCGTAAAAAGGGGGGGCACCTCCCCTGCACCCCTCGACAGCATAAAACCGGAAATTATCGCCGTTGTTACCGGCTATATCATTGAATCGGTGGAAAGTCCTGGTCCGGGTGAACGGGAAATCCTTAAAAAAGGGTACCAGCAGGGTAATGAAGATCTCAAAAATAAAATCCGGCTCTACCTTACCTCAAAGGGAATTGTCGACGAGTATTATCTGAGCGATTTATGGCATGCCAGTATACAAAGCCGGGATATCCAGCTCCTGCAGTCCCTGGTAAAAAATACAAAAATAAAAGACCCGGATATGCAGAAATTAAAAAATACCCTTCCTTCTGTAACGTTTGAACAACCGCAGGTCCTTTCCTTTATCGAACTGGTGCTTGCATCCGGTTTTGATAAGGAAGGCAACGGAAAAGGTAACCAGCTCTACCAGGAGATTATCGAGGGTTACATCATTAACCGTTTCAATACCAAAAAATTGAACCAGCTGCAGGACCGGTTTGGCAGGATCCAAAACCCGGCTCCCGCACCTTCACGGATCGATCTCAAAACGGCCATTATCATCATCTTAATTGTACTTGCCATACTCGGCCTTATCGTGAGCATGCTTGGTTATTTTGGCGTGATCACTATCATACCGGCCGGTAACCAGACAACAAATGCCGTCCCGACAATCCAGCAGGGATTCAATAGTGCACCCGGTGAATTATTGCCTGGATCAGGTAATGCGGTTGCCTCAAACGCGACAAACGGCAGTAGTTGAAAAAACAGCCCGTGTTTTTTCTACGGGGTTTCTATGATATGCGTCTCATGAAACTTTTTAAAGATTTTTTCAAGATCGTGTGTCAGGTTATCCCCGAGGTTAATTTCCAGGGACTGGTGTGTTTTTACCGCCTCAATCTGCGTATCGATCATCTCCCGTATTGCATCGACCTTGGATAAATTCCTGATCTCCTCAAGATTTGCGATAACTTCATCGTAATTATTCTTCTGGCAATGGAACCTGACGAGTTCAAAGAACCCCGACATTTTTACAAACTGCGAATGATGCGTTGTTCTCTTCGAGAAATCTTCAAGAAGGACTTTTTCTATATCCCGGGAAAGGTCGTCAACTGACTGGTAACGTCTGCCTTTCTCTTTTTGCAGGCAGGTAAGGATGATAGTATCCAGCCACTTCAGGTTCGGGGCAAGGATTGACGGGGGTTCAACCGGGTATCCGGCAGTGATATTTTTGTATACCAGTTCAGGATCCTGAGAATCAAACGGATTTTTCCCGGTAATTAATTCATACAAAACAACGCCGACCTGCCAGATATCTGTCCGGGCGTCCGGTGTTTCTCCCCGTAACTGTTCCGGGGCAGCGTATAACGGCGTATAGGCAGCATGAGAGGCAAATGATTCAGGCAATATCCCGGTAATCTGGCCTAATCCCCAGTCCGTTACCTGGGGTTCATCTTTCCTTGACAGGAGAATATTATCGGGTTTGATGTCAGCGTGGATGCGGCCTTTTTTGTGGGCATAAGAAAGAGCGTCAAGGACTTTTAATATCATTTTTAACGCATCGGTCGTTGGCACGGGTTTTACAACCTGGCCTAACGACCGGGGGAAAAATTCCATCACGATATGCGGGGGATTGGCTGAATAATTACATATTTTGACAATATGTTCATGATTCAGTTCCCTCCAGGTGGCGATTTCATCGATAAAATCCTTAGATCGTTTCCGGTCAAACTCTTTGGGAATTTTTATGGCAACGGTCCGCCCGTCTTTTTTCTGGATACACTTATAGACCCGGGCATGCCCTCCTTCGTTAAAGAATTCATGACGGGTATAATCCGGCAAAAGGTCTGCAGGAAAATAGGGATCATATTTCGCGGACCCTTCCTGGTCCTGGGAATGACGCATCGGGTTTTTGAATCTCAGTTTAACCTGCACAAAGAACCGTGATGCCATCAGGACAACGGTTTTTTCCTCAATATTGGCTTTTGCTTTCTCAAAGTCGCGTTTTAAATTAAATATCTGGGGATTATTTTTGTAATGGGTATGACACAATACGTCGAACCGCTTGTTGGTATAAGCCCGTTTTCCCAAACCGCACCTGAATGCCTGTTCAAATACCGGGACAGGATCTTCTTTTCCCAGAAGTGCCGTTGTAATACCGAAATTCAGCCATGCATCAATATTTTTTTTATTCGAGTTTGTGGCGTTTTCAAAACAGATTTTTGCTTCATTATATTTTCCCATTTTAACAAAATCATACCCTTTCCGGATAAAATTTAATGTATGATGATCGACGAAATTCTGGATCAGGTCATCATCATTATCCATGACTGTCGTAGTTATATTTTATGAATATTGAAGGTTTCGGCTCCCGTCAGAAAATAAGACGGTAATTGCTGGCCCACCAGCATTTCTATCTCAGGTACAGGGAACATCCAAAAAATACGCCCACTGTTATTAAACTAATAATAATTGCATAGTCCTGGTTATCCAGATTAGAAGCGGGGAATGGTGGTGTTACCGGAAGCGTTCGTGTGGTTTCCGTCAGTATTGACCGTACCTCCAGGGTTTGTAGTGGCACAGGTGTTGTAGTAATGGTGTTCAGGGTTACCGGTGTGGTATTCTTAAACACAACAAAGGCAAGGCTGTCCCCCTTAGCCTCGTAGCCGATATCACTGTCATATTTATACCACGCGCCCAACTTGGTTGCAAATATTGCGGGATCGACGTAAAAGTTCTCCAGACCATCATGAATGTTGGAGACCGTAAGGATATACGACGGAGGAGAATCATATGCTTTGACGCCGTCCCAGTACGCTAATTGGGGATACGGGGGCAGAACTCCTGATATATCAATGATATCACTTACGTGAACGGCCTCGCCCTGCTGGATAGGGATACCTGACGCGTGTGTACCCGGGAAAAGGATCAAAAGAGCGAAGACCAACCCCAGAACGGGCACCTGTAAACCCTTGAATGATATAGCATTTCGCACTCTGGATCGCCTTTGTGTAATTTTTCACTAAAATACTATGTAGATATAACGGTTCTTTAAAAAATTAATTCCAGTAATTTTCATTCCCTTTCAGGATCTCAATGATAGTGTATGAGCGCTTCAAAGGTGAGCACAAAATATACCCATGAGGATTCCCGAACATCTTCCCTCTTTCCAGCGTTCGCAGAACCTCACTCTTCACTTCGGATCGCATCGATGGGATCCATATTGGACGCTCTCCACGCCGGGTACATCCCGGAGATAACACAGACGACGACGCCGATAAGCATTGCAGCCGGGACATACAATATACTGGCCGGCTCAAAGAAATACGCCGTCGTCCCAATCATCGCCTCCACGACCGTATACCCTATCGCAAGGCTGCAGATTCCCCCTACGGCAGCACCCAGGAGCCCGAGAATAAACGCTTCGTACAGGAACATACGCCGTACTTCCCCGGTCTCGGTCCCGATAGAAAGCAGGATACCGATCTCCTGAACCCGTTCGCTGACCGACATCATCATCACGTTGAATATACTCACAGCGGCAACAAGCAGCGAAATCCCGCCGATGGCCATAATAAACGTCGTAACCGTACTCAAAGCCGCGGTCTCTGTCGCTAACTGTGAGGTGGCATCCCGGATCCGAATCACCGGGGTTTTTGGATTCGTGTTGAGTTTTGCACTGACTGCCGATTCTATATCGTCGATATTGTCAACATCATTAACGATGATATTGACTTGGTTCCACTCATCGTCCCCGCCATACTCGTTCGTATACCAGTTGTCGTTCACCACGATGCCGTTATCGGTAGAAACGCCGTCAGCAACGGTTCCCCGGGGTTGCAGGACCCCGGCTATTCGTAGCTCGGGCCGGGATGCCGATGAAAACGATCCAATACGGATGCGGGTCCCTACTTTAAGGTCAAAATTTTCTGCAATATCTGCACCGACCAGGACCTGCCCGCCCCCGATATCGGTCGTCCCGTTGCCATACGACTGGTTCAGGGAAAGGAACTTGGGAATATCGATAGGGTCAAGGCCGTAGACAGAACCTCTTCCCGAGATAGAATTAATCGTAAACTCGGTATTCGTAGAATAAATCGGAATAACCGTCCCATTCGATCCCACGACTGTTTTGATCTTCGTGAGCTCGTCTTTGGTCACCCCGGTGGCGGCGGATGAAGAAGGGGAAAATCCCACAGGGCCCATCCTGACCGTGTCCGATGAGATAACAATAGTGTTTGCGCTCGCGGAAAGCTGATCTTTTACTTCCAGCTGCATGTTGGTGCCGAGCATGCCCATCGACGAGATGGCGACGACGCCGATGACGATCCCGATGGCGGCAAGCATGGATCGCAGGAAGTTCAGCCTGACGCTCCTGACCGCGAGGTTGAAGAAGATATCTCCTTTGATCATAATCCAGCCTTGGTGCCCGGTGTGGTCGCTGCGTTGTCAAAGGAAAAGAAAATAGCGGGGGTTTCCCTGTCCTCCGCTGGTAGTATGCCGTAATGCCGGATACCCTGGAACACCGTCATTTCTCTTCCGTCACTGGGGTTTTTTCAGCTTTGACATAATCCATTTCCGTTTTACATAGAGGACAATACCGACAACAACAACGATACTTCCCGCAATAAGGGGGACAAACGCGCCAATGCCGCCGCCTTTCGCGCTGGTAATCCCGCCAAAAATACTACTGCTGCTGCGACCTCCATAGCTGCCGCCACCCCGGTTCGTCCCGCCATACGCCCCCATCGTGGTGCTGGCAGAAGGCCGTGAACTGCCTCCTGCCGTAACATTGCCCGGCCCGGGAGAAGCGGCGAGATCGAGGACTTTGGAGACATTGAAATCATTCCCGCTGACATCTTTCCAGCTGATAATTACCGGGACAGATGAAAGATCGTTGGTGTTAAAGGTCAGCTCAAAACTCCCGGAGTCATCAGATGCGATACTCCCGATAGCATAGACCGGATAAGTCCCTGTACCGGTTGCCGGTGATCCGACGTTGACGATTACGCCATAGGCATCCGTGATACCTGCGTTGGTAATATCGCCTGTGATATCGTAATCCGCCGCTGTTGTTGTCAGGACCACATCATTGAGCACGGGTACTGCGGCTGTTTTATCCTGGCCGATGTTGATCGGTAATACGACGTCAGTGTAATGGTTGTTATTCCCGTTCTGGTAACTGATGTTAAACGTAAGGGTCGAGGCCTGGTGAGGCGTGATACCGAATACCACGTCCTGTGAACAACTGGGACCGATGGAGGGAACCAGTACTGTGGCAGGTTCGGCATCGATACCTTCACCCTCAGGCGTAATGACAACATTATTGATTTCACCGCCCCGGGTGTTCATTAAGGTAAGCGTAACATTCTGCTCGGCTTCGGGGGCAAATGAGGTCGGTTTTGAAGTGACCGCGGCCTGGAGGTCGTTTGAATTCACCGTGATCTCTATGGGATAATTAATGGCATTGCCTCCATCTGTCCCGATAGTAAACATCGCAGAATAGGTGCCATCCGGTGGTTTTACGATAAACATAAGCGTGTACGTGATCGTCGAGCCGGGACCGACAAAACTCATATCCACCCAGTCGTTATCTACTACGGAGAGATGGGGACTCAGAAGGTCCGGGTGGGAAAGCCCGATGGCAGTTGTCCCGGCATTGGTGAGAGTGACCGTAACGGTTCCCTGGTCCCCGGGAAAGAACGTCTGCGGGGTCATCGTGACGTTTGAGACATAGACAAGAGCCGCCTCATCTACCGCTGCAGTACTTGATGTGCCTGACGACGTGCTGGTACTGCTTGATGTAGTACCGGTAGTACTACCGCTGTTAGTATCAGCTGCATACGCAGCAGTTATTATAACGAGCAAAAGTAAGACAACAATAAAAATTCCCTGTCGACACTTCATGAAAAACCTCAACCGTTCTACCGATGATCACGCCGGGACACTTTTCCAGGGCTAACCGTGATATTGCATCCCGACCGGGTCAGGACGTTAATATGTAACACACATTTTACTTATTGTTATTTAAGTTATACTCATATGGGGGCCGGGAGATTGGGAGGATTTTTTAGCAGACGCATCACCGGGGCTTGTCGCCCCTTGCCGCGTGGGCTCGCCCCCGGAGAGCCCGGCTGTTTCGTTCCGGCAGGTGAATGTCACCGTCAGAAATTAAAAAAAAGGATTGTTATTCTTTTTTTTGCGGTCTTTGCGGAGAGGCTAACCGGGCTGTTGATTATACGGCATACCGTACAGGTGAGATCACTACCGGTTTGATCGGGCATGTATCCAGCCGGGTAAGACTGAACGTCGCATTTGTTTCCTGCCCGGCATAGACGGTTACCGTTTGGGTGTCCGGGACACCGTAGCAGTCCAGTTTTACGAGTACCTGGTACGACCCGGCATCTTCGGCAAGCATTGCCAGCGTGGTCTGGCCGGTGTCTACGCCATTAACCCAGACCTCGGCACCGGAAGGCGTTGAGGTGACCGCGAGGCTTCCCGGCTGTGCGATGTGCAGGGTGGTAGCCTCATGCGGGATGTAGATTGTGCTCACCGGGGTCGCTGTTGGCGACGGGGTGAAATAGACCGGTTTGAGATTGACCGGATGTTCGACAAATTGTTCCGTGACCGTCGGGGTCGGGAATACCAGCTCCGTTTCATTGGTGAACCGTGAATACCTGACACTGGTAAGATATGCATCCAACGATGGTGCGGTATTGCCTGAGAAGCTGAAATCAGCGGTCGCGGTTTCAAACGGATTAACCGTGACGTCCCGGGTCTGGGGGGTGTTCTTTTCCAGGCGGACCCCGACCTTATACTCTCCCGGTGTTATATTGGTGAAGGTATACGGGGTCTTTTGGCCGGTTAAGGTCCCGTCAATGACAATGGCAGCTCCGGCCGGGTCTGAAGTGACGGCAATACTTCCCGTTATAATGTGCGTGCTTCTTTCGATCGGTATCTCAAAATACGTGAACTGGTCTGCGGGTGCAGTTGCCGAGGTGCCGCCAAACTGCGTAGTGACCTGGACGTCCACGGTCTGGCCTGATGCGCTGGTGCTGGTGATCGTATAGGGAGCTGTCGGCACGGTAACCTGGAGGGAAGCCTGCCCTGAATTTCCCCTGCCCATAAGGCAGGTGCCAAGCATCGCTATGTTGCAGTCCGGGATGACGCTAAGGTTCGTGGCCGGTTTGCCCCCGAAGTCAACCTCAGTTGCCTCACCAAGGTTAGTCCCGGTGATGTTTACCGTTGTCCCGGGAACGCCGGTGCCCGGTGAAACGCCGGTAATGACCGGGGCCTGGACAGTATTATAGGAATACAGGCCCTGGGGTGAAATGTCTGACGTTCCCCGTTCTGCGGTGGTTACGGTGATGTCCACCTGCCCGCCGGACAGGTACTGCGTTAACACCTGTTCCGGGGGAACGGTCACGGTAAGCCCGTCGATGCATATATTCGCAGCGCACCGGGGTGTATACGTCACGTTGGTGGCTGCAACGCCGCCGAAGGAAACCGTGGATGAATTGTCAAAGGCATGGCCCATGATCTTTACTACTGTACCCGCCGGGCCATTGTTGGGCGTGACACTGAAAATGGCAGGATCAGCATTATAGGTAAATTCATCGGCGGGAACCACCCGTGATGTACCGCCGGGAGCCGTGACCGTGATGTCAGCACTTCCGGCCGTACCGGCCGGGGAGGTGACCTGGATAGATTCTGCGGAGCCGGGCTGGATGCATACAACCCCAAAAAACGAAAGCCTGCACTGGCGGGAGAGGACATTAAGGTCCGTTGCCGGAGCATTGCCGAAATTCACTGAAGTGGCATTATCCAGGTTCGTACCGGAGATAGTCACCACGGTTCCTCCGGATGCCGGCCCTGTCCCCGGTGAAATAGTGTCAATAGTGGGTGGTAACATGTACAGGAAAAGATCTGCCGGTGAAGTGGCAGAGGTGTCACCTTTTGGTGAGGTGACGGTTACATCAACGGTCTTGTATTCTTCTGCATACTCGGGATTTGCCGATGAAGACGCCGTGGCTCCGGATCCATCCGGGGCGATCGCAAGGATGGTCGAATCGCTGGTGACCGTAAAGGAAGTAGCCGGTACACCGCCAAACTTTACATCCGTGGCACCGGTAAATCCGATGCCGGTGATGGAAACTTCGGATCCTCCGGGGAGGGGGCCGTTATTAGGGCTGACTTCAGTGACCTGGGGTGCGTGAACGGAGGCGAAATCGGCACTGTTGACAAAGTCGAATGCATAGGTCGTATTGCCCCCATCGTCCAGAAGATTATAGTTCATGTACATTTTCAGTTTGAACGTCCCGTCGGGCCTGTTTGATGGTGCCCCCCAGCTGTTCAAGACCGTCCAGTAGGACGTATCCTGATTTCCTGTGTCATCATATCCGACGATGATGACGTAGTGGCAGGCATCGAATGGATCGACGTTAATGGTGGCCGGGTCCAGGATCGCCGAAGAATCTTCATCGTTCCAGTACTTGTTGAACGCGGCGTCGTTGAAGTTGAACCACATAATAACCGGGGTGTTGCTGTTGAGGGAATCCTTGATATCAGTGATCATCCCGGCCTGATCGGTGGGGTCGGTGGTCCACGTGTAAATCTGGGCATTGCTGATGGCATACGCAGGTGCGGTCTGTATATTCGCCAGTTGCGTTTTAAGCAGCGGAATTCCCTCGACCGGGTTATTGTCTGCGTCTGCCCAGTATGCGTTGTCATTGGACCACGGAACCACATTCGTGAACTGATTGAACTCGGTAGCGACCTCGTTGTCATTTCCCCCGTTGCATGCCGAATCATTGCCGTGGGGATCCGGGGCATGGGGGAGGATGGAATCGTGTTTGGCATCAAAATACTGGATTGACAGGCGATCATAGACGCCATCATGGACTGCATGGTAGATCTCAAGGGCAGCGGTCGTTGCCCATGCATAGCAGTTCCCGCACCACCCTTGGTCCCGTTCTGTAGCGTTATAGGTCAGGTATGGGAGCAGGTTTGCCGACCCGGAAACCTCATGAACAAAGGCTGTCCGGTTCTGTACCGGGATTGCGTATTTTGGTAAATTGAGATGAACCAGGCGTATCTGGGCTTTCTGGTCTTCAGTCAGGTGCATGACCCCCTGGCCTGCCTCACGGGGCAGGCTTGGCGGGAGGTGTGACAGTTCCGGCGAGGTGATGTTAGACACGCAGTAACCACCGCTGCAGGTGTTTGCGGTGTCAGCCGCCGCAGGCATTCCCACCCCAACCGCCATGCAGCACAAAGTTATGATTACCAGCCATACAAGAACCAGACGATATCGACCCGCATTCATTCCATTTCACCCTCTATGAGCACAATACCCGGTATTCCCTTTCAATGAGTACCGATAACAGAGCAGGGGAGCTTGTTGTCTTTAGTACCCCGCAGGACCGGGTATAATATTCGTTTATAAAAACACATGTGATAAATATTGTTATATTGAGTTCTGTTAATCTGGTGAGGGATTTCCTCGGGATTTGATAAGTCCCTGACAAGGTACCAGGGCCAGGGAGCGACCTAGTACCAGGAACATTCTCGTGGTAGTGTGTCGGTCCGGGAATTAATCAAAAAAGAAAAAGTCAAAAGCGACGCTACAATGTCGTGTCGAGTAATGTCTCCTCAGTGTTATCCTCAAAATGTCCTTTCCCGATAATCCGGGTCTCTCTTGAATAATTACCGGTAAACGTCGTGGAACTGCCAACCGTCAATGGCGAAGCCTGATCCGCGTTTACCATCCGCTGAGTTGTGCCATCTACGGTTACCAGCACATCAATCAGCTGGGAAGCATCCTGTCCTCCCTGGTAGGTGACTACAATATGATTGGCGTCCGGCTTTTGCGCTGACACAGAAACGATTTTTTCGGTGGTCATACTTCCATAATCATGGGACATTTCAGACATGAACACGGCGGACAGGAC
The DNA here is from genome assembly GCA_964409915.1 of uncultured Methanoregula sp. Taxonomy (GTDB): domain Archaea; phylum Halobacteriota; class Methanomicrobia; order Methanomicrobiales; family Methanospirillaceae; genus Methanoregula. The sequence continues at coordinate 134 of CAYPEQ010000013.1, read as the reverse complement.
AAAGGGAAATAAGAATACCAGGATCAGGAAACATGCCCCTAACCAGAATAACCTGCTTTTTCCGGAAAAACGTTCTTCACCTTTATTGATTCTTTCTGCGGTTTTGTAGGCGTCATATAATCCATAAACCCACA
>CAYPEQ010000012.1:0-57096 GCA_964409915.1 uncultured Methanoregula sp. | reverse complement strand
TGTGTTCTTATCTCACGGAGGAAGCCCTATGGGATGATAGAATTATATGTAATCCTATCTTCAATCAAGACATAATTAATTTTATTGATTAAATATCCTATTTTACAAATTTGATCGCATTCTTGGTTCTGTCAATTCTTCGGGGGATATGATTCAATCTACGTCGAAAAATGTTTCTAACATCTCGCAGACTTGACAGAACATATGTGATTAATTGTTCAAACGATGCGCATTTCTATAGACCCTTATTTTTTCGGTCTTTCTCCGCTCCGGCACCCAGACAACATCCAGTATTGATAAGAAAAGAGCCGGAGTATGGCCCATCAGCAAGAATCCCGTCCTCCCTAGTCAATCCCTCATAGAGTTTTTTATACTCTTCATCAGAATACATTCCACCACCAAGCGCTGGGAACTTTATTACTTCCCCGTCCTCGTATATTCGCTCATAGGTATCTCCTGATAAGAACCTGGTATTCGCATAATATTCACACCATTCTCTTTCCCCTTCTTTTCCAAACCGGAACTTGATCATCCAAGTACGCTTAAATATCGTCCCGGGGGTACGGGTGACGACGTTTTGTTCGGGAAGAACTATCTTGAAATCGCTGAACCCCTTTTTGAAAATATACCTGATACACGGTAATGGAAGATCATCCGGATCGGCAAGATGCGTATATGCTCTGATTAGACATCGTTCCATGACTATGTCTTGGTAACCAAGATTCACCAATATCGGAGGAAACCCTCCTGATTTGCAGTCTAAAGCTGCCATGATGGTAGCGTCCGCCAGAATCTGCCCGGATATGAGATCTTGGGTATGAGGCAGTATGACTCCGAGACGCCGACATCCCTGCTCTATAGCGCAAACAAGCGCATCATGAAGTATTTTTTGGAGCCTGACAAGGTTAAACTCTTCAGAGTCAGGATCCGGGAGACCGGCAATTATAAAAAAACCTGTGTACTTCTGGAGTTTCAATTCCTCCTCATAATAACCGGAAATATCTTCATGCTTTTTCACCCATTTTATCTCCGGACTACAGGGGACTATCTTGATTTGACCGATGTTTATCGGGCTCACGTTTTTAAAATCTGTCTGATGACAATCCTCAGGAACGGAGAAAAGACTCTCGCCATTACCGCTCTGCGATGCCATAACGATAAGAGCATCGTTGTAGCCAAGGTATTTCCTAATCTCAATACATTTGGAGGGGGGAAGATCTTCAACGGATTCAAAAGAACAGGGAATGAGTTCATCACTCAATTCAGCATGAAATGCTGATTCCAGCGCCTTAAACGTTTCAGCATCCCTCGAAACAAACGATATATTCTCTATCGATGCATTCTCAGAAAGGACGGTTTTGACTGCTTTGACAGCAACTAGAGCAGCTTCGTCAGCCGGGTATCCTCCATTCTCTATGCTGATGGCGGGGAATGCAACGGTTTTCAGACCGTTTTGAATTGCCAGATCCAAGGATTGGCGATAACATTCTGCAAGAACTATTGACTCCTCCAGATCTTCTCCTTGCCATACCGGTCCCACTATGAAAATGACGTTTTTAGCGCCCAGATTGCAACCCGGATCTATTTTTACTTCACTGGGTGAACAGCCATCTGATTTTCGGAAAAATGCGAAGATTCCAGGACCGGCAGCACTGCGTATGGTTTCATCGAGGGTATCCTTTGGCACGAGACCGCTATTGGTAAAGACGACAATGGCATCTACTTCTTGCTTTGATATATCTCCCTTAACAATACTCATTCTGAAAACAGATTGGATCATTTCATTCCCCTGAAATTTTGATATACTCATGGAATATCATTTCGATAAAAATCCTGTTGGGAACATCAAATCGGTTCTGGTGCGTTGTCGGTTGATCGTCAATTCTTTACTCGATCTTTTGTCCAATCAACCACCAATGCAACAGCACCCGTTGGCAAAAGACCAATTTCCTAAATTATTTTAGAACGTACTGTTTGTTATCGTTTAATGGGGGAAGGTATTGAATTAAATCAATCTGAACACTATTTCGAATTACTAATAACTACTAATATCTACTAAATTAGTAGTTGCTCCGAGAGGGATTTTTGCAAAATCGCTTAAATTCACGTTTTCGAACCCTTTATATGGATATACTCCACAAAAACATCCTGTATTGTCAAATTATAATCTGATACTTTTCCATCTTTAATCGGTTGTAACCTAGTAAATTCGTTTAAGTAAATATCTAATCGATAACAAGTATTTGAAATTTTTCAAATAATTTTTTTTAGTACCCGGTCTTTGCATCTGCTATGAGCGGCAGAAAAAACCAAAAACGCAGGAAAGAACCTGTAGAAACATGGTTAAAGTCGCTGAATTTATCCCAGGAAGATAATATTCTGGGGCTCCGTCTCGAATCTGGGGAGAATATTGAGAGGGAAATCAAGGTTAAGGACAACTGGATTAGATACTCTATTGAACCCTTTGGATTGCGTGACCTTTCAAAGGATCCAGATTCTTATCAAAAATTGATTAATGATATTGATGCGGTAATCAGGAAAAATATCCTTGAATGGAACGGAAAGAAGGGATCTACCAGTCCACGTATCCGGTCACGGAAAGTAGTATTAGGTGGTTTTACATCACGACAGTGCTCGCGCTGCCTGAGCTTGAATCCACCCTATGTGAAATATTGCGCGAATTGTGGAGCAAGATTCGTATGAAATTTATCGCAAGCCCAAGATCTTTAATGGTTATGATCATAGGAGTGGCAAAAAGGTTTCGGTACTAAAATGTATAGGATGGTGAACACTTTATGAAGGAAGTTGTAAACAAGAAAATCCTTGTTACTGAAGAAACATGGGAGTCTTTTTTAAATCTCAAGAAGCCTGGTCAAACATACAACGGTCCATTGGCAGAAATGATTGCATTAAAGCAGAAGCATGATTTCCTGACCCATCTCGAAGAAGTTAAGAAAATTGGCCAGTTTGTGAGTCTCGAACAAGTAGCCAGAGAGCTCAACATTCATTTGAGGTTGACTAAAAATAAGGGTGAATTCTAGATCCGCAGTTTCTTTGCGATATCTTCAAAATCGCGAGATTTGATATTTTTCTGTCGCCCCTTCTTAATTTGCATCATTAAATCTTTATCAGAAAGGACTTCGAGGGTTTTGTTCATAGATTCGTATTCATCCTTGGAGATTGTAATCCACTCAGTTTCGTGTTTACCATGAACAATAACTTGACTCATATTATGGTATAGTTGTGGAATTTCTCGTGATTAAAAATAATGCAATAGGGAATATGGGGTTCTGTTATCCTGATGAGTGATCGAGAATTTTTTTTTTCAGACATACACAACCTCGTGCATGACCAGGTCGCGGATCAGGGGATGCAGACCTTCGGGGGTTACAAGATCGACCTTAATTGCAAGACGATTGGCGATCAGGTTTTTAAGGTGCACAAAAGCCATCATGCCAATAGGCTGATCGAATTCTACCACCAGATCGAGATCGCTCTGTTCGGTCTGGCATTCCCGGGAGTACGAGCCGAAGATGCCGATGTTTCTGACATGATACTGTTCACTGAGCTCATGCCTCGCAGCTGGTTCATTATATCGGCTGTATCTCCATGCGTCTGAAGAGATTATTTGTACTTCAAATATATGAGCAATATGGATGCATGTTCTGTCGAGTTGTCGGCAGTTCTGCGGTTCGTCCATCGATTCACTATTCAGGATTGGGCGATTATATAGGGGCATGCCGGAAGCTTTGAAGAAAATTAAAATGCCCAACCTATTTAGGCCGGATCTTATTCTATTACGGTCGCAATTAGCAGAAAAAATAATTATACGCGTGTCCCTTTTTCTATTATTTTTATGAAATCCACAAAAGCAAAAATCTGGTAGCGTTCTTTTCCGGTAATTTCCTGCAGGATTCCCAACCCCGCCATTTTATTGACGAGTTTGTTTGCGGCAACCGGACTGATCTTCAGTTTATCCGCCACTTCTTTTATCGACACGGTCGGACTGTCAAATAAGAGATCGAGTAATCGGATAGCATTTGTGCCACCTACCTTGTTTTCGATGAGTTTGTTTCGCGAATTTTCCTTCAAAGCGATAATCTCGCGTGCGGACTGAATTGCATTTTCGGATACTTCGATCACTCCTTTTAAGAAAAATTTTAGCCACGCTTCCCAGTCATCATGGAACCGAACTTTGTTGAGATTCTCTGAATATTCGGATTTGTATTTCTTGAGGTAGAAACTCAGGTAAAGCAATGGTCTCGACAACGATTTGGTCCAATAGAGATAGTACGTTATGAGAAGCCGGCCCATTCTTCCATTTCCGTCAAGATAAGGATGGATAGTTTCAAACTGTGCATGCATCAGTGCAGCTTTTATCAGTGTCGGCAATCTGTCTTTTTCCTGGATGAACTTTTCAAGATCAAGCATAAGCTGTTCAATTTTTTCTGGAGAGGGAGGGATGAATGAGGCCTGAAAAATTGATCCTCCCGGAGTTCCCAGAAAATTTTGTTTGTCTTTATATTTCCCGGGACTCTTATCCGATCCCCGTGTTCCAGTGATGAGTGTCTTATGGGAAGCATTGATCAACGCAAGATTCAGGTTACCTTGTTGAAGTTGGTTAATACCAAAATTCATCGCCTTAATGTAATTAATAACTTCCCTGATATCGCGGATATCTTCTTTTGGCTTAAGGTTAGCCTCGAACTCTAGGACACCTTGTAAAGAGACCTGTGTCCCTTCAATCTGGGCGGAAAGCAGTGCTTCCTTCTTCACATACATCGCAACGAAGATGTCAGGATTTGGAAGAACTTCAGTGACCCCATCGAGGCGGGCTAAGGCAGCATCGGCTTTGGATAGGAGGAAATGCAACTCATCATCGTAGATAATCTCCGGCGGTAAAGGGTTGGGGATGAATACGTCATACCCTCGTTCATTTCGGGCAAATTCCCCAGCTTTTCTTCCCATAATTCACCTCAATTTGTACAACTATACAGTTGGTTAAGTTAGAATAAAAATACGTCTTTAAGTAAACTGTTGTTTACTCATTTGGCACAAATGTGTGTAAGTATACAAAGAGCATACTTAAAAGAGATTTGGCCGTTTAAGTAAACATGGCAGACATTAAGAGCGTTAATTGTTGGGAGTGATCACGCCGATTCGATCATAACGGTTTTCAGACTGGCTGATGGAACTCGCTCGGATACCCTGAGAATTTCTATACCGACGAGGTTATTCTGGTCATCGTAATCCAGGATAATGCCGGGTTTTATCTCTTCCGAGTCATGGATACGGGTATCGGAAATGCGCATATACAGCACATCCGCCTCTTTGTCAATGATTACTTTCATGGTTGCACTTTCACGGGGTAAATTACTCCCCATCAGGAGAGAAGAGATCCAAAATCAGATCCCTGATCTCCTGCATCTTCTCTGGCCTGACATTACCGATGGATTTGCAGATTAACTCTTTCTCTAAAGCATAGATCCCATCAACCTGAACATAGCTGGGATGATCCAGCGATCCGGCCAGAAGGTCATTGTTTTTCAAACTGACTTCCATCAGTTTTGGTTTTCTGGAGGTGATTTTCATGACGATTACATCGCGGGAGATCCTGTTATACCGGGAGTTACTTACGACGAGTGCCGGACGCATTTTGGACTGGACCTGATCGGAATAGGAAAAATCCACAAGGACAATGGATCCCTGTACCGGTTCAGTCATGCGCTAACCTTTTCTTTGAGTACTCCTTCCATGCATCATCCGGGTTTTCATAATCGATTTCGATCTTCGCCTTTCGGAAGATAATCTGGTCTTTATTCGATGAAATCGCCAGATAATCCCCGTCATTGATGCCGAGTTTTGACCGGATCTTTTTCGGGAGGGTGACAAGTCCTTTGGAAGAGACTTTGACAAGTGTCGTATCAGACATATATTCTCACAACTTAGAATATAAGATTCTTAGATTATGTGTTTTACGATCAAAGCCGCGGACACTTTCGCGCCATCACGGTCCTATCTCGCGAACTGTGAGATCATAACTGCCTGTGACACTCGAATAGTAGAAGTTAGCCGTAAATCCTTGAGGTACAATAACGGTCCCCGATTGAAGTAAGCCTGCGGTTGCATAGGTTGCACCCAACAAGAAAGTTCTCTGCGTAGTACCGCTGGTAAAAACGACGGATAACTGGCCTCCTGAAACGGACGATGAAAACTGGAATGCCAGCCGGGGAAATTTCCGCTGGAATAATTGAAAGGATGAATCATAATCCCTTGAAGAGAGAAGGGGCAACGTTGGATCAGGCAGAGATCCGTTTATGACGCTTATCTCGCCGATATCCCCAAATGGATTCCCTGATTGATTTTCGATGATCGCGCTACCAGACATGATATCATGTATTCAGAATTAGGCGATTATATAGGAGCATTCCGAGAAGATAGGAACGGGGAATCTGGGATTGGCGTCTGAATTCTGAATATTTTTCATCTTTTTCATCGGCAAAAGTTAATATTTACAATACTTAACATCTCGGCATGACAGTATCGGAACGCGCAACAAAAAGAATTCCCGTAACCCCGCATACCTGGAAGATTGTCCACCAGCTTAGAAAGCCGGGACAGACCTTTGACGATTTGATCAATGAACTTATTCTCAGGGATTTTAAGATCTGTCTGATTGAGGAGACCGAACGTATCCTGAATCGTGGCACATTTATTCCGCTTTCGGAGATCAAAGTGTGAAATTCGGAATTGGCGTTGACATTGAGGCAATCGCATTCGTCAATTCTCAAAATGACAAAAGCAGAAGAGGCATTCGATCCAAACTGGGGATTCTGGAAGACGATCCTTTTCCGGGCAAATGAGGAGATAAAGAACTTCATACCGGTTCAATGCTTTTTGATTTTCGCAGGTTTTCTACAAAGTCTGCACTATCAATATCATATCCCCAGGCACCCCGGAGTGATTTTATTGGTTTTCTTTCTACAATTTTTATAAAAACTTCTCCGGTTTTGACAGAGATCCCCTCTTCAAGTTCAAGATGGAAACCATCGATGACTTTTGCTTTTATTTTTGCCATATCGAATGCACCAGTACACAACATACAGCGCGAGGTCTCAAAAAAGTTTGTGCAAAAAAAGCCCGAAAACATAATCTCACGAGATTGCGGGATCGATCACGCCGATTCGATAATTATAGTTTTAAGATTGACTTAGGTTACTCGTTCAGACACAATGAGAATTTTCCACATCGAAAATAAATGTTCCCTTCCTAAGATTTTACAGAGCTTAGTCTAACGTATTTTTAAATTCTCAAAAGATATATTCGAACTACAGGGTAGTGGTGATATGATCCCTCGTTCCTTTGTGAGCCCATACCTCTTCCACCACTGCATGCCCCTCTCACTGGTCACTCCTAATACAGTTCGGGCCGATCCCGCACACTCCACAGAGACGTACCTCTTACCGGCCTACGAATGGCTGGAGGAGCAAATCGGGTTCTTCCCGCATTTTGTTGCAGTCGGAACAGATGAATCCGCTCTCTCCCGGACCGGCTACCAAGATCAATGGAGCGTATGGACTGGTGGAGATTTCGTCAATGGAAAGTACCAGAAAAATTATCGGAAAAAGGGCGAGTATCCCAATCTCGTTCTCTTCTCGTTCGATCATCTTGAAGGAGAGTTTATGGACCACATGAACTGGCATATAGCAATCAATGCCTGTATCAATGGCCATAGTGTTACGGAGCGGGAGATGCGGATGATCCTCAGGCCTTCGTGGACGCGCCAGCGCTGGCTCAGGGCTGCGATGACCGGCAGGCATTCCGTGGAACTGCTGGTGCCAGAGTTGCCACTTCACCGAGCGGCAGGCGTCTGGGTGAGAAATCGCGCGACGCAGAAACTTGTGGAGAAGCAGGGATTTCGGAACGTTGAGATCGTACGAACACAGGTCTGTTAGAGACAGAGCATCACAGATTTATCGAACAATTGGTCAGATTGAGTCTGACGAATTTGGGGATCCTGAAAATCTCCAAATTTTGTTACCTTGGAATAGGTACTTTCTGCAAACTTGGTTGCAAACGCTGTATTGTCAATATTATCCGGTTTGCCCACGTTACAAGCCATAGGAGGCGATTTCGCGTTAACTTTGAGGTTTTCTCTGAAATAGAGATACCTATGCCCTCTAATTTTCTTTATCTCAAGTTTAATCGGAATATTAATGTGACGATGAGAATTAGGCAAATATGATAAAAAGTGGATTTTGAGGTTAACTTTTACACCCCACTCACCATTTGAGAAGATTTAATGCTGTTTGCACAACTCTTTCTAATTACTAATAACTACTAAGTTAGTAGTTCGTCCGACGGCAATTTTTACAAAATCGATTAAATTCACGGTTTTGTACGGGCCAAATTTATCCGAGCTATAAAAAGAGCGGGAATTATATCTCCTCAATACTTGAAATTCTTCTTTTTCCCGATAGTAATTATTTCGATGATGAGGATATCATGATGGATAAAAAATGTCACCCGGTATTCACCAGCACGAAGCCGGTATCGCGGTGTTACCTTCGGACTGTCCCGGACTTTGACAACATCATGTCGCAGATTTGGATTTTCAGCAAATCGTTCTAATGCTAGTTCAATATGGATACGAATATCCTGGGGAATCGGTGTCAGGTCTTTTTCTGCTCGCCGTGAAAGTATTATCTGATACACGCCATCACAGGCCCCGGGCTTTAATCACTTCATCGTCACCCAAATCCTTCATCACATCACGAAGCGACCGGACCCGACCAGCTTTAATATCCGCTATACCTTCCTCCATTGCTTCAATCTCCTCTTTTGTGAGGGGCTCGTCATCGTACGCCAATTTAGCTAAGCGACGAACAACATCATCATAGGTCTCCCGGGGGTTAATCTTCAGATCATCGAGAAGCGCCTTTGTGTCTGTCTTCATCCTCACGGTTGTAACTTCTGACATATACACAAGTATACGAACGCATACTACAATAAATCTACCATTCTGTAGGTGTTGTTGTAGTATCTGGACATACTATGACGAATAATGCAAAATTATCCTGAAAAAGGAATACGCCAGGAAAGGTAGTTTCAAAAAATGAAACTGTCATACCCATATTAAATCACGAGAAAACAGACGGTCTTTTTATTATGGAGAGAACAGTTTTTCTCGTCTTGATTGTATGTATCTTTGTTGTTGCTACTGCTTGGTGCATTAACTTAGAGAAAATGCCTATCAAGGCAACCCCCACACACACTCCAATCATAGGCAGATCAGTTAATTCATCTGAGACCAACCCAATCTTTCATCGATGGATCAATCAATCAACCAATGAGAAATTGATGGGAACCCAGTTGTGGTTCTATGATGATGGCGAGACTTATTACGATTATGGCACACTAACTAATGAATCTGGCATTTATGGCGTCCAGCCTGCAGTTTCATTATCCGGAAACTGGACTGCATTGGGCGGAAATAGTTATAAAGTGAGTTTTAATGGACAAAAACACATCCTTTTAGTCACCTATTACCCAGCATCAAACAACTCTGCCGGGATCACCTACCCCGAGCATGTCATAATGCAACAAGGAAAGAGTACTGAGGAGTTTGAGCGTGCACTTTCCGATTATATAAGGTCCGATATGTCGAGTGGGATGCAGTAAAAATTAAACGTTTTTTAGGACGTTCCCGAAATTTCTGAACACGCCGCTCTGCCTCCTCGCGTTTGAGGGCAAAGACTATTCGGCCATTGGAACCAACTCTCCCGCAATAGGAAGCATACCTCGGTGATAGGATTTCCCTATTACATCTTCTGGGTAAAAACTCTTCAGATATTGGAGGCACTATATTACTCAATTAATTCACTTTTTTAATTTCAATGTTTTTGCCTTCCTGCAATGCTAGCAACTCCGCTTCATACTTTTCCACGAGTGCCCGGTACTCCGGTTGTAACTCTGCCTGTCCCTTCGACTGCTTGACCTTTTCCATCGCTTCTTTCGTAAGCTCGAATCCGCATGTACCGCAGAACCCTAATGTCGGACCATTAACCGTGAAGCAACGGGGACATTGCCGGGATTCAAGAGCCTTTGAACGTTGATCCTTTTGAGCTACCCCGGCCTTCTCAGCTATAACCCGCTCTACATCACCATCCACCAGGTGAAGATACGTAGAGAACATATCACTATTCAAATTTCCCCAAAGTAGTTTTTTGATAATTGCTTCTCCGTATCCCTGCCGGATCATAATAGTAGCCCGGGTGTGTCTGAAAATGTGTGGGGTAATATGCTTTTTTATTCCTGCTCTCCCTGCAATAATGCGGAGCTGTTTTGCTATCCCGGCGTATCCAATAGGCGTATGTTTGTTATTCAGGAACGTGAAGGAGTCCGAAGCTACGGGTGATGGGTAATCGTTACGCCATGCTGCGAGATATGAGCGGGCCATCACCAAGGGTATGGTCCGACTCTTTCCCGTTTTGAACGCAGTGGTTATGGTTGCATTCCAATCGGTAAATCTTACATCCTTCCATTTAAGTGCCGCTATCTCGCCAATCCTTAATCCTCCCTCGTAGAGAGTAGCGATAATAGCTCTGTCCCGGGAGTTCTGACAGGCTTCGATCATTGCCTTAACTTCTTCTTCTGTTAAGAGCATTTCAGCGGTTTTTGTCGAAGTATCGTATGACGGAGGGTGGATTTTCTGGATTTTCTTTTCGTTTATGGTGGTGTAATGGTTTTCGCACATCCAGAGGTAAAATCGTTTAAGAAACCGGATAAAATCGCCAAGTGTGTTCTGTTTGTACCGAGGTGTACCATCTGGATTCTTTGCTGTCCTAACCAGATCTATCCCATTGTATATATCCGCAATCGTGTTTTCCCGAAACGGACCGATAAATTCCCGGAATTTCACGAGAGTATAATAGAGTTTGAATGCTCTCCCGGAGCTGATATGCCGTGTTGCACTGATCTCGGCCACAAATTCCCGGATTAACTGTGCATCATCGTCAGTAATCCGGTTTTCCTGGAGTGCATGGTTGACTGTGTTTCTGGAATATTCAATAAAAGTGCTATCTGATGGTTTGAACTTTGAAATCTGTGTGGTGCTGGTAGCTGCCATTCTTAAAAATGGGCCTGTTTCTTTATATATACTTCCTTTAGACTTTAACCTACAGTTTAAAGTCTCGCCTTAGGCTTAACATAACTGGCCTTCTTTTCATAACCGCAGACTTTTCCCTTCAGACATGAGATCCACCCATAGAAACGCATGGTGAGATTTCCTGTCATTTCCTACTTATTTGAAAAAGTCTCTTAACTCGATAGTTAGTTCATTCTTATTCTTTTTTGTCTCTGTAATATAATCCGTCAATTTTTGTAACAACTCTTCTCCCCTGTTGGCAACAATTTTCTCTAATCCTTCATCATAATATCGTTCCCATAGATTATCCCAGTGTTCTTCTGTGATATGTTGATTGTCACAAAATTGGTTTTTAGGATCGAGAAATTTATTAAAAATAGTGGGGGGGATTGTTATGGAACAAATTTCAAGATTTTCACCACGAATATTCGCATAGAAACGAAATGACTTGTGATCCGCGGCCGTTTCGCAACTAATCTTCTCTATCCATTCGCGTTTTATTTTTTTATGACCGTCATCTGTTCTGATCCAAACCATAACTATCAAATGTCCTTTTGAGGTTTACTATATAATATCTGTATCTGGTCTTCACCCCTTAAAACGGGCCTCCTTTTGGTTCTGTCAAGTTTATGGGGTCTTGTCACTTTTCTTCGGAGTGTTAAAGTTCAGAACTGCCGACAACTTGACAGTACCGAAGATTCTTTTCACTATCTCTAATAATCGTCCTGTGGTTTCGATATCACAGCATCTCCTACCTCGGGTTGAAGCAGGGTAAGTGCTTCCCGGACTTTTTCCCGGATTGTCGGGTTTTTGCTATCCTGCATGGCGTCAAGACTGGCAATAACGCCTTCTTCGATAAGCGCCTCTGTCTCCCCGGTATCTGCAATGGCGATAATAATCTGCAGTGCCGAATAGACGATGTGTTCGTTTTTTCCCTGCAGCATATCCCTGATAATCTTTATTCCGCCCTGCTGGATCAGCTCGTCCGGCCTCCAGTCGTCGTCTTCAGTGCTTACGGCTAGGGCCTCAATTGCAGCCTCTTTTCCTTTCCTGCTTTTATCCGAAAGGCGGGCAAGCAGGTCCTGAATGAGGTCCTGTTCAATACGCAGTGTTTCAGCCATTGTTTCTCCTGTCCAGGCCTTGTATGGTGTGGTGTGCATCATGGCCGGACCCGATGGATGATACTAAACCTCATAGGTAAAAAACCCATTGACCCTGACAAAATCAGCGGGAAAAAAACTGAGTATGATGAATGTCTTTATCGGTTCTGTTAACGTGTTAGGAAATTATCAAATTTCCCACTCCTGATAAAATATCCTATCTCTCATCACGTTAACCGAGCCGATGATGCAATGTGAATCGTCATCATTTTCAAAAAATAGAAAGTGACCAAGAATTTTTAAATAACTTACGTGGATATCAATTCGACCGTTGGGAAAAGCGGTCAGAGATGTTCAACAATTGTACACGTATGTCTTCTCCGGGCGCAGATTGCTCTCTTTCACGACAGGTTTGTTCTTTCATGGCGATTGCCTCTGATTTTCTTTCCTAAAAACACTGCTCACCTCGATAGGGAATGTTAGTGTAATCTCTCCGAATCTTGTCAGTATCCAAATGTTTATCTTTACATAGTCCTTCTCAAACAATTACATGGCTCATATTTGTTAGAACTCCCGGATCAATGGGGTCAGGAAAGCCATCATACGATATGCAAATCCCCTCAAAAAAAGGGAGAAGATTTTACATGGATGATACATCTTCACAGAATAATGAAAAAAGTCAAGAAATGACCCCAGAAAAACGAAAGACCGGTTGGGGAACAGGAAAGAAGATTGGTTTTTTAATTATAGTTCTTGCTATCGTAATATTCGTAGCAGCTGTTCTTACGGTCTCTGTTGTCGTCACCAACACATCTCCCGGAGATGCGTTACCATTTACAACGATGTATGGTACATCGTTTCCCGAAGGCCAGACAATCCAGATAGGCAACACGCAAATCAGTGCAATCTCGTATCAGAATACGGTAACCACCGATGTCAATGGCAACAGTCAGCAACTTGAATACGGGCAGATCCAGAACATTTCAGAACAGCATGCGAGGATTACAACTCTCGGGGGAATTCCTATTATGGATACCAACTTCCAGATTGACCTCACCTATAAGGGTGCATTAGATAACCGGGCATATTTCGATATCGCAATTCATACCGGAAGTCAGGTACCGGAGACCCTTATGAGACTGTTGCTTCCGGCCTCAATCGATGCGAGACCTATCTGAGGATTGATATTATATGAAATTTTTTACCCTTTAGCAGTTTTTGGAGTACTGGTTATCTTCCTCCTCTTCGCTGGATGCACCAGTACAACACCGCACGTCCAGAAACCGACGTATGCTCCCACAACTACTGTGGCACTTACTCCCGCAACCACACCTCCCCCACTGTTTCCTAATGCCTTGGCACTCAATGAAACTGTCCAGTTCGGAAGTGGTAATAAACAGGGTGAGGCAACCGTGTACAATTACGAGGTATTATCAAATTATAACTGGACTTCACCGGAGCGGAACAATCCCTACCAAGAAGTAGCGGCCGGACCATCAGGTATAGAGAACGGTTACAATACGGAGACACCTCACGAGGGCAATACGTTCCTTTTCGTATTTGTCAAGATACTAAACACCGGAAAAGATGCGATATATGCTCCTTCCGCAAATCAATTTGTAGTGTACAGTAATGGTGCTGCATACAATCAATCATCTATCCCTACTTCCGGCGTCACCATAAACCAGGTTTCCGGGACACAATTTGTTGATCTAACCGGGTCCGGCGGAACCGTTGGGGTTGTCCGACCGGGTGAAGGTAACGCGTTGGATGGTTATCTCATTTACCAGATTCCAAGTTCTTTTTCTCCTAATGCTACCTACGTAACGTGCAGCCTTGATTTTGTGAATCAGTCAGTATGGAAACTGAGTTAAAGGCCAAATTCCGAAAATTATTATTTTATAAAAAGGTTCTGGCAAGGTTTTGTGGATTCGAAAAATACGAGGATGAAAAAATCGGTGCTGTTGCATTATTAACGGGACTTAAAGAAAATGATATCGTCGTTGACATATTACTGTTTAAAAGTCCCGGGAACGCCAAAGCACCGTTAAACTCCACCTCTACGGGGTTATTAACTAAATAGTATCAGTGCCCGATTATATATTGTTGATTTATGCCCGCAACAGCGAATGCCACAACAAAAAATGGCAGGCCGTTTCATATTCTCATTGTTGAGGATAGTAGGGTTCAGGCAGAGATTCTCAAGCATATACTGGAAAGCAAAGGATATATTACGGCGGTCGCGGAGAATGGCAGAAATGCACTGGATCTCATCTCACAGAAAAAACCCGATCTGATTATAAGTGATGTTATCATGCCTGTCATGAACGGGTATGATCTTTGTAAAGAGATAAAAAAGGAGAATTCTACCCGGAATATTCCTATCATCCTTCTTACTGCTCTTTCAGATTCCAAGGATGTTGCTCTCGCACTTCAAGCAGGCGCAGACAACTTTATCACAAAACCCTACCAGTCCGAATATTTTCTCAAACGTGTAAAGACAATTCTTGAAACACCCGTTGATCCCGTTGAAACTTTCCCTGAAACAAAACCCATTAAATTCTCCCAATCAGGTAAAACCTACGAAATCGCTATGGACCGGCCGAAAATTCTGGAGTTCCTTCTTTCTGCGTACGAGGCCGCAGTGATCCAGCACCTCGAATTCCAAAGATCACAAAGAGAACTTCGATCAACTATTGAAAAAATCAACAACCTTAACCAGATCATAAGTATCAGTAATTCATCCCTCAAGTCCGATGCCCTTCTGGAAGGCATCCTCCAGAAAACCCTGTCCCTGCAGGGTTTTGAGATGGGAGCAATTTACCTCCTGAATACGGATAAAACAGAAGCTGTAATGAAGTGTTTCCAGGAAACGATTCCGGCATACTCGGACTTGCAGGTATTAATCGGTACATTAAATCTCAATGATCAACTTCACCAGGAACTGTTTATCCAGGGAATTTCTCAGTTTATCTTCCTTGATGAGGAGAACCCCCTTGACCGGGACAGTATGATCCTAAAAGAGCTCGGAGCAAAATGTTATGCCCTGCTACCTCTCACTTCTGGTTCCTCGGTAATCGGTGCCATCACGCTCATCAGTGTAAACAGGCACGATTTTTCAAGCCAGGAAAAGTCGCTCCTCTCGTCAATAAGCACGGAGATTGGCAATGCCGTGCAGAAGAACCTGCTCCTGAATCGTCTTGAGATAGCCAATGACGAAACCAACCTTTACCTCGATATCATGACCCATGATATCAACAACATAAATACCGGTGCGCTCGGGTATCTTGATCTTCTGGAGGATGGGCTTACTGGGGATAGAAAACAGTTCGCCGCAATGGTGATCAAAAGTGTCAACCAGTCTATCGAGATCATCGGAAATGTTTCCACGATCCGGAAAATGCATGAGCAGAAAGCGGCCCTCAAACCGGTGAATCTTGACGAAGTGATACGAAATGACATCCTTCGGTTCTCCAATGTCGCCATTAACTTTTCAGGGACAGAGGCTGTCGTGCTTGCAGATGATCTCCTTGGCCAGGTATTTACTAACCTGATCGGGAACAGTATAAAATTCTGTGACGAAAAACCAGAGATTGCCATTTCTGTTGGTGAGAAGGGTAACAAAATCCTTGTCACGGTTGCCGATAACGGCCCGGGTATTCCCGATGAGATGAAACCGCAGATATTTGATCGCTTCCGGAAGGGCAAGAGTAAAAAAAGCGGAAAGGGTCTGGGTCTCTTTATTACCCGGCATCTGATTGAGGGATATGGAGGAACGATCTGGGCCGATGATCGTGTCCCCGGTCATCAGGATCTGGGTGCTGCTATACATTTCACCCTGAAATTAGCGAACTAGGTAAAAGACGATATTTTCAAGGTGCAGGTCGGAAAATCCACAATGAAATAAATTTTGAGCGAATATCATGGGAAATGCAAGCCCGCTGACTGATGACTCCGGTAGTGTCATAGGTATGCCCCTCCTTTTATGTCCTACGAGTCACCCGATGTACCTGGAGTTCCGGGAACGGCCAATATATTGAGTGTTTTGGGGATTCCGGTGCGTGAGGTCGGCGGCGAGATCATAATCGTTTCCCGGCAAGGGACTACTTTTACGATCACGTTCCCGGAGAAGTTCTAAAAGATTTTTGTATGCCATTACCCCGGACAAATTTCTTCATTTACGATAAAGGCCGGAACTGGTATATCACATAAGCGTTTTCTATTCATCATGGATGAGGCAACACAACGGTTTACTGAGGGGGTGATACTTTATGAAAAAGGTGATTACCTGCTTGCAATAACTGCCTTTGACAAATCAATTGCCATCGATCCAACAAAGGCCGAAGTATGGCATAACCGCGGATTATCGTTAATCCAGACCGGGCAATTTCAAGAGGCTCTTCTCTCAATTAACAAAGCCCTCGTGCTCAACCCCCGATATGAAAATGCCAAAAAATCCAGGAAAATAATTCTTGACCTTTTGAAAGACTCTCAAATTACGCATAATACGGAACATTCAGCATCTGTACCAACTGCACATGCCCCCTCAAAAATCATTGTAATAACGATCGCCGTTATCGTCATTATTGGAGCAGTTGCCGGGCTGATGGTCATTAAAAACCAGCAAAATAATGCCGACACATCCTCCTCCGGATCAGCCCGGTCAACTCTGGTCGTCCCGGCGACAACACAACTCCCGGTACTCGGCCCCGGGGATATCCCGTACGGAAAGGGACAATTTGTGTTCAACGATACTCAGGGAAATGCTGATCGCCCGATAACGGTTTACACGTATCGGCCGGCTTCATGGAACCAGTCAGGGCCTATCCTGATCGTAATGCCCGGGGCAGGTCGTGATGGGGAATCTCCCCGGGATACCTGGATACCTTACGCCGAACAGTATTCCGCATTAGTGGTTGTTCCCGAGTTCTCGCAGGAATACTATCCCGGGGACAACTGGTATCCTCTAGGGAATATCTACAATTACCCGAACTGGATACCGCAAGCGAACTGGACCTATATGGTAGTTGAACACCTCTTTGATTATGTCCGCGAAAAGACCGGGGCAACACAAAATACCTACCTGCTCGATGGGCATAGTGCAGGGGCCCAGTTTGTCCACCGTTTGGTAACATTCCTGCCTGATGCCAGGTACAGCCGGGCAGTAGCCGCAAATGCCGGGGTTTACGTCATGCCCGTGTACACCATTCCGTACAACTTAGGCTTAAAAGATTCCCCACTTCCGGAAAGCGACCTTCCTAAAGTGTTTTCTCGGAAACTTATCATTATGTCCGGGGGGAGTGACACAAATCCAAACGACCCAAGCCTCGCAAATTTCCCTGCTGCAGAGGCTCAGGGCAGCACCCGTTTTGCACGGGCAAAAAATTATTTTACGACGGCTCAGGAAGAAGCGGCACAGCTGGGTGTACCGCTGAACTGGGAATATCACGTAGTGCCGGGGATAGGGCACGATGAGGCTGGTATGGCAGGGCCATCCGCAGAGATGCTCTTTAACGAAAGTTGAGGAAGATTCACAGGCACCAGAAATCCGCATTTTCATAAATATCTGGTGTCCAGAGTATACGCAAAAGAAAGAATAACAAAAGTGCGGGAGATTTTCCTCCCGCATTATTTGCGTTTACAATATTTTCAGGATTAATGGTTCTGATGAAGAGGTACTTGTCTTGTCCTGTTTTTGGATCGTGACTCTGCAGATTTATTCCATCTGGTGGGGATGAACATAAACCGGAGCAGTGAACATTACAAGGGATCACGATCCGTTATGCATTATCCCTGCCATCTCTGGCAAACGGTAGTTCGTTGTGTATGCGTGGTTCATCTGGTTTGTATCATCTCCTCATGGGTAGATTTTAAGAGAACCTGCCGCCGGAGCCGCCAGGTTCGTTTTTTGCATGTCAGGTGGAAGTTGTTCTCCGGTTATTTTCATGCTGGTGTTGGTTGCGTCACCAACTCCATGTAAAGTAGATATTACATTTTGTAATATAAACTTTCTGGATGAGGTAGTGGGTGCGACGTAAAAAGAGGTTTGTTCTGTTGTCCGGTTTACCGTTCAATAAGCCGGATATGTTCATTGGTCTTTGCGGCAAGTGCCTCTTCGCCTTTCAGGCTCGCGACATCTGCAATAGCTTCAAGCACATGCACAGAGTCTTCCAGGAACGAAAGCACATCAGCAGGAAATATCTCGATCCCGTATTCGTCGGAAAGGTACGCAGCAATCTGGCGATGGTCAAGGCCGTTTTCGCGCAGTTCGATGACTTTTATTGCAAATTTCTTTTCAGGGCAGCCGCATAATGGTGAATTTTTGCATTTGCACCGGAGAAAATCGTCGAAAAAATGTAACAACTGTTCCCGGATGGCAAAGTCGAGTTCATCAAAATTAAATCGGGTGGTGATGGTCTCGAGCATCACCGGGGAAAAGGCGAACTCGGGGACCCGGTAGCCGGCGAGTCGCTCGATCTTTTTTGCGTGACGGAACCGTGCTCTCCCGGCGATCACTCGTCTTCTCCTGTTGACTCGTCAAAATTCTTGAGTGAGCCCATTGCTTCGAATATTCTCTCACACTCAATAAGCCATTCATCGAACAGGGTCGGGTTCTCAAGATCGTCTTTTACGTATTTCCCGCAGCAGGCTGCGCCATCAATCACGCTCGCGCCGATATTTGATGCGATTTCAAGCGCCTGTTCCATATCCTTGTCAATCGTTTCCTTGCCCTTTTTCACGAGCGTTTTTATATCCTTGTCAAATCCGCCGACCAGGTACTTGCGGCAGGATGCAAAGAGCACAAGCTTGGGCAGCTGGAGGATCTCGATAAGTTCCTCGAGATCGCCAGAAGGTGCGGCAGCCATGACAATTGCTTCGACCTGTACAAGTTTTTCCTGTGCCTCTTCGCTGGAAAAACGCTTGTTCTGGAAGAGCTTGATAATCTTGAGCACTTCGAGGGTGATATCGACAGAGAAACTGTCGAGTACCCGGAAGCCTTCGGGCATCTCTTCGCTCTTGGGATCGATCTCGAAACTTGCTTCGCTCAGCGATTTTACCCAGTTGTCCCAGCGTTCCTGGTTATAGAAGATGTAGAAGAGTTTCAACGGTGCCTCTTCTTCTTTTTTGCTCGATTTTTTTGCCATTTCAGTACACTATTCCCTTCGCCGATTAAAGAGTTTCGTTATCCTGTCCGTTCTTTAACCGCTAACGGTTATCAGCTCATGCCTTCCAATATCTAGGGTAATTATGAACAGGTCCCAGGAACCGGAAAAAGTCGTCATGGTACGTTACGGTGAGCTTTTCCTGAAAAGTGATCCTGTCATGTACCATTTCATCGGTATCCTGCTACGGAATATCCGTAAAGCACTGGAAGCAGCCGGTCATTCCTGCCGGTTCGAAAGCCCCCGGGGAAGAATTTTTGTCTTTGGCGAAAAAACAGAAGAAATAGCTGAGATTATTGCACGGATTTTCGGTATCGTAGATGTAAGTGTTTGTATCCGGGTTGACGCCAAACCTGAAGCCATCCGCGATGCAGCGGTCACTCTTGCCATCTCTCACGTGCATTTACCCTGTCGGTTTGCAGTGCGGGCCAAGCGACAGACCAAGACTGGCATGAACAGCCAGCAGTTGGGCGAATATGTAGGTTCCGCTATCTACGATGCTATCCCCGGACTTTCCGTTGACCTGTCAAACCCGGAGTATGAGCTGTTTGTGGAAGTTCGGGACTGTGGCGGGTTCGTCTACGATGCGCGTATCCCGGCACCCGGGGGCCTTCCGTGGGGTTCACAGGGCCGGGTACTATGCCTGCTCTCCTCCGGGATCGATTCCCCGGTTGCTTCGTGGCTTGCGATGAAGCGGGGCTGCGAGGTGACACACCTGCATATGGATGGTGGCCGATGGGCGGGAAGTGATGTACGGGAAACGGCTATAGAAAATCACCGGCGGCTCTCGCTGTGGTGCCCGGGCTCTGACATTCAAATGATCATTGTTAATGCCGAACTCTTTTATGACCGGATGCTGGAGCACCACATCTCGGCCCGGCTGCGGTGTGTTCTTTGCAAAAGGTTCATGCTCCGGGTTGCAGCCAGCTTATGCGGGCGCGAGCAGGTACAGGCCATCCTCACCGGAGAAAATCTTGGGCAGGTGGCATCTCAGACCCTTGCAAACCTTGCAGTGATAGCCGATGCCACAACTATTCCCGTGCTCCGGCCGCTCATTACCTACGATAAATCTGAGACGATAACCCTTGCAAGGAAGATCGGGACATTTATGGAAAAACAGGGTGATCTTGCCTGCAGGGCGGTGCCCCGGATGCCGGCGACTGCTGCAGCGAGCCTTGCGATCAGGGAAAGCGAAGATACACTCGGCATCGATGAACTGCTGGGCATCGTACTCTCCGAGGTCCGGTATGTTATTGCACGGAACGGAATGATTCTTTAAAATTTATCGGTTGGGCACAAGGAAATGTGCTGTTCTGACCTTTTCGGTTAACAATATATTACAATATGTTCAATAAACATGACAATACGTGCCCGGGCAGCAGAGGTGATATCTTTTGTTCTGCCGCGTCACAGGGTGATTGATCTGATCAACAGGGAGTTTATCCTGAAGTATAAGGCAGAAGTGTTTCTTGCCGGAATCCTTCTCTTATCCGCTTTCCTGAATCTCTGGAACCTCTGGAATTCCGGGTTTTCGAATACGTTTTACGCAGCCGCAGTAAAAAGCACGCTCATTAACCCGGCCGCTGGCCTCTTTAATTCCTTTGATCCCGCAGGATTTGTCACTGTGGATAAACCTCCCGTCGGTCTCTGGGTACAGGCGGCCTTTGCTGCTGTTCTTGGTTTCAAAGGTTGGGTGCTGATCCTGCCACAGGCACTTGCCGGGATCGGGTCAGTAGCCCTTGTTTATTTCATCGTCGCCCGGCCATTTGGAAAACCGGCCGGTCTTGTCGCTGCCCTTGCCCTTGCTGTTACACCTATCCTCGTTGCGGTATCACGAAACGGCACTATGGACTCCCAGCTCATCTTTGTTCTTCTTCTTGCGGTCTGGGCCGTTCTCAGGGCGGCACGGGAACAATCCCTGCCATGGCTTCTGGCTTCAGTTGCTCTTGTTGGAATCGGGTTCAACATTAAGATGATCCAGGCATTTGTCGTCGTTCCTGCCATCATTGTCATCTATCTCATGGGCACAATTGACTTTTCATGGAAAAAGCGGACTCTTCACCTTGGAATCGCGATCCTTGTACTGCTTGCAGTCTCACTTTCCTGGGCAGCCGCAGTCGATATGGTCCCTGCAAGCGAGCGCCCTTATATCGGGGGGAGTGGTGATAACACTGTTCTTGGTCTGATCGTCAACTACAACGGCCTTGAACGACTGGGCTTGGAAAACCGTGGCATGGCCTTCATGGGCAGTGGTTCTGGAGAACAAAGGACCGGCACTGTCAGGGATATGCCGGCTACAGGTGGTAGAACCGCTGGAGTGGGTCTGAACCGAGATATTAGTGCGGTCCAGGAAACTGCTCAAGGTGGAATGGCAAACGGGGAAGGTACGCCGGGCATTACCCGTCTCTTTGGACCACAACTTGCCGGCCAGTTCTCCTGGCTTCTCCCTCTTGCCCTCATCGGGCTCCTTATCTGGGTACGCAGACCTGCATCACTCACTCCTGGTGGAATCAAGGATACCGGTATCACCAGTGAACGGGGACTTACCCTTTGTGCAATGGTTCTCTGGCTCGTCCCCGGCCTCCTGTTCTTCAGTTTTGTCTCTACCTTTGCGCATACCTATTATATTGCGACGATTGCCCCTCCACTTGCCGCTCTTGTCGGGATTGGGGCTGTCGGGATGTACCGCGAGTACCTGGAAAATGGCTGGAGAGGCTGGATCCTCATCGGTGCGGTACTGGTGACGGGGCTCCTTCAGGTACTTTTTTTATCGTACAATGCTTTATGGTCCGGGCCCCTGCTCTCGATTATCCTTATGGGGATCCTCGGGTGCACAGGAATTCTTGCATTCCTGAAACTTCGAGTTGATACTGGGTCCCAAAATCTCCGGAAATCTATTGTTTTCATCTCTGTTGCACTGCTCTTTGTCGCACCATTTGTCTGGGCCTGTACTCCTTTCCTGTACGGGAACAATCAGGCCACTGCCGGCCCCCCTCAGACAGCCCGGATTGGTGGGGGGGCGACGTATGATATGGCACGGGGAGGCAATTTCCTCCAGGATGGTGCCGGCCGGGAACGGCTTTTAGGACAGGAAAATGCCGGCACACTCTATGGCCGGGGGGCATTCGCCCAATCCGGCATCAGTGCGGCATCAACTTCCCAACTGGAAGGCTACCTGCTTGCCAATACAACCAACGAGACCTGGATCCTCGCAGTCCCCAGCAGCCAGTCCGCATCAAACCTTATAATTCAGACAGGAAAGCCGGTGATGGCAATTGGCGGATTCTCCGGCAGCGACAGGATCCTAACCATACCCTCATTTACAACGCTCATCAGAGAAGGAAAAGTCCGGTTCTTCCTTACCAGCGGTACAGGAGGGGGCGGGACAACCGGTGGTAACAGCGGGATCTTTACATGGGTAAGTACCCATTGTACTCTGGTTAATCTGTCACTAGGAAACGTATCTGGCGTGAATCCGGCGGGGCCGGGAATGAATATATCCGGAGGCCTGTATGATTGCGCCGGGAAAGCAGGCTAAACCGTCGTTGTGTGTTCTCTTGTGACATGGAAACTCCTTTACTGAAGCCGGTATGATCCGAGTGATTTCAGTTCCATTTAGTGAACATTCAGGTAAAAGTAATGTTGTACGGATTATTATGAGGAACTGTAAATGACAAGATCAAAAAATGAGAGTTTAGAAACACGTTTAAATAAGCGGAAGGTTCCCTTCGATTAAGGAATTATCGAAAAACCATTTTTTTGAAATAATTTAAATTTACTCCATTGCAATGAAAGGTGGATCAGCCATTTTGACCTGTATCTATCTGGTCACTTCTCCAAATATCTCATTGAATCCTTCTTGGCTCATCTGGGCTTTCTCAAAGCAGTGTTGATGCCAGACTTTCAGGGCCAGAAGTGTGCATGTCATATCGAATTTTTCCCAATCAATTACTGATTCATCATCAGAGGATCGGGGATGCCACTTGAACTCCCCTAGGGTTTTTTTGTTTTTCCTGATTGGAATTCTTAATAAATCATCAGAATTCTTTGAAGAACCGTCTTGGTATATCAAATCCGATTTTTCAAAGGATAATGGATTAGAGAGGGAATCATCTGACGGTTTTTCACCCTTACTTCCCCTATTCGGAGTTTGTGATGCACTCCAGCAATACGATTGACGAAATTCCTCTGTATTTCGGATGTTTACGTCAAGGATGCATTCATCGGAATTGAGAAGCAAATGCATTTGCTCAAGTGCCCATGGAATGAGCACTGTGCATGGGTCTCTTTCATTGACCTGAACCCGGGTTAAAAGGTCCATCAGGAAATTATCCCATGCAGAAGGAACGTAATGTGAAGAACCTGTTTCAATAAGTTTGGGTTTTGTTGTGTGGAGAACTCCTATCACTGCTCCTGTATCCATGTAGGGAATCCATCCCACACTAAATGAATAATTACCGGCAGATTCCATGTCCCTTCCTGCTAGTGAAATATCTATGGGATGCGTTGTCGAATATCTTTTTTCACTAATGGATGAAATATATTTTTCAAGCGCCTGAATGGATGATGCCTGGAAAAAACGTTTTATATTATGTCCTTTTATCGAATCAAGAGGTCTTCCGATAAGCCTCGAAAAAGACTGATTGGCATGGACAACATGCATGTTCTGTAAAATAATTACACAATCATTGATTGGTGTAGTGCTTTCATCGGAAAGAGGATAGGAGTCATCACAAGAGCCGGAATGAGCTGTTTTCCAGAATTGCTTTGTGTACACGACAACAAGCGGTTCCATTCCCTCAAGAAAGATAGGGTATGCCCGGTATGCAAGCATCATGGCTTTGTGTGTGTCATCCGTTTTTTTTATTTCATAAAAAGAATGCTGGGATCCGGATGAAGATTTTAATCCGGAAAACCATTGAAGGAATTGCTCTGATTCAAGCACTGCAGCTAATTCATGGGGGATGGGGATCTCTTCGGTTCTTTCAGGATTAAGGCTTGATATCGTATTCTTCTGGTATATTTTATCAAAAATCATGACGGAACGTGAAGCGTCGATAATAAGAATAAATTCGTGCTCTTCATCCTTGGTTTTGCCGAATGAATCTTTTGATTGAATGTAAAATTTTTTTGCCATTCCATGATGAATCATTGCAACACTGCCCCCAATTGCCATCCCCTCAAGATACTTTGAGAGAGTATTTCGTGAAATACCAGATCTTCGGGCAAGACCGGCAATTGAAACCGGCTTATCTGTTGCATTAAGAATGGATATGATCGTCTCGCGAATTTCAGAGGATTTTACCATCAAGATTTGATTTATATATAAAACGAGTATTTAATAGTATTTTCTTCGCTGTGCAATTTCTTTGGGTTTATCATCTCATGATGATATCTCACTTCTATACCCTCAAGAAACCCCCCTATGAAAATTTTGTCTGATTCCCGGAGATGGAACCGAACAATGCAACTGATTGTGAAAAACGAAGTGTGAGCGCATGATCTCGGTTGCTTATTTCAATGATAATCATGCCAGATTGATGCGTGGCAGACATTATCTCGAAAGTCTTGGTGATTATCAGGTTGAAACATTCGATAATCTGAAATATAGTTTGGAATGGCTTCCTTTCCATTCGTATGATGTCATTATAGTCAGCGGACACAGATCAAACCCCGGCATATTCAGTAAAATTTTATCGGTACTTCAGTACGGTGATACAACACCGGTTATTATCATGAGGGATGCCGGGTCATCTTATCAGCTTCCTCAGAATATTACAAACCTTGGGCCGGTGATCCCATTCGTTATTCATAGGAATCTTCAAATATCCTTCTTTGAGTTGCATCATTTGGTCGATCTGGTTGTAAGCAGACAAAAAATAACGGAAATTTTGAGGTCTCTTGACATAGTATTTAAGCGTTCCATGTTAACGTCGAAAAATACGGTTGAGGAAAATATCAAGGTTGTTGTTGAGACCTGTGGCAGGTGTCTGTCGGCAATTTTCGTTGCATATCACAGGCCCTCAGGTAGGACGCGAGCCCCGGTGGCAATTTGGTATGCAGGGGAACTTCCCTTCCAGTATGCAATGAGTTATCACGAACAAATACACATCAGATCCCAAAAAATGAAAAGAGGGCGATTTTCGTCAGGATGGATCTGTTCTTCTGATGGCAGAATAGAATGGGCCGGAAAAAACGGGATGTTCTCTATCGCAATATACCCGGTTCTCCGGAGTGACAGGCAAAAAGGAGTCCTCAGTATTGTTTTTCCTTCGAACCTTCCTCCTGCCGATCATGAACTTCTGATGATAGAAACATTTGCAGAATTAATCTCGTGGAATGAGCATATGTCCCCCCGACCAGAGGGACACACCGTATCCCACGGGACCGGATGACTTTGTGGAGGGGAAAATGCTGAGCCTTGAACCAGACAACGAAAAAAACCAGAAAATGCGTATCCGTGATCGGTCCGGGAGGAATGGCTCTAACGCTCCTTTCTGCTTACCGAAGCACACGGCGAAAAATACGTCTTTACCTTCGTCCTGCTCCCCGTTAAATGCAACGTGTGATGGATTACCGGCTGGAATATCCCGCGTACTATATGTTGATGACGACCTTGCCCTGCTGGAAGTGACCCGGATTTTCCTAGAGAAAACAGGTGAATTCAAGGTTGATACGGTGCTTTCGGTCAAGGATGCGAGAGAGGCGTTAACAAAAGAATCATATGATATCGTCGTCTCAGATTACCAGATGCCTGAAATGAATGGCATAACGTTCCTGAAACAACTCAGACACCAGGGAAATACTATTCCTTTTATCATTTTCACCGGGAGAGGGCAAGAAAATGTCGTTATCGACGCCCTCAATGCCGGCGCTGATTTCTACATCCAGAAAGGGGTGGATCCAAAAGTGCAATTTGCCGATCTTGTAAATAAGATCCGGCAGGCAGTTAGGAGAAGCACAGCGGAAAGCTCCCTAAAGGAAAGTGAAGAAAAGTTCCGGAATGTGGTTGAAGATCAGACTGAGATCATCTCACGATTCACACCTGACGGGACATTTCTCTTTGTCAACGATGCATTCTGCAGGTATTTCAATGTACAACGGGAAGAGATTCTCTGCTCCAGGTTCGAAATACAGGTTCCTCCTGAAGATCAAGCTCTGGTTGAATCCCATCTCAGATCGCTGACCCGGGAACACCCGATAGCGACCATCCAGCACAGGATCATCATGACGGATGGGGTTCGCCGGTGGCAGCAAAGGAATGACAGGGCTATTTTTGATGATACCGGTACTCTTGTCGAATACCAGTCGGTCGGGAGGGACATAACGGACCTGAAACTTGCAGAAGAGGCTCTGAAAACATCATTGGAAGAGAAGAACATGCTCTTACGGGAGATCCATCACCGGGTGAAAAACAACATGCAGGTCGTTATCGGTCTGCTCCAGTTCCAGGCATCGAGCGTCTCGTCCCCAGAGATTGCACGAATCGTTCTCGATACCGAGACCCGTATCCGGTCAATGGTACTTATCCATGAGCGGCTCTATAATTCCAATGATTTCGTGAATATTGACCTGGAGTTATATATCCGTGACCTTATTGACAGTCTTATCTATACCTACAAGACGAAAACCAATATAAATGTTGAGTATAATATTGAAAATATTCAAATAGATCAGCCGATGCTGATTCATCTGGGGCTTCTCATTACGGAAGTAGTTTCAAATTCACTCAAACATGCATTTTCCAACCGGGGTTCTGGAACCATCACCCTGTCGTTTCACCGGAAAGAAAACAACGACCTAACTCTTTCAATCCATGACGACGGGATCGGGATTCCCGATTCCTGCATTCGGGAGAAACCCGTCACGATGGGTTTGCAGCTCATCTACCTTCTTGGCCGCGACCAGCTGAATGGATCCATCCTGATTGAAGGCAGCAATGGGACGACGTTCACATTTATTTTCAACCCGACATTACCTGAGGAGGTATGATGGGCCCGGAAACCTCCTCGCGGGTTATGCTTCGTGACAACAAGATTTATCAGACGATGTTTGAATTGTCACGGGATGCAATTCTGACTTTAGAACCGCCATCATGGGGTATTACAGCGTGCAATATCGCAGCTATAAAGTTATTTCTGGCGTCCGGGAAAGAGGATTTACTTTCAAAACACCTCCTGCAGATCTCCCCACTGTATCAACCGGATGGGCAACTGTCTGCTGAAAAATCCCGTGCGATGATCGAAAAGGCAATTTCCGAAGGACAACTTGTTTTTCCGTGGAGATGTACACGATTCACGGGTCAGGAATTCCCTGCGTCCATTGTGCTCACCGGCATTGAAATAAACGGAGACAGACTCCTCCAAGCTACGATCCGGGATATCACTGAAGAGGAATGTCTCAGAGATACTCAGGAGGCGACCCAGCAGCAGCTTCTCGCTACAGAGGAGGAACTGCGGGCAAGATATAATGAACTCAAACGAATTGAAAATGAATTGCGTACATCAGAAACAAAATACCGGATGCTCACAGAAAATACGCATGATATTATTTATTCCATTAATCCGCAGGGCACGATAACTTATGTCGGGCCACAAGTTGCCAGATATGGGTTTATACCGGAAGATTTCATTTCCCGTAATATTAAGGAGATCATCCTGGAAGAAGATCTGGGAAGAGTTTTAGAGAAAGTCAAAACGACAATTGTTGCCAATAACCCGATACGGATTTCCTTCCGTGCCAGAGATCACGGAGGAAATATTGTCTGGCTTGAGGATAATAGTTCTTATTTGACAGATCCAAATGGAAAGATTGTTGCAAGAACCGGAGTCCTCCGCGATATCACCGAACAGAAAGAAACTGAAGAGCGGGTAAGAAAAAGCGAAGAACTCTATCATTCCCTCGCAGAGACATCGCAGGATTTAATTTACGTCATTAATGCAGAGAACCGGATCGAATATGTCAACAGCTGCGCAGCAGCTGCACTTGGGCAACCATATGATGAAATTGTCAACATGGACTGGGCCACCATCTTCCCTCAGGGAAGTAATCTGATGGAGCAGGGATATCTCGACCATGTGTTCAAGACCGGTAAACCCAGACGAGTCGAAAGCAAGATCCCGCTTCACGGAGTGACACGTTGGTTCGATCATGTCCTTAATCCATTAAAAAACCCGGACGGAACGATAAGGGCGGTTCTTTGCATATCACGTGACATTACCGAGCTTAAACTGACTGAAGAGGCTTTAACGGCATCGCTGGAGGTAAAGAATGCGCTCTTACGGGAGATCCATCACCAAGTCAAGAACAACATGCAAGTCGTTATCAGCCTGCTGCACTTTCAAGCTTCCACGGTCTCGTCTCCTGAAATCGCGCGAATCGTTCTCGATACCGAAACCCGTATCCGGTCAATGGTTCTTATCCATGAGCGGCTCTATAAATCGGATGATTTTATCAACGTGAGCCTGGAGACCTATCTAAAGGATCTTGTTAACAGCTTGATATACGCATACGGGACAAAAACATACATCAACGTTGAATATTCTATCGATAAAATCCAGATTGATCAGTCCACTCTTCTACACTTAGGATTGCTCATTACTGAAGTTGTTTCCAATTCCATCAGGCATGCATTTCCCGGCCGGAACGTCGGAACCATTTCCGTGGCATTTCACAGGGGAGAAAACAGCTCCCTTATTCTTTCCATCCATGATGACGGAATCGGCATCCCCGAGTCCTGTTTGAGAGGAGAGGCGTCGACAGTTGGTCTGGCTCTGATCTACCTGCTCGGCCATGATCAGCTTGATGGGAAAATTCTCATCGAACGTGATCGGGGAACGACATTTACTATTAAATTTCATTATTCATCGCAAAAGGAGGAGAACTAATGGCTCAGGAAAAGATTCTGATTGTTGAAGACGAAGTTATAACCGCAAAAATTCTCGAAAATCTTCTGGTTTCCCTCGGGTATAATGTAGTGGCGCGGGTGAAAACAGGAGAGAATGCAATTAAAACAGCGGAAAAGCATCGTCCGGATTTCGTACTTATGGATATAGTACTTGAAGGGACTATGGATGGTATTGATGCAGCAGCTGAAATAAAGAAACGATTTGGGATTCCGGTTATTTACCTTACGGCATTCTCTGATGATGCCACCATCAGCCGTGCGAAAGAGACAGATCCGTACGGATATCTGGTGAAACCGTTTGTTAAAGAAACAATTCATTCAACAATCCAGATTGCCGCTGCAAAAAAATTATTCGATGACCGTATACGGACTGCATCTGTCTGGCTTAACCGTACGATCCAGATACTGGACCGGGGAATCATCACCATAGACAATGGTGGAAGGATAATCCTTATCAATGCCTATGCGGAGCAGTTGATCGGCTGGAACATCCGCGATGCTTATATGAAACAGCTTGATGACGTCCTTCAATTTTATGATTCCATCACCGATCAACCCTTTATTCTTCACATCACACCAACACTCAATAAAGGGGTCGTATCAGTCTTCCCTTCAGATGTGTATATCCTTTCCCGGAACGGGGGACGGCAATTATTGAAGGATTGTGTGCTCTCCCCGGTGATTGACACAAAGGGCATAATAATTGGTGCGCTTATTGCGTTTTCTTCCGTTGACGATAGCCGCGCTAAAGGGGAAATAACCAATACATATCTGAAAATTGCACAAAAAGAACCAATATCCGAAGTTATCAACCAGAATGTTCCGGCCGTGCCGGCAAATCTAAAATCGCTATCTTCCAAACGGATAAGTAAGATCCTAGAAGAGATCAGCGACCTGATGCATCTTGAACAGGCAAACACCCTCTCTGTCATGGGAAAATTCGAGGAGGCAATTCAGGAATACCAGAAGGCGTTGAAGATCCGGGCAAGTAACATTCAGGCCTGGCATAATATGGGTGTTATTCTTGAGAAACTTGGGAGGAATGAGGAAGCTCTGGACGCTTTTAACAAGGCTCTGGAGATCAACATGCGCTCTCCTGAAACGCTTCGCCACAAAGGGGAGGTTCTCAAGAAATTGGGCAAGGTTACCGAATCACAACAGGCTTTTCAGCAGCTGGAGTTGTATACGGGATAATCCCCTTGCGCTATTAGCTTTCAGGAAGTGAAACGAACGGAAGCCACCGGCGAAACGAAGTTTCCATACATACGTTAGGAATTGATATTGACCAATGAACCCCGGCACCCGGAAATAATGGAGGCAAAGAAAGATGGGACGTATGTCATATGTATCAGGGATAGTATCAGGAATAACGAAGAGCCGGGTTCTCCGATATTGGCCTAACTTGGAAAAAACTCTGGACTAAAAAACAGCAATTTTTCCCATTCTGCCATCAGACCCCAACGATGTTGCGCGCAATACAGAATTTAAAAAAGGATCTATATTCAAATTTCAGATAACGACAGATACGTGAACATAATGCCAACTCCATCCATTCTTATTGTTGAAGAAGATGGGTTGATCGCTCGATTCCTAAGGGAAATACTGTCCAGAGAGGGATTTACTGTTTTCAATCCGATTTCTATAGGTAAAGACCTTTTTTTATCAACTTGATATATCGGATCACTCGGATA
This sequence comes from uncultured Methanoregula sp., assembly GCA_964409915.1. Classification (GTDB taxonomy): domain Archaea; phylum Halobacteriota; class Methanomicrobia; order Methanomicrobiales; family Methanospirillaceae; genus Methanoregula. The sequence goes on along the minus strand of CAYPEQ010000012.1, from coordinate 26,089 downwards.
TTATCATTATCGACCTTGGTTTTTCGGGAAAAATAGACGTGATCGAAACTACATGCCAAATAGGGAAACGGTACTCCATCCCGATTCTCCTTTTAACTGCTTTCTCCGGCCAAAACCGGATTGAAGAGGTTTGCAAGGCAAGTCCATTTGCATACCTTGTCAAGCCCGTCACATCTGGCGCTCTCCTTGAGACTATACAAAATGCCCTTAGGCAACCATGATGGATCTATGAATTATCGTTGGCATTTTATTCTAAAAATGTAGTTGCTGAGCATCTTCCATCATTATATATATAGATTTTTTTTATTTTAAAATATTAAGGGTGGTTGCTGAGCATTTTCCATTCGTTTATCATTCTGTCTTGCGATGAAACACATACGATCGCTTGGATCGAATGAAGGGATGATTCATGAAAACAAAATTATTGATTATTGTTGGCCTTATGGTCATAGTAGCGGCGTTGATGGTTGCACCGGTGATGGCAGGTAATACAGTTACCGCTTCAGGAAATGACCAGCAATCGTATTCACTTACGGTTGCAAATAGCTCACTGAGTTTTGGAACTTTTATCATTGGTTCGAACGTCATTTCTCCGACTTATCCCGATCAAGGAGGGAATAACGAGTTTGGCGTAATCCAGATGAGTACCAATGACAATTCATGGTATGTCAAGGTGAACGGCGGTACTTCATACATGACCAGCTCGCATTCCTACACGCTTGCTGACCCTATGACTATTCAAAATGCCACAGACCTTACGGCCAGTGGGATCACAGGACAGGCGACCCCCATGACATTAACCACGACCGCCACGAACTTACTGGTAGGATCTCATTCTATTGGGCCAACGAATATTCCCTTGTATCTCCAGCAAACGGTTGGACCAACGGATACTGCCGATACCGGCTATTCCATGACTATTACCGTTACCTACGCAGCCGGTGCCTGAACGTCTTCCCCGAAGAACAAAAAAATTTTTACAGCTTTAGACCATTACCAAGGTTACCCTAACGAAAAATCGCGTACTTACTGACCCGTGGATTTTTTAAAAATTATCGTTTGCTGATGTGGATTTGACGAAGAGCACTACTGAGGGAAATGATGCCGCTGTATACAGATACATCCCGGGATCGGGCATCGAGAAATTGTCAAAATAGTATATTTTCACCGTATATTGCTTTGTGAAAAGGTGTGAAATGAACGATTTTATCAGAAAACAAGCATTAATGAACGGACTCCTGATCCTGATGGTGTCTATACTGTTCTGCTGTGCACCGGTATCGGCGATTGTGGGAACCACCACCAGATATACCGGCAGTATTGCACCCGGTGGTTCGGATACCTTTTCGATGGGCATCGGCCTTGGGCCAAATGAAAATCCCTCCGATATCTCGGTCAGCGTGATGGGATTTGGTCAGGCACCGGACTCGGGATTTGTCCCGGTAGATCCGGCAAATGATACCAACCCGTATTCGGCCCGGACCTTCATCTCGCTTGATAAGACCCTTCTTCATTTAAAACCCGGCACCTCGGAAACTGTAACGGCTACGATAAACATGCCAAAGAATGTGGATGACGGGGGAAGATATGCCATTATTTACCTTCATGCTGTTCCGTCCGGAGGGGGACAGGCAACCATTACCACTGCAATAATTATCCCAGTCCTGATCACGATTTCAGGAACAAATCCTACAATGGCCGGGAGCATAATGGGAGTTTCCGTAGGAAACCTTACCGTTGGCCAGCCAGTGGAGATTACTACCTCGTTTAAGAACACGGGAAATTATCACTATCGGAACTTGGTAAATAACGTCACGCTTACTAACGCGAATGGGAATATCCTTGCGGAAAGTTCGGCAGCGCCGTGGCAAAACTCCATTATCCCTGGCAATACGGTGCAGGACATCGTCCAGCCCGATGTGAAGAACCTGTCTACCGGAACCTACACCATCAGTTCAAAGGTCAGTCTGGAAAGCGGGCAGGTCCTCGATGAGAAGATCACGAGTTTCCAGGTAACCACAGCATATACCCCGCCTCCGAAGGAAACCAGTATCACCGTACACCCGGGCAGCCCGGCTATGCTGGTATCTCCGGATGGGCGTTACTCGGTCATATTCCCCCAGGGAGCCGTTCTGGACGATGTTGCGGTTACGTTAAAACCCTATTCTCGGGCTGATCTTCAGCCGGCTACCGGGGGTGCAGCGTTGGGTGCCAGCAGTTTTGAAATAACCGGGCTTTCCGGTTTGCTCAATAAAAATGCCACGGTGCGTGTACTCTACTCAGCAGATGACCTCGCTGCGGCACAAGGCGATGCATCCCTGCTGAAATTGGGATACTGGGATCCTCTTCAGGAGGCATGGGTCATCCTGCCCACTCAGGTAAGTACTCAGGATACATCACTGACCACGACGACCAACTACCTGAGTGTCTGGGCCGTCATGGTTTCATCGTCAACCACCGGTGGCGCAGCATCCGGGGCTGCTCCAACGGCAACCGCCACACAAAGTCCGTTGCCGGTATCTGTGATTTTTGTGGCCCTCATTGTAATAACCATTTTACTGCATGATAGTGCCGGGAAAAGGAAATGATTTTTCGGGAAAATTATTTTATTTTTATTAGTATCTGCTGGATACTCCTGTTGTCCGTGAATTTTATCGGAATTCCTGTCCATGCCGAGGTCACCGTAATGCTATCGGGTAGCGTCCCATTGGCTGCCTGTAATATTTCCGCCAACGGGATCGGTAGCGATAATGCTACGATTACCTGGAAAACAAACGGTAATGCAAACAGCTCCGTTGAGTACGGCAATACAACCGCCTATGGCTCAACCAGCTCTGATGATGTGATGGAGGCGTCGCATACAATCAGATTGTATAACCTCTCTTCATGCACGGTATACCATTACCGGGTGACATCAACAATGCTTGATGAGACATCCTATAACAGTGCTGACGCAACCTTCGAAACCCTGTGCCCCAATGGTGCAATAGTTGTGACAACAAACCTGTCAACCCTCTTCCAGGGCGTCACCATCATGACAGGGGCTGGAGTCCAGCAGGTCAGTCTCAACCTTTCTTCAATCTCAGGGATACCCACGATTTCCGGAAACTCGGTTACTGTCAGTAATCCAGGGAATGGCTGGTCCAAAGTTCAGTATGTCGCCTCGAGCGTTACCAGTCAGAACGGTAATGTTAGCACAGGACCGATACAAAGCGTGAGCATGGCGACCAATCCGGTTGCAGCTTTCCTTGGTGGTACTATTGGTACGGTCAGCACTCAGATCAATATAGGCCTGACTCAGATCGTATCGGATCTGACAATTCAGCAGAGCATTATCTATGGAGCCAGTCCCACCGTGTCAGATGCTTTCCAGATCGCGGCAACGAACAATAATCTCAATGTGCAGGCCATTGCCTACACGGTGGAGTTCCAGAATACGGCCCAGGTAGACGCCAACCTGGATTCTGCCGGTGTTGAAATGGATCTGAGTGTCGATCATGCGTGGGTGGCCGCAAATGCCCAAGATGGCAGTGTGAATAATGTAAAGATCTTCCGTCTCGGAGACGATGGGACAAAAGAAGTCCTCAGTACTACATATCTTGGCAGTCAGGGAACTACCGATTATTTCCAAGCCCTCTCACCTCACGGGCTTTCCACATTCGGTATCGTTGCCGTGGCCTCCAGTAGTACAACCGGCGGCGGTAGTAGTTCCCGTGGTGAGACGAGAGGGGAAAGCAATGGCGGAGGAGGAGGGAGTAAAACGGGGAATGCCCAAAATGTGGGCCCACAGGGACAGCAGTTACTGGCGCCGCTCCAGAACGCATTCACGACAACACAGTCCCTGGCTGTGGCAGGATTGCGCGTGACCACAGGATCATCCGAAATTCAGACATTCACATTGGACACTGCCTTGGCGGCGCAATCTGGTGTTTCAGTAACCGTTGGGAATAATGAGATCACCCTTACCCAGCCCGGTCTTATCCAGACAATTGTCACACGCGGGAGTCCCTCTGAAGAGAATGGAATAATTTCGGGTACAGTTCAATCTGACAACATAGTCACAACACCATCGGCTGTCAACATGAGCTTTGGTACGGTATCGGTGTCGATCGATGCTACGCTTGCCACGATTCCTGAAAATGGGGTGATTACGACTACCCTTTCTGAAGAGGTGAGATCTGATGTCAGAAGTGCATTCCAGCTGGCGGCTAATGACAATAACCAGCAGGTTGAAGCGATTGCCTACGTTATGACCGTTGAAACGACCAACTTTGTGGCAACCGGGCCGGCTACGGTGACGATGACTATCAGCCCGGAGTGGGTTGCGAGCCATGGAGGGACCGGAGCTGTATCCATTATACGGATGAGCGATGCCGGGACCGGTGAGATGCTGGATACCTCCTATAAGGGAATAGATCCGCAGGGAACTATGGTCTTCGAAGGCAATTCTCCTCATGGATTGTATGTCTTTGGTATTGTCCAAGCGACGCCCCTCAAACCAGCCCAGCAGAAACAGTCGGGGGCTAATTCCGGGGGGCTTTTGTTACAGACAGCGTTTGGAAAGGCAAGTGCAATTATCGGAGTAATCGTTGGGGTGATTAAAAGCAATTATGTTCTTTTAATTGTTTTTGCAGGTCTCATTGGGATCATACTTGCCTATGCTAATTGGCATAACCGAAGACGTGCGCAAAAGAAGCGTAAATAAACCTGACTCAACTTTCTTTGGGTGAATCGGCAGGTCTTGGAAAAATGACGATTCATCGGAATCGAGCTATTGTCGCTATCATATTCCTTAAAACCATTCCTGAAATTGATCACGGACTGCATGAGAGAGAAAAACGTTTCTTTTGTATTCTCGTTCATGTTCTGTACTATTGGCCGGTGACATCTGAAAGATCTCCCCAATTACATGAAAATCCGGAGATGAATTTGTGTCTGTATTACAGTTTTATCTATGAGTTGTTGCGGGAGGTCGCGGAGTTGCTCTTCCCAAGTTCCGACAAACTTGGTTTGGTCGATGTAGACACATGTAGATCTGCTTATTATACAGCTCAATTTTCTTAGATAAACTCTAAGTTTCCCCGAAAATTTAATAGTATCCTAGAAATTTCCTGATCTTTTCAGACGTTATATATTTCTCGTCAAGCGTTTCAAGAATTTTTTTCGATTATTTTTACCTGATCTGATATAAGAGATAAGAGCATTTATTTTTCATCGAGCTTTGAAGTATCCAACAAAATAACTTTTAATGGATTCCTGATCCAGTCATTGAAAAAAACAATTGTTCCTTATTGTTTTCAATCTGCAGAATACGAGATAGGGATAAACTTTGAAAATTTTTTGCGGATTTATGGGAGCATCACCTATTGAGAAAATCTTGTCCCGGGCATATTACCAGCTAAGTTCCGGAAGGTGCTTGAACCTCAAAACGGAGTTGATCTCTAGTCGTAATTGTTCGGCCCGTTTCTCATTCTCTCTGGTTTTGGCGTTAATATAATCCACAACCAGCATATCATCGAGGGTGTCCAGATCAGCCTGCGTGGGTATAACGTGAGGTACCTCCAGGATATCGAGAATCTTCCTGTCAACAGATATGCGACGGGTAAGTCTCGAGTATTCACAGAACTTCTCCTTTTCGATACCTACTTTCTTGGCTAAGGCCAGTGTTTCCTTCAATTTCTGTTTGCGAATAAGGACATTATTGATCGCTGCATAGAGATCTTCTAGGTTGAATGGTTTTGTGATATAATCCTCTATACAGATATCATACTGCTTTGCCTTATCTCCGGTGAGTGTGCTGGCAGTGAGCATCAAGACCGGAATTGATCTGAAATCGGGATTCTTTTTGATCTGTCCAAGGGTCTGCCACCCATCAATGGGCTCCATGCGCACATCAAGAAGTATCATGTCGGGGACCTGTTTCTTCAGGATAGTGAGGCAGGCAGCACCACTGTTGGCAGTAAGGGTAATATAGCCTTTAGTACGAAGGAAGATGTCCACAAGGTCGACAATATCCGGGTCGTCATCGACTATGAGCACAACCATTTTTGTTGTGCGGCGGATAGTCAAAATCGCCATTCCCGCGGCAGCAAATACAGAGACAACGAAAAGGGTAGCTAGTACTAGAGCCATCCCGGGATATGGTTTCAGAGAATTTGAAGGCGGTGCGAGTACAAGACAATCCGGATCCTTGGGATAATCTGTACAGAATGTCGCAACCGGTGGGCTGAGATCTACCGAAGCCAGCAGAGCCCCATTCCGAGAATCGGAAAGGGTAAATGTTTGCATACCAGTCAGATACGGGAAAGTAACGGTCATCTCTCCGGAAGAAGAGGTTTCGGTATACCCAATGAGGGTATCGTCTCCCGGTGTACCTGATATAACACCATAGGTTGTCCCGGGCTCCTGAAATGAGAATGATTTCAATACCATTTCTTTTGAATCCAGAATTATTCCATTCAGGTTACCACTTGTGATATCAAGGTTGGGGGCTTCACCATATCTGATTTCAACAGAGGATACAGAATACACATTATCATGATAATTCAAGTGGATCTGCAGGATTTTATCATAATTGGGAGGAAGAGATTGCGCACCGACCACAGGAGTACATAAAATACCTGCCAGAATTATCACTAGACAACTGATCACGATCCCTCTCATCATTATCCGGTTCCTGACTCTGACGATGAACGCGACGGGCCACCGGTTCCTAATTGTGCCTGGAGGCCAACGCGGGCCTGTGACAAGACGTAGTTGATCCGCTGAGTGGCCGCATCCCCAAATGTTCCACCATACGAGCCTGCCATAACGTCGGGCAAGGGATCCCATTGCCAGAAATTCCTGATGCAGGATGGAGGAGAATCTTCTGACTCTATCTGGCGGCATTGTGCCGGATCACGTTTGTGGGCTTGTGCATCGACTTGGCACGACTCCAGCGATGCCCAGACATTCGGGTAAGGTTCATTCTGCCAGTAATAGGTGTCGCCGCAAAAGGTATCGTCCAGCCCAAATAACGCATGTCCTGTTTCAAGTCTTACTATCCACTCCTGATTTGCAGGCGCTTTCATCTGGCTGCGTCCTGGTCCAAAAATCTGGGTACATCCCGTCGGCTTGCAGGTCATATTTGCAAACCTGCCATAATAGGTAGGATAGAGAATAACGACGACATCACTAAATGTAACATTGTACCAGTACCCCTCCGGCACGGATCCGGAACATCCGGAAAATGCATCAGCCGGGGATGAGGGATCGTAATAATAATAGAAATTAAAATAGCTCTGATAGCTTTCAGGGAGAGGATCGACCGGGGAAGTGAATTGATCCAGATTCAAATATGTATTATTGATAACGTTCAGAACATTATCCCTGAATAGGGTCTCATTGTCAATATAATCCGGTGCTGATACTTTTTCATTATTTATGCAGCTATATGAGGTCGATGACGGATAAAAAACGATGTTAATTGCGTTGGGTGAAGGACCATTGGGGTTCAGGTAAACAAGCGCTTCTTTTGAGATAGGAACGTTGACGGTCGTTTCAGCCGGATAATCAAACTTTGTGGTATTCTCATTATAGCCAGGCCGGGTCACCCGCACGGTGTGCGTACCCGGATTTACATCCGGAATTATTATGATCCCGGTTTCATTCGGAGAAGACGTGTCACCCAGATATCCGCCATCGAAATAAACCTGTGCGCCACCCAGATTTTCTTTGCTGCTTGTATCCTTTACTACAACACTCACCGCATTCTGGCCGAATGCTACCGAGACTGTGAAAGTAAAGGTGAAAATTAGGATAAAGGCAATAATCCATCGGGTTTTTCCAGTGCGGGAGAGACCTATCATAGTTTTCAGGCATTATTTTTTGCAGAAGGGGAGTCGCTCAGGCACCGTCTGCGTAGGTAACGGTGACAGTCATGGAATAGCCGGTATCGGCAGTATCCGTTGATTCAACTGTTTGCTGGAGACACAGGGGAATATTCGTTTTCCCGATAGGCTGAGTTCCCTCCATTAATCTCGTGGGGGTCGTGGTTAATGTCATGGGGTCCGCTTTTCCTGCAATCCCACTGGCCGTAAGGTCTGTCGCATTTTGAATAGTCATAGGTGTAGCGAACGTATAGGAATGCAAGCTGGTCATGTATTTAGTACCCCCGTTCACCTGGACATTCCATGTATTGTCACTGGTACTCATCTGGATTACGCCAAACTCTTTATTCCCTCCTTGATCGGGAGAAGTTGGAGAAATTACGTTCGAACCGATGGCAAAAGTTCCAAAACTAAGTGTGCTATTTAAAACCGTCAGTGAATACGATTCCTGGTCATTTCCTGAAGCGGTAACCGTATTCGTACCTGTCAATGTAACCGCACCGGCATTTGCCAAGGCTCTCCCGGTCAGTGTTGCGCCGGTATCCAGTGTGATGGACTCTGCAGCCATTATAGTTCCATTGAAAGCAGATCCACTTCCAATATTCGCAGTGGAACCGACCAGCCAGAATACGTTATTAGATTTTGCACCACCGGTGAGGACAGTTCCATGACCCCCGGTCGTACCAAGTGTGGATCCAACCTGGAAGATCCAGACAGATGCCGAGCCGTTGGTCCCGGGGTTGAGAGTAAGGTCCCCTGTAGAGAGCGCCAGCGAGGAAGAGAAGTTATAGACCCCGGGGTAAAGGGTTTGTCCGCTAAGATCTGTATTTGGGGGATAGGTGACGTTATATGTTCTACTGGCGGCATCGCTCATCGCTGTGACCAGATCGGTTTGAGCCTGCTCTGCGACAACAGAATCTGCAGAATATATCGTTCCAGTCACGGTTCCGTCGTTGGTGAATGAGCCACTCGCACTACTCACATTTCCGAAGACCGTTGATCCAATATTAATGGTAACTCCTCCCGTGTTAGCGAGGACTGCAAAATTACCAGCTGTTCCGAGATTCACTGGTGCAGTGGCCATCACGCCAGGAATAAACACGGCTGCCATCAGGCAGATCACTGCTTGGGTGAAAACAATAGAGAAAAGGTTCCCGATATTTTTTTTTGTACTTGTCATGGTATACACCTTGAGGGTCATCTTTTATGATGGGGATACATTCCCCCGATTATTTCATCTTTTGCAATTCGAGGAGATTCTACGGGAGTACTTGAGGGATGGTGGTTGAATGTATCATATTCAACAAACCAAGCCCGGACAGTAACATTCCGACGGAGGATCATGATACAAATTGCGTCATTGAAAAATGTCGATGTATAATATTTAATAATATTTTTATCGCTGTGCAATTTCTGTAGTTTTATCTTTTCGTTACAGGGTAAATTCTCTTTTCTATCATCCGGGAAGGAAATTCCGCCTTGAAGGAATGAATCCACTACTGGATGATGGAAATAAAACAACGGTACCTGATGCAGGGAAAAGAGATGAAGTGCACGATCTCAGTTGTCTGTACTATTAACAATCCTGCGATACTGGAGTTCGGCAGACAATATCCTGATTCTCTCGTCGGTTGTCTGGTCGAAACTTTCGAAAAACTGAAAGGCACCAGCAATCTCAGTCCCAGTTATCATTTTTCCGGAAATTACAAGGAAAATATTGTTATCGAGGCACTGAATAGCCTGTCTGTAACGGCAATTCGATGCAATGCAAATTTGTTCTCTAACAATCCGGGAGGATAATCCTATAGGACGTGAAAATCTGGGGAAATTTAGTTCGGAGAAATTTATTGAAATTCCGGTTAAGAACCTGGTCCGGGGGTCGCGCTTTCAGGATAGGATCATTGTGGAGGGAATTACAAAAATCTCCGTTCACCCGTATAAAAAAGAACCTTAAAAATTTTCAAATGCATTCAATTTTACAAAGGTTAATTCGGGAAAAATTAATTCTCGTAATTTTTATCCGTATTTTCAACCGGAAAAAAATTTATGGCGCTACCGTAAGTCCGTTTTCTCTTGCCACTGCGACGAAAGATTCTGCGAGATAACGAGCCTGTTTTTCTGTCATACCGTACGTATTGAATTTCCAGATACGGGTTGCCCCCGGTATAAGCCCGAATATGCCTTTGTCGGTTAACGCAGACGAGAAATAAAATCCTTTTTTCTTGTGGGTTTCTGCAACCCGGTCAAAGGATCCCGTGGTATCAACCCGGGTCAGCGTATGTTTTCGCGGATACTCGGAGAGGATCTTTGTTCCTTCGATGGAAAGAAGGGCCTCCAGAACGATGCGATTGTTTTGGAGTTCCCGGTCGAAGTGCTTGACTCGCTCCTTCACGTGGGGAAACGAGGCCATCATTCCGACAAGCGTTGCACCCATGAGCGTGCAGCCCATTAGCTCGGGTTCCTTGATGCCAAATTTCCGCCCGGTCACATCTCCTTCGATTGCGGTTGTGCGAAAGATCTCTGTTTCCCGTTCTGCGGTGGTGGCAAGGACACCAGATGGTGCAGGTGACGCCATGCTTTTGTGTCCTGATCCGACCACAAAATCAACTCCCAATGCTTTCCCGTCAACCGGCATCGTGCCGACCGTATAGGCGCCGTTGCAGAGTACCGGGATATCATACTGGTGGGCCACTTTTGCTATGCCGTCAACATCGTGAAGATTCCCGAATTGATAATCCACGTGGTCGATGAGGGCAAGAACGGGATCTTTTCCATATTTCTTCCTGATCTCCTCGATCTTTACTGCTGTTGCCTCCGGTGTAACGATATGCCGGTTGTCAGCAGGGATCTCACAGGCAACACCCTGCGCCCCCTCGACGGCAAGAAACTCAGTGTAGTGCGAGAGCGATGTCAGGAGCACCGGGTCTCCTTTATTCACGTACGTATGCGCGACTGCCTGGAAACCCCGGCGAGCGCCGGGCATTACCCGGGCTGTGTCCATATTGAGCCATGCTGCAACATCTTTATGAAACTCTGCTATCGGTGGTTTTGCAATGCAGTCAAGCCGGTTTGGTTTCCGGCAATTGTCGCAGACCGAATAACCGTCACCATACGCAATAACTGCCTTTATCGCGTCACCGGTAAGGCGTCCACCCGCCTGGATGGGATCGATGTTGATGAAAAGCTCGTTTACCTGCCGGGCCTCGATCCCGTTCCCGCACTTCATTTCAGCATCTCCTGTTTTAGCGAACCGACCTGCCGTTCGAGATTCTCAAGAAGGCGGGCTGCTTCTGTTCGCTGCCGCTCGTCCAGTTCATGCGCCGGTGCGGTCTCACGCAGGATCATACGGAGATCAGTAAGCATAAAAGTCGCCGAAAAGATCAGGTCAACTGCCCGTTTTGACAAAGGATCACCTACCGGTATATTGTAACCCCCCAAAATAAGTAACCGCTTTTTCCGGCCCGAAGAACAAGCACATATCTTTTACACATTTTCTCATTCTTTTATAACGTTAAAGCGCCTAAAATAAAACAAATTCAATGTAAAACCCGGGAGGGTAGGGATGGATTTTAAAAACAGAGTACTCATCATCGGTTATGGCGCCGTGTCCAAATGCACGCTTCCCATCCTGCTTCGGCATGTCAATATCCCCCTTGAGAACATCACGATTGTCGATTTTAAGGAAAAATCACCTGAACTTAAAGCATATACAACCCGGGGTCTCCGGTTTCTCAAACGGAAGATCACCCCGGAAAATCTTGGGGCTATCCTTTCAGACGCACTATCCGAAGGCGGACTTCTCATCGATCTTGCCTGGAATATCGATTGCGGTGATATTGTCCAGTGGTGCCACGAACACAACGTCCTTTATGTGAATACGTCCGTAGAAGCGTGGGACCCGCTCGGTGAACGCTATACCGCAAGCCCGGTGGAGAAATCTCTGTATTACCGGCAGATGAAAATGCGGGAGATTACCCGGGACTGGAAAGATTCTACCACCTGTGTAGTAGATCACGGGGCAAACCCGGGCCTTATCTCGCACATGACAAAACAGGGTCTTGTAGATATCGCCCACAAGATGATTGAAGATGGAAAGGCACAGGATCCGGCCCGGTTCAAATCCCTGATTGCCGAGCAGAAATTTAACGAACTTGCCATGGAAGTCGGGATCCGGGTTATCCACTGCTCCGAACGCGACACCCAGATATCCCGGTCACCAAAAAAAGTGGACGAATTTGTCGGAACCTGGTGTATTGAGGGCCTTCTTGAAGAAGGAACAGCCCCGGCTGAGATTGGATGGGGTACCCATGAGAAGGAACTACCTCCTGATGCCATTGTTCCGTCAGCAGGTCCAAAGAATGCGATCATGCTCCCCCATATGGGCATTAATACCTGGGTACGGTCGTGGGTGCCGGAACAAGAGATTGTAGGCATGGTAATCCGACACGGTGAGGCATTTGGCATCTCCGATCGGTGGACGGTCTGGCGTGATGGTAAAGCTATCTACCGGCCGACAGTGAACTACGCGTACATGCCCTGCGATGCAACTATTGCTTCACTCCACGAACTGAGAGGCAGGAACTACGAGCTCCAGCCTAAGATCCGCATCATGAACGACCGGGAAATATCCGTGGGTTCAGATATGCTTGGCGCGCTCCTTATGGGACACCCGTATAATTCATGGTGGACCGGCAGTATTCTCTCCATAGATGAAGCACGGAAACTAGCGCCGGGACAGAACGCGACAACCATCCAGGTCGCGCTCGGTGTGGTTTCTGCGGTGATGTGGATGATCGAAAACCCCAAGAAAGGTTTCTGCCTGCCCGATGACCTGCCTCACCAGTTTGTCCTCGATATCGCAAAACCTTATCTCGGTGAATTTTTATCCGGGCCGTTTGACTGGACCCCTCTTAAGAACCGGACGGTCTATTTCCGGGAGAATCCTGAAAACAATTACGATCATCAAGATGTCTGGCAATTCAAAAACTTCTTATTTGTGCGATGAATGAATGTACCAACAATAGCAGAGGAACTGACGTGAACACAACAACAAACACATGCAGGCAGGACGATACGGTCTCCCACATGGATCGGGGACGTCATCAGATGCTCGAGGATTTGGCACGTACTCAAGGGACACCCATTTTTGTGATCGACCATGAGAAGATCCGAAACAATTATCGCGAGTTCAAGAAAAACATGCCAAAAGCACAGGCATATTTTGCAGTAAAAGCGAACTCAAATCCCGATATTGTGAAAACGCTCATGGATATGGGTGCAAGTTTTGATGTCGCTTCCATGCCCGAGTTCATGGTTGTCTACAATTTTATCAAGGATCTTCCCGACAAGGAACGCCAGGACTGGATCTGGGACCGTATCATCTACGCAAACACAATAAAACCCATCGAAACCCTCGAAGAGCTTAACCAGTACAAGCCTCTGGTGACCTTTGATAATATCGAGGAACTCAAAAAGATCCGGACCCATGCTCCCCAGGCAGGTCTTGTGCTGCGGCTCCGGGTGCCAAACACCGGATCCATGGTCGAACTCTCCAGCAAATTTGGGGCCGACCCCGGAGAAGCTGTTGACCTGATTGCAGCGGCCTTTGATCTTGGTCTTGTTGTTGAGGGCTTAAGTTTCCATGTGGGAAGCCAGTGTACCAACTTCGAGAATTATGTCATAGCACTCCAGATATCGGCCGATATCATCGCTGAAGTGGAGAACAGGCTTTGTAAGAAGATCCGTATCCTCGATATCGGTGGCGGGTTCCCGGTGAAATATAACCCTGAGGTCAGGTCCATCGAGGAACTCGCGGTAAAGCTTAATGCCGAAATCACCCGCCTTTTCCCTCCTGATATGGAGATCCTTGCCGAACCCGGCCGGTTCCTGGTCGCAAACGCCTGCACGCTTGTTGCAAAAGTCGTCGGGAAAGCGTTCCGGGATGGTAAACCCTGTTACTACATCAATGACGGTGTCTACCATACCTACTCCGGCCAGATCTTCGACCATTGCACCTATCCGGTCATTGCATTCAAAGAAGGACAAAAAAGGATCTCGGCAGTCTTCGGACCGACCTGTGACGCCTTTGACACGATCACGCTCTCCGCTGATCTTCCGGATCTGGAGATCGGGGACCTTGTCTACTCAGAAAACATCGGGGCTTATTCGATTGCCTCGTCTACGTACTTTAACGGGTTTCCCCCGGCAAAAGTTGTGCACATCAATAAATAATTTTTTTTAATGGGATGAAGTAAAAAATCGACATTTTTTGATTTCGCCACTCTATAAGTCTAATAGAAGCGGGCCTGTATCCTGAATAAGAATAGGGGTTAAGACATGTGAAGGATTCCCCGGTGCGTTTTAATGAGAAGGGTTATCAGAATATGCATCAGGATCCGTGATGATGACGATTATACGGGTTTTTTCATGATTGAGTATAACGGAACCCTCCCCTTGGTACAGCGATCTCAAAACGTGCATTGTTGCCGGGTATGCCGGTCTCCTGTATGGTTATCCCGGTGATAGAAAGGATCTCCCGGGCAAGAAAGAGGCCCAGTCCGGTGTTCTTACCAAAGCCCCGGTCGAAGATCTTCTCCTTTAACTCTAAAGGTATGCCGTCTCCGTTATCTTCACAGAGAATAACAAAAGTGCCATTGTGTTCTTTGACAGAGAACCGGATGTACGTAGTCTTCCGGCCATGCCGGACAGCGTTATCCATCAGGTTGTAAAAGACCTTGACAATGAGGGGATCGGCAAACAACTCGATACATGAAGGAATGTCATTTTTCACCATGACCTGTCCAAGAGGGGCTTGCTTTCTGACAGTGTCGACGATTGTGTAGCAATCCTGCCATACCGGGGCATTTAGGCCGATTGCTTCGTACTCTTTTGTAAACCTGATTATTTCGGAGATACGTTGAACAATGGTTGCAATCCTCTTGAAATACTCATTATCTCTGAGTCCGTTCGACTCCCTTTCCAGAATAACAAGGTAGCTCTGCAGAACCGACAGCTGGTTATTGATGTCATGACGGACTGTACAGGTAAGTAGTTTGAGTCTCCTATTTACTGTTGCAAGCGCCTCTGTCACCTGCTTGCGTTCGGACACATCGTGAATAGTGCCGAATACAACGTTCTTTTCTGGATCATATTCTGCGATCGAATGAATGTCCAGGATAGCCCCATCAGATCTTCTCTGGATCTTGAACTCAACATTGTACGGAGATTTTCCAGCAATAAGGTCTTTTAATGCTGTATCGAGAAGAGGACGGTACTCAGGAAGAGGGAATTTTTGAATATCTTCAATGGTCAACTGCGACTCTCCAAGGCCATAGAGGATATATGCACCTTCAGATGCGTGTACCTCATTCTCATTCAGCCACAATTCCCAGCTTCCGGACCTGCCGACCTCTTCAGCGCGTTTTAAATCAGCCTCACTTTTCCGCAGCGCCTCCTCAGCCAGCTTGCGTTCGGTGATGTCCTCTATAGTCCCTTCGAAATACAGTACCTTTCCCTCTTGGTTACGCACAGCAATCGCATTGAGTGAAATCCAGACAATATGACCGTCTTTATGATAGAACCGTGCCTCATGGCCCTTGACAAATCCGTCGGTCACAAGCATATTCATGAAAAGGGTCCGATCCGCCGGGTCCACATACAACTGGTTTCGGACATCACGGATCGCTTCTATCATCTTTTCCGGTGTTTCGTAGCCTGATATGCGAGCAAACGTGGGATTTATGGTCGTGAACCTTCCTTCCGGTGTGGTCCGGAAGATCCCGAGCACCGCGTTCTCGAAGATGTCCCGGTACTGTCGCTCGCTTTCTATCAAAGTTTCCTCTGCCCGTTTACGTTCGGTAATGTCTTCAAAGATGACTGAGACTCCTTTCTGCCCGTTCTCAAACACACTGGGCGTAACCCTGCAGGCAAAAATAATCCCGGGTTTATTGGTGGAGAATTCCCCTCTCCACTCGACACCATTAATTCCGTTCCGGACGTGTTCTCTGAAAGGTTCAAAAAAATTCTCGAGTGCTGTTACCAGTAAGGAGTACTCCATATTTTTTCCAACGAGATCTCTCTGAGTAGCACCAAGAAATTTAATGAAGGGATCGTTTATGTAAATAATTCGCAGGTGGCTGTCCAGCTGCATGATCAGGTCCGAGGAAATCGACAAGACCGCAGAATGGGGAACCCGGTGCGAAAGGGTATAGATTTTAGCCATACCAAGACGGCGCATCTCAACCTGACCGGATGCAAGAAGACCTTCCAGATACCGCCCGGCCGTATTCCGGTTAATCTTCACACCGTTGACAATGCCGGTGATGCTCAGACCCTGCGGATTTTGCTCTAAAATCTCTTTGATCTGCGCAGTGATCTTCTTTGAGAGGGCCATGGATTGACTAACCTTGGCATACAGATATATATTGGTTCAGATTTTTACTTTCCCGATTCCAAAACGATCCTAGTATGTTTCAGGATGTGGTTGAGACTTTTAACAGATTATGTATAGTGAGATCCCGTTTTTGCACCAGTACCGCCCAATTATCGTTCTTTTAAAATGGCGGTTTTGAAGGTTTTCCAACAATAAATACCTGAACGGAATATACCCTTTCCTGTTTTTATTACGCGAGCCGGACGGGACCTGCCGGCGCTGTATCTTTTTCGACAACACCTGCTGTCCCGTAGGCAAGTACTTCGGTCATAATACCACCTGTCTCTGACGAATCGAATGCAACGCCTATGACTGCGTTAGCTCCAAGGGATGTGGCATGTTCTTTTAATCGTGCAAGTGCTTCTTCCCGGGACTGATTAAGGAGCTGGGTATATTCATGGATCTCGCCGCCGGCAAGGGACCGGAGACCTGCCGTAATATTCCGGCCAAGTCCCCGGCTCCGTACAATAAGTCCCCACGTGAACCCAATGGTTTTGGTAATCCGGTATCCAGGAAGGTACGGCGTACTGACAACAATAAACTCGTTAGTCATGCGTTTCACCAGTGCTTGCGTTAACCGGGACTGCCTAATAAATATTCACTCTAAAAATCGGGACTGTATCTAAACTGATACTTTGCGGAAGAGGTAGGCTCCGACCAAAGTCATCGCGACTGCGAATCCGGCAATAACCACGGCGCAGATGATAGGGTTAATTGGGGAAACACCGGTGAGGCCGTACCGGATCCCCTCGACCCCGTACGTAAGAGGATCCGCTAAGGTGATTGGTTCAAGCCACCCAGGTAGGGAACTAATGGGAAACAGGGCTCCCGAAAGGCCAAAGAGGGGGAAGACAACGAAGTTCATGATCAGCTGGAAGCCGGTCATATCCTCCATACGGGAAGCAATCGATATCCCGAATGCCGTAAAGGAGATTCCGACAAGGATCATAAAGCCAAGCGCGATAAAAAACCCTGCCGGGTTGGTGATACGCAGGCCCAAGAGAACGGCAAGCACCATCAGGATAATTCCCTGGAAAACTGCTGTAGTTGCACCCCCGACAGTCATACCAAACATAATCTCGATCCTTGATACCGGGGCAATCAGGGTCTCTTTTAAAAACCCGAACTGCTTGTCCCAGATGATCTGGATGCCGGAAAATACCGAGGTGAAAAGCACACTCATCGCAACCATGCCCGGTACAAGGAACATGACGTACTGCTGGCCAAGCGATGTGGTACTCACTACCGAATTAAGACCAAAACCTAAGAAAACAAGGAGGAAAAGCGGCATCGCAATGCTTCCCACAATCCTGCTTTTCGACCGGACATACCGTTTCATGCTCCGCAGCCAGATGGTGTAAACGATATCCATGGTCAGTGCCTCATCATACGGAAATGCATCCGCATCGCGTCTTTCCTGCTGATATCCTCTTCCCGGATGGTCTTTCCTGTAAACGAAAGGAAGACGTCTTCAAGGGTCGGCTTATGCACCGATATAGAAGTGATGGGAATCTGCTCGTCATTGAGCCGGGTCACGATCATGCTAAGGTGCTGTTCAGCATTCTGCAATGTCAGGATAACTTCACCGTCGTGGGTTTCGATCCGGTTAATCCAGGGGACAGCAAATGCAGCGGCGATCTTTCCGGTATCCGGTGATTTAATAGTCACCACATCTCCACCTATAGAGTCCTTGAGTTTAGCGGGCGTGTCAAGGGCAATAATCTTCCCGTGATCGATAATCGCGATCCGGTTGCACAACCGGTCTGCCTCTTCCATATAATGCGTCGTCAGGATGATGGTGATGTTCTTTTCCTGTGCAAGATCCTCGATATATTTCCAGAGATGGTTTCTGGTCTGGGGATCAAGGCCTAAGGTAGGTTCGTCCAGGAAAAGGACAGCCGGATGGTGCAGGAGTCCCCGGGCAATCTCAAGACGCCGCCGCATCCCCCCGGAAAATGTCTTGACAATATCATTCCTGCGGTCAAAAAGTTCCACCAGTTTAAGCAGCTCGTCGATACGTTGTTCCCGGGTACCTTTTGGGATCCGGTAGAGCCTGCCGTGAAAATCCATATTCTCCCACGCGGTGAGCTCTTCGTCGAGGCTCTGGTCCTGGAAAACGATCCCGATGGCTTTACGGACACCGTCCTGGTCTTTTGTCACATCAATACCCATAACCGTTGCAGTACCGGAGGTGGGTTCAAGCATAGTCGAGAGCATTGAAAGCGTCGTCGTCTTTCCGGCGCCGTTAGGTCCCAGAAGACCAAAGATCTCACCCTGTTCTATATCGAAACTGATATGATCTACGGCTACGAGATCGCCAAAGCGCCGGGTCAGGTTATCTGCATGAATTGCTACCGTCATATCAGATCTCCCTTTTTGAAAAGGTGAAGGTGTATTGATCGAAGATCGTTTTGGTAATTATGTATATACTCACGTACTGATCCGGTTAGAATGGGCACGTTAAAAGGATTTGGCAGGTGACACAACTATCCAGCCCAGAGCTTATGAACCCGGACGACGCACGTATTGCAGCAACAGTTTTTCACCTTCCTGAGGAATTATGAACCAGATCTATTGCATCGGCCACCGGCAGCCTGACACCGATAGTATCGCAAGCGTGATAGGATATGCGGATTTTAAAAACCGTTCCGAACCCGGCCTGTACGTCCCGGCCCGGTGCGGGGAGATCAACGGCGAATCCCGGTTCATGCTCGACAGGTACAGTGTTCCTGCACCCCTCTATGTCCCGTCCGTCGAACCCACACTTGCCGATATCAGCTATAAACAGGTTTTTGCCCTGCCTGAAGATATTCCTACCGTCGATGTCGCCACTCTTATGGCAAAAGAGGGGATCCGGAATGTCGTTATCACGGATCCTGAAGGAAAGCCAGCCGGGATGATCGGCGAACACGCGCTCGCTAATGCCTATATCGGGACCCTTCATCTCGCTGCCCTCTCGGTAACTCCGGTACCAATAGGCACGTTTGCGCGTGTTCTTTGTGCACAAGTCATTGTAAAAGCGCATCCCATCCTTGAAGGACGGGTCTATATCGCCATCGATGCCCTGCACGTCACACTCGCAAAAATGACCGAAAAGGACATCGCGGTCGTCGGTGACAACGAACCGGCCCAGCTGGCGCTCGTCTCGGCCGGAATAGCAGCCCTTATTATCGCGGAAGGTGCGCCGGTGGGTAACCGGGTCATCGCGGCTGCACAGCAGCGGGGAGTCTCGGTACTTTCCACAAACCTGGATGCGTTCGGTGTAGGGAAGATGATCAATCTCTCTCTTCCTGCCCGGGAAGTGATGGAAACCAATGTCCCGGTCCTTGCATGCACCGAAACGATAGCCCGTGCCCGGCAGGTCGTTTCCGGCTCGATGTTCCGGGCCGCATGCGTTGTATCCGGCCAGGGAAAACTCATGGGTATTCTTACAAGGACGACGCTGCTCGATGACGTCCGCCGCCCGGTTGTCCTGCTTGACCACAACGAAGCCTCCCAGGCAGTCCCCGGTATCGAAGAGGCAGATGTCGTAGAGATCATCGACCACCACCGGCTTGGTGCTATAACAACACTCAGGCCGATCCGGTTTTTTAACGATCCTGTAGGAGCAACCTCCACTATCATTGCCATGAAATATCTGGAAGCCGGTCTTGTTCCCTCCCGGGAGATCGCAGGAGTTCTTCTCTGCGGTATCCTTTCCGATACTTTATCGCTGAGGATGTCAACCACTACACACCAGGATAAAAAAGCGGTGAAATATCTTGCTTCGCTTGCCGGGGAAGACCCGGAGAAACTGGGTGTTTCACTGCTCGAACAAGGCATGGATCTGACCGGTGTGTCGCTTGATGTCCTCCTTTCCCGGGACTCAAAACTCTTTACGCTTTCTGAAAAAAGTGTCCAGATTGCCCAGATCATGGTCCCGGCGTTTGGCTGGAACCGGGCACGTGACAATGAGATTGTATCAGCGCTGGAAAAAGCCCGATCCGCTGCCGGACTCTCTCTTTCCCTGGCGCTTTTCACTAGTGTCCTTGAAAACGCGAGCGATATCTATGGTGCCGGGGACGCAGCGCTCCTTAGCGAAATCTTTGAAGAATCCCTGCCAGCCCGGCTTCCTGGCGTCATGTCAAGGAAAAAAGATTTCCTGCCGTGGCTTGGGGAGCGCTTAAAAAAAGTGAGCCGGGCCTGATGACACTTTTTTGATCACTTCACGGTATCACCACAGCCAATAAATAGCAGCCGCTCTCCTATGTTCCCTGAGTAAACAGGATATGACGGAATTGGACATAAATAAAAAAACAACTGCCCTCGTTGTTATTGATCTCCAGAAAGGAATAGCGGCGCGACCAACACAGCCTCATGCGGCAAAGGATGTTATCCATAATGCAGCAAGGCTCACAGCCGCATTCAGGAAAAACGCCATGCCGGTGTTTCTTGTGCATGTTACCTCGACGCCGGAGACCATGCTCAAGGTAAAAAGCGATACCACATTCTCCCAAACCGGACCCGTGCCCCCGGACTGGTCAGAGTTCATTCCGGAGATCGGTCACGCTAGCACGGATATTGTTATTGCAAAGAAACAGTGGGGAGCGTTCTATGGTACCGATCTTGAACTCCAGCTCCGCAGAAGGGGCATGGACACGATTGTCCTGTGCGGTATAGCGACAGATTATGGTGTCGAGAGTACGGCACGGTTTGCCTACGAATTCGGTTTCCAGCAGGTTTTTGCCGAGGATGCGATGTCTTCGATGTCAGCTGAGCAGCATCACAATTCCGTAAACTACATTTTCAAAAGAATGGGCCTTGTCCGCACAACCGCGGAAATACTTGCCGTAATAGAGTAAGTAAAGTACCCTTTCATGGTCCCTTTCCGGGGAGTTTATCGGAAATTACGTCTTTTTCCCGGTGAAAGTAAGTGATCCTTTCAAAGTATACCAGGAAAATATACCCGGCGAGGATACCGATGATGATGCCGGCGATATGCAGCGAGATGCTCACGTCCCGGGTTGAGTAGTTTCCCAATTGCTCCGGGAACAGGTTCCAGATAAAGTACGCAAAGATAAGCACAATCGAGATAGTAATAAGCCGGGAAGACCAGGAAAAACTGCGCATGACATTGTACAGTTCGAAAAACTGGTGACGGAACAGGAACATTGCAACCAGAAGAATTATGATTATCGCACTCAGCGTCGCGAGCAGCGGGACGTTGTGGTAGCTATGGTAAAGGATGATATATCGTGCAATGATCCCGGCAGAAAGCGCTAAGACGCAGCAGAGCACGAGCCCGTAATAGGTGCGCATTTGTTTTTGTGAATTATGTTCGAGATAAACCAGCCAGAAAATGAGTAGCAGTCCTGCGAGTGCCGAGTCAATGCCGGAGAGACCGACGTAATAACTTGTCGTCGCGTTGAAAATAGCAAAACATGCACCAAAAACAAGGAATATCACGACGATTACCTTGCTGAGGACAACATACAACCGTTTCCGGTTAATGAGCGTAGCAAGGACCAGGCCATAGATGGCGATCAACAGGTAGGCAGTTACGTTTCCCAGGAAATGATCAAAATTCAGGTGAACAAACGATGTAGTAAAGATCTGGTAGACATGGAAGTTCTCCATGTCGAGCTGAAACTCAGAACGCAGCCCGGGATTGACTGAAATGAGGTATTCGAATATTGTAGAAATTGCCGGGATAATGAGCACAATAGCGAGATACAGCGAAAAAAGCCTGATATTGATCGTTGATCGGAAGTCCCTGATCCTTGTTAATGCGCTCATGGTAGGTAGTCGGGCGTGATACTTTTCCTGTGCTGTATATCAGTTCCGCCGGCATAAAAAGGGAAGGTTTTGGGGAAGCGGTAAAGAAAAAATGCCGGGTAATTTGAACTTCGTGGAAGTATGATAACTGAGTAATACCAAACTTACTGGATACTGGTACTTTCGATCACTATGGCACAACAAGGCAACCGGGTTACAGGTCCCCGGCCGTTCCTGAAATGGGCAGGAGGTAAATCGCAGTTACTCGGCGAGTTTTCCCGGTACCTGCCTTTTTCTGCTCTCAATGACAGGACGATTACCCGGTATGTTGAGCCGTTTATCGGTGGGGGTGCCGTCTTTTTCTCGTTAAACCGGATGTTTTCCTTTGACCAGTGTACTGTCTGTGATGTCAACAAGGAGCTGATCTTGACCTACCAGGTGATACGCAGATCACTTCCCCGTCTTTCCGGGGAACTGGCTGCGGTTGAAACTGCATACCGGGAAAAAAAAGATCAAAAAAAGGAAGCGTTCTATTATGAAGTCCGGGAAGCGTTCAACCGTGACCGTGCAACAGTTGATTTCAGCCGTTACAACAATCGCTGGATAGAACGTGCTGCCCAAATTATTTTCCTTAACCACACCTGCTACAATGGCCTGTTCCGCGTTAACCGGAGTGGCTGGTTCAACGTGCCATTCGGGCGCTATCGTAACCCGGTGATCTTCAATGGCGACAATCTGGAAAAAGTAGCAGCTGTGCTTAAAAACACCGGGATCATCTGCGGTGATTTTACCCGGTGCAGGAGCGCCGTTGACGATAATACCTTTGTGTACCTCGACCCCCCGTACCGGCCCCTCAATACGACATCCTCGTTTACCTCCTATTCGCACGGAGGATTCTCCGATATCGATCAGAAACGCCTGGCACGTTTTTTCCGGGATCTGGACCGGAAAGGGGCAATGGTTATGCTCAGTAACTCTGATCCTGGTAACGAGAACCCTGAGGACTCCTTTTTTGAGGAGCTGTACGACGGATTTTCTATACGGCGGGTGCCGGCTAAAAGGATGATCAACTGCAATGGGAGCCGGCGTGGGCTCGTTAATGAACTCCTGATCACCAATTATGGGTGAACAAAAGGCTTTTACGAAGACTTATTGATCTCTCCCTCTCCTTGCAGGGCAAATTTCTGGCGGTTAAGTGCCCGGGGATCTCCGGGCCTCAGGGTAAGTGCGTGGTCAAATGCCTCCCGGGCTTTACTGTATACCTGTCGATCAAGGAAGATGAGGCCGAGATTGTACCAGCCGTTAAAGTAGGAAGGGTCGATCGTAAGGGAACGCCGGAATGAGGCAATGGCCGCATCTTCCTGGTGCAACCTCCGGTGAATCAGGCCTTTGTTGTTCCAGACTGCTGCATTGAGTGGATCAATAGCGATTGCATGGCCATACGCTTCAAGTGCCTGCACATACCTGCCCAGACGGGAACATGCCTGTGCAAGATAAAACCAGCCATGAGCGTTTTCCGGGTTAAGCGTGAGTGAACGGTGGAATGCGTCGATGGCTTCTGCGCTCTCCTGGTTGTGGTACAGCTCGGTTCCTTTCCTGAACCAGATCAGGGAGGGATCCTGGAACGACCGTACACAGCGGTCAAGCCTGTTTACGTATAGTCGGTTTTTAGGAACAAAGAAGATCGCCCCGCCATATTTGCGCCGTAAAAGCGAAAGACCGCATTCCAGCTGGGTGGCCCGGATGAACGCTTTTTTTCCCTGGTTTGTCTTTCCCAGGTTGATGAGAACCAGACTTTCGCAGAACCATGCAAGTGCGTTCTTTACATCCATAGACATCAGGATATCAAATGCCTGCAGTGCAATCCCGTACGCACCGTCCCGGCTGTGCAGGCACGCTTTGTTGAACCATGATGCTGCAAGACCCCGGTCAATGGAAACCACCTGTTCGAAGGATTTGAGTGCTTCCTGGTTCTGGTTCAACTGGTGGAGCACTACGCCCCGGTCGTACCATGCAGTCGAATAATTGGGGTCACGCGCAATTGCAGTATCGTACGCTGTGAGTTCTTCTTCGAAGAGATACATCTTGTTGTATGTATGCGCCTTCGCCATCCAGATCATGGCGTTATCAGGATTGAGTGCTGCCGCCTTGTCAAAGGAGGCTAATGCGGCCCCATACTGGGCGAGGTCGCTTTCGGTGAGCCCCCGGTTGTATCCGGCAGCCACCATACCGGGATCGATATTGAGCGCATTTGTGTACGATATAACCGCTTCGTGATGCCTTCCCAGTGCATCGAGAGCCACACCCCGGTTACACCAGAGGATCGCAGCGTTCCGGTCTGCTTCGATCTCCTGATCGAATGCCCGCACGGCATCCTCATATTGCTCCGATCGCAGGAGTTCAGTACCGGGGCTTCCCAAATCTCCTGCCGACCCTGACGTTGCCGGTAACATTCGTGCTATACCCGGGATCCGTTTTTCGAGCCTGGCACAGAACCGGAACACCGGTCCTTCAGCATACCAGACCGCCGCACATTCCGGTTCGAGCGCCAATGCCTGGTCAAAAGCCATCATTGCCGGTTCGTGCCTGCCCAACTTGCCAAGTACCATTCCTTTTCCAATCCAGGAATCGGGAAGGGCGGGATCAATTTGGATTGCCTGTTCAAAGAGCCGCAATGCATCGTTGAAGCTACCCAGTTCACATAATGCTACGGCTTTTCCGGTAATAGCTGGTACAAAATTTTTATCGATGGCAAGAGCGCGGTCAAAGACTGTTATGGCCCGGTTGTAGGATTTTTCTTCTATAAGTGATGAGCCAAGAAGGGTATGAGCAACAAGGTGTGCCGGTGCGATCACAAGGATCTTATGGCAATATTCCTGTGCTTGTAGGTATTCGCCGATCTCAAATGCGACCATTCCCATGCCGAGAAGAGCCGGAACGGTTTCCGGAGCAATGACCAGTGCTGTCTCGTAAGCTTCACGTGCACGTTCGTATCGTTCAAGGGTGCGTAAAGAATCACCAAGCCCGGTCAAGGTAAGGGCGTTTAACTTATCAGTGGCAATCGCCCGGTTATAGGAAAGGATTGCTTCATCGTCATTGCCGAGAAGATGGAATGCAAGACCGCGGCTGTACCAGACAAAGGGATTCTGATCGCCAAGGGCAAGTGCCCGGTCAAATGACTGGATCGCTTCCTGGTACTCCCCGATCCGTGCCTGGGCCATGCCTTTTCCTACCCATGCTCCTGCATTTCCCGGATCAAGTGTGAGTGACTGGTCGAACGCATGAAGTGCCTTTTCGTGCTGGTTATCAGCCTGGAAACTCATGCCCGACAGGTACCAGGTTAACGCGTCGGTCATGTTGACGGTTCTTGCGTGCCGGAATAATGAATCTTTCTATTCCGGGAAATACACGATTTTAAGTCAACCGGCAAGGCGATTTTACCAGATTTTCAGAATGTCCGGAATGAATCCCCACAAACGCTTATCCTTGTACTCGGAGAATAGTGGAAGGAAGTGACCATGTCCGAGCCCTTACCCGAAGAAGAACCCTGCGAACAGTGCGGTCTCTGTTGCCGGATTTTCGGCCCTGGCATAGCCCCGACACCCGCTAACGTATATACTTGGATGGAACAGGAAAGGACCGATATCCTTCGTTGGTTTGTGGCATTTATGGAAAACGGTAGTACGCCGGTTCCCTGCACAAGCCTCAGCGCGAGCGATCTGGGAAACGTCGTCGTTTTTGAGATGCGTGACCCGGACACCGCCGGATATGTTACAGTTTGCCCGTTCCTGCGCCGGGTCGCTAAAGAGCGCTACCTCTGTGGGATCCATACCGTGAAACCGGAGATGTGCTGCACCTACCAACCCTGGGTCTGGGGCGAGACCTATTTTAACAAGTGCAAAAGTCTAAAAAAAATCGCCCGTCGATGATTCCCTTTTTTGTCTCAAAAAATAGTATACTATTTTATGAAATGCATTCCCAGGCAATGCCTGAATGGTCATGAGGCCATGTTCCGTACACATATCAAGACCACAAA
>CAYPEQ010000011.1:41251-61035 GCA_964409915.1 uncultured Methanoregula sp. | reverse complement strand
TGTGTGCATTCAGCTCGGGGCTCCCGGTCATGATTTTTTCCCCGGCCATTACCGGAGATATGGCACATACTACAAGAATGATTGAAACAAGGCCCAGAAGCCACGGAAGGCTGGCTCGGCACCCAAAAATACTTTGTACTGTCATGGCCTTTTTTTCAAGGGGTGTAGATCGATTCATTTTATTCATGCAATTCCTCGAAAAAGTTTTATCAAGTTTAGTAGAGGTTGAAACCCAAATCATATATATCCCTCTCCCATATTCCTGTCAGTTATACTCATAATCACTTCAGTCGATTCATTCAGATCAAACTTTTGCCTTGGGTTTCCCCGCGTACGCGATGTTGTTTTACTGGTACTGTTCCGATTGTACATGTTTCCCATACTGGCCCCTCCGCTATTCAAGCGTCCTCCTGAAGGTGACAATCCCAAGAATAATCATTACCGATGAGAAGATCAAAAGCGCTATAAGATCTATACCGATCACATTGAGCCCTTGGTTCCTAAGGATAATGCTCCGCAACGCGTGTATCCCATAATACTCCGGATTAATTACCGTAATCCAACGTAACCAGCCCGGCATACCTATTACAGGGTAAAAGGCACCCGAAGTCATGAACAGCATGAGGTTGAAAAATGCGATGACTGAAGAATACTCCTGTTGTGATGAGAATCGGGATGCAAAAGATACGACAAGGCTTGTCACCCCCATACAGGCTATCAGGATAACCACGAGGACGAGTAAAAAATCCTGAAAACTTTGGAGGGTAATACCGGTAATCAACAGATCGATCCAGAAAATAGTGAACCCGGCTATGAAAGCCCTGACAGTCCCGCTCGAAATGATCCCCATTACGATACTTGATCGTTTTACCGGTGTTACCAGGTACCCCTCATGGATACCGTTTTCACGATCTTTGATAAGTGCTATTCCTCCACCGAACATCGTAGAGGTGAAGATCGCCATCATTATAACGCCCACTCCGAAAAACTGCAGATACGTTATATCCCCATAGATCTTATCGACAATGACCGGGTTGTCAGCCCCAAGACCCAGCAGGACCTGGTTTACTGCACCTTCTACAAGCGGAGGAGTTATAGAATCCGAACTGTCAACATAGAGCCGGACCGCGTTATCGTTTGATACAGATGACGGGAATACGATAACAGCAGCGATCTTTCCGTTTTCCAAATCCTGTTTGGCCTGAGCTTCATCGGTGTAAATAGTTACATCCAGCTCTTTTTCTGCATCGTTTTCGCTTCCCTGGCTTATATGGTTAAGCTGGTAGGCGGCATTGGTAAAAAGCGGTGTATCGTTGTAAGGCGGAACTTCCTGGACTACACCAACCGGGATATGGCTGATGGTCCCACCCATCGCACTCCCGAAGACTATCAGGTACATGATGGGCATAAAAAGGGTCATCATGATGATGAACGGGTTGCTCAGGAACTTTTTGAAGTCCCGTTTGAAAATGGCAATAGGCCCCCTCATCAAGGCGACCGCCTCCTACCGGGGCCAGGTGCGTCATTTCCGTCTCCACTGCCATTATCCAGCCCCTTCCCGGTAAGGTAGATGAAGATATCCTCAAGCGAAGGGGACCTGATAGAGATGGAGATTATGGGAATCTGGAATTTTTCGAAAACTGCAAGAATTGAAGGAATTACCCGGCTACCATTTGTTGCCGAGATCTTTACGTTATGCTCGACAACCGATACCGCGTTGACAAGAGTGACGTCACGGAGCGCTTCCTCTGCCAAGGGGTCCATGTGGTCCACTCCAATCTCTATAAGATCTCCCGCAGGTATCAGTTTCCGGAGGTTTTCAAGGGTGTCAAGAGCGATCAGTCTGCCACGTTCCACAAAAGCGATCCGGCCACAGAGTTTTTCCGCCTCATCCATGTAATGTGTGGTGAGAATGATCGTCGTATTCTCCTTATTGAGCATCATGATCTGCTGCCATACTTCCCGGCGGGCCTCTGGATCGAGACCAATGGTGGGTTCATCTAGGAAAAGGATGAGTGGACGGTGGATAAATGCCCGGACGATCTCAAGTTTGCGTTTCATACCTCCTGAGAATGTTCCTACCGGCATGTATGCCCGGTCGGCAAGACCGGCCATTTTCAGGAGTTCCCAGATCCGGTCTGGAAGGATGCTGTCAGGAACATTTTCGAGTTTTCCGTAAAATTCGAGGTTATCATAAGCGGTTAATTCGGAATCACTCGTATAGTTCTGTGAACAAACCCCGATAATTTCCCGGATCTTTTCCGGGTCTTTGGTAATGTCGTAATTGTTGACAAATGCCTGTCCAGATGTCGGGGAAAGAAGGGTTGTGAGGATCCTGATAAGCGTACTCTTCCCGGCACCGTTTGCGCCAAGGAGTCCGAAAATTTCCCCGCGTTTCACTTCAAAAGAGACATCGTTTACGGCAGTTACCGTCTTGGTTTTACTTGCAAAGACCTTGGAGAGGTGTTCGATCCTTATGATTGCGGTCTCACGGTTACTGTCCCATCCAGCAGGAATAACCGGTAGAGAATCTGGTTCATTCCTTTCAGGTATTATATTGATCTTATCATCATGCTTGTTATCCTGTCCTCGCATTATTTCGTGACCAAACAGACGCACGCTTGTCACCTCAACTGGAGTTTTGAAAGAATCTGATACGCATCTTCCAATGCGATACACAGGTTCCCTAAATCGTCATCATCAAGACCCGCAAGGTTCTCTTTGAGATCTTTCCTGTACCAAGTAATTGACTGCTTGAGATATTTTTTCCCTTTCTCGGTAATTGCAAGGTTAATCACCCGGCGATCGGCGGGATCCGGACGGCGTTCCACGAGATCGTCTTTAATCATAAGATCGGCAAGCCGGGTCATGTAAGGCCGGGAAATATAGAGGCAGCTTCCGATTTCGGACATAGGCATCGCTTTATGTTTCATAAGTATGCCAAGTGTATGGAGCTGCGCTACCTGAATGCCGGTGATTGAGGGTCTGTGCCGGATCACGTTCTTATAGTAGAGAGGAATGAGTGCTAGAAGTGCGTCGGCAGCGCGATGTCGTATATCTTCAGCCATAGGTTTTCAACTTCTGAAATTAGTTTTGTCGCTTAATAGTTAAATAAGTGAACTATCAGCCAACAGCAGGTACACCGTTATATCTCAGTGAACGGAGTGAAAGGGATAACAGAGGATACATTCGGACGGGCACGGATACTCCGATGCATCACGCAATATCAAAAGTCACAAATAGGGAGGCGATTAGTACGGCCCCGAAGACAGCAATTACAGCTCCTGCTATACGGTTGATCAAGTGCAGGCGCTCCCGAGTAAGGTAGTCTCTCATAGAACCAAGCGTTCCGCAGAGGAATATCCACCATCCCATTTCTCCCAGAAAAACGCCAATTACAAAGATTGTCGGGTTAAACCAGGTATTTCCACTTATCACAACCCCAAACCCCGGGATAATAAGGGTAAAGAAAAGGATGGTCAGGGGGTTTGCAAGCGCAATGGCGAGCATCGTAGAATAATCGGCAATGAATGATTCGTTTTCTGGAGTTGTATTAGCCTGGGGTGGCTCAGAATAGATGATGCGGATCCCTATTGCAATGAGTGCAAGACCACCGAACAAACGGAAAAATCGCTGCCGGGCAAGCAGGAAATCGGATATGAGTGCAAGGCCAAATGCCGCAACCGCCGCGTAAAAGGCATCAGCAGTAGCAATCCCGAGGCCGGAGCTGATACCATGGAGACGTCCATTAGCAAGCGAACGCTGGATACACACAAATGCTATCGGACCGACCGGGGCTGCTAATGCAATACCTATGATAATGCCGTTAATGAACAGTCCAATATCCATGTATCGTTATGTGTTGCATGTCCGGTATCATCAAACTGTCACCTCTTGGATGCAATTAAACAGGGTATCACCTCCTTCACAGGGAGAAAAAAAGAACCCGTTATAGTTAATTTGTGTCAGTTCAGGAGAAAACGCCAAGCAAGTCCGGCAATACAGATTACAGAACAGATCAGGATCAGCGTGATATTGAGTGTTTTTTCGCACCCGGTCATGTCAACCCAATGGGATTGTTGCATTTTTGCAAGATACCCGATAAAAAGACCGATTGCAGTGCCTGCCATGAGTCCAATAACCGTGACCATACCGATGGATAGAAAATCAGCACTCATTGAATCTCTCTATCGTTGTTTTGCGTTGCCGGCATATAAATTGCCCCGCGTCAGATAAAACCCGGGGGAGAATATCTGTCGAGGTTAATAAGAAAATGTTCGGATAAACGTTCAGCCACGACCGGTATAAGGGTTTATCGTGTTTCGGGCACTATACTAGAGCCAGACTGCGAATCTTTTAAAAGGAGCGCAAGGCATGATTTCACTCCGGTTTTACCGCATTTATGATATCGGGCGGGAGATCGATATCGACTGGCTCGAGAAGTCCCTTGCCCGGAACTATTTTACAGCCAGGACAAGTTTTGTCCGGGTCAAGCCCAAATCTATCATGATCGAATCGTCTCCTATCCTAATCCGGATGCTGCCAATTGTTGTGGAGAGGGAAGGACGCTCGTTTGAATTTTCAGCGGTTGCCCGGGTATATGATATCGGGGTTATCAGTCTGTGTTTTATCCATGAGAACCCGGGTGCAGATCACAAAAGTCTCGAAGATCTCGCGTTCCTGTTTGCCGGCCAGGAAGGACTTTCGGCCTTTTTCCTCCAGTATCTCTCCACACTTGGCGAAATCATCAAACCGCACATCAAGAATTTTGCTATCGATCCGGACTTCTACGAGGACTATACGATTTATGTTACTGACCGGCGGGACGATTCAATCGACCCGGTGCCTCTTCTTCTTGGAGACCGGACCTGTGTCTCGCCCCAGATCCGCGAAGACATCATAAAAAATTCCCTTAGTTACTCCGAAGAGGACCTGGCCGTAATTTCTTGGGATTCTGCTCTTTTATGTGGTCCTGAAAGTCCTACAGATCTTATCGACCTTATAGAGTTCGCAAATGTACAGGTGCTCGAACTGAGGTATTATGACCGTGAGCTTACCCGCGAGATGGCACGGATGTACGATGATATTGAGCATGCAGACCGGCTGTCCTGGTTTAGCCGGAGTCATCAGTATCATTCAATTATGAAACACCAGATGAAAACATCTGCGGAGATCTCGGAGACGATTGAAAAAGTTGACAACTTGATCAAAGTGACTGAGGATATTTATTATGCCCGTGTCTATTCGGCTGCATTAAAGATCCTCCGTAGCAGTCAATGGAGCGAAAGCGTCAGCAGGAAGATCAAAGTGATCCGCGAGAACTATTCAATGTTATCCGATGAAGTCAGGATCCAGCACTCGAATTTCCTGGAGTGGGTTGTTATCCTCCTCATTGCATTCGAGATATTCGTGATGCTCTGGGAACGTGCGTGGTCAATGTAAACAAATACTTTTATTAAACGATTATCAGGCCGGATTGTAATCACTAATCGGCGTAAAGATACTTTAGCAAAAAAGAATTACAGGTACCGGTTCTTCCGCAGCCAGTCAACCTGAGGCGGAAGGTAACGGTAGATAATATCACACTTATCGTCTTGGAAACTCCATGGGACAATAATCAGAGTATCCCCTTCACGTATCCATACACGTTTTTTTATCTTGCCTTTAATCCGCCCCATACGGGTGACCCCATCGAAACATCTCACCCGTATGTGGTTTGCACCCATCATAAGGTCAGCGGATCCAAACATTTCATTATTCCATTTTTTGGGAAGTCTGACCCGGACAAAAGGGGTACCATCAGGATTAAAACCGTCAGCTCCCTCAACTTCGTTACTGCCTCCTTTTTTCTTTGTATTATCTGTGATGCCAACAACTCCGTGTATATAAACGACGTTGCAAATAATTAACATATCCATGGACGTATCTTCCGTACGCTGCCATATATGTAAAAATCAACGTTTTGAAGATTTAGGTGTTAATCGATGAACTACCCGTCATCCTGACTAAAGAGTCGCTGTTGTTGTGAATCCTGTTTTTTTAACCCGGAAAGCCGCAGGCCAAGTCGCCGGATTTTTCTTCCGCTGAAGAGTTCACGGAGAAGTTCTTGTGCACATCCCCGGATCGTTTCCACGTCATTATGATAATGGACCAGAGTTTTAGCCTTTGTCTTTGTCACAAATCCTTCGGATCTGATCCTGATCGTCACCGTTTTGAAATAGAGGTTTTCTCTTGCAAGAGAAATGCCTAGCTCCCCGATAAGACCCTCCAGTGAGGAAACAATTTCGCCGGGTTCATCAGTATCCTTATCAAAAGTCATCTCTTTTGATAGCGATTTTATGCCGTTACGCTCTACTACTTCGCTTCCATCAATGCCACGCGCTGCTTCGTGCAGTCCTACGGCACCGCGTCCAAAACTCCCGATAAGGCCCTGAATATCATATGCGGCAAGGTCACCTATCGTATGTATCCCCAGCACCTGTAATTCTCTTTCAGTCTTATCGCCTATTCCCGGGATCCTGCGGACCGGCAGGGGTGCGAGGAATGAAGGTTCGTCTGCAGGTTCGATGACGGTAAGACCATTAGGTTTTTTGAAATCCGAGGCTATTTTTGCGACAATTTTTGTTGGGGCAAGACCGAGTGAACAGGTAATCCCGCACCGAATGCGGATCTCCTTTTTTAGATCCTCTGCAACCCTCCGTGCTTGAAAAAAACCACCGGCAGAGCTCATGTCCAAAAAGGCCTCGTCAATACTTACCTGTTCGAACCGGAATCCGGGTGATCTGAGGATTTCCATGATCTCTTCAGATATCTCTGCATAGCGGTCCATACGGGGGCGGAGAAAGACTGCATCAGGACATAGCCTGTAGGCATGGGAAATGGGCATTGCAGACCGGATACCATACTCGCGCGCCTCGTATGAGCAAGTAGAAACGACGCCACGGCCGGTTCCGTCATGAGGATCCGCACCGACAACGACCGGTTTTCCCGCATACTGAGGGTAGTCATGCATCTCGATGGCTGCATAGAAACAGTCCATATCTGCATGAAGTATAATCCGGGAAGTGGGGTTGTTCCCCGTGTTAACAGACATTATACCGTGGGCTCTCTTCCTTGAACCAGAATGTATGCCATATGAAGGAACCTGTCACTTTGTTTTAGGCCTCTGGGGGAACATTCCGTTTCCCCGAAAACCCTGAAAAATCACTCAGGGAACATTGCCGCTGCCTCAGGCTTTCCCGAAGTAGTGTCGTCTCTGTGATAAACCGCTGAACTGGAAGAGTAAACATATCAGATATATGCCCAATAACCGATTTCAGGTCTTCGAATTCGGTAAATGGTTCGCGCATTGCACTTCTGACGTTTTCCCTGACATTAAATACTCCCATAGGGACGTAACCTGGCAATGCCTCACGAAGAATAATCGCACCGGCCTGACGGTGCTCCCGGGCAAGCGCTTCAAGTACCGCCATTTTGCATGAATAGTAGCACCCTCCAAGGGGTGAATATTCGTCTTTTCCCTTGTGGCCTTCATGATCTGAAAAGACATACTCCTCATTTCCGAGTACATGAAGGAACGCTTCGGTCCATTCGTATTGCCAGCTGGTCGGCATCAGAAGAACCGCATACCGGTTATGCAGGCTTGCGAACTCATAAAGTCGCATGGTGTCAATTACCGGACATTTTTTTACCTCAGACAAGAGCCGGTCCCCGATCATTGTGTCACATGCGGTTATGGACCATCGCGTTGGAACGAGACGCCTTTTGGGGCCTCTCCCCATGGTCCCGGCAGAGAACGCCTTCTGGATCGTTGAGAATGCAAGGCCCGAATTGTGCAAATCAAGGACAGCATTACGGGCAGTCAAGTCGGTATCATAAAAAACTTTTTCGAGCGATGGATCCCAGCGTCCTGCCTCAATCTCGAAACGTTCAAGGGGTGCACTTGGACCAAACGGGGTGTGCTCTTCTGAAAAAGAGAAACCTGCTGGAGCACTTTCAAAAGCCGCTTCGCTTTCGATAGAACTATCAGCAAGGACGATCTCCTGGAGTTTTTCAACAAACCGGCTGCCGACATCACAAGCGTTGGTCATGTGCTTGCCCCTGACAAGGTTCATCCGGTACCCAATGATCTCCTCCTGACTCAGGTTACCACAAATCCATTCTTCAGGTCGATCCATAATCCCGGTGTCCCCATGCACTGGGGCGATCATAGGTCCGGCAAAAATATCCGGGTAATTCCAGCTACCGATAAAAACAGATGGAGGGGAGCTTCCGGTCATCTCCTTACCCACTTCTACTGACTTCATCTGCGTCGTTGCAGTGGTCAGTTGCCGGAGATACGCCCCCTTACCGAGGATCATATGGTATGAAAGATCGGTCATGTGAGTATTAAAGAAAGCGGGTGTGCAGGGAGAAAGTGAAAAGATACCCATTCCTATCTCAAGTCCTTTATCCAACCCTGTTAAACAGGTACTACCATGATCCCTGTTTTTTTCGTACTTGCCGTTTTTGCGTGCTATATCCTTGTCAATATCATCGTTTTCACTCTGTATGCGTATGATAAACACACTGCTCGCACCGATGGGTGGAGGCTTTCTGAACGCCTTCTTATTGCGGCGGCGTTATGCGGGCCGTTTGGTGCGTTTGCAGCGATGCACATATTCCATCATAAAACAAGGAAAAGCAAGTTCTATCTCGTACCGGTATTTCTGATTATTCATTTTTCAGGAATAGTCTATCTGGCAGGCAATCTTCTCCTCCCCGGTATATAATATTTTAGTCCATGAACCCCGCACTTTTAATATCGGGGCGGGTCATATCTCCTTGAATGCGAACTAACAGGTACCAGTATTTTCTCGATCTCGCACAGCGGTGTGCAAACCAGGGCACCTGCCTGCGACGCAACTTCGGCGCGATTATTGTCGACGAATACAATACTATCGTATCCACGGGTTATACCGGAGCGCCCCGCAAACAGATGGACTGCACTGAACTCAAACACTGCTGGAGAAAAGAGCATAATATCCCTTCGGGTTCCAACTACGAACGATGCAGAAGCGTGCACGCGGAAATGAACGCTTTGCTCCAGGCAGGGAAACTGGCTCGCGGATGTACTCTCTATCTCGCCGGATTCGAGGTTACTACGGGGGAACTCACGCAGATCTGGCCGTGTTTTCTGTGTTCGAAGATGATCGTTAACAGCGGTATTAATCGTGTCGTCATGCGGACGACTCCATCAGATTATAAAGAGATGGACCCGATGGTGCTTTACCTGATGCGGAGCCGGGAATCATTGGGAGATGACTCCCCATCAGCATAACTTTTCTTTTTTCCCAGATCTTCTCACAATATCTATGCTTACCTAAAACCTAACGATTTCATGTCCATGACTGTACACACAGTTCCCGCGATACTTGTCCATGGTTGGAAGAGTCATCCCGGAATATGGAAACGACTTACACCGCGGCTCGACGATGTGGGTATCCCCTACTGGATTTTCGATTATACGGCACTTGATGGATCTTCAATGGAAGAGATAGCGGGATCTCTTGGGGAGTTTATCACAGCAAAAAGAAAAGAGGACGATTATGCCGGCAGCGTCGATATCGTATGCCACTCTATTGGTTCCTGTATCGCCCGTTATCTTCTTGAAGTGAATGACGGCCGCGCCCTGCATGAACGAGTGCGCCAGCTCATTGCAATTGGTCCACCCAATAATGGGTCATCCCTTGCCGAACTTTTCTGCGATCCGGTCATCGGCCCCGTTATTACCGGAAGATTATGCGAAACATTTGTTCCCCGGAATTTTGATCCTGCGGTAGATGTCATCGTCCAAGCCTGTCGTCCAGGGAGTACAACTATGGCTACCCTTCGTGAGGCTGGAATCCGATCTGATATCCAATACAGGCTCATCTGCGCAGAAAATATCACGCGATCTCCCTCGTTTTTCCCCTGTTTTGAGGGAAAGACCTGGGAATTGCAGCATGATGGCAGCTGGTGCATGACGTTTGCTGGTGACGGGATTGTCCCTCACACTGACTCTGTCCTGCCTGGTGCCATTCTGGATGTAGTCCCGGCGGATCCTGCGATGCTTGAAAAGGATCCCGGACTGTACTGTCATATCCACCTACCACATGCCCCTGAAGTCGTGAACCGGGTCGTTGATTACCTGCTTCATGGCCCGGTCACTTCAGAGTGACAGAGTACCTTAATGCGTCTGGAAAAAGGATCTATCGAGTCCAACTTTTCATGAGATCTTTTAGTCATTGTGATTTCAGGTCGCTCTCTTTGCTTCGTTGTAGAGTGACACAAGAGAGATACTAATCAGATTAAGCGTCGTTGCCGCGTACCACAGGAATGATTCTACTGGTTTCAATTGCATGATCCAACCCGACCAGAGCACGACGCAAATGATCGAAAAAGAGAGCAAGGTATCCACTGCGAGAAAGACCATCGGGCGGTGGAAAAGACGTCCGAGCTCGGCAAGCGTGCAGTATTCCAGTGGCGTAGGAATATGCAGGAGGTCTCCTGCAGCCCGCACGGTGTTCATGGCAAAATCAACTCCTGCCCATGCAACGACCATCCCCCCAAAACCTGCCAGAAGGGGATTTGATGGTGTCCCGGCCCGGATAGCGGCGATGCCAAAGATCCCTTTGAAGATACAAAATGGAAGTCCAATGGTAAGCGTAAGGAAAAATGGCCGGATGAAGAATTTCTGGATGTTGTCAGCCGGATGAATAACGGGGTTGATTTCCTGCTGATCATGTTCTGGTGGCATGGTGCGTAGGATGTATCTGTATTAACATAGATTCGACAAAGAGCTGCATGCATTGCACGAGAGCCGGTTCCTGGTTATCGCTTATCCCGGTGACCTTTAGGTTGGGGAAGAATAAGAAGGATTTTGATTTGCAATATAAGAAAAAAACGGTCATGGTTCTCTGAGGTTCCTGCCTCTCTACTGGCATGGTTTTATCTATACGCAGTTCTGAATCCTTGAACATGTCACCAGAACGAACGTCTGCACCTGCGTCCAAGAAAAACCGCACCCCCACAAGCCCGGACAAAAGCCGCCATGCAGAAGACCACGACCATCACCCGATGGCAGCTCCTGCCGTCCATCTCCCCCACCATCCCCAGAAAAAGGCAGAACTTTCCCCCCGTCACCATCCCCATACAGGGCCGGAGAACAATGACCTGAATGTAGATCACGGAACCCATGAGGATCGGCCGAGACCTGGGAAAATTGCAAAGAAGGAAGAGCCATCCTCATCCAAGAAAACAGCCCGGTGATGCTGAACGGGAATAAATTCATTTTTCCTTTTGTAACCCTGATAGATGATCTTTAAGGGTTCCCTATACATATCTGGGATAATATGCATGCCATAGAGGTTTCGCACCTGACCAAGAAGTTTGGCGCCCTTACCGCGCTTAATGATGTAAATTTCTCGGTAGATGTGGGGGAAACATTTGGTTTCCTTGGCCCTAACGGTGCGGGGAAGACAACAACGATCCGGATCCTTACGGGAATATCGTACCCAACTTCGGGAACGGCATCTATCTTTGGCCATGATATACAGAAAGACACTATTGCAGCGCGTCAGTCCATGGGGATCGTATCAGAAACCTCCAATGTTTATGATGACCTGACCGCATGGCAGAATATGATCTTTTCCGCTGAACTCTATCATGTGCGTCGGGATATACGCGAGGAAAAAGCAAAAGAACTCCTCACCACGTTTGATCTCTATGAACGGCGTCACGACAAGGCACATGGATTTTCCAAAGGTATGAAACGGCGGTTGACCATCGCCATGGGTCTTGTAAACAACCCGAAGGTTCTTTTCCTCGATGAACCGACATCAGGCCTTGATGTGCAGAGCAATCTCATCATCAGGGATGTGATCACCGGCCTTATCCATCAGGGTGTCACCGTTTTTCTGACCACTCACAATATAGAAGAGGCAAACATGATTTGTGACCGGGTGGCGATCATCAATAAGGGGACAATCGCCGCAATCGACGCCCCGGAACGCCTTAAGAAAACGATCCAGAGCGTTCAATCGATTGTGGTTTCTTTTGATCTTGTATCCATGCACCAGCTCGACGAGGTCCGTAATCTTTCCATGGTCAACGATGCTGTAAAGGAAGGAGATAAGTTCCGACTCTATACGGAAGACCCTGCAACCGTGATCGAATCAGTGATGGAATATGCCCGGGCACGAAATCTCCGGGTGATCAGTATCTCTACGCTGGGTCCGAGCCTCGAAGATGTCTTCATCAAATTGACCGGCCTGCAGAGAACTGGAGGCTTGATCCATGCTATCGACTGAGGAGAAAGAAAGAACAAATGCATGGTTCATGCGGCTCCACCATGAGATATCGGCTGCGTGGGCAATCTCCCGTAAGGATATGGTAACCTACTATATCAAGCCAAATATCATTGTCTCCGGCATCCTCTTCCCGCTTTTCATGTTTCTTGCATTTGCCATCGGGAAGAATGCACCGCCGGGTACCTTGATCCCGGGTCTCATCGCTATTACCCTGCTTTTCTCTGCCTCCTCGATCGAACCGGTCTCTATCCCCATAGAGCGTCGGGTAAAGACCTTTGACCGGCTCCTCTCCGCTCCTATATCCCTTCACTCACTGGTTTTCGGTGAGAGTGTCAGCGGCTTCCTTTACAGCATGGGTATTGCCTGTCTCCCTCTTGTTTTCGGGATTGTCCTGTTTAGTACACCGATTGAACATGCCCCGGTGCTTATTATTGCCATGGCCCTGACCGCATTTTGCTTTGCCACCCTTGGCACCCTGTTTGCCGCCTATCCGACGGAAAACGTCGGAGAGGTAATGTCGATGCTTAATACGGTCCGTTTACCCCTCATCTTTATCTCCGGCGTTTTCATCCCGATATCTGAGATCCCGCAGATAGGCCAGATCATTGCACTCTTTTCCCCGTTAACGTATGGGAATGATATGATAACGTACGCATATACAGGGACCTCGCTCTTTTCGCCGGCATGGGATATTGTGGCACTTCTGATCTTTATTTTGCTCTTCCAGTTTGTGGCACACCGGCTTTATAAAAAATTCAACGAATGAGGTGACAATAATATAAGGGTATAGTGTCATTTCAACAACCAATTTTTACATTATATACGACGGGAAAAACTGGAAAATCAGATAACCAGAATTGTTTTCAAAAAAGTGAGTCCTTGATGTGATGTAACGTGAATTCAGAATTTGTTCACGGTACCCGTTCTATCGCAATTTGGGGACGCCACAGCGGCGGGGACGAGCCAACGGCGAAGTCCCCAGGAGCGTCTGAATGAGCAAATTTCATTCAACAACACGAAATTATTAGTCGCTAGAATGGGACTATACCCTAATATAATTAAGAAACACCGGGAAAGGGTTGGTTGATCCCCATCTCCAATCTTTTTCTAAAGTGCAACAAGAAGAGAATCGGTGACCTTTCCTTGAAGCACAAAAATAATCCGCCTCAAATTTATACAAAGTATTCCCTGAAAAATTCAGGGAATTCTTTACGATAAAAGCAGCCAGAAAGCCCGTGACTTTAGTCACGGGATGAATGCATCTTCACACCGCCCTAAAAAGATTGATATCAAGCAATAAATCTAAATTATTGATGTAATGATTAGAGCGTATCAGTATCGACTTTATCCGACAAAATCACAGATCAGTACGTTGAACCGAACGTTCGATCTATGCCAAAAAGTCTATAATAATACTCTAGCATTAACACGAGATTCTTGGGATTATGACCAGAAATCTGTCAGTTTATTTGAAACGAACAAAGAATTGACGGTTTGGAAACAGGATCATCCGGAATTATCTTCCGTATATTCTCAGGTACTTCAAAATGTTCAGGTCAGAGTTGACCTTGCGTTCAAAGCGTTTTTCCAGCGTATAAAACACGGAGAAGATATGGGGTATCCCCGGTTCAAATCATACGGTCGATACGACAGTATCACGTACCCGCAGATTGGATTCTCTCTCGATGTACAGAACCAGACTGTTTTTGCATCGAAGATAGGGAAGATCCGGGCTGTGATACACCAACCGGTTGAAGGGACGATCAAGACTATGATTATCCGGCGTTCATGTGCCGGGAAATGGTACGTGTCGTTCGCTGTCAAATACGAACCGGAGATCAAGGTACATAATGGCGAAGAAGTCACCGGGATCGATCTCGGATTAACCTCGTTTGCGACATTATCCAACGGTGAGAAGATCGAGAATCCCTGGTTCTTCCGGTCAGAAGAACAAGCACTTGCCAAAGTTCAACGACGGTTATCAAAAGAAGAGAAAGGTACTCCGGAACGTGTACGTAGGCGTTTGATCATAGCAAAAGTCCATGACCGGATCGCCAACAAACGCAAGAACTTTATCCATCAGGAATGCCGGAAACTGGTTGATCGGTTCAAACTCATCGCGTTTGAAGAACTGAAAATCAAGACCATGCAGCAGAACTCTTATCTGTCGAAATCGATTGCAGATGTGAGTTGGGGTATGATGGTTCAGGCAACCGTGAACAAAGCGGAAGAAGCTGGTTCCAGAGTTGTTCTCGTCAATCCCAATAATACCACTCAATTATGTTCACGATGCAACCAGATTGTCAGGAAAGAGTTGTCAGATCGCGTGCATTGTTGTCCGGTTTGCGGATTGACAATGGATCGTGACCAAAACGCTGCAATAAATATTATGAGACTGGGACTACAGTCTCCGGTTGCGAAAACAACCTAGATGCCCACGTCTTTAGACGTGGGAGTGGTCACATCTTTGACTGGTCGAAGCTGATATTTGCTCCTGCTGGAACCTTTCCCTTCTTTCCTTTGGCATCCGGGAAAAACTTCTTTGACTTTTCCTTGCGGGGCTTCTGATCATTGCCGGAAATTTTTGCTGCTTCGCTTTCTGCATAGATACCTAAGAAACAGTCTACCGGATTTTTCCCGCCCTGACAGAGATCATTCTTTTTATCTTCGCACTCGCTACATTCAGGAACATGGGAAGGGAGAACGTGGGGGAAATGGATCTTCCAGAGTTCTGGATCAATCTTTCCTTCTTCAAGGTATTTTTTCACATGCCGTGATGTATACTTCATTATTGATCTTATGGTTTCCCCGAAATTTATCTGTATCTCAGGTAAAAATCGAACGCCGATTGTGTCTCCCTCTTTTTTTTGATGATCCGGGCAGGAATGATTTAAAACAATTTCCCGGTCAGGTTAAAAATCGATAAATTCGCGTGGGCTTGGGCGAGATCTTTTGCACTTTTCTCGATGACTGGCTGGAACTTGGCGCGGTTTGTGAGAATTTTCTGCTGGGTTGAGTATAGTTTTTCGACACCGGAAATGATTTCGCGTTCAACCGGCCGGATTTTTGGCTGAAACGTATGGATCAGACCTTGGATATCAGATACAGAGACCCGTGAGCTTTCGTCAAAGACGAACCTGTCTTCCTGCTGTTTTCTCCATTTTATCAGGTTGTTTGCGAGCGCGGCATCAAAACCCGGGGGGTTTGCAATTTTTTGGTAGACTATATCTGCCGCAGATTCTATTCCCACAGACCTAAGTACGGCTTTCTGGGTCTCGCTGAGCCGGGGTGACGTACAGGTTTCGATAAGACAGGTTTCCAGGAATTTTTTTAATTGGTGTTCCCGTGATGTATGCTGGAGTGCGGCCAGGGCATTCTTGTATTCACGCTCGATCGTCTCGTATCTTTCTTTGGAATCTGTTAGTGCTTTGAGCCGGGCAAGAAATTCTGTATCTCCGGCTTCCGTTTTCCATTTCTTTTCCCAGAGATGCCAGCTGTACCGGGCATCCTCAAACACTTTTTTCCGGAGTTTCTTCTCCGTTTTGTCTTTACCGGGAATCACATGGAGCAGTCCTGCAACACCTGCAGGGACAAGCCCGATAATATCAATTGGACCAAAATTCCCTGCCCCTGCCGTTACCAGTATAACAACGGCACTGGTGACCAGCAGTATGGCCTGTGCTGTCTGCCGTATCTTTCCCATTTTGACAGCGCGAGAGATTTCCGGTGACCTTGGTGAAGGTATGCAATAGTACTTCTTCGGGCTTATTTCGGGAAGAGGTCCTGGTGGTTTTATCGCAAGGACCTTCTGCCACTCACCGGCTAGATCTATCCGCGAGATTGCATCCGAACTCAGGAACAGGAGCACCCCGGAACTGTTCTCCAGGCTGCACCACGGACAGGTAGTGAGGCCGGTATAATACGTGTGCATGGATTCAGTCGGGCATTTTTTGAGCCGTTTTTCAAGCGCATCGAGCACATTCCACCAGTCATTTGCTGTCGGCCGTCCACAGGTCTGTGGTTTTGGATCTGCAAAAGACTGCTCAAAAAGGCCGGAAACGTCACTGGGAACGACGGACAATCCCACCGCGTTTGGCGGTGGTGCAATCGCTTTCTGTGGAGCATTCCTGCCAAATGCAAACCGGTGTTCAGCAATTGCCCTTTCTATGGGCATATCGTCCTTTCCTTTATAGACCCCGGAGAACGGGTGCCTACCCATAAAGAGTAACAGGAATATCAGGATAGCAAGCCCGAAATTGTCGTGGTTCTCTGTGCGTAGCATCTTAAAGTCTTTTGACTTCTGGAGTTCAGGTGGGGTGAACTGGGCGACCCCCACTTCGCAGAAATACGTCTTGTCACGAGCCTGAACCTGAAACGAGTCACAATCGATAAGCCGCACGCACGCTTTTTTCGTGACCAGAATATTACCCTCGTTGACGTCGCCAACTACATACCCATACTTATGGATGATGTAAAAGGCAGCAGCGAGGTTTTTTGCTGTTCTCACCAGGAATTTCCAGTCAGCATTGGGAAAAGATTCTTTCCTGTGCGATGGGCCATAAACACGGTGGATCGGTTCACAATCGGTGATCCTCGGCATGACAAAACCGCAGACCGGGCCGCCTGTACCCTCATGAAGAAGGCCTAGGGGCCATGCTGCAAATTCCTTTAGTTCATCGTTACAGCCGCTGACCATCAGGCTGAGTTTTTCCTGTCGTTCTCCGGTAAGTGGCTTATGATAAATTTTGGCAAGGACATCTTTCCGGTGCGGTGCAATTTCATAGACATCCCCTTCCCCCCCGCTGCCTATCTTTTTTCCAAGGCTGACATGGTTGCCCCTGCTGTCAAATAAATTGGGTGACGGGCTCATTTTTTTTCAGCTCACGGGAATGTTAACGGCAAGGATCAGGGTTTTATCATCATCGCTTCGGGCATTTACGTCATCCCGAAGGAGCAGTGTAGTCAGGTGAGTGGAAAGACTCCCGCATCCATTTCCCGGTTCGCTCCTGAGTGCGGCAAACAATGGCCGGAAAAATCCATCATGCACAGTCCGTGAAGAAAATGAGAGTACAAGATTCTGGAGACCATCGGTAAAAACGGCAATCTCTTCTGGCGGGCTTACCTTGTGATCTATCCTGATGTGCTCCAGAAAATCATCATCCGTCACAAAATAGGTCATGTTTGCATATTCTCCCTGTTCCGGCCAGAAAACCGTGGAGTATCCTGTTTTGTCTCCAAACACGATACAACCGTCACCGATCTGGAAAAAGAGTGCATAGTCAAAGGTCATTACAACGCCGATAAGTGTGCAGGCGTGGTCCTTTACCCGCTGGCCATCTTGTTTTGCACGGGCGACAATGGCCTCGCGGGATAGGGAGATCCATGTCCTGACCTCGTCATTGGTAACCGATGATATAGTCTTTCCTTCATGGATGGCGGAAAGGATTTGGCAGTACAGGGATTCGCAGGCAATTTCTGCACCGACACCTCCATTTGTTGTGCTTCCCGCACCATCTGAGGCTATACTGATAAAAAAATCACGGTCCGAGACCCGGAGAGATCCGGCCCGGCAGTAATCCTGTCCCGGTTCGTTCCGGGCAGTATGTGATTTTCCCGTGACGGAAAGGGAGAGATGTTTCCAGGTCATATCTCGCTCCACCCTGACGGTGGAGAGAGTAATATCCTGTCACCTGGATTGCTTCGGGAGGCTGATTTCATGGAATTTGAGAGCCACTGGAAGAATTCCCGGAATTTGAGACCCTGGAGCTTGAGTGGCTGCCGGACCGTGATCTGCCTGAGGACTGACATGTCAGCGTTCTGGACACCGACTGCAAAAAAGGCAAACGATTTCGAACTTTCACCCTCCCTGACAGCAGCTGCGGCGCGCTGCCACTCGTCTGTAGGAGAACCATCGGTAATTAAAAAGATCCAAGGCCGGTAAAAGGAGATCCCGTTTGCCCTGTATTCCTCCTTGCGTTTCCTCACCAGATCGATTCCTTTCAGGATGGCTTCGCCAAGCGGCGTATCTCCTTCAGCTTCAAGTGTAGGATCGAGAAAGAAATCCGCGGTGTTAAATTCAGAAATGACCCGTACCGGACCAAAGGAAACAAGCGCAACCTCCACTCGTTTTACGGCGAGTGAATCACTCTGGAGTTCCTCGTAAAATGATCGCAATCCGGCATTGAGCTCTGCAATTGCCTTTCCCGCCATGGAACCGGATGTATCCAGTAACAGGAGGCAGGGACACCGGGGTTCTGGGTTTTCTGCGAAGGTAACGGTTCCCAGCGGCTGCTGGTCATACAAGGTGTCGTCACTCATCTGGTTTCTCCTGTTTGTGTACGTATCATATCAATGATCAATCGTATATCTTTGTTGAGGATGACAAGCAAGGGTAGTTTCGGGGGAAAAATAAATATCTTTGATATTCCGGGTTACATGCTATTATAGGAAATCTTGGTGTATCGCTAAAAAATGAAATTGTCACTTTTTCCTGTAAAGGGCGATACCTGCAATGACCCCACAC
Organism: uncultured Methanoregula sp.; assembly: GCA_964409915.1. Classification (GTDB taxonomy): domain Archaea; phylum Halobacteriota; class Methanomicrobia; order Methanomicrobiales; family Methanospirillaceae; genus Methanoregula. Next base: position 42,183 of record CAYPEQ010000011.1, on the reverse strand, counting down.
CCGATAAGCGCAGCGAACGCGTCATATCCTGGGGATTTGTGGGTAGGAACTGCCGTTGCGATAGCTTGTTGCTGTGCAAGCCATGAGTTCACTCCGGAAGTCGTAGATTCAGTGTTGATCGCGAAGGTAGGTGCCGTGGTGAACGTGGGGACAGGTGTAGCCGCAGCTGCCCCTGAGTTCACCGTAATGGTCTGGGTTGGACCATTTGTACTGCTCCCTTCAGAGTTTATAGATACAAGGGTAGCCGTATATGTCCCCGGGTTCGTATAGACATGTGACGGGCTCTCAGCTGATCCTGTACTCCCGTCTCCAAATGACCATTCCCATTGAGTAGGCGAACCGGTAGATTGGTCTATAAACTGGACGGTGAGGGGTGCGATACCCGATAACGGGGATGCAGAAAATGCAGCAACCGGTGTTGTAGCTCCGACAACAATGTATCCTGTCATGGTGGTCTCATTCGAGTTAATAGAGTTTACTTCCGTCAATGAGACTGTATAAGTTCCGTTGACTGCATAGGTGTTAGTTGGATTTTCCAAAGTACTGGTGTTACCGTCCCCGAAGTTCCAGCTCCATGACGCCGGGTTCCCGGTTGACTCGTCAGTGAAGGTAACTTCAAGGGGGGCTGTCCCGGATGTCGGTGATGCAGAAAATATCGGTACCGGAATTGTCGTTGCGGTCGCTGCAAAATTATATTTGTCCCCGGGAACTGCCGTGGATATGCCTTCAGGTGTTGTAACCAAGACATCAACTTGTCCTGGTGTCACACTTGCCGGGGAGGTTGCAGTAATCTCAGTACTACTGACAACGGAGAAACTGTTTGCTGCTGTACCTCCAAAAGTAACTCCGGTTGCGCCTGTAAAATTTGTCCCGGTGATGGTTATTGTAGTGCCCGTAGAAAGCGGGCCATATGTTGGTGAGATGCTCGTAAC
>CAYPEQ010000011.1:21305-41151 GCA_964409915.1 uncultured Methanoregula sp. | reverse complement strand
GCAGCAGCGGGAGAAACGATGCATCCTAGTCCACCCAAGAGAATACACCCTACAAAAACCAAGAGCATACATCCCAAGAAGGCTCTTCGACAAGAAGTCACGGGACTTCCTTCCTGATATCACATTTTGTCAACTGCTTCTTGATACTACAGGCCATAATAATCATCCCTGAATGCGATGGTACAATCCTGATACAGCAGCAGATGGGAGATTGAAACTGTTCAGACTACACTACGAGGTGTTAGGTTACCTAACGCATTTTGTAAAAGATAAGTTACATTTCGTAGTATAAACATTCTGCTAATCCATATTGCTAAAACTGAATTGACCTCCTGCCAGTACTATTAAAGAAACTATTATGGGGCTCTGCAAAATTCCTTAGTAACAGATCAGGATCAAGATCGCATCCGTGATCAAGCCTGACGATAATTCAACAAACCAGACATACCGGTTTGTCGACATTGTTGTGTCTCTCCTCACTGTTTTTTCATTAAAGGGTTAGGAGAGGCCGTACCTTAGCTCTTTTGGACATCGGTACAACCTTTTTTGGATAGGTTTTCTAGGAGAGCCCGATTTTTGTCTGTCCGTATGAGGGCCTGCATAGATATAGCTATTCGACGTAAGAGATAGGGATATACACCAATTACTTGTTCAATGTCACCTCAGTGCTTTTTGCCAGCGTTTCAAAAGAGCATCTTTCGGCTCTGTAGAATTGCTGTTTTTCGAAGGAAAATGAAGATATCAACAGAGCCTATTTCGGTCTTATTGGTGAGACCTCATAATTTCGCAGGGAAATTCCAGATTGCGTTCTTTTTTTTAACTCCGTTCGCATATTATCCGAATCCAAATGGTCTTAAGAAATTTGAAGGAGTTCAGGAAGCGCCAAATTGAGATGCCCGGTATGGATTCTTTTCAATCTGTATGCTGATTCTTTAAAAACAACAAGTCCCTTTCATCTCAATAATTCGGGCTTAGTTTGCTCATATATATTTGTATAATGAATATTAAGCCAATCCGGCAAATTGATCATCCTTTTATACCCCTTTATTTCCACTGGAAAATAAGTGAATATTGCTTTTTTTTAATAATTAAAACCTGAATCAGGGTCTATTTAAATAGTGTTTTTAAAGCAATCTGCATTAAATTATAAAAATAAAATGAGTTCTCAATGATTATCTAAATATGTCTGATGGTCAGTATAATATATTTGGGTTTAAGAAAATGATACTTTCCGGAAAAGATCTTTCCGAAATAAAAAACCGGTGTTAATTGCAATAAAACGATAGTTCGTCATAAAGGAAATATTTCCTGTATGTGGCTCTATCCAAAGATTAACAAAAAAGCCCGGCTCAGGTTCTCCTGAACGGAAGCACTCTAATGAAATATCCTTTCCTCATCTCTATCCCCCATGGCGGTACTGAGATACCGGAGGAGGTTGCTGGCCGGTTTGCTCTTTTACCAGAAGAGATATCCTGGTATTGCGATCCTGCCACAAAAATACTCTTTGATTTCGGCCATCGTGTGGAATCTTCAATTGACACTCCGATTTCCCGGATGGTTATCGATCTAAACCGTCCGCCTCTACCGCTTCCACCCCGGGATCCAGATGGGATCATCAAGGTCAGGACCGTCGATGGGCGGCAGGTCTACCTGCCAGGACGGCTGCCCGACATGGACCTTATTCACCAGCTTATGTTGAAATGGTATTTCCCCTACCACCAGCGCATTGATGAGCTTATCGACCACTATCCAATACATATCGCATTTGACTGCCATTCGATGCTGCCATATGGATCTACGGAACAGAGTGATGCAGGTAAATGCAGGCCACTTATCTGTCTGGGGAACTACGGTGACGAAGCCGGTAAGGCAAAACCCGGGAGCCTTACAACCTGCCCCTCGGGTTGGATCGCACTTCTTGCAGACATATTTAGGGAGGAATTCAAAGGAAAAGATGAAGTGGCAATGAATGTTCCCTTTTCTGGAGGATTCATCTCAAACGCTCATTATTGGCGTAAAGGTATACCGTGGATCCAGATAGAAATAAATCGGAAACTCTACGAGATCCAAGACATTCATGCCCGTCAACCTGTCACAAGAGAAGATCAGGTTCTTGAATTACGTGAAAAGATCTGGCGGATCCTCACCCGGTTCTGGGACAAAATAGCTGATAATAAATAAAAAAATGCCGCGAAAGAGGTAATTTTTCCGGAGAATTGCAATGTCTCTTGAGATATCATGAGTAAAAAAAGTATTCCTATAAATAGGTTTATTATATCGTCCGGGAGCCATCCATCAAAAAATCATGAAAAAAATAAAAATCCGGGGCAGGATGATAAAGAATTAAATGGTATCAGGTGAGAACAATCGTTAATGATTTCCCTGCTCTATGTCGATGATGACCCTTCATTGCTGGATCTGTGCCGGATTTTTCTTGAGCGGGAAGGCGATATATCTGTCGTCACTATATCATCGGTAAACGAAGCGCTCGGTCGTATAAGCACCGGGCAGTTCGATGCTATTATTTCTGATTACCAAATGCCTGAAATTGACGGTATAACATTCCTCCGCAAAATACGCCAGCAGCACCCTGATATGCCGTTTCTTCTGTTTACCGGCCGGGGTCGGGAGGAGGTTGTCATAGAGGCGATTAACAGTGGTGCCGACTCCTATGTCCAGAAAGGCGGAGATCCCCGGTCACAGTTCAAAGAGCTTTCGCATCGTGTCAGGCAAATCGTCAGGCGTAGAAAAGCAGAGACCGAACTGCGTTTAATGAAGTTTTCCGTCGATCATGCATCTGAAGGTATAATCTGGATGAAGATTAATGGGGTGATTACGTATTACAACGACGCTATCTGTGCCATGTTAGGGTATACATCACAGGAGTTTTCCGGACTTTCCGTTTCTGATGTCAGGCCGGGACTTTCCTATTATTCTCTTTCTGATGGCTGGAACAAACTGCTCACACAAAAATACGCCACCGTTGAAGAAATTCTGGTAAAAAAAGATGGCTCGCTTCTTCCTGTCGAACTAGTGCTCAACTATAACGAACAGGGATCTGAATCACTGATATTTGCATTTGTCCGGGATATCAGTGAGCGGCGGCGCTCTGAAGGGGAACTCAAGAAAGCATTTCACCAGCTTATGGTGACAGAAGACGGTCTGCGACAGCAGTTCGAAGAAATTAAAAAGAGTGATGATACGATTCGGACGATTGGCCAGCGATACCAGATGCTTTCCGAGGAAATCGATGCCTGGATCTGGGAGATTTCGTTTGATGGCCGTCTCATCAATGCAAGCGCCCAGGTTCAGGATATACTTGGATACCGTCCGGGCGAATTGGTGGGAAAAACATTTTCGGATCTTTTGGCCCCGTCGGATTCAGCCCGGATCGCATCAGGACTGACAGGTTTGATAGCGAAAAAAGAGGAGTTTCGATCCCTTCTGTTACCTGTTGTGCATCGGAATGGCCGGGAACTTACCCTTGAGCTTACCGGCATGCCGGTGCGATCACGGGATGGATCTTTTTACGGATTCTACGGTATTGCACGTGAAGTCTCCTCTAGGAATCCTGCTGTTGCTCCTCAAGATGTATGTATGACAGGATACAGCTCTTTATTGGAACAAGCCGGTGATGCAATCTTTATTTCTGATGCAGAGACCGGGATGCTGATTGATGCAAACCAGAAAGCGCTCCTCTTGGTAAAACGGACCCTTCCTGAAATTCTCACGATGCAAGAATACGCGCTCCATCCGGAAAATGGAGAAGAACGTCAGATAGACCAGAATCTGCCGCAGTCCAGGGAAGATTCAGAGATTGCTGAACAGGTTATCGTTGATCGTGATGGAAAATGTGTTCCGGTAATAGTAAGCACAAAAATGCTCCATATTGGTGAGCGGAACCTGCGAATCGGGATTTACCATGATATTTCGGATCTTCTGGCCATCCGGGAAACACTTCAGGAAAAAACCAGTGAGCTGGATCGGTTTTTTACAACGGGCCTGGACCTTCTTTGTATTCTTGATGCCGGAGGCAGGATCTTACGACTCAATCCGGCCGGTAAAGTGCTTCTTGGCTGCGATACCCGTGCCGTATCGGCGTTGACCGATATCATTCATCCTGACGACATCGCAGCAACGCGAACCATGCTCCAGCATCTGGGACGGGGAGGAAAGACCGTAACTTTTGTGAACCGGATAACGAACCCCGACGGATCGTGCTGTTGGATTGAATGGCGTGCATTCATGTCAGGCAGGAAACACATTTATGCAGTCGCACGCGATCTGACCGAACAGAAAAAGGTGGAGCAGGCTCTTTCTGTAGCAAATCATAAACTTAACCTGCTTACTGATCTCACCCGTCACGATATCGGGAACAAACTGACCATACTGACGGGGTATTTCGATCTCTTCCGGAATTGCCCGGGTGAACCGTACTTCTCGATGTATATAGAAAAAATCAATGAAACCGTTGCTGCTATATCCGCCCAAGTGGAATTTACCCGGATTTACCAGAATCTTGGTATGTCGGCTCCCGGATGGATCAATGTCCACGACCTGTTCTGTAAAGTCTGCCGGCAACGGGAAGTACCTGACGGTTCCGTTTCTTCTGTGGCGGAGGGATGGGAGATATTTACCGATCCTCTCATAGATAGGGTCTTTTTCACTCTTGTGGATAACGCGTTCCGTTATGGCGCAACACTTACGAAAATCGGATGCACCGCATACGAGACGCAGGGATATCTTGTTGTGGTAATTGACGATAATGGTATAGGGATCGCGCAGGATGACAAGGAGCGGATATTTGAAAAAGAATGGGGAAGAGGAGCTGCCGGTCATAGTCATAACCTGTTCCTGGCACGTGAGATCCTTTCTATTACCGGAATAACGATTTACGAAAACGGAAAGGCGGGAAAAGGTGCACGCTTCGAGATCTGTGTCCCAAAAGGAACGTACAGGAAATTTGTGCCTGATCCGGGTTCCTGCAGTGGGCAGGTGCGAGTACCAGACTTTATTTCCCAAACGCACCATAACCAAACATTATGATCCGTGAAACGCCTCAGGAGTTCCTGGACACCCTCAAATCGTATGTCCCCGACCCCAGGAAAACGGTTGGTGTGGCCCGTCAGGAGTTCTCGGAATTTTTTACCGAATTCCAGTCTGATGAACGCCCGGCGACAGAACAGGTGGCTATCCGGGATGATCTGCGGGGTGTGTGGTGTTCGGTCCCGGGAGTAATTCAGGATCGAACACTCCTCTTCTTTCACGGTGGTTTTTTCTCTGTAGGATCGACGGCGGACCATCTGGGATTCTGTGCGGAACTCGCGAAAGCTGCCCAATCCCGGGTCTTTTCGGTTGATTACCGGCTTGCACCGGAGCACCCGTTCCCGGCACCTTTGGAAGATGCACTAGCCGCGTACCGGTACCTTACCAGCCATAGTGTTCCTCCGCACCGGATTATTCCGATCGGTATATCAGCGGGAGGGACCCTTGTACTCGATCTGCTTCTTTCATTGCGCGATGAACACCTGCTGATGCCTCCCGCAGCTATCTGCATGTCTCCTATGGTTGATCTCGCTTTTGGTAGCGCCTCAGTAACTGCAAACGAGAATAAAGACTGGCTGACACCGGCACGACTTGCCACAATACGCGCCCAATATCTTGCCGGGACAGATCCCGATGATGTGCGGGCCTCCCCTATCCATGCCAGCCTGTCAAGACTTCCACGGCTGTATTTACAAGCCGGCTCTGGAGAGCTCATATTTGATGACATTTCCGCGTTCGCAAAAAAAGCAACATGGGCAGGTGTACCGATCCGGTACGAGATCTGGGAAGGTATGTTCCATGCCTGGCAGATATTTGGCAAGCAGATCCCAGAGGCTCGAGATGCGGTAGCCCGTGCAGGGACCTTTGCGCGGGAGACGTTCGGGCGGTAAATTCGTCTGGTACAGTTTTGAATAATCAGATATTCAAATCATACCCTTTGAATTCTTTTTCGCGCTTGTGCGCGATGCGTGGGCCGAAATGAATCAAGTCCTCATTTTCTGCCATTCCATGAACCTAAATGAGCTGACAGGAAAAAACATTCATTCCGTAGAACTGCGAATAAAGAATTATGATAGATCGGATTATCCGAAGTTTCGAACTGGTAAAGGCTAGCTGGAAGATCCTCATGGAGGATAAAAAACTCCTGGCTTTTCCCATAATCTCCGGTATTGTAACCCTTCTGGTGATTGCAACTTTTATTCCTCTTGTATTCTTCTCAAATGGCTTTTTTTCGTTTAATACGAGTACAGTGGGCGGAATCGTTTCAGTGTTCGTGTTTTACCTGATCAGTTACTTTGTCGTTATTTTCTTTAACGTAGGTTTGATCAGCTGCGTTTATGCAAAGCTAAATGGACAGTCCATGACCGTTCGCGAAGGACTTTCTGCTGCAAGCCGCCATCTTCCCTCCATCCTCGCTTGGGCCGTGGTAGCAGCCACTGTAGGCCTAATCCTGCGTATGATAGAAGACCGGTCCGGATTCCTTGGACAGATTGCCGCTTCGATCATTGGCGGGGTTTGGAGCCTTATTACCCTTTTTGTCGTTCCCGTGCTCGCTTTTGAAGATAAAGGGGTTTTCGCTGCAATGAAGGAGTCACTTGAACTCTTCAAAAAGACCTGGGGCGAGAGTGTTGTTGGAACGCTCTCTATCTCTTTGATTTTTGCGGTTGTCGGATTCGTCGGCCTGATTCTTGTTCTCGGTACACTCTTCATTGGTGATACGACGCTCTTTTTCATCGCCCTTGCGCTCTTTATCGTGCTGATCGCCGTTCTCGCAATACTTGCCTCGGCGATGCAGGGCATTTTCACCGTGGCGCTTTACATGTACGCTAAGACCGGCAAGGCTCCCGGTATCCTTCCACCTGGTGTAATTGAAGGTGCATTTGGCCCTTCAAATAGCCAGTCGTTTACTCCGGGTAACATCTGATTATCCCTTTTTTTCTTTACCGGAATTCGTGTCCACTGAACTGCGGTGATGCAATTTTGTCCTTTCTGGAGGGGATCCCTTTTGTTGACTATCCCGGATAAAAATTAAAAACTCAGCCTAGATGAATGTCTACGATGTCTATCTATGATTGCTAGGGTGATGCATCGGTGCAGATCTGGCATTTTTCAAATTGTCCATCTGTGTAAACCATGACCGTTATTGGTGCGCCTTTACTGAACTGCCGCATTCTGGCATCATAGGTTTTCTGCACGTGCCGGAGCTGGTGCCGGGCAAACCATTCCTGAACGCAATCCAAAAAGGCAATCTGTTGATCAAGGAATGCGTGTTCATACTCCATGGTTTCGCGGGCAATGGTGAGACTTTCATCTTCTGTTATTGCTGCATCGTATTCGCCATGCTTGTCGAGCCCGGAGATCTGGCGCCAGTCTATCTTTCCCTCGTTATCAGGCTCCCGGTGAAGCATGTACGGGTAGATCCGACATATGAAAAACCTGTGGTCGTATATGCTGCATCTGCCATTTTTGAGAAACCAGCACGATCCATTTGCATCGTCCTGAACCTTGAGTGCGTAACCTGAGACATAGAATATGCCGTTTTGGTCACAGAACTCGGGATCAGGAGCAGGCTCGATTGCATCGGGATAGATCGCCCGGACCCTTTTTACTTCCTGATCAAGAAGAAAAACATGACCGTTGAATGCCCGGGTGCAGCACTTTGCGCAGCAGGTGCAACGGAACCCAACCTCCCGTATCACTTCAGTAAGATGGTGAACGGGATACTCAAATAATGCGTTTTTTTCCTCAGTAAGGGCTGAGATACGGTATGGAATGGGTATAAGGGAGACGATAATCACCGGTTTGTAAGAATGGGTTTGGTGCCCCGGAATATTGTTTTTATGGAAACTATCCGGAGTATCGCATGGAAAAGATTTCAGGAAATTAAGGTTCAACCGTAAATAGCGATTATATTTTCAATCGTAAATCTGTTGAATCATCTTGGAACAGAGGCATATTGTTATGGATTGGTAAAACCGGCAAAAGAAAATCGTTTGTAATCAAAAAAAAAAATATGGTCCGTATTCTAAATGTTTTTCCTGACAAAATTTTTATTAGGCGATTTTAGATTACGGAACGCAACAATGCAATGTTTTTCTCGAGTTTTGCAAGGATCTTTTCTCCAGTCCGGTTCAGGGGAACTTTTTCTTCCGCAATAATTTTACCTATGCCATATTTCACAAAAATTTCCCCTTCTGTATTAATATAAATATTATTGAGAATCTGCTGATCGCGCAGACGATCAAACTCGCTAATTCCTTTCTGCGAGAGAATTTCACGTATTCTTTTTACTTTTCCGCGTTCATATGCGCTCAGGTTTCTTGAGCCTTTGGGGCGTCCACGTGGCATATACAAAAAGTTTTGTCTGGATCTATATATATGAATAGGTTATTTGAAATAATTTGAATCCTTCTTTATTATGCAATTAAAAGATTATCTGCAAATTGAGTGAGTTAATTAATCGGTTTTAAAAAGCAAATTGCCCAACAGAAGGAAATTTATCAGTATTCTGTTAAACTCAGATCATAAAGAAGATATGCGCGGAAACAATAAAAGCATCACAAAAAATGTTCACTTTCATGAACCAACCATAATGGGTGTCTGCTTCTCCGGGGCTTTTTTCTGTGCCACCGGTTTTGAAGTATGAGCCTGATGTACTGTCTCCTTTGGCGTATTTTCATTATGTCCGGTCATTATCCGGCTCTGGTGAGCGAGAGCCTGGAGAATCTGCCTGCTGATTTCAAGGTTCTCTTTAGTAAGAGTGGCAATCTCTGCCATGATTTTTGTCTGATCAGCAATAAGTGACTGGATCTCACGGGAGTTTTGTGAACCAGCCTCTGCCTGGGGGAGGATCAGGGGCCGCTTCTTTGCAAATTCGCTGCGGCGTTTCCATATCTTACTGATGCTATCGAGGCCTTTTTTTGTATCAGGAAATACTTTGAGGTATTGCTCGTAAAATTCGCGGCTGTCCCTGGACTTGAGGACGAGATCAATCTCTGCTTCCTCGACTACCTGGTATTTTCGGGTTGGAGTTTTCTGCATAGCTATACAATCCTAAGTCTACCATACTGGAAAAAAGAATTGTGGTTCATGCAGATTGCATATACCACTAATCGCGGAGAAGTGATGCACCATTGATTATAATCGCACATGATTAAATTGAAAGGCCGACCCCCTGATTAATCAAAATTGCAATCGTTTGCACAGCCGAGGTCTTTTGCCTACTCGGAAGATACACAAGACTAGCCGATTATTTTCACCCTACATGCCAACCTGCTTAAAAAGCCAGTATTGTATCATTTTTATGGCATTTGAAGACGTCCTCATACCTGTTATAATTGCACTTATCACCGGTTTTTTCCTCGGTTGGTACTTTGTAAAAGCGCAGATTTCTGCTATCGAGCAACGCTACCGTGCCGATCTTGAGCGATGGAAAATAGAATCTGCCGCAGAGATCCGGAAAGATTCGGTGAACCGTTCCCGCTCAACCCTTAAGGGAAAGATTGGCGAACAGATGGCACCACTATTGCCCTCGTTCGGGTACCTCCCTGCTGATGCCCGGTTCATCGGCTCTCCGGTTGATTACATCATTTTTGATGGCCTTTCTGCAGTTGCCGATGAAAAAGGGTCATCTATCAGGATTGTATTTATGGATGTGAAGCATGGGAGTGCTACTCTTTCCCGGACCCAGCGTGTCATAAAAAAAGCTGTGGAAGAACGAACGATAACGTGGCAGACACTGCATATTGAGGATTATTGATCTGTGTAAATTCTGCCCCGCGTTACCGGGAAACCGTAATAAAAAAGAAAGATTATCAATACGCCCTGAAGGGAATATACTGATCGTAGATCTTAACCCTGTCTCCCTGAGGGGTGATCGCCCATACTTCGGCCCGGTCATTATTGCCTGTTGTTCCCGGGAGACTGATTGTTGTCGTGCCTATGGCAAGAGGCTGTACCATTTTGCCTGTTTCCACGGTTCCATCGGACCTGGTGAGCTGGACATCGATTTCAGGAATTAAATTCTGGCCCATACCACCTTCAAAGGTGAAAATCACTTCGGGATCTATTGCTTTTCCATTGCTTTGTACTTGAACCGTGACACCCCAGGCGCTCTGTAATGTCTCAGTAGGGCCGGGTGTAGCGGGCACAAAGGTGGTTGGTGCTGCAGTTGCGGCGGTGCTAGCCTGTTCTGCTGCAGTTGCAACTGGTGTTGGAACAGGTGTGGTCTGCTGCGCTGCGGGTTGTGTACAACCAGCTACGACAAGCAGAAGGATAAGACACGCTATACCTCCAAAAAGAACTTTCATATTCATAGTGGAAAGTTCACCTGCGAGATATTTAGGATTGTGCGTTAAAAATTTTGGATATATATAAACATTACCTAAGTTATGCACATTCCTGAAAAATAGAAAAATGAAATTTTTATTTAAATATACCAGAGGTTTGACGTCACTCGTTGCGGCCTTGGGCCGGTTCGATTCCGGTTGGTTGGCCGCGGATCGTGCGATCCTTCATGATGGTATAGACTTCTTCTGCGCAATCGCGGGGCACCTCGACAAAGGAGTATGTATCGAGTATTCTTATCGCCCCTATGGATTTGCCGGCGATACCGGTTTCACCGGCTATTGCACCTACAATGTCCTTTGGGGCGACATTGTGGTTTCTTCCAAGGCCCAAAAAGAACCTCACCATGCCGGCCTCTGCACCGGTATCTCCGAAATCAACCGGGGCGTTGCGTTCTTTGCGGGTTTCCGAGCCCTGCTCCATGCGCAACTTCAAAAGAGCGGCGGCGATCTCAAGCGTTGAGAGATCTCCTTCGCTTTCCTTTTCAATCATCCGCGCATACTGATCAATACCGCCCTTTTGGACCGTTTCACGGATCTCTTCGATAACGGTCCTCGTTTTTGATTCGACTACGTCATTTGCAGTCGGGAGGTTCTTTCGTGGGATCTGCACTTTTATGTATTTCTGTATCTCGCGGAGCTTGGTAATATCCCGGGGTGTAACAAAGGTGATTGCCCGGCCGCTTTTACCTGCTCGCCCCGTGCGACCTATGCGGTGGACATAGTATTCGACATCCTGGGGGACATCGTAGTTAATCACTATATCCACATCTTCAACATCTATTCCCCGCGCGGCTACATCGGTTGCTATCAGGATATCGATTGTACCTTTCCGGAAACTGCTCATGACCCGGTCCCGCTGGGTCTGTTTTAGATCACCATGCAGTTCCTCGGCACGGTAACCCCGTGCCCTGATATGACCGGCAAGATCTTCTGCGCGTCTCTTGGTATTACAGAAGATTATGGCGAGCTGGGGGTCGACGACGTCGATTACCCGGCAGAGGGAATCAAGTTTGTCCCGATCCTTGACTTCGATATAGGATTGTTCGGTAGCAGGAACCGTGAGTTCCTGGTACTCTATACGGACAAACTCAGGCCTGTTCTGGAATCGTTTTGAGATATCGATAATGGGCTGGGGCATTGTCGCGGAGAAAAGAAGCGTCTGTCTTTTCTGGGGGACACTTTTTAAAATATGTTCAATATCTTCCCGGAATCCCATATCGAGCATCTGGTCGGCTTCATCGAGAACGACCATGGAAACATGGTCGAGTGCGAGGGTCCGGCGTCTGAGGTGATCCATCACGCGTCCAGGGGTTCCGATAACGATATGGACACCATGCGCAAGAGCCTTGAGCTGGCGTTCAATAGGTTGGCCGCCGTAGACCGGGAGGATTGAAATTTTTGGGAGATAGGCAAGAAGATGGGAGAATTCCTCAGCAATCTGAATGGCGAGTTCCCTTGTCGGGCAGAGCACGATGGTCTGGACAACCCGTTGGGTCGGATCTATGTTTTCAATGACCGGAATTCCAAATGCCGAGGTTTTTCCGGTGCCGGTCTGTGCCTGCGCCGTCACGTCCCGGCCACTTTGGATGAGAGGGATAGCACGTGCCTGAATGGGGGTGGGCTCTTCAAAGCCCATTTGTTCTATAGCTTTCGCGATCTCTTTTGAAAGGGAGAGATCGGAAAACTGTACTCTTGTATTCATATCGCACGACTATTTGGCGCGCGGGCTCATAAGATGTACCCTTGTACGTAATCTGCAAATGTGCATATCCGGGTTATTTCACTACATTCCAGTATCAGGTTCTTTTAAGTAACTTAATGTATTATCAGCGGGGCGATTCTACCGGGAATCAGTAGGACAATTAATGGGAGAACATCATGAAAGTTGTCGCATTTAACGGGAGCGCCCGCAAAGATGGAAACACTGCAATCCTTGTGCGGACACTATTTGCCGAACTCGAAAAAGAAGGTATCAAAACTGAACTGGTTCAACTCGCGGGAAAGAAAGTGCATGGATGTACTGCCTGCATGAAATGCATGGAGAACAAGGATCGCAGATGTGTAAATGACGATTTCGCAAACGAATGCATCAGTAAGATGGACGAGGCTGACGGTATCATTCTTGCGTCACCAACATATTTCTCAGATGTAACCGCCGAAATGAAGGCACTGATCGACCGATCAGGTTTTGTCGCCATGGCAAATGGTAGCATGTTCCGGCGCAAAGTAGGTGCTGCGGTTGTGGCTGTGCGCCGGGGCGGCGCGATCCACACATTCGATACGATCAACCATTTTTTCTTCATCAGCCAAATGGTGGTTCCGGGCTCGTGTTATTGGAATGTCGGTATCGGGCTTGCACCCGGCGATGTGGAACACGACGATGAAGGGCTCAACACCATGAAAGTACTTGGCGAGAATATGGCATGGGTAATGAAAAAACTCAAAAAGTAATTATCTTTTTTGACGTAGCACCAGATACGTTTCTTTCTGCTCACTATTTCCAGCAGTCGAGAGTGCTCGTATCATCGTTAATCCTGCTGTGATGCCTGCTATAAAGGATATAGACCACCAGACCCACAGCTAGCCAGAGGACGAATCTCAGGTGGGTAACCAGGGGGAGCGCAAGGATCAGCAACCCGCAGGAGAGGATGCAAAGGATCGGAACAAAGGGGACAAAAGGACATCTGAATGGCCGGGGCAGGGACGGTTGTGTATAGCGGAGAACGATCACGCCAAGAGAGACAATAATAAAGGCGGCAAGGGTTCCGATATTGACAAGCTCGGCAATTGTGGTCAGTGGGAGAAAGCCGGCGAGGAGGGCGGTTACCGTGCTAACAAGGATGGTCACTTTTACCGGGGTCCGGTAAACGGGATGGATCTGTCGGAAGAGTCCGGGGAGCAAACCGTCACGTGACATGGCAAAGAAAATACGGGTCTGCCCGTACAGGAGCACAAGGATTACTGAAGTGATCCCACAGATTGCTCCGACAGAGATGAGTGCTGATCCCCAAGAGATCCCGATCTGTTCAAGGGCAAAGGCGACCGGCGCGCTTGTCCCGGCAAAGAGCGTGTAAGGGACAATCCCGGTAAGAACTGCTGAGACCGCTATATAAAGGACGGTGGCTATCGCAAGAGAGGAGAGAATACCTATAGGTACATCTCGTTTTGGGTTTTTGACCTCTTCTGCTGCAGTCGATACTGCATCGAACCCGATGTAGGCAAAAAAGACAATTGCAGCACCGGTGATGACTCCGCTCCAACCAAATGGCATAAAGGGCACCCAGTTAGCTGGCCGGATGTGACCGAAGGCCAGATAGAGGAAGAGAAAGATTACACCGAGTTTTATTGCCACAATCACCATATTGACCCGGGCACTTTCCCGGACGCCGATTATGAGGACGATGCTGACCAGAAGGATGATTGCCATCGCCGGGAGATTGATGAGCCCCCCGTTTGTTCCAAGAGGGTTTATGAGAGCAGCAGGAAGTATTATTCCAGCACCTGCGATGAGGCTCGTGGCATATCCCGACCACCCGACCGCCACCGCTGCAATGGAAACAGCATATTCGAGGATAAGGTCCCACCCGATGATCCATGCCCAGATCTCCCCAAGTGATGCATAGCTGTACGTGTAAGCACTTCCGGAGACCGGAACCATAGCAGCAAACTCTGCATATGCGAGGGCTGCAAATGCGCAGACGATCCCGGCAATAACAAAAGAGACAACAAGTGCAGGACCGGAATAGTTTGCCGCAACTACACCCGTGATCACGAAGATGCCAGTGCCAATGATAGCACCAATGCCCATCAGGGTAAGATCAAGCGGTGAAAGTACTTTTCTGAGCGAATGTTCCCCACCGGTGCACTCTATGAGCTTATCGATGGTCTTGGTTTTAAAGGTCTGGGCGTCCTTTGGAATAAGCGCTCGGAGGTCCATTACGTATACCTGAGTGATGGGTTTTCCGGTTTATAGAGAAAACGGAATTGATAGTCCCTTAACTAAAAAAATTCTCAAACCTCGATAGTCATATCATCCTCAGATACTACAAGCCCCGGGCACTCTCTCTCAAACTGCCTTTTCAGATGGCGCCGTTCATCGAGTGTTTTGTACACCTCGGCCCCGAAATGCATGAGTGCGAGGCGTTTCGCGTTTGCCCGTTTTGCGATATGGATCGCATCTTCTGGATTGAGATGCGGCCAGTCAGGACTCTTCTGGCCGGGTTTTAAGCCACACTCGGTGATGAGGAGATCTGCGCCGCGTGCGAGGGTAATAGCGTTATCGCATATGCCCGTATCTGTGCAATAAGAAACGACCTTTTCGTCTATCTCAAACCTGAAGCCCCGGCAGGGAACGGGGTGGACAAGCGGCAGGCTGGTAACTTTAAATGGTATCTCGTGGGTACCATCGGGAAGTTCGGTCACAGTAACTGCAAAGGGGACCTTGTCAAGGGGCACGGTATAGGGTTCTCGGACGAGACCTGCAAGATCCTCTGCTGTGCCTGGTTGACCGCAAATTGTCAGTCCTTTTCTGAACCGAAATTTTACCAGTGTATGGAGCCCTTCGGTATGATCAAGGTGGAAATGGCTGATGAACAGAAATACCGGTTTATCCTGAGAAATATATCGGTCTGCTTTCGAGATACCGTTTCCTGCATCAAGAATTATGTCATAGTCCCGGGTTGTAATCAGTGCCGAGACCGTGTTTCCCGTAGGGGAATCATACCAGCCGTTTGTCCCAAGGAAGGTAACCTGCATACACAGACGTTAGCCGTCCTTCATCATCAAAGTAGAGTACACACGATTTGAACGAGATGCGACAAATAATGGTACTGCACCCTAGTTTTTACAATTCCGGAAATAAATGTGGGGGATTTTTATAATACGAAGTCGATCAAGCCATGACGATATTAACGTCGGATGTGTTTTGCTATGAAAAAAAATTGCCATCTTTTCCTGTGTGCAGCCCTACTTGTCCTGTTGTTCTGCATGATCCCGGCCGGTGCAGCTGTCCTTGAAGTGACGGTCAGAGGTACGGTATCAGATATCTCTGTGGTAAATGACACCCTGACCCTGTTGAATCCCCAGCAATACGGCTGCAACTATGGCTCGGGCACATCTGCGCCGGTCTGTTCGTGGAGTCCTATAAACGCCACAGCGATTACCGGTACCGTCCCCGATGCGGCTGCATTCTCCGTGTTTGCCAAAAATGATCAGGTTGTCGCGGTGAGTTTTGGTGGGACCGGTGGGGAATGGATCGCGCTTGCAAAACTGTACGGCTCAGGTCCCAGTGCGAATTATGCCACTGATGAGATCGGTGATATCAGCAGTCTCCCGATATCACTCGTCGGTGACTATTCGGTAAATGGGGCTACCGCTCCGAACTGTTCCGTGTGTACCGGGACAATCTGCACCGCAGTCTCATCAAACGTGACGATTGAGAGTGGTGCGATGGTTGTTGCCTCGCAGAGCCTTGTCCCCGGGAGTTCGCTCTTTTTTAACGGACGTAATGATGCATCAAGTGTTAATGTAACCTTCATCAATGGCCAAGCCTCATCATCTGCTTGTTCCGGCAACGCCCTCATGACCGGCGTCCAGCCGATCTCCGACTACCTTATCTTTATTGTTCCTCCGGTTGGTATGAAGAGTACATCTGCATCGGCAGTATCATCACCCGCACCGACAACCGCTTCAGCTCCGGTTGCCACTACGACCCAACCATCAGGCTTGCCATTTTCGGCACTCAGTATCCTTGGTCTTGGAATTGCTGTTATTTTCGCACACCGGCGCGGTTACTAACTTTTCTTTTTTGTTTGTTGACGTGGGATCGATCGCAATCTCCATGTACCAATGAACCACAATGGTGATCAGATGCAGGTAATTTCAATACCGGAGCGTGGCTGACCGTGGCACAGGTAAAAGTGGGCGTCCATGTTTCTATCGCCGGTTCACTTGACCTTGCTGTCGACCGGGCAAAAGACGCAGGTTGCGACATTTTCCAGATGTTCTCGCGCAATCCCCGGGGATGGGGGTTCAAGCCCCTGACCGATGATGACTGCATCCTTTTCCGGCAGAAAATTGCAACGACCGGTCTTATACCGGTCGACCACATGCCTTATCTTCCCAACCTTGCCTCGCCAAAAGTGGAGATTTGGGATAAATCAGTTCAGACACTTCAGGCCGAACTTGACCGGTGCGCAAGGCTTGGAATATCCTATCTTGTCACGCATCTTGGCCATCACCTCGGGGATGGGATAGCAGGAGGCAGGGCCCGGGTAATAAAAGCGGTGAACATGGCACTTGCATCGTCCGATACAAACGTCATGCTGCTCCTGGAAAATACTGCCGGAGAGAAAAATAGTGTCGGAAGCAGTTTTGAGCATATTCAGGGAATCATAGATGGGATCGAACTATCCAACAGGATCGGGATTTGCTTTGATACCTGCCATGCTTTTGCTGCAGGATATGAGCTGCGAACTGAGGCCGGCCTCGCCGCCACACTTGCGCAGCTTGATGAAACCGTAGGTATTGACAGGCTCAAAGTGATCCATGCAAACGACACCAAAGGTGATCTCGGGAGTGGCCTTGACCGGCATGAACATATTGGTATGGGGTTTATCGGTGAAGAAGGCTTCAGGTGCATCCTCCACAACCCGGTGTTTACCCGCCTGCCTCTTATCTGCGAAACTCCCGTGGATGAACGGTGTGATGACCGGGGTAATATTAAGAAAGTTCGCGAGCTAGCAGCATAGATCAGGAATCCCCCTAAGTCCTTATTATACCAAACTTCCTATAGCTCTGCACGTGAAGGCGTCTTTTGATGGCACTTCGGTGCTGACTGGCAGGGACGGACGTGTGTTGTACGACCAGAGTGGGTACGGACGTCCCGAAGGTGATGGGATACGATTGGCACCGCAGGAGGCCCTCTACCTGCTTCACCGCAAGAGGATAGAAGTACCGGGTTACTCGTTTGATTCCCTCCTTTCTGAATACGCAGACCAGCGCAATTTCCTGCGAAGTTTTCTTGTGTACCGCGATCTTCGCGAACGTGGGTATGTTGTCCAAACCGGTCCGCACGATTTTCGGGTATTCCGTCGTGGTGAAAAACCGGGGACCGGGGAATCACTTTATCTTGTCCGTGTCCTCGCAGAACGAGACCCGATCCGGTTTACGAAGCTGATCGAAGAGGTGGTTACAGCAAGGAACATGCGTAAACAATACGTTCTTGCGGTTGTTGATGATGAGGAAGAGCTGACCTATTACGAGATCAAGATCCAGAAACTGGCTGACCCCGGTCTTCCTCTTCCCCAGATAGGGTCCTCCGATGCAGTGTTAGTAGGCTCATCTGCAATGATCCGCGTGCCCCCTCAGTCTGAATTGGAAAAAGCCGGTTTCGGGAAACGGTTTGACGACGAACGGCTGATGATTTCGCCGGTTGAACTGCTGTATCTGATGGGTAAAGAAATTGTTCGACTCACAAAAGACGATTTACCGCTGGCTTCTGCGGAATTTTTTGAGGCCGCAAAATCAAATGATCCGGAACTTGCTGCTAAAGACAAGGTCTATACAGAACTCCGCCGGCATGATTTTATTGCAAGGACCGGCTACAAGTTCGGTCATCATTTCCGGGTTTATTGTGGTAAAAATGTACATTCGGATATGCTGGTGCATGCAATAGAAAAGGAGGCGGTTCTGCCTATGAGTGTCATTTCCCGTTCAGTCAGGATGGCTCACAGCGTCAAAAAGAAGATGTTGTTTGGCTGTGTACATACTAACGGAATCCATTTCGTCGAATTCGCCCGTATTAAACTCTAAAATGACAATGTTAATAATTTCCCTGAAACTATCCCCGTGAGTTACCCGGTATGCCAGAATCCTCGATTAATCCATGGTCAAGCACTCCGTCTCTGGATGTTGAGAAGACGTTTGCCGAATTTGGTATAGATCCAATCGCCCCAGTGCTTTCCGAACTCCCCGAAATCCCGTATTTCATGCGTCGGGGCATCGTTGTCGGCCAGCGCGACTATCTCCCTATAGCCCGGGCCATCCGCAACCAAACACCGTTTTATCTTTTGACCGGGTTTATGCCAAGCGGCCATCCCCATCTCGGGCACCTGATGCTTATGAAAGAAATCGTCTGGCATATTCAACAGAGGGCAACCGGGTATGTGACCATCGCAGACCGGGAAGCATATGCAGTACGGGGACTTTCTTGGGAGAAATGCAGGGAATATGGAAAGGAGTACCTTTCCTGTCTCTATGCTCTGGATTTTGAAGGAGAGACTTATTTCCAGAGCAAAAATAACCGGCTCAAGGATCTTGCGTTCGAAGCGGCAACCAAGGTGAACTTTTCCGAACTCACTGCAATCTATGGGTTTTCCCCGGAAACTGCGCTTGCCCATGCGGACAGCGTGATTACTCAGGTGGCCGATATCCTGTACCCGCAGGTTGAAGGGGAACCGGCCCCAACTCTGGTGCCCGTGGGAATCGATCAGGATCCCCATATACGGCTCACCCGGGGGATTGCCAACAAGTTCAGGATGTTTACCGTTGAAGAACGGGACGAGTACATCAGTGTACGTTCGAAGAATGCCCCTGATTCAGCGCTCGATGCGATAAAAAAAGCGTTTCCCCATGCGAAGAAATATGAGGGCCATGTTGATATCCGGGGCATTGGATGTGCTGATGTAAGTGCGAAGGTCCGGGAAATTGAAAGGGCCTTTGGGGGCTATGCGTTTTACACGCCCTCCTCGACCTATCATGTCTTCCTGCCCGGGCTTACCGGTGGTAAAATGTCGTCAAGTGTTCCCGAGAGCCTGATTTCGTTTTTTGAACCGGAGGCAGTGATACGAAAGAAAGTAATGAGCGGTCTTACCGGGGGCAGGAGTACCCTTGAGGAACAGAAACGGCTTGGCGGTGAACCGGACAAATGTACGCTTTACCTGCTCAACATGTTCCATATGGTGACCGATGACGCAGACCTTGCGGAAATCCATCGCAGGTGCCGGTCTGGTGAGATTACCTGCGGTCAGTGTAAGAAGGAAACTGCAGACCGGGTTGTGGCATTTTTAAAGGAATTCAAGGAGAAGATGGACGTGGCAGCGGAGACAATTGAGGTGTGAAGCGATGGCGGAACTGACATTAAACGAAAAAAGGCTGCTTGCTGCGCTTTCAAAAGAGAAGAAGACTGATTCAGTGCATCTCGCTGCTATCCTTAATGCGACCCCGGAAGCAGTTGTCCAGTGGGCTCACCTTACCGACGACAAAGGGCTTGTGAATGTCGAGCGGATTGTTGAGAAATCGTTCGAATACACCGAAGAAGGAAAGGCCTATCTCCATACAGGATTGCCTGAGACGCAAATCCTCAACAGTATTAAACCAGGCACAACGCTTGCAGACCTTCAGGGTCATCCAGCATTCAAAATCGGTTTTGGTCAGTTGCGAAAAAAAGGGCT
>CAYPEQ010000011.1:0-21205 GCA_964409915.1 uncultured Methanoregula sp. | reverse complement strand
CATGAGGGAACCGCTCTTGTAAATCAGGGTCTTGATATCAGAGAGGAGATCGGGAACCTCACCCGGGACCAGATCCTGTCCGGCACGTGGAAAACCGCAAACCTTCGCAAGTATGACGTAAAAAAACTGCCAAAAACCGTCTACCCGGGAAAATCTCACCCGTACCAGCGGCTCATAGATGAGATGCGCCAGATCCTCCTGGAGATGGGCTTTACAGAAATGCATGGGGAAATCGTACAGAGTGCGTTCTGGAACTTCGATGCGCTTTTCCAGCCCCAGGATCACCCGGCACGGGAAATGCAGGATACCTTCTATCTCAAAGAGGAAGCATCGCTTCCCAAAGGATGGGAATGTCTTCGTGATATGCATGAACATGGCGGGAACACTTCTTCTACCGGCTGGGGCGGAAAATGGAATCCCCAAAAAGCGCAACAGTGTGTGCTCCGTACCCATACAACCAGTCTTTCCATCCAATATCTTGCCACTCACCCTGAGCCTCCGGTCAAGGCTTTCTGCATCGGAAGAGTTTACCGCCGGGAAGCAATTGATCCTACCCATACACCTGAGTTCGAGCAGCTCGAAGGAATCGTAATGGACAAAGGTGTCACGTTCCGCCACCTTCTTGGGTTCTTAAAAGAGTTCTACCAGCGAATGGGATTTTCCGATGTGCGGTTCCGGCCAGGTTTTTTCCCGTACACGGAACCCTCGGTCGAACCGGAGATCTGGGTCGATGGTCTTGGCTGGGTCGAAATGGGCGGTGCAGGTGTATTCCGACAGGAAGTAACCGATCCTTGGGGTGTGAAGTGTCCTGTGCTCGCATGGGGACTCGGGGTAAGCCGTGTTGCAATGCTGCGGCTGGGATTAAAGGACCTGCGGCAGTTGTACCAGAGTGATCTCGAATGGATCAGAAATAGTCCGGTGCATGCCCCGGCACAAACCAGGAGGAAGGTGTAACATGGCGATCATCAGTCTTTCTTACAAGTATCTCGAACGACTCATCGGTACCGATCGGGACACCATTTTAAAACGTCTTCCCATGATCGGGTCCGAGGTCGAACGCCTGGAAGAAGACCATGCAGATGTCGAGTTTTTTCCCAATCGTCCTGATCTCTTCTCGGTTGAAGGTGTTGCCCGCGCTATGCGGGGATTTCTTGATATTGAGGCCGGCCTTCCGGTATATTCGGTAAAGCCATCCGGGATCAGCTTCACCGTAGATCCCAATCTGAAAAATATCCGCCCCTTCCTGGCTTCAGCAGTCATCCGTAACGTCTCTTTCGATGACGAATCCATCCTTTCAGTCATGGCGCTCCAGGAAGCATTGCACTGGGCGGTCGGGAGGGGCCGGAGCAAGGTTGCTATCGGTATCCATGATCTCGACACCATCACAGCACCGTTCCATTATAAAGCAGCGCTACGGAGCAGGAAATTTGTCCCGCTCGATTTTACCAAAGAGCTGACTCTCGATGAAATCCTTATCGAGCACCCGAAAGGCCGGGACTACGCAAAAATTGTTAAGGATTTCGCGTTCTTCCCTCTAATCACCGATAATGAGGACAATGTCTGTTCATTCCCGCCCATTATCAACGGGGAAAGAACCCGGGTAACTACGGGAACGAAAAACATTCTGCTTGATGTCACCGGTACCGACCAGCGTGCAGTCAACGTTGCGGCAAACATTATCTGTACTGCCATGGCCGAAGCGGGTGCTACTATCGAAAGTGTTGAAATCAATGGAGATGTTATTCCCAACCTTAACCCGTCAGAGCGTACCGTAAGTGTCCGGGAATGCACGGATCTCGTCGGTGTTGACCTTTCTGCCCCACAGATGGCAGGACTACTGGAAAAAATGCGGTTCGGGGCACAACCTGTCGGGACGGACGAGGTCCGAGTCCAGGTACCCTGTTACCGGGCTGATATTATGCACGACTGGGATCTGTTTGAAGATGTTGCAATTGCCTACGGGTACGAGAACTTCAGCGTAGAAGTTCCACCTACCTTTTCTATCGGGACAGAAAATCCGGTAAACACAATCGCAGCTCAGGTTCGTATGATCCTCGCAGGGCTCGGGTACCTCGAGATGATGCCTTTTACCCTGACAAATGAGAAGGTGCTTTGCGATTACCTGAATCGACCCCGGTGCTCCTCGACCCTCCATCTCATGCACCCTATCAGTGAAGAGTACACTGTCGTGAGAACAGAGATTTTGCCCCTTCTCCTTGAGATGCTCCAGGTCAACCGGCACCGGGAACTCCCACAACGCCTCTTTGCAACCGGCGATGTGCTTTCTGACCTTAAGACTACCCAGAGGCTGGCCGCGGTCAGCACACACACTGTTGCGGATTTCTCTGAGGCATATGCTAACGTAGATGCGGTGCTCCGCGAACTTGGCATCACCTATCTTGCAGAAGTGTCTGATGATGAGGCGTTTATCGAAGGAAGGCGGGCCGATATCGTCGTCGATGGAAAAAAAGTGGGCGTATGTGGCGAGATCCATCCTGCTGTGCTGACAGCGTTCGAGCTGGAACAACCGGTTGCAGCGTTTGAACTCGATCTCAGAGCCGTACCGGGATACCCTTCCCGTTAAGATATTTTTTCACGTCGCAAACAGTAAATTCGCCGTAATGAAAAACGCTTGCTGCAAGGCAGGCATCCGCTTTTCCTTTGGTAAATCCATCATAGAAATGGTCAAGGGTACCCACACCTCCGCTCGCGATTACCGGGATATTTGCCGATTCTGATATTGCACGGGTAATTGCTATATCGAACCCGTTTTTTGTGCCGTCCGTTTCCATGCTGGTTAAGAGGATCTCCCCGGCCCCTCGTTCCTCCGCCTCTTTAGCCCAGGACACTGCATCTCTCCCGGTCGGTTTGCTACCGCCATAGATTACAACTTCATACCAACAGGTACTCCCATCAGCCAGTGTTACCGACACGGCTGCCGGATTCGGCGAGAAATTCCGGCGGACATCCATCGCGACGACGATACACTGGGTCCCGAATGACTCTGCGCCCCGGGTAATCAGGTTTGGATCGTGCACTGCACTTGTGTTCAGGCTTACTTTATCGGCACCTGCCCGGAGAATCTGCTGGATATCGTCAAGGGATCGAAGCCCTCCCCCTACCGTGAGGGGGAGAAAGAGCTGGTCAGCTGCGCGTTGGATAAGCTCAATGATAATCCCACGTTTCTCCTTTGATGCGGTAATATCCAGAAACACAACCTCGTCAGCCCCCTGCTCATTGTAGCGTTCGGCAAGTTCCACCGGGTCACCGGCATCCCGCAGACCAAGGAAATTTGTCCCTTTTACAACCCTTCCGTCCTTTAAGTCAAGACAGGGGATAATCCGTCGTGTGAGCACCATTTCATTCTTGTTTTCTTTCTAAAATGCTATCTACCTATCTGCCAGACCGTTTTCACGGGGAAGTTTATCTGCATCTATCACCTTATTTACTGGGTACGTGATTAAGCAGTCCATGCCGCAGGCTGATGGGCTGCGAAGGGTGTTTTCATGAATACCGGTAAGTTGAAGATTGACTGGGCGGCGCAGTATATGCCTGTGCTTGCCTCTATAAGAAAACAATTTGAGAAGGACAAGCCCTTCAAGGGCATGACGATCGGCATGGCCCTCCATGTTGAGGCAAAGACCGCAAACCTTGTCCAGACATTTGCCGCTGGTGGTGCAAAAGTTTACATCACAGGTTGTAACCCCCTTTCTACACAGGACGATGTGGCAGAAGCGTTAAACGCAGTAAAAAATGTTCATTGTTACGCAAAACGCGGCTGTACTGTTGAGGAATATTACGCCGCCATCGAACAGGTCCTTGATGCCGCACCATCCATTACGATTGACGACGGCATGGATCTCATCCATTACCTGCACACGAAACGCCGCGAACTACTCAAGAAAGTTATTGGGGGGTGCGAGGAAACAACGACAGGTATACACCGTCTGCGGGCTATGGCAGCAGAGAAAAAACTCGAATTTCCCGTCGTTGCAGTTAATGACACACCAATGAAACGGTTCTTTGACAACGTGCATGGGACAGGAGAGAGTGTTCTTTCCTCAATTATGATAACCACAAACACTCTGGTTGCTGGCAAATATTTCGTTGTTGCAGGGTATGGATACTGCGGCAGGGGCCTTGCCCGTAAAGCCCATGGTCTTGGTGCCAAGGTTGTCGTTACCGAGGTGGATCCCCGCCGGGCACTTGAAGCACACATGGATGGCTACCAGGTCATGACAATGGACCAGGCAGCGGTTATCGGCGACATCTTTGTCACGACTACGGGAAACACCAGCGTAATTGGGAAGAACCATTTCGGGAAACTCAAAGCAGGTGCAATCCTTGCAAATGCCGGTCATTTCAACGTCGAGATCGACTTAGTGTGGCTTGCAAAACAAGCGGACTCTATCATCGAGCGTGACGGGATCACGACCTATATGCTCAAAGGAAAACCGGTCCATATACTTGCCGAAGGAAGACTCGTCAACCTCGCCACGCCAAAAGGGATGGGCCACCCGGTCGAAGTTATGGATCTCAGTTTCGCCCTGCAGGCGCTCTGTGCCCGGTATATCGCAGAACACGGCGATTCTCTCAAAGGCGGTGTATATGAGGTGCCTCAGGAAATCGATGAACAGGTTGCCAGACTCAAACTGGCATCTCTTGGTCTCACTATTGATGAGCTCAGTGCGGCCCAGAAGAAATACCAGTGCAGCTGGGATATCGGAACCTGAAAATTCCGATGTTATTTTTTAAGGATCCTTTTTTTATTAAAGGAACTTACTTCCTCTCGGGATTGCCTGCAGGTACGTCATCGGCTCTGGCACTTTTGTCCAGTTTCCATTGTTCGTAGATAACGATCAAAGCTCCTGCGACAAAGAGAGGAACCGCAAACCAGAACTGGCTGCCGAGGGGATCGGAAAAGACAAAAAGTGAAGCTATGCAGCCGATGAACGGTGCCGCCGCATAAATGGCTCCTGCCCGGGCTGCACCCATACCCTGAAGTGCAACAATAAACAGGATGAGGCCCAAGCCAAAAGAAAAGAATCCGGTAAGAATTGCCAGCATAATGAGGTTAATGCCCGGCAGATGTTCACCAAGGATGATAACCAGTACCGCCGCGATGCTTCCGCCAAAAATCACTTTAAATAATGCGATATGCCCGGGTGGATAGGCCGTGATATGTGCCATGCAGTTGTTGTCCATGCCCCAGAAAAATCCGGACAGGATAATACCAAAAGCCCCAAGGGAGATACCGATTGCGCTGTCACTGTTCCAGCCAAGGAGTATACTGCCAGCAAAAATAAGAACAAGGGCTAATCCCATTTTTTTATCAGCTGGTTCATGAAACACCCAGAAAGCGAGCAGTACCGTAGACACGATCTCGAAATTTAAAAGAAGTGCCGCGGTCGCAGCCGGAGTAATAACAAGCGCAAAACACTGGATCACCGGTGCTACAAAGCCGCCAATAATGACGGTTCCTACCAAAAGAAACATTTGCCTTCTGCTAGCAGGGGGTCGGGCCTTCGCATAATGGGGATCACTCACCATCATCCAGCACAGGATCCCGGCACCTGATCCAACGGAAAGAAATGCAATGAGGATTAAGGGTGACATCCCGTCGACAAGAATTTTAAGAAGTGGTGTTGCCGTCCCAAAAAGGACAGTTGCACACACAAGTGCTACGATCGGTTTTGGCAGGAGAGAAAATGAAAAGCGGTCCATGGGTATCATGTGCCTGGATGAGGCCGGGTTGACATATATGGGATGATTCAGGTCTTTGAACCTTCCCGTGCTGCGTAGAGATATTCCTGGGCAATGCCGCAGTACTCCCCGAAATGGTTACGGGCAAATGTTCGTATCTCGTTGTATTCCCGCCCGGTCAGTGGACTATCTCTGTTGAGTGTTGTGAGATAGTACTCTCTCATCATCCGCCGGATCCAGACATCAACCGGAAAGGCATCGTATTTCTGGAATGCAAAGAGCAGGACGCAGTCCGCCGCTTTTGGGCCGATACCGGAAAATTTCATTATCTGTGAGCGGGCTTCTTCATATGGCATCGCGGCAATGGTTGTAGCCCAGTCATTTTGTGCCGCAACTTCACTGGATGTACTGAAAACATAAGGTGTGCGGTACCCGAGCCTGCAAGCAGCGAGAGCCGATGCTTCTCCGGTACAGGAAATCTTTGATGGATGAGGAAACGAAAAAAACTTCGATTCACCTGGTTCAACTTCATCGCCGAACGTTTCAGCAATGGACGCGATCCTCCTCCTGATCATGGGTATGTTGGAATTTGTGGCACAGATATACGAGCACAGACACTCCCACGGGGGTTGCCGTACAAGACGAAGGCCCCTGCACCGTTCAATTGCCCGGTGGATGAAAGGATCCACGTCAATCGATTCCAGTATCGCCCCAAGGTCAAGGTCCAGGGAGAAATAATGCCGGATGAATGTCTCATCAGCACCTTTGAACGTCAGGGTAGCTCCTTTCTGCAGGCACCGGATTACCCGGTCGCCCACAACACCGCACCAGCTGCCATCCGGCAAGCGGTCCCAACGGAAAACCTGTCCGCATCCAAGTGTCTGGTCAAGTGAAAAAGGTTCTTCAGAAGAAAGCACGATTCTTGCCATGATGCATTGCTCTGTCAGCTATTCTGATTTTAAAGGTTTTAGAATCTGGCAGACAATTTTTTTTTATCTATGCCGGCGTACAATGGGCAATTTCTCTCTTTAGTTTCGCAATGGAACGGATAGACTTTTAATATATAGATTAACAGTTCTTTCATGGAATTAACTGAAACGCTCAAGGCCTTCATTGAAGAAGGCGGCGACTGGGAACGTAAACAGACCACCCTTCCCGGGGTCGCCATTATCCGGCTCCCTGCTACAAAAAACCGCCCTGCATCGCTTGCAATTGATATCAATCCCCAGAACGAGCACGGGCTTCCCATGAAGAAAAAAGGCATTATGATAATGAATGCCACTGAGCTTGCAGCTTTTAAGGCAATCTTTAACAATGAAAAGACGGACAGCCTCGTAAAAGCTCTCGAAGATGTTCTTCCTGAGCGCAAATCAGCGGCAAAAACCAAAAAAACAGATATCCTCCAGTTATAATCCACAAACCACAAAATCTCCGGAGTGATGCGTATTAAAATAATCCCTCTCTTCCCTCTTTTTGCTCTTGCTCTCATTCTCGTGTGCGCCGGTTGTCTTGGAACAAAATCGCTACCGCCCACCACAACTTCGCCTCCCTCAATGCTCGTTGACTACCACCGGACCGGGGGTGTTTCCAACATTAACGATCGCCTTGTCATCTTCGACAATGGGGTCGCCGTGATCTCCGGGGGATCCACTAATGCCGAAACCACATTGAACGCCACGGATCTTGGCCTTATTTCCGTGTTGCTTAACGAGTCGCAGTTTTCCGATCTCCAGACAAACTACCCTGCTGCCAATCAGGGGGGGGACATCGTGACCTACACTATCAGTTACCGGGGAAAAACCGTAACGACCCAGGAGACCGATATCCCCCCCTCGCTTGAGTCAATTATTGGTGAACTGAACAAAATCATCGGGAGCGCAGGTGCAGAGAAATCTACCTATCCAACCCTTGGGATCACACGGTGAACACCTGTTAAATCCGCGGACTGTTGTCAAAAGAGTGCGAAAATCGAGAGGGTTCTCGGGAAGAAACCGGAAATCCCTTTTTTAATTGCTAACTGGTTTAAACGAGCATGGAAAAAAGAGACGGGAATTATTTGTTCTCATACATGCATGACTGCACATCGTGTCCGAGTTTTCCTATCGCATCGGCACGGCATCGCTGGCAGTGCCGCATCTGTTTAACATACTTTCCACAGGCGTCCTGCATCTTTCGTTTCATTTCAGGCGTGGGTGGGGCGATGTCGGCGAACTTATACTGGGCAATAAGGGGAATAAGATTGAAGGTATACACCCCCATCTCCCCGACCTTCTTTGCAATATCCACAATATGGTCTTCGTTAATGCCCGGAATATAGACTGTATTTACTTTAACGATCATATTCCGTGCCACAGCCATCTCAATACCCTTTAACTGCTGCGAGAGGAGCAGTTTTGCCCCTTCAATGCCTGTGTATCGTTTTCCTTGGTAATCGATGAACTGGTAGATCTTCGCTCCGATCTCCGGATCGATTGCGTTGAGCGTGACCGTGATATTACCTACATCATATTCCTCAAGCAGATCGATTTTGTCCGGCAGGAGGAGACCATTTGTACTTATGCATTTGATAACTCCCGGGTACTTTTCGTGAAGTCTGCGGAGGGTCTCGAACGTCTCTTCGTTTGCAAGCGGATCCCCGGGACCGGCAATACCTATGACCTTGATATAGTCGTATTTTTCCGTGACTTTTTTTACCATGTCCATTGCTTCGTCAGGATTGAGAACCCTTGTAGTAACACCCGGTCTGCTTTCGTTGACGCAGTCAAAATCCCGGATACAGTAATTGCACTGGATATTGCACTTCGGCGCCACAGGAATATGGCATCGCCCGAAGGCATGACATGCCTTTTCGGAAAAACAGGGATGTTCCTGGATTTTTCGCATCTGTGCAGGATCCCACTGCACTTTCCTTCCCGCCACCTCTGCAGTTTTTATTTCTTCGGACATAGGCACTACGTTTTACATGAGTTTTCCATCTATAAATAAAGTACAATCGGGGTAGTTTTTCAAACCAGACGGGGAATGTCAAAGACAAGGATAATTAAAAACATCAGCGGCCGGGCGTTTCCTCATCAAGTGGTGTCTGGAGTGAGAATACCCAGGAAAAATCAGGATTGACAATATAGACGGGAAATGTACCAAAAAGGGTCTTTTTTTCGACCTGGTAGATCTGCGCCTCAAGTAAGAGTTCGGCTGCCCTCTGCAATGCGGAAAAATCAGTGTCATCTGTTTGTTCTGCGGTGCGGGAAAACCGGGTAGTGTCCCCGGTGATCTCGATTTGGCGGTAAAGACAATCAGTCTTGTCTTTTGTGAACCGGTTAAGCAGGTCACGGCTGGTAATGCCGTGAATGTACCGTACGATCACGTACAAGGTGAAAATGATCATGCCAATTGCGATAAAAAAATTCCCGAGTTCCTTTACTTCTG
Source organism: uncultured Methanoregula sp. (assembly GCA_964409915.1). GTDB lineage: Archaea > Halobacteriota > Methanomicrobia > Methanomicrobiales > Methanospirillaceae > Methanoregula. Next base: position 12,076 of record CAYPEQ010000011.1, on the reverse strand, counting down.
AAACCGACAGGATGTCATTGAACGTCAAACCCGGGAGCAAAATTATTGTCGAGACAATGCCGATAAGAGCAAGCGCCGCACCAAGCAGGAACAGGAAAGAAACAACCTTATGAGGGATCTTCTTTTTGAGCAGGTGATCTTTCATCCCGGAAACATCGGAAAAAAAATCTATGGTATATGGCTCCAGTTTCCAGACGAGGAAATAGAACAGAATAATGGCGGACGATTCAAAAAGGACGATCCCGGTGTGATACAGCGTGAGGGCCCCTGAATGAGCCATGGCGATAACAAGTACAATATCGATGGAAAAGATGAGGGCAAATCCATAAAAGAGCGGGCGGGAGTTGATAAAAAAAGCGTTGAGAAAGACCCGGGTGAACCTTTTTGTGCTCGTGATTATGCCGGTAGCACGAAGTCCGGTGAGGTACCGGGAGATTTCTGTCTGTGGCAGGGAAGGATGCAGGAGGTTATGGGGTATGAGCAGAGTAATGAAATAGATCATAAACAGGAAAAAACTGGCGGAAATAAAAAGAAAGGGGAATAATGGATCTTTAAGGAAAACAAGGATATTTGCAAGTATTGCCGCTCCAAGGATAATGAGGGTGACCCTTCCCGATGTCCCTGCTGCATACAGGGACCGGTCCCGCTCCTGCTCTTTTCGTACCTCTTCACGGAGCGTTTTGTGCAGGGATGAAATGGCTCCTGATAGGGTTAAGGTGTCCTTTCTATCCATAGCAGTCTTTTCCGTATTGTAATGTTTTTGGGATAATAATTAGGGTACGTATCTGAGAGGTAATGGTATATTGTTTACCGGCCAATCCTAGATGCGAGAATCATGAAGAAATCCGAGAAAGAAAAAGGCAAAGAGAAAAAGGCTGCTGCGCGTAAACAACAGTACACATTACTGGGTATCGTAGCAGTCGTAGCGGTTATCATCATTTGTGTTGCTGCATATCTGCTCATCTTTTCCCCGTCAGTTATTGCGGCGGCAGGGGATACGGTAAGCGTGACGTATACCGGGACGCTTGATAATAAAACAGTATTTGATACAAATGTAAATTCCACCCCCTTGACCTTTACTGTCGGATCCGGTCAGCTCATCCCCGGTTTTGATGCCGCGGTCGTGGGTATGAAAGTAAACCAGGAAAAGACTGTTACTATTCCCTATACGCAGGCCTATGGAGCTTATAACCCGCAACTCATTGTTATTGTTCCCCAGAGCCAGTTCTCGTCAAACGTCACTCCTGGTGAAAAAATGTACGAGCGGTCACAGGACGGCAGTTCAAGGATTATTACGGTCATCAATGTCACCGATGCCGGGGTAGCAATAGATGCAAATTCACCCCTCGCCGGTCAGAACCTCACATTTGATATAAAGGTCGACAGTATCACAAAGGCAAATGCTGCAGGCAATGCCACGGTACCGACTTATTGAACCTTTTTTTTAGTACTTTCTCAAAAGCCATTAAAGGCTCTCGCTTGAAAGCGTAGAAATTCAGAACCGATGGGCCCGGCCGGATTCGAACCGGCGACCTCCGCCGTGTAAGGGCGACGTCATACCGCTAGACCACGAGCCCGATAACTTACTAATGTCAGACTGGAACCTATTAAAACCGTCTGTATTGGTTCATAAAAATTTACGTGATAAACAGGCTGGATGGGAATTCGCACGTATTCAACCGCGCGGAAACAGTGTTCATTCAGGAGCCCGATAATGGAATCAATCCAAAAAAATTGCGTGAGTTTATTCTTTTTTAAGTTTGATATCGGTACCATACTTTGCGGCGTTTTTGTCGGCTATAGCCTGGATGGCCACGATCTCGGCGTCCTGTCTTTTTGGCTTGAACAGGTGGCGGAACCGTTTCTGGGTCTTGAGATATTCCTCAACTGGTTTCCTGAGAACTTTTTTAACTTTGGTGACTTGTCCATCTACCATTTCATAATTTACCCAGAGACCCGTCTCTATGGCAAGTTTTGCTATTGCAAGAGTCTGTTCGCCTTCAAACCCCCAACCGGTGCAACAGGGCACATGTATTTGCACATACGTTGGCCCGGGTGTATTGATGGCTTTCTCAATCTTCTGGATAAGGTCGTTTGGATAGGCAATTGATGCCGTTGCAACGTAGGGTGCACCATGGGCTGCAAGGATTCCCGGCATGTCCTTTTTAGGCCGTTTGTTCCCAAACGAACGCGACCCGGCCGGGCTTGTCGTCGTGCTTGCATCGTAGGGTGTAGCCCCGGAACGCTGGATGCCGGTGTTCATGTAGGCTTCGTTGTCATAGCAGATGTAGGTGATATCGTGACCTCGTTCGAATGCCCCACTGATGCAGAGCATCCCGATATCGAAGGTTGCCCCATCGCCAGCCATCACGACAACTTTCTCTGTCCGCCCCTGCTTTTTGAGCGAGGATTCAATCCCGGACGCTACCGCGGATGCGTTTTCGAAAAGCGAATGGATCCATGGGACTTTCCACGCAGTCTCTGGATAGGGTGTGGAAAATACTTCCATACATCCGGTCGAGGAGACGACAATTGTATTTGTCCCTGCGGCTTTAAGCATAAGCCGAGCCGCAAGCGCCGCCCCGCATCCCCCGCAGGCACGGTGTCCGCAGTCGAAAAGTTCACAGGTCTTGTCTGCCATGACTAAAGCACCTCTTTACGCAGGCCAACAAACATGTCGCCTTGTCCCTTGCCGGCAAGGGCGACAACTTCCCGGATATCCTTCTTGCGCACATCCCTTCCACCAAGACCGACAATGTAATCGTACACCGGAATCCCGGAACCGTAAAGGGCGTCTTTTATTTCCAATGCGACGGCACCTTTTGCGCCAAGAGAGATATTCTTATCAAGCACGGCAACCCGCTTCGCTCCTTTTAATGCCTGTGCAACCTCATTTGAAGGGAACGGCCGGAACACGCGGATTTTCAAAAGCCCTACCCTCACTCCCTCAGTCCGGAGGTCATCGATTGTGTCCTTAATCGTACCGCAGATCGAACCCATTGCAACAATGACCGTTTCTGCATCATCCATACGGTATCCTTCGACCATCGCACTGTAGTCGCGGCCAAACATCTGTTTGAACTCTGCCCCGGCAGCCTGGATCACCGACTTTGCGTCCTTGAGCGCCTTGTCCGTCTCGTACCTGAACTCAAGGTAATACTCAGGAGTTGCATACATCCCGAAACTGATCGGATCGGCAGCATCAAGCCGTTCCTTTGGCGCAAACTTCGGGAGATAGTTGTCGGCGTCTTCCTGTGAGATCATGTCCACTGGTTCATAGGTATGGGAGAGGATAAACCCGTCAAAGCAGACCATTGCCGGGAGTAAGACTTTGTGATCTTCTGCCACGCGATAGGCAATATAATGGAGATCGGTCGCTTCCTGGTTGTCCTCTGCGTAAAACTGGAGCCAGCCGGAGTCGCGAAGGGAGATCGAGTCCTGCTGGTCGTTCCATATGGAAAGAGGTGCCCCGAGTGCACGGTTGGCAATCGTCATGACGATAGGCAGGCGCATACCGGCGACGTTAAAGCAGACCTCAAACATCAGTGCAAGCCCCTGGGAGGTAGTCGCTGAATAGACCCGGGATCCTGCTGCACTTGCCCCAAGACAGGCTGATAGCGCAGAGAATTCGCTTTCGACCGTCATATAGTCAGCATCCAGTTTCCCGTCAGCCACCATATCGGCAAGCGCCTCGACGATATGGGTCTGAGGGGTAATCGGGTACGCAGAGACGACCTGTGGACGGCAGAGCCGCACAGCCTCTGCAACCGCATGCGAACCTTCGGTGATTTCAAGCATCTACTTCTCCTCCTGTATCATAGTGATCGCTTTTTTAGGGCACTCTTCTGCACACATGCCACATCCTTTGCAGTATGCATAATCGGGATCGAAGAACCCCTCAGTGTCCTCTGTAATACATCCCTCAGGACAGATAATCTGGCATGTCCCGCACTTGGAGCACGTTTCATGGTCAAAGATGGGTTTGAAGACCCGCCACGATCCGGTCTTATTGTCCCTCGATTTTCCGGGCCGGGCACGACATCCTACAGCAAGTGCCATTATGCAGTCGCCCCCTTTACCGTCTCAAACGCCTGGCGGGCAGCTGCGATATTTTTCTCAGCCAGTTCTTTGGGGAACCGGTGCATGAGTGCATTTGTGAGCGCATCGAACTTTATTTCCCCGGTTGCAGCGGCAAATGCTCCCATGAGCGAGGTATTGGTTATCGGAAGGCCTATCACTTTAAGGGCAATGGATGTTGCATCGATGGTAATCAGTTTTACGCCATCCGGCACCTTGTAATCCGGGGCTTTTTCGGTATTGACGATAACGATTCCGCCTTTCTTTACGCCGGAGAAAACATTCACGTCCTTAATAAGTGTGCTGTCCTGGACAATGATATAGTCCGGTTCGTAGACCTGGCTTCGCAGCCGGATCTTCCGGTCATCAAACCGTACAAATGCCTGGACCGGAGCACCACGGCGTTCGACCCCAAACGCCGGAAACGCCTGCGAAAAAACGCCTCCTTCAAATGCAGCAACTGCAATCAGTTCTGCAGCGGTGACCGATCCCTGGCCCCCTCTGCCGTGGATACGTAGTTCTCTCAAAGGAAAAATCCCCTAGTAATTTTTCATGATAACTAACGAACCAGTTGTGTAAATTATCGTGACTTTACACACGGTAGTTCATCCTACTATACTTCAAGATTTTGCAGTGTACTATGTCCATTTATCATTATTAATAATGCTGATATGTGATCTCTCCGAAGAAATTTCCGGCACCTGGTTTAAGAGGGAAAAAGTCTGGTCTTGATTCTTGATTATTGCGGGTTTAAGTAAAAGAATCCCGTGAGAGTTTTTGATAATTTCAAAAAAAAGAGTAGTTTTCTTTTCATCATGAAAAGAGAAAGTAAATTTCGCTCGCATCAATACGAAAAATTAACGATCTACTTCAAGACCGAGAATATCCCCGGCCCCGGAAAAGACATCGTGGGCAAGTCTTCCAAGGCCAGAGGACGCACACCATTCATCGTACACGGCCACATCGGTGCCAAGCAGTGATTCCACCTCGGGGGCGATAAGTGGGGCAATTGACCCGGCAAGAGCGATCTTCGCGCGTGGGTTCAGGAGGAGGAGCGCGGCGCATTCCATGGCCGAGAACATCGCGACGGTTCTTATACGGAGATTGTCTTCGTCGGGAACCGTGTACTCAACCCCAGCCTGTTGGAATGCCTCATTTGCAGTACACTTTCCTTCATCAATCCGGCGGATGGCATCGACATCAAGCGCGCCATGCCGGGTGCCGGGGGCAAATATGCAGGCGTCAAAGGCCCCGACAAGCCTTCCCGCCGCGACCAGAAGGGTAACCGTATTAGAACTGGTATCGGAGACCACAACATCGTCTCCCAGGTCATGGCAGACCTCGTACGCGATCCCTATCTTCTCGGGACTGGACTGGTGAGAGTAGACCTTAAAGCGTGGATCGGTCGGAGATCCCCGGTGCAGGCCGGGTATTACTATCGTGGGTATACCACTTTTTTTAATCTCGTCAAATACCTTCGTACCCCCGCCAATATGTTTACCTGCGCCTTCACGGTTGACGATCCCCCGGTTTTTTACTTTTTCTATCCGGGTGATCTTCGCAAAGTTATCACCCATAGAATAGGATAGGGCGATCCCTTCAATCTCATCAATGGTGCAGATCCGGTCGAGGTTTGTAACCGAAAACCCGGTTGCTTCCTCACGCGTCAGTTTAAACCTTTTTTTTCCTGATGCAAATCGCATGCCAGTCGTGCCGTGGTCAATCCCGATGAACATAGCAGTAATCCTATAGCATGGGCAACATATTAGGTATTGATGTTTGATGTGGTGACAGGCGGGGCCGGATTCATTGGCTCCCATCTGGTTGACACGCTCGTTGCACAGGGTAACGAAGTGCTCGTCATCGATTCTCTCTCTCCCGGGCGCCGCGAGACGATCGCCCGGCATATTGACGATTACAAGGTCAGGTTTATCCAGAGCGACCTGCTCGATGATGGCTGGCAGGAACACCTTGCAGGCGCAGACCGGGTTTTCCATCTTGCGGCGGATCCGGATGTCCGGCAGAGCGCAATCAGCCCCGACCCGACCATGCAGAATAATATCATGGCCACGTACCGGGTGCTTGAAGCAATGCGCCTGCATGCAGTCCCGGAACTGGTGTTCACCTCAACATCCACGGTCTACGGCGATGCAAAAGTCATCCCAACACCGGAGGATTATGCACCGATGCTTCCCATTTCGGTTTATGGGGCGAGCAAACTTGCCTGCGAGGCGCTGATCTCTTCATACTGCCATTCCTTTGGCATGAAATCCTGGATATACCGGTTTGCAAATATTGTCGGCGAGCGCAGCGGTCATGGTGTCATCACGGATTTTATACGAAAACTCAGGGAAAACCCGGCCGAGCTTGAGATTCTCGGGGATGGAAAACAGGTCAAGTCCTACCTCGAAGTCCATGAATGTGTTGCCGCAATGCTCTTTGCTTTACGGTCACGGGATACGGTCAACATCTTCAATATTGGCTCTGAGGACTGGATTGATGTACGGAGTATAGCGGAGATAGTGGCTGAGGAAATGCACCTACCGGATGTACAATTCCGGTTTACCGGCGGCGAACGCGGCTGGGTGGGCGATGTCCCCCGGATGCAATTATCTCTGGACCGGATCAAAAGCAGGCGCTGGAAACCTGAGCTCGGATCGCGGGAGAGCGTGAGGATGGCGACCCGCGATCTCCTCAAGGCTTCGTAAAGGGATTTTTATGAAATGCATTCTCATTCTCGGCGATGGCATGGCAGACGAGCCTCTCGCCCAGATAGGGGGGAAAACTCCTCTTGAATATGCAAAGACGCCGCACATGGACCAGATGGCACAGGAAGGCGCGTGCGGCCTGTTGCAGACAATACCTTCCGGTTTTGAAGCGGGAAGTGATATTGCAAACATGTCTATCCTCGGCTATGCGCCGGCACAGTACTATACCGGCAGAGGTCCCCTTGAGGCGCTGAGTATGGGTACCGATCTCGCACCCACCGATGTTGCGTACCGGTGCAATATTGTAACCGTTAAAGATGAGATAATGGTGGATTTTTCCGCGGGCCATATATCCAGTGAGGAAGGAGCCGCACTCTTTGCCTCGCTTGCCCCGGAACTTCCCGGTGTTGTCGTAAAAGCCGGAGTCAGCTACCGCAACCTCCTTGTCGTTCCCAACGGGTCAGCCGCAGATGCGACAGCACCACATGATATCGTGGGGCAACCGATCGCCGAATACTTTCCCCGGAACGGGGATGCGGCTATCCTGAGATCCTGCATGGCAAAGAGCCGTGAGGTATTCGACGGACACCCGGTAAACGTAGCCCGGGTAAAAGCGGGAAAACCCCCGGCGACACAGATCTGGCCGTGGAGCGGCGGAAGGAAGCCGGCGTTTCCGTTATTTTCCCAAAAATACAACCGTACTGGAGGTATGATATCGGCGGTCGATCTCCTCAACGGGATTGCCCGGTGTGCCGGGATGGAGGTTATCCATGTCCCCGGAGCCACGGGATACTTTGACACGGATTATATGGCAAAGGCACGCTATGCCCTCGATGCAATTAAACGTCTCGATTTTGTGTATGTCCATATCGAGGCCCCGGATGAAGCCGGGCATCTGGGAAGCATTGAGGAAAAAGTGCGGGCCATCGAGAATGTGGACAAGGTGGTAGGTGCCATACGGGAAGGGTTTGACGGTATCGTTGCCGTTCTCCCGGATCACCCGACACCCATCCGGATCAAGACGCATTCCCGCGACCCGGTACCGTTTATGGTGACGGGCAAAGGTACGGATACCTGCACACGCTTAACTGAGAAAGAAGCACGAAAAGGGATGTTTGGAACCAAGGAAGCGACAGCGTTCCTGTCACTCCTCTTTTCCTGATGTGATGTGGCATCAGTCCCCTGCATCATCATAATTAGTCAGTGGGGGTAACTTTCATCATCTGCCAGCATCACATTGCAGATACTACTCTTTCACCGGTCTTATACTAATTCTTCCTGCCGGACCGGATCATTACCAAAGGACCGAGTCAGAGATCAAGCATGAACAGGCTTGGCCCCGGCATTGGATAGAAGAGGTCAGGGTACCCCGCATTTTTGCGGATACATAAACAAAGAAGTTAAGATCCTCAATCTCCCGGTGTGTCGTTCTTGAGACCTGCATAGTAGTTGTTTCCACCCTATGATATTGGGTGTACCTCCAAAATGAATATGGATTTTATAGTATACCTGCCCAATACCTAACTGGCAGATTGAGAAAGTAATTTACAATTTGTCCAATCCTTATGAGGATGCTCTCCATGATCAAACGAGATGCAGAAAAGAAACTTAAAGAACTTGCAGCAGGATTTCCTGCGGTGTCTGTCATCGGCCCCCGCCAGTCAGGAAAGACAACACTTGTCAGATCGGTTTTTCCCGATAAACCGTATGTCCTCCTGGAAGACCCTGACACCCGTGCTTTTGCACAAGAGGATCCCCGGAGTTTTCTGGCGCAGTTTGAGCGGACCGGTGCCATTATTGACGAAGCTCAGAGAGTTCCGGAACTCTTTTCCTATCTTCAGGGTATATTGGACACGCATAACAAACCCGGGCATTTTATTCTGACCGGCTCACAGAATTTTTTATTAATGGAAAGTATCTCACAGTCACTTGCCGGTCGTGTTGGGATCATCAGGTTATTGCCTCTTTCCATGAGAGAGCTTTCCCGCGAGGGAATCTCAATCACACCGTTTGAAAAGTGTCTCTATACCGGCTTCTTTCCCCGATTGTACAGTACTACGATTGAGCCGGCGGATTTTTATTCGTCATATATTCAAACATATCTCGAGCGCGATCTGCACCAGTTAAAACAAGTGCAGAATCTCTCTGTATTCCAGACTTTTATGAAAATGTGCGCTTATCGAAACGGACAGATTGTAAATTATTCCTCTCTGGCCCAGGATTGCGGGATTACCCATAATACGGCAAAGGAATGGTTGTCACTTCTGGAAACATCCAGTATCATCGTCCTTATCAGGCCTCATCATAAAAACTTCAATAAGCGTCTTGTGAAGATGCCAAAACTCTATTTTACCGATCCCGGACTTGCCGCACATCTGGCAGGTATCCAGAGTCCGGATACGATCAGCTACCATTCCCTGAAAGGGGGTCTTTTTGAATCGCTGATTGTTACTGAATTCTTGAAATACCGGTTCAATCAGGCAAAAGAAGCCAATTTGTACTACTGGCGGGATCAACACGGGCATGAAATAGACTGTATCATCGAACACGGAGGAAGAGACCTGATCCCTGTTGAGATAAAGTCGGGGAGGACTGTGAACAATGATTACTTCAAAGAGATTGCATACTGGAATACCTTATCAGCGAACACTCCTGACAGGTCGTTTGTAGTATACGGAGGAGATCAGTCACAAAAACGCTCAGCAGGGCATCTGATTGGGTTTGCGCATCTTGACCCGGTTTTTGCATATCTTTCATGAAGTGCCGGTGTCTAGAGAAAATTACTCATTTTTTTAATTGCTGTCACTCGTATCGATAAAGATCCGGTTACATTTCAACATCGGATATATCTCTCCAGCTTTTATCATGTATATATTGTGGCTGGTTCGCAGGTACAGATAAATATTGGAGATGAATCTTAACGAAGAATAAGGACAGGGGATTTCCTCCAATCTACCGGTTTTAACCAGTTTCTCATTCCCCCTCCGGTTAATCTATCAGGAGCAGTGCCATAAGTTCCGGGTGCCCCTGCACCGGGAACCGGATCGGCATCCCTGCCTTCTCTGCGGTCTTCACCATGTTGACGCCCACGGCATGCTCAGGGATCCGGGCCTGCGTGGGGTGGACACAGATACCTCCCTTCACATTACAGGTTTCACAGAGCCGGCACGATCCGTTGACAAAGGCAAGGGCAAAGGGGTTCCCCGCGTTGAATGCAACCCGTTCCAGTTCGAGCATCATCGGGGCAAACGCGCCGGTGCCGTTGAAATGGTCTTTCCAGAACTGCGTCGCGGCCTCTTTTTTCACCGCAGGTGCATCCGGGTCAAGCCAGTACCGGTAGATGGAGCAGATCACGTCAGGTTCGGCGTTTGCCGGGGAGATGAACTTTACCAGCAGGGCATACTGGTACTCAGAAAGTGTCTTCCGGAACTCGTCCGGTGTCGGGACAAACGGGGGGCAGGTCAGTTTCTTCCCGTAGCCAATACAGCCGGCCCGGCATTTCAATGAGACCCGGTTCTCGACGATGATATCTGCAGCGGGGATCACTTTGGCGTCGGCTGCGCCAAGCGAGCGTGCGGCGTCGCAGAGATACGCGAATGAGGGGGCTTGTGTCATGCAATACCGGTTATGTTATGCTTCCAGATAATCGTGCCCGGGTGTGCGGATGCATGGTTACATCATCTCATAAGCCCTATATTATATTGGTGATTCGCCGGGCGGATCAAAAACCAGATCCTTTCTCCCGCGTTTCTGATACAAAATCACCAGGACAATATATGGAAACTATGGAAAAAATCTCCTTTGAAACACCCGAGGTCTTTGTGCCCACCGACGTCCAGCTTGACATACTCCAGGCAGTTGCAGATAAACAAGGTTGCCATATCAATCATATCGTAAACGTGTTGTCTCCGGCAAGGAGCGAGAGCAGTGTCCGGTCCGGTGTCCGTATCCTTCTTTCCAAGCGGTACCTGGATGGCGGTAAATCCAGCAGCGAGATTCTTCTCCGGCTTACCTCCCGTGGCCGCCTTCTCCTCCAGCCCAGTAAGACCAGCTAATCCTCTTTTTTATTTAAGTACTGTCAGTTCCTTTTTTCGGTGTATGAAACCTGAAGACGATCCCTATTGCATTACAGCGTTTGCCATAACGGCGGGAAGTTGAGGGGCTTGCATTTTTCCAAAAATGGTTGCGAAAAGTTAAAATGATGAAGGATGCTATCCTCCCGGAGAGTGATTGGAGCATGCCCACGAAAGCGAAGTCTTTTTTCCTATCACCCGACCTCCATAATCGCGTGGATGCTGTAGTGAACCGGATGCGACAGTTACCGGGATTCGGGCATGTACAGTTCATCATTCTCTACGGTTCAGCCGCAGAAAACCGGATGACAAAAGAATCGGATATCGATCTCTGCATCTATTATGAGGGTGAACGTATGGATGCGGCACGGTTCCGGTATGCAGTCCTTTCCGGTCTTTCAGGTACCGGCTATGATATCCAGGTTTTCCAGCACCTCCCGCTGTATGTAAGGGTCGAGGTACTTAAAGGTATGCCTGTTTTCATCCGCAATATCCGGTTTCTGTATGACAAAGCAACCGAAACGCTTCGTGATTTTGAAGAGTTCAAACACCGGTTGTACGATTATACCGGCCAGGATGCGATCCGATGAAAAAGAATACCATACGGGAAACCGCGATCCGCGTCAAGATAAAGGAAATCAGGGACGGCGTCCTGCTCGTGCAGGAACATTTGCCAAAAAATGAAAACGAATTCCGCAATCTGGGACTGGTAAAAGATGGCATCTACAAGAGAATAGAATTTGCCATTGAAGATGTATTCGATATCTGTGCCATTCTCAATACGGATCTTAATCTTGGCATTCCGGGAGAAGACGAGGATATTCTCCTGCATCTTGTGGATAAAGGCATTATCACCACAATCATGCAGGACAAGATTCATGCAATGAGAGGATTCCGTAATATTGTCGTTCACCGGTACGGGACTATCGATGACGCGCTGGCCTTTCACCTGTTACAGGAAAATATCGGGGATTTTTTTCTGTTTGCCACGGAAATTGAAAATGTTCTGGAAAATCTTCGTCATCAATAAAAAGTGGGCTAGTATAGGTACAAATACCCCCAAGCAGCGTCCGGTCCGGTGTCCGTATCCTTCTTTCCAAACGTTATCTGGACTGGGGGAAATCCAGTACCGAAATTCTTCTCCTGCTTACCTCCCGTGGGCGTCTTCTCCTCTTAGCCCAATAAGACCAGCTAATCCTTTTTTAGGTAAGTACCCTT
>CAYPEQ010000010.1:13264-61185 GCA_964409915.1 uncultured Methanoregula sp. | reverse complement strand
TCTCATTCTTGCCGCATGCCTCGTGGCCCCGGCTCTTGCCGGGACAAAATATTTCAACGGTAATCCGAATCTGACAGCGTATATCGCCGGTACAGACCAGTATACAGCTGGCAGTGAGATCCAGATACCGGTAGTTATAGAAAATAACGGGATAAGTACAAGTTATGAGGTCGCTTCTAACCTTGTCGATATTGCAGACGCACCGACAACGGCGAAATTTGTTACGGTAGCAATGGAACCCGGTGATGCGCCGATAGTGATAAAATCCGATCCCCAGATGGTGGGTGATATTGGTAGCCAGTCCCAGACAACGGCGACGTTCTCTGCGAAAGTAAATGCAGATGCCGCCGGTGGCACCTACCAGATCCCGCTCAATATCAGTTACACTCAGTATTCCCGTATCGACCAGTTTGGTTTAGATACTCTCCGGTATTACTACCTGCCCTACAATGTTACGATCACGGTTCCGTTGTACATTAAGCCCGAAGTGATCCCCGAGGTCGTCTCGGCGACATCCAATCAGCTGGTCGCGGGTGCGGAAGGATATGTAAACCTGACCATTAAGAATGTCGGGTCGCTTGACGGTTCCAAAGCAACGGTACAACTCATTCAGGATACCGTGAGCCCGGTAAGCCCCGTTGACACCAGCGTGTATGTCGGGGATTTCCCTGCCGGCGGTACAGTGTCCTGCCAGTACAAAGTTGCGGTGGCAAGCGATGCTATCAACAAGACCTATCCCATCGATGTAGTCGTGGTCTACCAGAATGATGAGGGCGATTTTGTTAATTCAACTGCCCAGACCGTCGGTCTTGACGTTGGCAGCAAAGTGGACTTTGCTATTCTTTCACCTCCTATCCAGATGAGCCCGGGAAGCAGGCAGACCATCCAGGTGGAATACCAGAATACCGGGGATTCCACGATCAAAAGCGCCGAGGCACGCATCAGTGTTGTCGATCCGTTCACCAGTTCTTCGGATATTGCCTACCTTGGCGACCTCGCACCCGGGCAGACCGCAGTAGCTATGTACCAGATTAGTGTAGCAAGCGATGCGACGATTAAGGAATATGGACTTGATTCGGAGATCCGGTACAATGACGCTATCGATGATACCTACGTCTCCGATCCCATGAAAGTCACGATAGATGTGGCAAACCTCACGGGGATCCAGGCGATTGTTTCGAGCCCGATCGATATCACCGTCCTGATCGCTGTCATTCTTGGCATTGTCTATGCTATCCTGCGCTTCAGGAAAAAGAGACAATAAGGATTCATATTGCTTCGCCGGTAGATCCCTATTACATCAATTTTAGTTTTGCTGGCTCTGTTGCTTTGCCGGAACTTCCAGGGAAGCATACGTGCGTTGTTTTCAGGAAGCGAAAAATTCAATGAGCACGGGAGCCAGGATATCCGGATCAAATTCGTGAGTCTGGCCATCCAGGGTACGATATTGCGCCCGAGGAGCTGCATCCCCCACTGCTTTTGCGGCATTACGCATGAAAAGAGGGCTTGCTCCACCATCTATAACAAGGAGGGGTATAATCACAGACGCGATCAACTTTTTCGGCAAAGAACCATCACCCATGATTTCATTATCATAAGCAAGCGTCGGTGCCACAGCCATAAACATTGACCAGACAGGTGTCTGTTTCATTCCGTCGATAATATTGGGGGGCGTCCCAAAGCTCGCCCTGGCAAGTTCAACAGCATCGCTCCGGCGGCCTTCCGACAACAGAAGTGTCAACTGTTTTGTATAACGTGCTGCTACCTGACGGGCGTCATCATCCCCGGAGTTGAACGGCGGCTCATACAACGCCAATTTCTTAATATCGAGACCTCGTGCGGCTGCATGCAGGGCAAGAACTGCTCCTGACGACATCCCGAATACATGTACTGATCCACCAGAATCTTTGATAAGGGCATTAAGGTCTTCAACCTCACGCTCTACTGCATATGGCTGTGTATTAGTGCTGTCTCCTCTTCCCCGTCGATCATAATGATATATTGTGAAGTATTTGCTCATAAGTTTGGCAAGTTGTGTCATTCGTGGGTCTGATCGGGAATGGAAAGCACCGCCAACCAAAATAAGGGCCGGGCCTTTACCCATTTTATCAAAAGCAATCTGTGTACCATCTTTTGAAATTACCTTTTGCATGATAGCCTCCACAGATTCGTTTTTTGTGATAGTACTAAAGGTTTTGTCCAATTGTCGGCAGCTTGGCTTCCCATACAAAGGGACAAAAAAGTTCAATAACTGTCGACAACTTGACAGAACCTCAATTTATGTTTCAAAAATTGTTTTTCAAGAAAGATCCTTTAAAATTCCCCGATGAACCCCCCCAGCAGGTAAAGAGAATTCTTTTCCTTGGCGATTGGATTATGACTGAAGAGTATGATTTGGTTATTATAGGGACTGGCGCTGCCGGTGTTTCTGCAGCTACAACTGCAGTGCATCTCGGTGCATTCCATATTGCAGTCGTCGAACGTGGTCCGCTCTGGGGTACCTGTGTCAATACCGGGTGCATCCCGAGCAAGTTCCTCCTTACGTTGGCCGGTTATAACTATTACCGTGGACGTGATCATCCTGGGATTTCTGTAGAGGGCCAGCTCGATCTAAAACAAGTACTGGCAGAAAAAAATGCGCTACAGGAAAAACTGAAGGAAAAAAAGCGCGATAACCTTTTCTCCAAGCTCGGCGTCGAACTTATCGAAGGAGAAGCTCACTTTCTTTCCCCTCATATGTTACAAGTCAATAACAGAAAACTCACGTCAAAGAGATTTATTATTGCTACCGGTTCCTCACCATTGATTCCGTCAATTGAGGGTATTGAATCTGTTTTGTTCCAGACAAATACGGAGGCACTCAGTCCGGATCACATTCCTGCAACACTTATTGTAATCGGGGGTAGAGCGCTCGGACTGGAGTTCGCCCAGCTCTACGCACATCTGGGAACTAAAGTCACACTTCTCCAGAGAAGTGCAAGAATCCTGCCTGAAGAGGATCCGGAGATCGCGGACCTGATGGCGGGTTATTTTGCACAAGAGGGGATTGACATCCTCACCGGAGTAGAAATAACGCGTGCTGAACGATCAGGCAATTTTGTAGCTGTTAGTGTGAGCATTGGTAAAGAACAGCGTGTTATTACTGCTGAAAAACTCCTTCTTGCAACGGGGCGTTCCCCAAATACCAGGGAACTTAACCTTGGCGTTGCTGGGGTGAACATAAGAAAGGACGGTGTTGTCATCGTTGATACGACATTGAAGACATCGGCCCCTCACATTTGGGCAGCCGGCGATGTTACCGGTGAACCAATGCTTGAAACGGCAGCAAGATATGGCGGTGAGATCGCTGCATCGAATGCACTCCGGGAACTAAAACGATCGTTTAATCACTTCTTTCTTCCCCACGGAATCTTCACTACACCTCAAGTTGCTTCGCTGGGGTTGACTGAAGAGGGCGCCCAAAGGGCTGGCTTGCAACCCATATCACATAGTATCAGATTAAGTTCAATGGCAAAATTCTCGATTGACGGTGATACACGAGGTATCGTGAAAATTGTTGCCGACCGGGAAAACAGGAGAATTCTGGGGGTTCATATCTGCGCCCCGCTCGCCACTGAGATGATCCAGGAAGGCGTCATCGCTGTTATGTGGTACCTGACCGTTGATGATCTTGCACAAATGCCCCATATTTTTCCAACTGCCACAGAAGCCCTTGCAGTGTGTGCACACGGACTGATTGACAATACCGATGATGTTCGTGAAAGATAATCAGGCCAAAAAAACAGTGACCGGTGTATGTCGGTTAATTCTCATACGATGTCCCAAAATTTGAAAACTGTCAAAATACTTATCTTCCCTTTCGGGAAAAGACGCTCTACCGTGAAGTGGTTGTATGAAAGATTGGTTTACGATTATGGTATTATTGGCATTGACCTCATTACTTCTCATTACAGGATGTACCCAGAACCAGACTCTCCCGTCAATAACACAGCAGGCCACACCTGTTTCAGACACTATCAAGGTTGCCCCTACCTCGCTTGGAAATATCCTTGTAGATGGCCAGGGGAAAACGTTGTATTATTTTGCCGATGACATACCTGCAAGCGGTGCAAGTGTGTGCTCCGGTTCGTGCGCTGTTATCTGGCCCGTTTTTTATAGCAATTCGATTACTGTATCGCCACCACTTTTGGGATCTGATTTCTCGTCCATTGTCAGAGCTGACGGTATGAACCAGACCACATACCGGGGATGGCCCCTTTATTATTTCCAAGGCGATACCAATCTAGGAGATGTCAATGGAGAGAATGTGAACAAGAACTGGTTTGTGGTTAAACCAGATGAAACGCTGATGATTGCCCAGCGTCCCACACTCGGATTGTTCCTTGTAGACAAGATGGGTAATACATTGTATTATTTCGCAAAAGATACCCCAGGCTCGAGTGTCTGTACGGGGTCATGTCCTGAAAAATGGCCTCCATTCAGCGCCGGATCCATCAGTGTTCCATCGGTATTGGATCCAGCTGGATTCAGCACTCTGACGAGGGCCAATGGGTTGAACCAGACCCTGTTTATGGGAAGACCACTCTATTACTTCGCGAATGATACAAAATCCGGTGATACGAATGGCGAAGGGTTCAATAATCTATGGTATGTCGCAAATATTTCCGGTACAGTCCCGAATATACCTACACTTGTCTCAACAACCGCAATCCCGACGCAAACCACAATACTTTACAGTGGAGGATACTGAATTAATTTTCTGAAAACGGGAGGATTACATGAGCATTTTGACACCGTATAAGTTGGGGGATATTGAGCTTTCGAACCGTATGGTGATGGCGCCAATGACCCGGTGTCGCGCTGGTCTTGGTAATGTCCCGGGGCCATTAGCTGCAACCTATTATGAGCAGAGATCCTCTGCCGGTCTCATAATTACCGAAGGGTCACAAGTAAGTCCGCAGGGTGTGGGTTTTTACCGGACCCCCGGGGTTTATTCGGCCGAGCAAGTAAAGGGATGGAAGAAGGTGACCCGGGCTGTTCATGGTGCTGGAGGAAAAATCTTTCTCCAGCTCTGGCATGTGGGTCGTATGTCTCATCCGGATTACCTTAACGGAGAGCTCCCGGTCGCTCCATCAGCCTTTCCAGTTGGTGAGGAGATCCATACACCAATGGGCAAAAAGCAGATTCCTGTTCCCCGGGCTCTCGAACTAAAAGAGATACCGGGCATCGTAAAGCAGTTTCATGATGGTGCTGCAAATGCGAAAAAGGCAGGTTTTGATGGTGTTGAAATTCATGGAGCCAACGGTTACTTACTCGATCAGTTCCTGAGAGACGGCTCAAACCATCGAACGGATAAATATGGAGGAAATCTCAAAAACCGGGCACGCCTCCCTCTTACTATCGCGGAAGAAGTGGTCAAAGTGTGGGGTCCAAAAAAGGTAGGATACAGGATCTCACCGCATTTCTCTAACCATGCGATGTCAGATTCGAATCCCCGCGAGACCTTTGCTTACCTTGCACAAGAGCTGAGCAGGATGGGTATCGGTTATATTCATCTTGTTGAGCCGATTGGGGGAAGAATGGGCGTAATAAAACCTGAAATGCAGATGGCCCCGCTTATCCGTCACAAATTCGAGGGAACGCTTATCTTGAATGGTGGCTACGATGCCCGAAGCGGCACCGAAGCAATCGAAAGTGGTGTTGCCGACCTGATCGCATACGGGGTATTTTTCCTTGCAAACCCGGATCTTCCCGCGAGGTTCAGGATAAATGCTCTATTGAATAAAGATGATAGCGCGACGTATTATACCGGCGAAGAAAAAGGATACACAGATTACCCGTCACTAGAAACCTAAAAAAACCCGACATGTTTGATGCAATCAAAAAAAATATTGTTTTTCTGACAATACCTTCCCAAAGACTGTGCCTGATTAGCCTTCGAAAATCTTATGGACGGAGTGGTCTGTTCCCTTGGTTAATGCTGATCAAGAAAATAACAACGACCGATTATGAATTAGCTGCATACCTGAGAGTAGGTCCCCTCCATACGGTTTGCTATCGGGCTCCAGAGGAACTGCCGGTTCACCTTTGCTCTTCCCCTCCTTCCGAGCACCTGTGCATTTGTGGGGTCGCCGATTAAGGTACTAATCCCCCAAGCAAGAGATTCGGGGTCTGTTTGTACCTTGATCCCGTTTAGGAATGTATCGATGTTCTCAGAAAGTCCCCCGACATCACAGGCTACCACGGGTTTCTCTGCACTCCATGCTTCCAGAAGGACAAGACCGAAGGGTTCATTTCTACTGGGGATGACAACAAGGTCACACGCATTAAGGAGACGAATGTATTCAGAATCCGGGATATACCCGACAAAATTGACCGGGAGATCCCGTGCCCGTTCCTGAAGGTACTGCTTCATCCCTCCGTCACCGGCCACGATTACTTTTGCATCCCAACGATCGCGGCATACAGTCCGTAACGCTTCGATAAACAAGTCGGGACCTTTCTGGTACACGAGTCTGCCGATAAAGAGGATCAGGGGAGCATACGGATGGATCCCGTAACTTCGCTTGACCTCACCGGGATCGATATTTGCGTGATATTGTCGGGGCACAATGCCATTTGGGACTACGTCGCATTTCCAATCCGGGATATTGTACAGCTGCATCACCTCGTTTTTCATTACCGTCGAGACTGCTGTCACCCTCTTTGCTATTAGACCGCCATACCATTCTTTCCCGGATATCTCTTTGTATTCCCACCAGTCTCCAAACTGGTTTCCATTCCTGCCAAATTCCGTGGAATGGAATGTAAGTATAGTCTCCCGATCCTGCAACCGATGGAGTGCCTGAAGTGGGTGCCAGTCATGGAAGTGCAAGATATCGAATTTCTCTTTAGCGTCAACCTGCCGGAACTGGTCCACCATCTGGTTACTCATGTTCTCGCAGTATTGAACGGTGTTACCTCCTTGCGGCCGGCAATAATGGTATGAGACGCCATTGATGACCTGGTCCTGCATCCATCCACGGGTGAAAAAGTGGAGGTTGTGATCCTTTGCCAACGTCTCGGCGAGGTTTGTCGCTGCATTGGCAAGTCCCCCCACCCGCTCGGCATACATAGACTCCCAGCAGAAAAATGCTACGTTAAGCGATTCCATAGCTCCACCCTTCTCTCGTTGATTATAGTAATCAGGTCCTGCTTGTCCCTGCGGCCAATAATATCTTCTGCAAGTTTCTGGTCTTTGAGTGTATGTTCGATCCACTGCGCGATATCGCCCCGTTCCTGGTGATAGGTAATTGAATCTGCCGGGATGACCCGGAGAAGGTCGCAGAACTGGTCGAGACTGTATGCAGCATAACCCACGTAACCGGTAGGTGAAGTAAAGTGAAACGCCTCTTCCGGGGGAAGGGTTCGCAGGGTTTTTGCCGATCGTTTGTTTTTCATAAACCGGAGATTCCTGTTCTCAAAATCGGCAAGGATTGCCATATAGGTCCTGAATGCGTCATCAGCCTCGTGATGGCTGAAATAATTGTGCACCTCACCGCAGGTCCCGAATTTCGAGGCCATGTAATAGAAGTGGTCGCTTGTCTGGAGGTACCGCCATATCTCCTTATCCTTGGCAAACGCGGCAGCTTTCTGGATCGCGGAATATGCTGTATGCTGACGTTCGTTTCCCATCCACGCTGACGCGTCTTTTTCAATATCTGCCCATGATATAGTTTCCGGGACATCGATAACGCCCACTGGCATGTAATTCTCCAACACCTCTGTCGGAAGGGTTGTACGGACACCCCGTTTCTCCAGCTCCTCGGGAAGATATGAGAGGAAATTAAGGATTCCGGTCTCTTTCCAGAAATGTTCTCCGAACGTTTCGTAATCAATAAAGACGTTTACGAGATCCCCGGTGGTGTTGCTTATCCAGTCAGCATATGTATCTGCAGTCAGAGGGAACTTGTCCCATCCCCGGTTGCCAAACCGGAAAGCAATATCATCGGAGAGCTGGATATCGCGGAGGAGGACGGGCACATCATCACATGTATAGATATGGTGTGGGCTGCGCCAGTTGAGGATCCGGTCGACGCCCTCTGTATAAGCCCCGGCATAGCCCATCTTTTTTACACATGAGGCAATGTGGTTATTGAACGTAAATTCAGTATTCTCAAAGACAGTTGGCCGGATCCTGAACAAATCATACATCAGGTTGGCATGCATTTCCGCCTGTTCCATAAACTCCGTTTTGTCGCCAAAACAGCCAGCTATACTATGGTAATAGGTCTGGCCGAGCAGCTCGGAATTCCTGTGCCTTGCGACCTGGTCAAAAAGGGAGAGGACATCCGGCCTCCATTTTTCCAGCTGCTCGATAAGCGTCCCGGAAAAAGAGAATGTACAGTGGAATCCTCCGTCAAGTTTTTCCAGGATAATATTAGTTGCCGGCACATAGCATTTATCTGCCACTCGTTCCAGCACTTCTTTGTTAATTCCATCAAAGTAGAGCGTATCGAGATCTTTTTCTTTTTTCTTTGGATCCGGGGAAAAAAACCTGTTCAACCTAAATGGCTGGTGCACCTCAAACCCCATGCATAAATCTGGCATATTTTCTCATCCTCCTAGATTACCCTCGCTCGGATATTCCTCAGAAACTATAATAGACTCTTTCCTGAGTATCAGATTTTGAGACATTATATGAAACAATAGCCTGATCAAGTCTGGAAAAAATTCCTTCTTTCCTAATACCCGGGAGATTCAGTAACAAGAATTAGTGCGATGCGACCTTCCTGCTTCTCATGTGCAAGTATCACTCATTTCCCAATTATGCTCGGGGTACCTATGCTTTCATCGCCCGTACATTCTCAAGGGGGAACACATACTCCCTGACTCGGCTCAGTGCATCCTCGAGAGTAGGTACGATTTTATTGATCCCAACGACAAGGATAAGGTGGCCGGCTGCATATGGCCAAGCGCCGACACGGCTTCCGCCGGCGTCGCAGGCAACGATTTCACCCGATTGAGCGATAGCATTTGCAGACGAGATGAAATAGTCAGCAGTAACCGACTTTCTCCGAATCTCTGCCCGTTTTACCGAATCGTCCTCGGCATTAATTTTTGCTTGTAAAAGGTTCCACCCACTGTATCCCCCAGCAATATAATACTCTAACCCGATCTCAATAAGTATTGTCGAGGAACCTGACATCACTTCGGAACCGGGAGGAATAAGTTTCTCGAGTACAGCCAAGGCTTCGTTACCATCCGCAACCGGGATAACCTTAGTTCCGCGTTTTTCTATAGCCTTACAGGTTATGTCTATTACATCCGGTGTTGGAATGCCGTTCCAGCTTTCCGCATCAACTACTACATCCTTATATAAGTTAACCGCGCTGAATTGGCTTGCCCTGCTCATATGCTTCTTTATCTTCTGGAATAGGTACCAAGTTAACCGGACGAACTTTCCGCTACGGATTCCTGAAATCGGTACTGGTAAATGATCTGGCGCATGTCCTGCAGGTTCATCTTCTCGATGAGGAGTTTCTTTTCCTTGAGTTTTTTTAACGCGTACCGGACGGTTCGTGGCGAGTAGCTCACTTTCCCTGCAATCTCCTTGTGGGTCATAGCACGGCCTGTGCCTAGAATCTCAAGAACCATTTTTTGTGACTGGGGTAACGTCTTCATATTATACCTCCTTTAAAGGTTCAGCCGCAGTGAACCCGGTCTCCTCTCTTTTAGGGTAAACACGCTCATTGCCTCTGGCGCCCGGATAACGAACGCTCATGGCACCATACCCGCTGAAATGGAACTGAACCACAAGAGGGTATAGGTTCTTTGCCGAATATCAAAATTTGAAACATATTTTGAAACATGCACATAAAGGATGGAAACCCCACACTTCAAGTCCATGTACGTGTCGTGTTTTATGAGGGTCGATCAAGAAGTATTTCCAGAATACCTTCGTGGAACTTTTTACTGCTGATCTGCGATCCATCAGGAACTGTAATTTTTTTTATGAACTCCCGGGTATTGTTGGCAGCCGCTATGTTCAATTGGCCCTGCTCCAGATCAATTCGTATCTTCTCCTCGGCTACACCCTGCAGCTGGCAGATGATATGGATGGTTTTTTTCGAATTTGAAATCATTGTATAAGGAACAATGATGGGTTTTCTTGCCTTTTTTTGTTCTTTTGGCTTGATCATATTTTTCCCACCTGTGATATTATTAAAAAATGCGGGAAGACTTACCTTCCTCTCTGAAATTCCATCGAACAGGAATAAAAAAGAGTTTCATGGTATCTGCATAGATGATTCAGGTGAAATAGTTATGCGGATATTTCAGGTGTTGTTACAAAAATTGGCAGAAAATTTCGCTGCCTTTTGTGTAAGATATATGTACCTTATTCCTTTTTATCAGAAGCAGCCTCAGCCCCGATAATGTGCTGGAAAACAAACTTGAATTCATTTAGTCTCTGCCTTATGTATTTTTTCCCGATTTCTGTTGGGTAGTACAATTTGGATTTGCCGGAAACCTTCATATCGAGATATCCTTTTTTCTGGAGCTCATAAAGGAATGAATAAATCCGTGCCTGCGGAATCAGGACCTTATACCGGATATGGATCTCATGAACGATATCAAATCCGGAAATCGGTTTTTCTAAGGTGGAAAGGATGACCGGCTCGAGCAGTTTTTTTACCACGTCTTCAATCGTGGACTGGGGAACGACAGTAATAGCTTCGGCCGCGAACGAGTTATGGGTAAAGGAAATGGTTGTGTCTCTGCCTGTCGAAATAATGATTTTTGCGATACCTTCCGAAAGCAGGCGGATCCGGTTATGATCGAGTTTTTCCATATTGACGGCAATGATGCCCGTGATAGGGACACCAGACTCTCTTTTTTCAAGGAGCATATTTTTCACGGTAACAATGTCGTCAAATTCTTCAGTGTCAGAAAAATCAAATACAACCTGAAGACTACCCTGAGAAACGGCCGGGGGAAGGGTTGAGGTGCATTTCTCAAGGATACGGGGAAGGAAAAAGAGTTCTCCTTTTTTTATGCGCCGGGTAAAAAGAAGTTTTTTTGAGATCTCTTCAAGAAAATATTTTTGCAGCAATGACTGGTGATAGGCAAAGAAAAACCGCCCTCCTTTCTGGATCCCAGCCTCAATGGCGAATTTGAATATCGGCTCCTTTACTGAAGGATCCACATATAAGAAGAGGACAATTCCGGAAAAGATGTCTTTTAAAAGGACGGTTTTAATCTCGGGAAGTGCCAGGTATTCTGGATCCGTTATGCCGGTAGTTTGTGAATCTATTTCGGCCCGGTTTTTGTCCGGCGTTGCCGCGGTTTTCTTTTTTATTTCCTCTTCTGATGCTTTCCGGAAAAGTGCTATTTCAACTGTAGCTTTTAATTCGAGTTCATTAAAGGGTTTCAGGATATAGCCATAGGGCCGGGCCTGTTTGGCTTTCTCGATAATGGTGTCGTCGGCATATGCCGTGATAAAAATTACCGGGATATCCAATTCGTTTACAATTGTCTTTGCTGCTTCAACACCGTTGAGCTTTCCTGGCATAACAATATCCATCAGTACCAGATCCGGCGAAAGGCGTCTGGCTTTCTCGATTGCATCCTCCCCGGATGCCGCCATGCCTACAACCGTATACCCTAATGCATGCAGCCGCTCTTCGAGCTGCATGGTGATTATCGCTTCATCGTCTACGACAAGGATCTTTGACATGGTATCATCCACGAGTCCCTAGAGGGAAATCGATTTGCACAGTGGTTCCCCGATCATTGCTTTCGATTGCAAGAGTTCCCTGTAACTGCCGGACAAGGTTACGGATCAACTTTAATCCAAGGCTTGACGTTGTATCGGGATCAACTTCCGGTGGGATCCCAATTCCGTCATCACGGATAACAATATGGAGATTTTCCCCAACCTGTCGTGCAGATACCTGGACAGTACCCTGTTTGCGTCCTTTAAAAGCATAGATAAACGCATTTGAAAGGACCTCGTTTATGGCAAGTGCACAGGGAATTGCAATATCAACCGGAAGCATGAAGTCTTCCGTATCCACTTCAAATCTTATCCCGGGTCCAGATCTGCAGTAGATGCCGGAGAGATCAGTAATCATACCCTGAATCTGGGCGCCCATATTGATCTGGCCAGACTGATTGCTCTGGTACAGCTGGGTGTGAATCTGGGCCATGGTCTTGATCTTGAGCATCATATCGGTGAGGATGCCGATGGTGACCGGATCATTCGCCCTTGATCGGGTCATTTCAAGAAGGCCGGTGATGATCTGAAGGTTGTTTTTGACCCTGTGGTGAACCTCGCGGATAAGGACATCTTTTTCCTTCAGGGCAGAAATAATCTTTTCATTTGCCAGTTTTTTCTCGGTTACGTTCCGGAAATACCCAATAATACCATCAATCTCACCTGATTTATTCCTTTTTGGAACATATGAACCCGCAAAATAGTTTTTCTCACCCCGGGAACCTGTAATGGTGCTTTCATTTTTGGTAGCAGTCCCGGTCTCCAAAACACGTCTCTTTATCGTTGTCAGTTTATCCGCATCCTCTTTTGACACCAGATCGTAATCAGTTTTCCCGATCATCTCCTTTTCTGTCAGGTCCATCTGAGGATTTATAACAAGGGTATACCGGAGATCTTTATCCTGGACTATAATGTGGTCTGGAGTACTGGTGGCAATTATCCGGAATTTTTCAAGACTTTCCTGCAACAACTCCTCAGCATGCATCCTCTCGGTAATGTCGCGGTAACTCCAGACCCGGCCGACAATAGTGTTACCGATCTTCTGAGGCTTGGAATACCTCTCGAAGACCCGGCCGTCTTTGAGTCTTACCATATCATAACTTTCCCGGCCCGGATGACTGTACAGTTCATTCCTGCGATCGGTAAACTCCTGGATATCCTCGACAAGCGGCGAGATATACGAGAGAGCGGCTGCCTCTCGTGCAGCATCAAGGGTATGTTCAGGGATCCCCCATATTGCACAAAATTTCTTGTTATAACTGGTAATTTTCCGATCATTATCAACCACAAAAATACCGTCAGCCGTGGAATCAAGGGCCGCTTGCAACAGTGACGCGTTTTTTTCCGCAGTCTCTTCGGCATATTTTAGCTTTGTAATATCCTGACCCTGGGCCATAGTTGACACTATGGTCGCGCCATCTGCGTCATAGACATTTGCTGAATTCCAAAGAACAATTTTAGTACCGCCGGAGATATGTCTGACAGGGATCTCGACCCACTCCCAGCGCTCTCCACTGCTTGTTTTCCGGATCAGTTCCATGGAATTTTCACTGGATTTTTCCGGGAAGAGAAAATCAAGAGGTTTCCCGATGACTGAATCCGCAGCCATCCCGGTCAGATACTCAAAGGCATTATTAAACCGCTGGATCCTGTACTGGTCGTCCCATACGATGATGGGGGCGTTCGCATATCTGATCAGGTTCTCTAGGTACTGGCTTGTCCCGCGCAGGGAATCTTCGGTTTTTTTCCGTGCCATCGCTGAGGCAACAAGGTCGGTTACTGCCTGCATCAGGTCTAGTTCCTCACTGGTAAAAGAGATCCGGTCACATGTTCCAAAAGAGATTGTCCCGATAGTCTGGCCCTGATAGATCAACGGGTGGCATACGTACGCGGAAGCGCCAAACGAACGAATTAAAGCGGTTGCTTCATCGTCTGACTGGTGGATATTACTCACTACCATTCGTTTACCCTCTTTGGCAACCCGGCCGCAGACAGAATCGCCAAGATTCATTCTGGAAATTTTTTCTGCTTCTTCTTTAGTGATACCGGCATAAGCATTCAGCAGTATTCCCTGTCCGCCCTCGTCAATAAGATAATTAAAAAAGAAATGGCAATGAAGGAACTGCATCATCCGTTCCCCGATTATCTTGACTAAATATTCAGGCTTTTCCGAACTCATCAACAGCCGGGCAGTGTCCGTAAGAATAGTGAGTTTTTCGGTTTCTTTTTTGAGTTGCTCTTCTGTTTGCCGATAATGGGGAATCTCCTGGATGGAAGGAAATCTAAACGTGTTCCTTATTTTTTTAAACTGTAGTGCATTCGCTATTCTACCGGGAACATGGGTGCCTTCGAGGGTGGATTCAGGATCCATTCCTGCCTTTCCATCAACCATTTTATTAAAATTCCGTATAGATAAAAATCAGGTATCATTATTTAAAGGTTCGTCTATGTTTCAAAAAATGAGATAAAGAACGACGCCGTAAAATTCGGGTTTTACAACCTATCCTATGATGCATGTGACATCCGATGAAAGCTGGACAAAAATTTATCTTCATTTCCGAAAAAGCACGAACATATCCGGTTTACCGGAAGAATGGAGATGGATATCTTATGCACGAAGGAATGAACCCCGGCATGATGCAGCAGCATGAAATGATGATGCAGGAGATGTGGGACTCGTTAACCGAAGACCAGAAAAAGACTCTGGCAAAGCGCATGCTCGACGGAAAGATCATGATGAAAGAAGAGATGATCAAGCATTTCCAGTTCAAGATAGAAACCATGCGATTGATCAAGAAGATGCTGGATGAATGCTAAAAAGGAATACTGATCTTTTTCCTTTTTTCAACATTTATATTCTGTTTTTCATAGAGAAAATAATTATTTGGTTCTATAGAAACCCTCAACCACGATCAGAACAGCAAAAGAAATCATCGTCCTATCTAGTGATGTTGCTGTATCAGGATCTTACCAAAATGACAGGAATAATTGTTGTTATTTTCCCGGAGCGCTTATATGGATCGGGCGTGATCAATTACGTTCCTCACAAGGTCAAGTAGTTCCGTATAAATGAACGGTTTTATGAGGACCCCATCTGGTGCGACTTTCCGCATCCCTGCAAGCATTTTATCAGAAGTATAGGCCGTGATAAAAATCAGTGGAACCGACCACTGCTGCCGTATCAGTCGGGCTGTCTCGATACCATCAATAGATCCTCCAAGCCCGACATCCATCAGGATAAGATCGGGTATCGGGGACTTTTCGAGAGTCCGTAGTGCCATCTCTCCGGAATAAGCAGGTTCGGGGACTTGGTATCCCGCTTTTTCCAGTATCTCGATCAATTGGAGTGCGATAAGACCTTCATCTTCAACTACCAGAACAGTTTCCCCGGTCATGTATTGTCCTCGGTATTTTTCAGACTGAAGATAAACTCAGTTCCTTTATCAGACCGGACTTCAATATCCGCCCGGAGCTGGTGGCGGGCAAGGAAGTTTACCAGTTTAAGGCCGAGCGATTTTGAGGTAAGGGGGTCGAACCCTCTAGGTAGTCCGCAGCCGTTATCAGCCACCCTCAGTACATCCTGTCCATCCTCGTGGGACAGAGATACCCGAATAGTGCAGGGTTCCTGCCGTATCGCAATACAGTCGAACCCCGGGGGAAATGCATACTTGAACGAGTTGGTTACCAATTCGTTGATAATCAGGCCGGCAGTGGTGGCCCGGTCGACACTCAAGGTCACGTCATGAACGTCAACAACTATTTGGACCTCTTCACCCACACCATATGATTTGGCAATCTGGTCCACGAGATTTTTTAGGTAAATGCCCATATCCACCTTCGAAAATTTCCCTGTCCGATACAGGGTCTCGTGGATAAGGGCCATACTCCGGGCCCGGTTTTGGAGGTCTGTCCGGAGTGCCTTACCCCCTTCAGTCTCCTCATAGGATCCGTCGAGACTGAGTAATGAGATAAAAGCGGTCAGATTGTTTTTGACCCGGTGGTGGATCTCGGAGAGGAGTGCTTCTTTTTCGGAGAGTGCTTCCTTCAGGTCATCCTCGGCGAGCTTTCGTTCGTTGATGTCCCGGATAGAGCCGTCCCGGTAAAGCGGTCGCCCCGAAGCATCTCTGATCAGGGACATGTGATTGGAAAACCAGTGATAATCACCATTCTTCGCGTGCCACCGGTATTCCACTTCAGCTTTGCCAGTACTCTCGAGACATACCAATGCTGATCGCATAGCAGAAATATCATCAGGATGGATCATCGACCTTGCCATTTCAGCGTCCATTGCCAGAAACTCGTCGGCTGAAAAACCTGTTAACGTCTCGGCAGACGGGCTAATGTATTCATAACGGCCGTTCTGCAGATTCTGACGATAAATGAGATCTTTGGAATTGTCCATAACGGAGCGGAACTGCTGCTCACGCTCCCGAAGCGCCACCTCAGCCTTCTTGCGAGCCGTGATATCATGGAATACACCAACGCCCATTATTATCTTCCCATATTGGTCGCGGAGGGGGGTGGAGCTGATGCTCAATGTTATCGGCATACCATCAGTGCGCTTGCACAAGATCTCCTCATCATTGACCTCCACTCCGGTGGCCATGGATCGGGATATCGGCCAGTCCTCGACCCGGTAGGAGGTACCATCGGTGTACGTGCCGCAATACCCCCAGAACTGGTCGGTGCGTTTGACAAGTTCTCCCATGATTTCCCGGCTTCGGGTATTGGAAAGGATCAGTTTCCCGGTTTGGACATCCCTGACGGTCACGCCAGATGGGATTGTATCAAGTATTGTTCGAAGGAGAGCCTCGCTTTCGCGCAGTGCTTCCTCATCCCGTTTATGCGAAGTCAGATCATGTATAATGCAGGTACTCATCGAAACACCTGCCACAACATGCCGGGACAGTGCTAATTCAACAGGGAACGAGCTTCCATCTTTGTGCAAGGCTACAATCTCCACGGGTTTCTGCAGTGTCGAATCTGCTTCGGGAAGTATGAGGTTTCTGAAATTATTTTTTACGATATCAGTAAATTCGTTCGGAATCACCATCTGGAAAAAAGACGATCCCCTCGCTTCTTCTGACGTATATCCGAACAGATTCTCAGCCGCACGGTTCCATACGATGATCCTATCGTAAACATCAAAGACTACAATGGCGTCGGTTGCAGTATCTATAAGAGTCTTGTAATTAGTTTCGGCTTCGCCAAAGAACCGGGAGAGCATATCGCTCATCGGGATACCGGTTCGGTGAGCACTTCGGTTCAAGGCAATGAATGCGATGAGGAGATAAAACCCCCCAAGATACTGGGCTGACCTGCCGATCCAGCCGAGCGGACTTCCGAGCACTGACGGGAAATGGACTGCGAGAAGACCAATGCCAATCAATGCCAGTCCGATCGAGTACCAGATGAAAAATTCCTCCTGCTTCTTGTAGTATAACCAAAGAAGGACCCCGGCTGCTAAAACGAAGAATTCAATCGCACTGGTGATAATGAATTCCCGAAGCGCCGTAAAGCCGATGCCCTGAATAAAAAAGGGGGGAACTGCCCCAACCACAGCAGCAATGGCAAAGACCAAAAAAGCGAGAACACATCCGCAGTAGAGGATCAATATCTTTGATGCATCGTTCTGTCTCTGTTTTTGCACCGTTCCGGAGAGTGCTATCAGGATCCCGATCAGCTGAAGAAAAGCACCGATGCAGAATCCAGTATTCTGGACGGTAACGTTGGCATTCATGGAGTTTGGAAGGTAGTTGACAATTCCGGCAGTGATCGCTCCAAGTCCTACCATCAGCATACCTGCTCCTTTCAAAAGCACACCGTTAGAGCCGCTGGCCCTGAAGGATTTGTACGCTATATACACAGCGTACAGCGGGATCAGGCCAAGGAATAGCGTGTTGAACACTAAGAGCAGGATTGGGGGGTTGAACGAAGTCCCGATATTCAGGATAAGGAAAATAGCAATGAGTATAAGAAAGGCAGGAATGAATAGCAGTGACAGGAATTTTCGGGTATCAAGAAACATTGAGGGCATCAATTCCTTAATGTTTTGTCGATCATGCAACTTTGAAAGATAAATGCATGGCATTCGTTATTCATACGAATAAATTTTATTAATTCTGTATTTTCTTCGCTTCCCATTATACCTGATATATGGCAATTGGACGATCTCTTTCACCACCCCACATGACCGGACCTTTATTCCTCTTAGTGCAGCAGGAATCCGGTGCTATGCAGATAGAGAGCCAAACTTGGATCACGGTGATGAACAATTACCGACACAAGGCATGCTCAACTGCATCCAGAATATCTTTTTGCAAGAATGGCTTGCTGATATAACCATAAGGTGAGACGCTCTTTGCATTCTCGATTCTGGATATATCCGCACATGCAGTGAGAAATATGATCGGAATGTCATAATGCTTCCGGATTTCCCGAGCTGTCTCAATACCGTCGAGGGATCCGGCAAGTAGGATGTCCATCAGGATGAGATCGGGAACCGGGGACTTTTTGAGAGCCCGTAGTGCCCTCTCTCCAGAGGAAGCAGGATAGACAATCCGATATCCCGCACTTTCCAGTATCTGGGTCAGGTGGAGAACGATAAGAGATTCATCTTCCACAATCTGAATGGTTTCCCCGGTCATGCATTAACCTCGGTATTTATCAACTCACGATTTCCGCTCACGATTAAACTCACAGTAATACTGTAAGGTTTAAGAGTAACGGGATAAAGATTTGTGAATTAGGGTGCATTTTCGGAATCTTTAAATAATGACCATCTTATGTAGGACTCGATCACTTTCACACCCTTCATGGCCGGATCTTTATCCTCCTCAATGGAACAAGGATCCGGCGCTGTGCAGATCGAGATCCGTGAGGGCCTGGCACTTCACCCGGGAACTTTCAATGCGGTAATCATCCCCGAGAAAGAGATAGTCGCCGCCATCAACAACACGTATCTCCAGCGGTTCCTGTCCCTCTACATCAGCGGGAACTACTCCCGGCTTATGAGATAACAGGGTCTTCGTTCTGCCGTGCAACAGATGTTGGTGGTGTCGTGATGGGCAGGACATTTCCGGCTTTATGAACTATGAGGAATGACAAATATTGTTTTTTCAAGGTTTTTTAGCGACAAGATAGATTCGATTAAAAGTTAAATTCACAATGCCGGATTCATCGGCCTGTTCTTTAAACGCTTTTTTAACCAGGTCGCAAAAGGTCCCGATGTATGCATCCGTCAGGGGGACCGTGTAAAATGTCTGGTTTAAATAACCGTTTTCTGCTCCGGACTGATAAATGCCATACACCTGATCTGCCGCATACCGGGCTGATTCTTTGACTATTTTACAGGTTACCACTTCAAATCCGGATTTCTCAAAAAGGGACCGGTATTCACCTTCGCTTTCCAGAAACATCCAGGGATTTTTAAAAAAGCCGAAAATGTTTTTGGTGGCTGGATTATTGCGGACTTTTTCAACAGCGGTGACGAAATTAGGACAGTACATCGCGGTAGCAGGAGCCTGGATACCTATGCGGCCACCGGTTTTGAGCGCAATAAAACATTGTTTGAGAACCTTTTTAGGACGTGAGAACCATTGGAAAGCAGAATTGCAAAAAACAACGTCAAATGAATCCCTAAAACCCAGACATTCAGCATCTTTAACGAGAAAACTGATATTTGGCTTGCCATCGTCCTTGCTGATTGCTTCTTTGATCATGCTCCCGGAAATATCCGTGCCCACAACAATGCCCTTTGTGCAGCGGGCAATTTCTCTTGTTGTACGACCGGATCCACAACCGAGGTCTAGGACATTTTCATCTTCTTTGATGGACACAAGCCCCAGCAAAACTTCCGCCGCTGATTTTTGCACCAAAGCCTTTTGTTCATACAAGGTCGCTTTACTGTCGAAATTAATGTCCACCATATCTCATCTCTATTTCTAGGAAAACCCGTTCGAGAGACCGTCCCGGATATCCTCTTTCTTTTCCGCGTTCAAAACCGTCAGGTACTCTTCGAACTTGTGGATCCGGGTGCTGACCGGGAAGGGGATCGAGAGAGTACTGATGATGGTCTCACCCCGGTCCAGCGTCTGGATCTCCACTTCCATGCGGGAGAGATCCTGTTTTGCACTGCTCATCACGATATCCCGGTCACCCCGGTCGCCAAGGCCCATGATGATAAAGGTGTTGATCTGGGCGAGCACTTTGGGATCCACATTTTTGGGCTGTTGCGTGATGACACAGAGCCCGACCCCGAACTTGCGGCCTTCCATGGCACACTCCCGGAACACCTGGGTCGATGATCCGCCGCTTGCAAGCACTCTTTGTGCCTCGTCAATGGCTATCAAGATCTGGTGCTGTTCTGCCGATTCGTCCTCGATACCGAACTCTTCTGCGGTTTTCCGGTGTTCGTGCAGGATGTGCCGGGTGATCATCGACAGGATGAAGAGTTCGCTGCGTTCGCTCATCCGGGGGATATCGATGAGGACGACTTTATGGTCGTGGAGGGCGTTGATAATTTCCTGGATTGCTGATCCTTTGGAACGGAAGAAACGCTCGTTACCGTGGGCAATAATTTTCACTTTTCTCTGGATTGACTGGAGCGTTGACGGGTGGAAAGATTTGAGCCGGTCTGCGATCTCCGGGTAGATCCCCCGGTATGTTCCGTCTTTAACCTGGTCCGGGAGGCTTTCGATATCTTCTACAGAGAGGAAAAAGGCGATTGTTTTACTTCCGGAGAATTCTTCTAATGCCTCAATGGCTTCGCTTTGGGCCGGGGAGAGTTCGTAGAGAAGACTGAGATCACCCATCCGGAAATCATCGTATTCGAGCCAGAGCTGGTTTGCCCCGTATTTTTTCTGGTTGGTTTTGTCGATGGAAAAAATGGCGAGCCCCTCTTTTCCCGCAGAGTAATGCGGCAATCCCTTGCTCGTCTCCCCAGTGCTTGACTTTCCTCCCCGCACATATTCCCCGTGGGGATCGACAATTAAGAGCCCGAACAGCCGGGCTTTCATGGAGGATGCACAGAACACCCGCATGAAGTTGCTTTTTCCCATACCAGTCGTCGCAAAGACACCCATATGCTGGGGCAGGACTGCACTGGGGATTTTTACTGGCACACCTTTGAGATCTTCCTGGCCGGTCCGGATGACCCCTACTTCGATATCACCCATGACTTTTTTCAGAAAATCAAAGTCTTCCGCCCCCGGGATACTGACCCGGGAGAATTTCACCGGGACCGTGCGGGGTTTCCGGAAGATATTGGCTTCATCGATAAAGCCGAGCGGAACCGCTTCGACCCCGATAAAGACGTCTTCCCCGAGACCGTAGAACTGTTCGCTGTACGGTCTGGTATCCCAGTTCTGGTCGGCAAAATTGCTCTCGTGGAAGAGATCGGTGACTTTGGCAAAGAAAGTGTACTTCTTTGTTTCATCTTCGATTTTGATGATGTCGCCCACAAAGAGACCTGCATCATGGGGAACGATGAACCGGTACGCAAGCACGCTTTTGCCGATGAGCCGGAATTTCGTTTTATCGGTGGTATCAATATCGTTCAAAGTCATCATGGAGGTCACCAAAGAGCATATCAAACATTTCTTTGTTCAATCCCCGGACGGAAAATCCTTTCATTAAGTCCTGCCGGACGCGTTCGATTAAAGGTTCATCAATTACCACAGTGCGGTGTGCATCGAGAAGCGGGTAGGGATATCCCGGTATTCTCCCGTCATCGGCGCAGGACGCAATGGCACACATGATCATCTCTATAGTCTGGTCTGCAATCCCGTGAGGCAGCTCAAGTTTGAACGGCACATTTTTTGAAGGGTGGAACGATGCCACATGCAGGTCGCCGAGTTTATCCTTATGGTAGGTAGTGCTATCCGGGATCCGTTCGTCAACCTTGATCCACCACGGGCCTCTTATGCCGTACTTTTGTGCAAGACCAGCCATTGCTGGAAGGAGGGGATGTACCCCTCCCCACATGG
Organism: uncultured Methanoregula sp.; assembly: GCA_964409915.1. GTDB lineage: Archaea > Halobacteriota > Methanomicrobia > Methanomicrobiales > Methanospirillaceae > Methanoregula. The sequence continues at coordinate 39,444 of CAYPEQ010000010.1, read as the reverse complement.
CGTTGGTCCGTTTTGCAATGGCAGCGATGAGGACACCCCGGTTCTGTGCCGTCTGGATGATTTCCTGCATGACGGGGTCATGGTTTGCATCAGTGACCCGGAATGTGCCGTCAAGGAGCAGGAGCGACCCTTCCGGGAGCGTTCGTACCTGGCTTAATGCAACGCCATATTCCAGTGTGTCACGGAGCACAGCAGATACCCGGAGCACATCCTTGTTTTTGAGACCTTTTGCAGGAACTATCCCGAAACACTCCTTCATGAGGATGGGATAATCCTCGTTCTCGTGCTCAGGGCCGATAGTGACAATCCGTAGCGGCGTGATCGCCCGGGAGAGCCGTTCTCCCCCGGAGAATGTGGTGTGGGCTGCCCGGATTGCGGCAAGGGCAAAACCGCCCGATTCTGCAATCGTCGCATTGCTTCCGTCAATAGCTGAGACAATGCCCCTGAATGCTCCGGTGATGAGGTGAATATCGTCTGCCGTTATCTTACTCTGCGCAGCGAATTTCTCCACCATATTGTCCCCCACCTGCAGGTAAATATGGTCGAGGACATGGGCGATAGAATCTTCATACAAGGGATCGGTCGGCATTACTCCACCACCTTGACCCGGCTTGCAAGATCTGCCCCCATCTCAACGACGAGCGTTGTTTCAAACTCGCCCTGCATCTCCGGGATATGAGAGATAAGGATAATCTGTGGGAACCGGGACTCCTGGGTCCGTAATGCAGTGAGCAGGTTGTTTCTCCGTTCTTCATCCTGGCTCCCGAAAATCTCATCGAAGATGAGCAGTGTGCTTTCGTGGACGTTGTGGAGCTCGGCGAGGTACCGGGAGAGGGCAATTCTGAGGGCAACTGCAATGTCGTCCTGTTCGCCGCCGGAAAAGCGGTCGATGGGATAATCGTCATCGATGTCCCGGATACTGAGGTTGAAGTCGTCGTCTAAAAGTACCTGCTCGTACCGGCCACCGGTGATCTCGCTGACGATACGGCTCACTTCACCCTCGATCCGGCTCCGCACGACCTGCATGAGGTAAATGACATAGTCGGCGATGACGGAACGGGTCAGTTTCAACAGATCAATCTCTTCAGATGCGGCTTTGGTGCGTTCTTCAAGCTCTGCCAGTTTGGCCTGTTCCTTGTGGATCGCTGCGATCTTTTCTTCAGCATGCCGTACCTGTTCTGTAACCCGGGCAAGGCCGGTGTCTGCTTCTCTTTGGGCTGCATTGACCTGTGCGAGCTGTTCCTCGAGTAATGGTCCTTGTGCCGGATCGAAGGGATTTTTCTCAATCAGGGCTTCTGCTTCTTTTTGTGCGGTCTCGTTTTCTGCGATCCGGGTTTTAACGGCTTTCAGCTGTGATTGTATCTCGCCGGCCTTTGCCAGCTGCCGGGCAAGCTCGTTGTATCTCTTCTGCACCGATTCAATATCGGTGACTTCTTTTTCTGTGGCAGTAAAGGCACCAGGATCGAAGTGCAGGGCAGCAATGCTTTCTTCCTTTTCCCGGCTGACCGTTTCCTTTTCCTGCAGCATGGTGAGGAGATCAGCAAGCTCTTTTTCAATTCCCTCACGCTGTTTCTGAGATTCAATGCAGATCCGGAGACCGGCCAGTTTCGTGGTAATACCATCAAGGGTGGCTTTTTCTTTGGTAAGTTTTTCCTGTGTAGCGAGAACGTTTAGCGCCTCATCCTCGATTACCGCAAGCTGCGACAAAAACTCCTGCTCAATTGCCGGGTAATGCTCACCGAGTTTCTGCCGGCAGAGAGGACAGGTCCCGTCAGGTCCGGCGGCTTCAAGCGCCTTTTGGTCAGCGATGAGTTTTTCCCGGTCTTTTGCCAGGTGCTTCTGCCGTTCAATGTACGTCCCAATCGAGAGGTTATTCTCCTGGATTTTAGCCGCGGCAAGAGTTTCAAGGTTGGGATCCGACACCGTGCCGACGATCCTGAGCGTGTCCCGTATTTCTGTCCGTAAGATTTCTGCATTTTCTGCGTCTTTATCGAACACGGCTATCTGCTCCCGGTGCCGGCCGATTCGTTCGTTGATAGTCGCACATTCCCGGCGGATAAACTGATGTTCGGTGCTGAGCCGGTCAACCTGACCTTTGAGATCTCTCATATATTCCAGCTGCTTCTTTTTCTCCGGGTATGCTGCTACTTGTACTTCGAGCAAACTACATTCCTGTTCCAAGTCAGACAAAGAAACAAGACGGTGAGCAAGGTCGTCATGGTGGTGCCTGAGTCCCATCCTTTCCCGGCTGAGTGCATTTTTACTTTCTGTCCGCCGCGTATGCTCGACCTTATGCGCAGTAAAGTCCTGGATTGCTTTATAAACATTATCCTTCTTTTTCGTCAGGGACGTGCTTTCTTTTTCGTACGCGGCAATTTCTTTTTTGGTAGCCAATAACTCAGCTTGAATCCGGTCGAGGTCTTCCGGATCCAGCCGTCCCCGGATACTGAACAATTCACCCTGGAGCAACCGGAGGTCGGATTCAGCAGCATCCACCCGCTCCTTGAGGATCTTCTGGGATTCTGTGCTGAGGTAATCTATGCCGAGCGCCTTGAGGAACCATTCCTTTCTCTTACCCGGCGTGCTTTCAAGGAGAGTGAGGAGGTCTTTCTGGCCGGCATAAATAGTATTTTTGAAATCCACTGGCCCCATGCCAAGGGTCCGGCGCACTTCTGCTTCCACGGGACCTACTTCTTTTGCACTGAGCTTTCCGTTCCGGTAGAACTCTGCATCGTGCTGGACACTTTTTCCCTTTTTGAATGTCCGTATGACGGTGTATTGTTCACCATCGACAGAAAATTCTAACTTGACTTCGCACTTGTCTTTTGGTGCAGCAAATGAGGAGACGATGTAATCCGGTGCAATGCCGGTCGCCCGGACACCGTAGAGGGCAAAAAAGATTGCCTGGACTATGCTTGACTTGCCCGTGCCGTTGTTCCCGAGGATGCCGGTGATGCCATCGGAAAATTCGATCGTCTCGTTCCGGAACCGTTTGAAATTCCGTAACGTGAGTCGGTCAATGATCATCCGGTGCCTCCCGGTGCTGTTCCATGACTTCAGCAAGCACGGTTCTGCCAGTCTGTGCAACAAACTCCTTCTGCTTTGCACTGAGTTGTTTTTTTTCTACAAACGTCCCGAACTCGGTGAGGTAATCGATTGCCCGGACGTCCTGCTGGAGCGCTACGGGGGATTCTTCCCCCTCGGCAACGACCCGGATTTTAAGGTCTAACAGCTGTTCCCGGAGGGGGGCCAAAGCACGCACATCGATGCCTTTGCCATGCTCCCGGGAGATGCCATCAAGGGTAACCTGCACAAGGGAGAACTTTTCAGGACACTTTTTCTGAACTCTTTCGATGATATCGTCAGTGATATCTGTTACGTGGCGGCCGGCGCAGGGAATGGTGCCGCAGTCATACATGGGAGTATGGGGCAGATCAAGGTGGTCGACCATGTGTTTATCGAGGTCTATGATGAGACCGCCCTTTGTGTCCCGGATCTCGCCGTAGGTGAGGTATTCAGCGGAGCCTGAATACCATGCGTTTTCGGCTATTTGTACCTGGTTGTGGTAGTGGCCAAGGGCAATATAATCGAAGTCAGCGGAAAGGATCGTGCTGTCGAGTTCGTGTTCAGCGACGGTCGCAAGGCGCTTGTCTTTTATTGTAGTTGCAAGACCGTGGGTGACGAGCACATTGTTCCGGCCTTTTTCGAGTTCGACCTGATCGTATGCTGTCCGGTAGTTTTCAGGCCGGAGCATGTTCGGGATCAAATGGAAAACCGTGTCGCCAATCTCAACTTCTTCGTACTTGAACGAGTATGCGGCGTGGATCTCCGCAGGGTGGTAAGAGAGGACGGCAAGCGGTGATGTGGTGTAGCGGGTCTTGACCATGCTGTGGTTGCCGGTGACGATTACAAGGGGGATACCGGCATCACCAAGCCGGGTAAGGGCGTCAAGGACGGTTGTGTATGCCCGGGTCTTTGGTTTGACGGTGTCGAAGAGGTCGCCCGAATGTACGAGTACATCCGGTTTTTCCTGGATGATCCAATCTATCGCAGCAAGGAAGTTATCGTAGATCTGCTTCTCGCGCAGGTTCATCCCCGAGTCCGGGTCGAGTCGGGAAAATGCGGAAAGGCCGAGATGGGTATCTGCGATATGGACGAGCTTCATTCTTAAGAAGTTAGTTGGGGTGTACTGGGATATAAGGAGAAGGGGAGGGCGGCGAAAATGGAATTTCATTCAATATTCACTTTCAAGTAAATATGATTTCGAAAGGAGAAAGTGAGAATAAAGTGTGTTAAAAACCATTTAAAACAGGCTCTGTCAAGTCTGCGGGTAGCCACATATTTTCCTCGATGAAGACTTACTGCAACCCCCCGAACCCTTGATAGATCCTTAATCCGGATTTATAAAAACTAAAATTGTTTTCCCCTGTTTCTGTATCCGGTGGTTTGACCCCAATAGCCGGATACCAAATGCCCGGGAACTTTCAAACTATGTTTCAAAATCTAAAAACTGGGGATATTTTATTAAACATCTTGGAAAAAGAGGAGGCTGAACGGAAGGTTGGATCCCGTAGGGATCAGGTCTTCTGCAGGATGTGAAAACAAATGGCAACGTCAAAGAGCTCAACATGCGTTTTGCCGGAAGACACTTTCACAAAAGCAATGAAGTCGATGGTGAAAATGCCGGCAGACCAGGCAAAGGCAAAGGTAGGGGAACTCGAAAAGATATGCGTCTGCAGTACGTGCCCGACCTACACAGCGACCTGTGCAAGTAAGGCCGGCGAGAGCGTTTTCTGTGCCCGGGGAACGAGTTTCAAGTGCATCACCGCGAACAAGGGGTGCGTCTGCACGACCTGCCCGGTGTCAAAATCGATGGGCCTCGAGTACCAGTCATTCTGTCTTTTGGATGGGGAGAAGTCGCAAAGGTTCGACGCGATGCTCCGGTAAATGTTTTTCTGGAAGTATTAACTTGGCGGATGATGGTTACTTTCCATTGAAGAAGAAAGTAATCCATCCTCCATCAAGTTAACAGAACTGTATTTTGGTTTGTTTGACGGTGCGGTCATGGGTTCGAAACCACCCCACCTCAGATTATATTATCCAGCCTGAGAAAATGCGAACGTGATCTCGGCACATGCCTTATCGATCAATTCTCGATAATACCCAAGATAAAATGACAACGCATACCATAAAGATTCCACACGATACCCATGAGTTGTTAGAAGAACGCAATATCATTATCCGTTCGAATCGCATTTACAGCATAAAACTTGGGGGAATTTTAATGGGAATCAAGCCGTCATATATTAAAAATCTCGGTACCGCACTTCTGGCTAAGCAACAGGAGTACTTTTCGAACAGTTTTGAAGCGAACAAGCAGCAGCTTGGATCGTCGGCAGTTATCGAAAGCAAGCGTGTCCGGAACCGCGTCGCCGGTTACATCACTAGAAAAATGAATGCCAAAAAACGAACATAGCCCTATCACTTGTTCACGGCGTTATTCTATCAGAAATAGGAAATAGAAAGTTAATGGTTATTCTCTTCTTTTTACCTCAGATAGTATGGTCAACGGTTCGTTACTGATCTTATCAAACCAAGCTTCACGAGTGCATGCCTTGCCGCAGCCTGTTGAGCCTGCTGGACACTATTGCCGGTTCCTTCGCCAATGACGAAGTTATCGAACAGAACCTGAAACGTAAAGACAGGCTGATGATCGGGCCCGGAACGGTTTGTCTCTCGGTAGACCGGGGTAGATTTGTTTAATTTCTGGTAATGCTCCTGCAGGATGCCGACCGCATTACTTTGCGGATCATAATGACTCATAGATTCTGCCATAATTGTGTTAATGAAATATGCGACATCATCGAGCCCTACTTCACAGTATAGGGCACCTATGAATGCTTCGAATGTTCCGCCGACAATTCGTTTTCCGTAAGTTTGTTCAGCGATAGATTCCGGAACCAGCCGACCAAATCCAAAGGGATCAATTTTCAAGACAAGAGTAGAGAGTGATTCGTTGGACACAACAGCACTCAACATTTTTGTCATCTCCCCTTCGTCTAAGTCAGAATTGCGCCGTGTAAAGAGATTCTGGGCAACGATCAGGTTAATTACCCGGTCACCGAGGAATTCATACCGTTCCCACTCTTCTTTTGAAACATCCCAGTGATCCATCCCGGGGTGGCCATAGGCTTTGTTGAAATGGATAACAAAAGTATTGATGATCTGGTTCACATCAGGATTCGGCATGTCGAGAAGTTCGATGAGAGAAAGACGGGCCTGCCTGATCATATGGCGCTATTCTATGATTAACACGATAATGCTATCGATATGCCCTAACTCATCGAACACAACATCCAGATATGATATGCGCGGAGTCAAGGATCCAATGTTTTCTTAGTTTCGCTTCTTGCTCATCTTTGAGTTTGAGGATCTCAACGAGCCCGGAGAAAACTACAGATTCAAGAGAATCATTGTATGCATCGAGGGCTTTTAAATCTCTTTTGATGAACCGAGTTTCTAACGGCACTCTCTCTGTTTTATCAACATCTTACTTCACAATACAACCCGATACCCTGTTTTAGGCGCGATAATTTCGAACCTGGCGCCGTTCCCGGGCTCACTACTTTCATTTAGGGAAATTCCTGTTATAGAAAGAATCTCGCGAGAGAGGAAAAGTCCAAGGCCGGTATTTTTTCCATATCCTCTTTCGAAGAGGCGCTTTTTATCTTCTTGACTGATCCCTATTCCGTCATCCTCGCAAATGATAACGAGCCCGGCATCTGTTTCAACGGAGAAGAACAAGATATGTGTCAACCTGCTGCCACCATATCGAAGAGCATTATCGATAAGATTGTAGAATACCTTCTCAACAAGCGCATCGGCGAAAATTTCTGTTCCGGCAGGGAGATCGTTTACCACTAATACATTCCCCAGTGTGGATTTCTTTATCGCGGTGACTACAAGTTCGCGACAGTCATGCCAGATCGGAGCCTTGATACCAATTGATTCATATTCCCTGGTGAATTGAATCATAGCGGTAATCTGGTTTGCTGATGTTTGGGCCCTCTGGAAATACTCATCGAATGGGGGATCGAGCGTGTTTTTTTCCAACAAAGCGAGATACCCTTGTAAAACCGCCAGTTGATTGGTGATATCATGCCGTGTAATACTGGAAAGAAGGTTAAGTTGATTGTTCGCTTGAAGCAGTGCCTTCTCCGCACGATTTTTTTCCGAAATAGCCTCTTTCAGCTGTTTATCGACTCTATGCCGGTGAAGTGCCAGATCTACAGATAAAAGGAGATCCCGTTCACTAAAAGGCTTAACAATATAATTGTAAGGTTCTGTCTCTTTTGCCCGGCTCACATGTTTCGAATCAGCGTAGGCTGACAGATATATAACGGGAATATCGGCGCGCTCATGGATCTTACGGGCAGTTTCAATTCCATCAATATTTCCCTGAAGCTCGATATCCATAAAAATGAGATCTGGTGGATTTTCCTCTGCCTTTAGCACGGCTTCCTCCCCATATGCCGTTGTACCGGATAGCCGGTATCCGTGCTTCTCAAGTAGTTCCCCAATTTCAAGTGCGATGATTCCGTTATCTTCTACAATAAGTATTGATTCACCGGACATTCAGATACCCTTAAAGATTCGGTCTGGCATTCGCCACGATGCTTTGACGACCGTACGGAAAGCCCACCACGGGTTCTTTTTCGTTTAAGCATACTCTCTTGGGATATATTGAATCCCATCGTATATTGGCCCGAAAAAATTCTTGCTCACGACGTTGATATTTAATTTTCCTGTCATTATGTCGTCAAATTCTTTTTCACCTATCTGGCTTGGAAACGTGTTTGTCTTTTTCAGGTGAAACCGGACCCATTCCGACCAAAGCAACATGCGTTGAACGCTCTTGATCTGGTTACGCCGAACATGCTGTAACAAGAATTCACTGAACAAGAATATTTCACCCTGTTCCTTTGCGTTCAAATTCGGCATTCCATTCATTCCAGCAGCTTGAATTCTGGCTGACATTTCTGTTGCTGTGATAATTTCAATCACCTGAATTGTTGATTTCAACTACCTTTTAATAGAGTCTCGTCTAATTGTCAAATTTTATCACAAATTTTGAAAATAGTCGCCATACATTTATAATTCAGATGTTATGCAACCTGTTTTTTAGAAGTTTATCAAGATCCATTGGAACTGTTAATGTAGATGGGTAAAAAGAGCCGAAGCAAATCGATGTTGTTGTTTACGCTGACACTCTTTTCTGGGTGATTATATCGAAAATTCAAAGAGAGTTCCAAAAAATAGAAAGTCCCCAAGAATATTTAAGGCTCTGAAAAGTCTTCGGAGGGCGACATATTTTCCTCGACGTAGGCTTAATGCTATCCCCAGAAGACTTGATAGAGCCTACAATTTAATTCGACAATTATTTACGGTATATTGCGAATCAATCATTATGGGATAATTCTCTACAAGAAAATCCCGGCAGGAAAGATCACGTGACTGCTGAACCTGAGTCACTTCACAAAAGAACATCTGTTAATGCCGCGCCTGTACTGCCGGAAAAACTTTTGCTCAGTCGCCTCACCTTCGCTTTTGGCCTCCTCGCGGCACTCATTGGCGTACTAGGGATTGTTACAGCACACTTCGATATCACTTTAGTCAGTAGTTTAAACCAAAATTACCGGACGATGGCACTCAGCGCAGCCCTTACCTGGATCTTTCTCGGATCTGTTCTCGCGTATCAGGTAGTAAAACCATTTCACCGAATCACCAGGCTGGTTATCCAGACATTGCTCTTCCTCATCGCATTCGTCGAAGCCATCGAGTTTGTCCTTAATATCCAGGGAAGCCATTTTTTCATCGAAACCCTCCTTGTCAGTTTAGGGTCGACAATAATTGGACCATCATCAGCACCGATCTCCCCAGCAGCTGCCGGACTCATTGTTCTCACGGCAATCGCACTGATATCTCTCATATGGGTTTCTGATGCGCAAACAAAATCAGTGCATATTCCCGATATAATCAGCATCATCGGGCTTGTGGACTGTATTGTCAGCTTCACCTTTATCCAGAGTTATATCTTCGGTAATCCATTGCTGTATGAGACAAACTTTATCCCGATCGCATTTCTGTCAGCGCTCGCCGCGTTTTTTACCGGGGCAGCCCTTGTCACTGCCACTGGGCCTGATACAATCCCGGTCAAGTACATGATTGGTAATACCACCAGAGCGCTCCTCCTACGGGTATTTGTCCCGCTCATTATCGGCATTATTCTTATTGAAAATGTTGTACTCGTCTGGCTATCTTCGGTGTTCAACATCCACGATGCGGTTCTTCTCTCGATTACACTTGTGGTTTTTACGGTGCTGATCGCTTATGTTGTAGCGAGAATCTCTGAGCGAATGGGGTGGAGGCTTGATCGCGCCGAGCAGGAACTCGTCCGGAAAAACGAAAACCTCAATGAACTCAATGAGGAGCTTACCGCAGCACAAGAGGAGTTACGCCAGAACCTCGAAGAACTCACGCTATCTGAGGCAACACAGCGTCGTCAGGCCGATCTCCTGGGGCTATCGTACGATGCCATTATTATCTGGCGCCTGGATGGAGGTATCGAGAGCTGGAACCATGGCGCTGAATTGTTGTACGGTTATTCCGAACAGGAAGCGCGTGGCAAGGTAACCCACCAATTACTGGCTACTATTCATCCCAAACCCTGGAACCAGATTGAGATAGAGCTACGGGAGAAAGGCCGGTGGGAAGGTGAGCTACGCCACCGAACCAAAGACGGCCGGGAGGTCGTAGTCAATACCCGACACCAGCTCATCCATGAGCTTGATGGCAACGATCTGGTACTGGAAAGTAATCGCGATATCACCGATCGCAAGAATGCGGAAGAAGCACTTCGTGAGTCGGAAAAGCGTTATCGAGGACTTTTCGAAACAATGCAAGAGGGTTTTATTCTGGCGGAAGTTGTCACTGATGACAAAGGCAGGCCTGTTGATTACCGGTTTTTGGATGTAAATCCCACGGGAGAGCGGTACTTTGGTCATTCTCGCTCGGAGATCATAGGCCAAACCTATAGATCCCTTGGCATTGAGAACGCGGATGAAAATTGGATTGAGATACTAACGAAGGTTGCCCGGACTGGGGAGCCCGTATCAGTGGAGCGGTGGGCACCTGTTGGCGGACAATGGGTGTCGTTAAAGGCATACTCACCAAGCCCTGGCCAGTTCGCGGCCGTCTTCGAAAACATTACCGACCGCAAGAGATCAGAGGAGGCATTGAAGTTTAGTGAAGAGAGGTTCCGATCAGTACTGGATAATTCCAAGGATCTCATTTATCGCGAGAATCTGCAAACCGGCAGGTACGAATATATCAGCCCTTCTGCCGAGACAGTTACAGGTTTTTCAGCAGATGAGTTTCTGGCAATGGACGCCGAGATTGCGAGGTCAATAATCCATCCTGATGATATTCCTAACATGCGATCGGCAATGGACGGCCTGGAGAGTACCGGCGAAGCAGAAGCAGAATACCGTTGGCAGATGAAGAATGGTAATTATCGCTGGTTTTCTAATCACATGTCCCTGATCAGGGATGCTTCGGGTCGACCGCTTTACCGGAATGGCTCTATCCGGGATATCACCCGACGTAAGAATGCCGAAGAGGAACTGAAACGTAAAAACGCGGATCTTAACGTCGCCTATGAAGAGATTTCCTCTACCCAGGAAGAACTCCGACAGAATCTCGAAGAACTCAGCCTCCGCGAGCAGGAATTGATCAAAAGCGAGATCGAACTTAAAGAAGCCCTCACTGAAAAAGAGGCTCTCCTTTCCGAGATCCACCACCGGGTCAAGAACAACCTGACCGCTTTTATCTCACTACTCAGTCTTGATGGAACCTATGAGGAGACTGAAGGGGGCAAAGCACTCCGGACTGACCTCCAAAACCGGGCCCGAAGTATGGCCCTGATTCACGAAACCTTGTACCGGACGGGTAAATTTTCGAAGGTGGATATGGGCATTTACCTGAAAAATCTCGTGGACCAGATTACCAAATCGTATGGTGTGCATGAGGATGTCAAAACAGTTGTTGATGTTCATGACGTGACCTTGAGTGTCGACCGGGCCACCACTGCCGGCCTGATTATCAACGAATTGGTAACCAACTCGTTCAAGTATGCATTTCCCCCGGGGTTCGACTGTATTGCGATACGGCAGGAACCCTGCACTATTCGGGTATCTCTGTCCCACGAGGATGGACAGGATGTACTGAGGGTGGCTGATAACGGCTGCGGACTACCTAGAGGGTTCGACCCCCTTACCTCAAAATCGCTCGGCCTTAAACTGGTAAACTTCCTTGCCCGCCACCAGCTCCGGGCTGATATTGAAGTCCGGTCTGATAAAGGAACTGAGTTTATTTTCCATCTGAAAAACAACGAGGAAACGCTATGACCGGGGAAACCATATTGGTTGTTGAAGATGAAGGTCTGATAGCTCTCCATCTGACCGAAACATTGGAAAAAGCGGGATACAAGATCATTGACCCAGCCTATTCCGGAGAGATGGCACTTCATGCCCTCGAAAAGTCACCAAAACCTGATCTGATCCTGATGGATATCGGTCTTCCAGGATCACTTGACGGTATTGAAACAGTACGGCAGATCCGGCAAAAGTATGAGATCCCTGTCATATTTCTTTCCGCATATTCTCATATACTCAGAATCGAAGAGGCAAAAGGTATCTCACGCTGTGGCTATATAAGCAAACCGTACCTGGAGAAAGATCTCCTGAATGCAGTTGACAACACGCTGAGACTGTAGTATTAGTGATCCCGATCCCCCTAAGCGCTCCGGAAATAGCAACAATTATTCCTGTCGTTTCGTTAAGGTCCTGGTACAGTAACATTACCAGATAGTGACGATGATTTCAGGTCTTCAGATGATATGGGCTTGGTTTAAGCGGTACGTGGTTATTTCATGGTATGTTTCAAAATCTGATTTTTAGGAAAGACCCTTTAAAATAGACCGGTAAATACCCGGGCTGGTGAAGGACCGTTCCTTTCAGGACACGTCCTTTATGGAGAGGTTTCAAACATGGAACAGACCAGATTCTATACATTGCCCAAACTGCCCTACGACTATGCAGCCTTAAAACCCTATATTTCTGAAGAACAGCTCAAGCTGCACCACCAGAAGCATCATCAGGCCTATGTCAACGGTGCAAACGCCATCTACGAGAAATTCGACAAGGTACGTAAGGAGAATGCGGACTTCGATGTGAAGGCAACCCTCAAGGAGTTGTCATTCCATATCGGTGGTTTTGCGCTGCATAACCTGTTCTGGGAAAACCTCGCACCCGCGGAAAAAGGCGGGGGCGGGATGCCCAAAGGAGCTCTTGCGGAAGCACTCGATGCGGAGTTCGGGAAGTTCGACCGGTTCAAAAAGGAGTTTACCCAGGCGGCCAACGGTGTCGAGGGATCGGGGTGGGCTGCCCTGACATTTTGCAGGAAGACCGGACGACCGCTCATCATGCAAATAGAAAAACATAACACGAATGTTTTCCCCGGGTTTGGTATTCTTATGGTACTTGATGTCTGGGAACATGCGTACTACCTTGACTATAAAAATGACCGTGCAAAATTCGTTGATTCATTCTGGAACATCGTAAACTGGGAAGTTGTTGCACAACGGTTCGATCATATGAAGAAATAACTCCTATCCAGGAGGAGTGTAAAAAAAAGCAACGGGTGATAAATATGGAGGAAAAAACACTCGAACTCTTAAAAAAATTTGAGCAGGATCATGAGATCTATGTCAGCGCTACAGACAAACTGACTTATTGGATCATCTACGCACGGATCCCCAAAAGCAGAACGCAAGATGTTCACCACCTCCATATCGGAAAAAAATATATTTCCGGGCCCAATGAGGAAGGGAATGTCCTAATCCTCACAGACCCTGAAAATTCCGATATCTATGAAGTAGAATCATGGGGGGAGATGGAAACGATCGATAGGTTTGTAGAAAAAGCACTTCCTGTTATCCTGTCTGATAAGGATGCAATTGATAATGAACAGGGAGAAGGCTGCGGCACAAGCTGCGGTTAGTGCAATCAAGTACAATAAGATGAATTATGAATTCGTTAACCCAGTCCAAAAAATGTCCTTGATATTATTGTTACTGGCAGTGCAATGACCCATAAAGAGATCTCAGCTAAAATGAATTACTCCTCAAGGAAGGTACGTTTGGCCTTGCAAAAACCCGGGAAAAAGAAACTCCTCATCGAATAGAAGAATATGCGGGACCTGCGCCAAATCACTTTTTTGAAGGGAAAAAATGATTCGGAAATTTTAAACGATCATTCCAATTAATATTTTTATGCGTAGTGCTCAAGGTCATAACTGATTTTTTTAAAGATCTGGAAAAGAGATTATATTTCAAGTAATTCTCTATTCTCGGGATTCGAAATATTTAAGGGCTTTTGGGACGTGATTTTTCGTTTCCTTAAAGAAATATTCGACAAATTTTTTTTCTGAATCAGCGATTGAACCATTAATCGTTACAATAAGCCAATTTGGCATATCCGGGCTCTTTTCAAGTACGTTCATCATAACAACAATAGTTTCGTCCACATCAACCTTACTTTTCCATCGGTACGGCATACTTCATCCTCCTCCTTTTTGCAATCTATTCTGATCTCTTTTTTACGGCGGTATCAAAGACCTTCCAGTTCCTCTCCCATTCAGGATTTTTCCCATTGAGCATGCTAAGCACTTTGCCTTTGAGTTCCCGGGTCGTTACACCGTCAGTTGCATTCTTTTCGATCACATGGGCAATCAATCGTGCCACCTCTGGTGTTGCGCCGGATTTTACAGCACTTACAACGATCTTTTCAGCGATAAACGGTTCTTTGCGGCCGTCTCTTTTGGTTACGGTGATCATAATTCATTCTCCTCGATTCTGGTGCATTTACAGTTGCAAAAAAATTTTTCCGAGATGGAAAAATCCATCGCCAACCGTCAATGCACCAGCACCCAATTATTTATTTTTTGGAATTTTCCCTGTCAATGCACCTGTATCCAGGAAAACCTATACCGAAGATTCAATCGTGTGCTTTGCCCGGTCTATCAGGTAAATCCCCGGATTTTTCAGGAGATCGAGTACATTAATTTTTTGCTCTATAAGCTCTTCATAGGGGAAAAAATCCTTACTGGCTTTTCCCGCGTCCGACCAGAATACCTCTATGCCATTCTGGTATTTTTTGCTGCTCACGATTTTTTGCATAATTCCTCCTTGGTGTCTGTTCATCAGGTTTCTTTTTTTACCATCCTGTTCTCATTCACCAGATTATCTCCCTTTCCGGAACCCTGCGTCTTTATCAGTGCATTTTAGTCAGACCGGGGGTGCGGCCAGTAATGCCGGATAAAATCGGCATATATGCACAACCCGGAATTGCAGCGGTTGCAGCCATCTCCTGAACAATATATCCCAGACGGAGAAACTCCGGGGAAAGGATATTTCTGGATGTCTTCTCTTATTTTGCACAAGTTCCCCGGGTTTTCATTAAGAGGATTGCCAGCAACCAATAATTCGACACCGAATATCTCACCGTGAATCGATCTCACCTTTTGGGAATTAAACAGGAAATATAATAGGATTTTTCCTAAAATTCACTTTTTGAGACATAATTTGAAAAGAGGCTCTGTAAAGTCTGCGGGGAGCTACATATTTTTCTCGATGTAGGCTTAATGCAATCACCCGAAGACTTGGCTGAGCCTGATAAACCATATCTGGAACACGAGCTTCTGGCTGCAATCGAGCATTGCTTACATGGGTAATTGTTTATTTCTCTCTAAAATCCTGTTTTTCTCCATGTGGCCGGGCGTAACCTTGATGAACTCCCGGTGAAAATACAGGCTCCCAGTGGACCGGTTTTCACTTCCGAGGGATAGTTTTCAGCAGGCTCTCCATCTTCTTCCTGTCAAACCCGATAATGAACTCGTTACCGATCTGGACGACCGGTGATCCGATATGACCGGTTTTCTCAATGACGAAGTTTCTCGCCGCTTCGTTTTCAGCCATATTAATCTCAACAAATTTTACGTTCTTACTGGTGAGATACTCTTTAACCGCACGGCAACCGGAACATCCCGGTGTCGCGTAGACCCGCACCTCTTGTGGTCCGTCCCACGTTTTCTCAATGAACCCTTCGCGGCCGGAAAGGATCTTGTATTCCTTATATCGGTCCGGATTTTTCCTGTCGTAATCCTGGTGGTAATCCTCAGCGGGATAGAATGTTGTGTACGGCCGGATCTCTGTCGCAACCGGTTTGTTGAATGTTCCGGACTCGTTCAGCTTTTTCTTCGAAACTTCCGCGATCCGCTTCTGCTCTTCATTGTGGAAGAAAATGGCCGTATGGTACTGGGATCCCTTGTCCGCGAACTGGCCATCGGAATCTGTAGGGTCGATCTGGTGCCAGAATACATCGAGGAGATTCTCGTAGGTGACTTTCTCCGGGTCGTACGTCACTTGTACTGCCTCAAGGTATCCTGTCGAACCTGACGAGACTTCTTCGTAGGTCGGGTTCAGTTTCGTACCGCCGGCATATCCGGCAACCGAGTCAATTACTCCATCAGTCATCCTGAACGGGGGCTGCATACACCAGAAGCAGCCGCCTGCAAATGTTGCTTTCATACTCTCCATGATATCTCCTTTATCAGCCGAATGTGAACGTATACGCCTGGAGTCCTGGCTGCGGGATATTCAGTTCCAGCGTGTGCACACCGTAGTCAGTACCTGCTACAAGCTGATACAGACGCTCGTCACTGATCGTGGCGACCCCGCCGGTGACATCCGGCCCGGCAATATCGGTTACGGGCTTGCCGTCAACCATGACGCTTACGTTCGTGGCATTTGCTGCGCTCGCGACGAAATAGACGTTCTTTGCATTGTACTGGAAGACAACGCTGTTAATTCCCGTTGTCTCGGCATACTGGTCCGTAAAGTTCCAGGTCCCTCCCAGGTAGAGCGTATTCGAAACAATCGAACCTGGCAGCACCAGTGTCTGCATGCCGTTCACCGATTGGTTACCGTTCCCCAGGTACTGGTTCCGTGCAGCTCCGAAGTACGTCTCCGGGCTGCTGACCTTAGAGAAATCCACACTGACGGCGTTCGCAGGTACCGTTGTCGTGTTGGAAATGTTGATCTGGATCCCCAATGCCTGTGCCCGTTCCCGTAAGAGGTTCTGGATCTCCATTTCGGTTTGATTGTAGTCGCCCTCCCCGATGGACCGATAGACAATAAATCCGTCAATATCAATCAGGTACTCCTCGGGCCAGTACTGGTTCCCGTAGGAATCCCAGGTCGCATCATTGTTATCGAGGACGACCGGGTATTTGATACCGAACTTCTGGACCGCCATCCGGACATTGTCGATATTGTGCTCAAACTGGAACTCCGGGGTGTGGACACCGATGATCTCAAGGCCCTGGTCATGGTACTTCGCGTACCATGCGTTCAGGTACGGGATCGTGCGTTCGCAGTTGATGCAGCTATAGGTCCAGAAATCCACCAGGATGACATCTTTACCTATCAGGCTCCCGATGGTAATATTATCCACATTCACGAACCCTGAAGGATCAGCGATCTCTTTTGCGTACGGGTAGAGTTTCGCCTTTTCAGCATTGATCGCAGTCCGGTTACCCGGTGCCACTGATGTTGCTGTATACGATCTGTTCGGACTGAACTGTTCCAGGTACACAATAGTCCCTGCTATCAGAATCACCGCGATTATTAGTAAAATTGTCCTTTTTTCCATCGGGTCAGCTCCCTAAAATGTATCCATTGATCATGGTCAGATCAGCAATGAGTCCGAGTGTTTGTGTGAAGATCAGGATACCGAGGACTATCAGGAGAACCCCAAAGACGATGTTGATGTATCCCAGGACTCGGGAATATTTGGTAATCCACACGACTGCCTGTGATGCAAAGAGCCCGGTGATGATGAAGGGCAGGCCGAGACCGAGAGAGTACGCCAGCAAGAGTGTGAATGCTAGTGACGGCTGTGACGCGGCAAGCCCGAGAATCGCGCCCAGTGCCGCTCCCACACAGGGCGTCCATCCGACAGCGAATGCAACACCGAAGAGGAATGCGGTGACATATTTCGATTTGATCCCGGTTACCCGGAATTTATATTCCTTCTCAAGCCAGCTGACCCGGATCAGGCCGGTCAGGTACAAGCCGAAGAAGATGATGATGAGCCCTCCCGCACGGGAAAGCCACACTTGTACATCGGAAGCGACCGAGGTCAGGAGGGTATTGAGCAGGACACCGAGGATAGCGAAGACAACTGAGAATCCGACGACAAAGAGAATGCTCGCGATAAGGATGTCCCACCGTTTCGCGGCGCCTTCCCTGACGGTTGTGCCGGCAAGATAGACGAGGAAACCCGGCACCAGCGGGAGGACACAGGGAGCGAGGAATGAGACGATTCCGGCACCGAATGCAACAAGATAAGATACTTCAACCATAAATCAACGCCTGGAGATTAAAACGATTCTTTGAACGGAACGATTGGTAATTTCCCCATTCCTACCCAGATTTGGTCTCCTGAATTTCCACCAGTTGCATTGGCTCATTATGGCAGATGATTTCCCCACCACCGGACTCTTTTACCGTTACAACATTCCCACAGATCTCACATTTGAAGACCTGTCCTACTTCGGATACATTTACCATACTGAAATTCATCCTCCTTTCTGCCAGAAATCTACTTCTGCATCTTTATGGTGATTCTGGTTCGCCTACGGTTGATACGAAAATATCTCCGAGTTGAAAAATCCGTCACCAACCGTCAATGCATCAGCACCACGCCAGTAAAGGCAATGGATTCTGCAGTCCCTTTACCAGCAGAATATTTTTACATGCATTTAACTAATTTATCAGATGATTCAGATTTTGAAACATATTTTGAAACGATTAGAACAGGTATCGCTATCATGTATAATCGATGCCTCGTAGTTCTGTGGCTGATAAGATACACTGGGTCTATGTTGAGAAATCTTCTGGTTTCAGCAATTCCAGCACGGCCTCGATGCTGGCGATTTCGCACCTGATAAAATACAAAAAATGTTCAGACGACAGGTAACCACCAAAACCCAAACGTATCAAATGGTCGGATAACCCCCGGATTGTCTGTGGAGTGTCAAGCGTCATCAATATCGCTTTTTGAGAGCACATCCGGTATTTATATCATTTGCCCGGAGGTATATTAGGTTCTCCAGTTGCCAAAAAAAGGGGCTGGTTCCTCCATCATAACTATTAATAATTCCTATGATCCTTTCTGGACTATGGCAAGGTTGCATTTCTCCGCTTTATCAGATCGGGGCATCAGATCAATTAATAATGATGCTTTCTGCGCTGAAAAGATTGGGAACTATCATGTTTTTGGAGTGGCTGAGGGACAACCGGATCCTGCCCACGAGGAAGACGCAAGTGATATCGCAGTTTCCAGTCTCAGGGAATCTGTAAAAAACCAGAAAAATTCACCGGCTGCAGCCCTTGCTGCGGCCGTGCATGAGAGTGATACCCGGATTAGTGAGCATGCAGCAAACTCTCCTGATGGAAAAAGGGATATGACACACCTGAGTGCCTGCCTCATTGATGATTCCCTGAAATGTACGATTCTTGACACCGGTGAAGGGAATGCTTATCTTATCGGCTCTGACGGCATCCATGTCCCTGGGGAACACCCATTGTCCGGTCAACCGGAAGGACTTGGTTTTCTTGAGGGGGGCCATAGCGGTGATAAGAGGCGGGGAGATATGATCTCCCATACCCTTGGCGAACCTCATATCCTGACAAAAGCTGACTTTGCGAAGATAACTATCATAGATCGTTTTCTGCTCCTGAGTTCCGGCGGCCTGCACGATTATGTCAAAAAGAACCGGATTGCGGAAATTGTCCTCCAGAATGGGGAAAATGTAGAGGCGTCCTGCGAGTTCCTGCTCGAGGAAGCCCTCTCTGCCGGAAGCGATCGGACTATTACTCTCGTGCTTGTCCACGGTCATTATCATTAAAAATTTTTAACAGCTGCGTGGAGTTGCTGCATCTACGGGTGATGGTAAAGTTTTCATCTCGAAAAAACTTCCTTTTCAACCATGGACGCACCAGATCCTGTAAGGGATCCGTTTTCCTATTTGTTTCCTATCCCTCAACAACTTTAATAAGCGATTCCATAATTTTATTTACACTTGCCCACGTCGGGCTGTCCGCACGGCTTACGATAAATGGTCGTCCTTCGTCGCCGGCCTTACGCATATCAATATCAAGAGGTATGGCTCCAAGGAAGGGAACCGAGAACTCTTCGGCGATTTTTTTACCACCGCCTTTTCCGAAGAGATCGATTTCCTCGCCGCAATGAGGACAGATCAGGCCGCTCATGTTTTCAATGACGCCAAGTACCGGGATGTTGAGATTTTCCACAAATTTTATGGCCTTTTTGGAATCGAGCGTGGCAACATCCTGAGGTGTTGTTACAACCACCGCACCCCGTACATTTGGCGCAATCTGGATAATGCTAAGAGCCTCATCACCAGTCCCAGGAGGGAGATCCACAACGAGATAGTCGAGCGAACCCCAGTTAACCTCTGAAAGGAACTGGCGGATTGCCGCCATCTTCATTGGTCCGCGCCAGATAATTGGCGTACTCGTGTCCGGGAGGAGAAGCGCCATAGATATTACCGAGAGTGATCCGGTAACGTGAACCGGCTCGATCTTGTTTCCTAGTGACTTGAGTTTATTGTTCTCAATGCCCAGCATCTTCGGAATGGTTGGTCCGTGGAGGTCGAGGTCAAGAAGCCCGACGTTGTAGCCATGGCTGGACAGCGCATACGCAAGGTTGACCGAAACAGTCGATTTTCCCACGCCTCCTTTCCCTGAGAGTACAAGGATGACATGTTTAACATCGATATTTGCTTTTGGAGGAAGGCCGGGTTTTGCCTCGGAGCACCTGCTTGCAGATGGGCAGTCGGCACATTCGTGTGAGCATGTCTCGTTTGTGGGTTTTTCCGGGGGATTACCGTTCGTTTGCGTTGCCATAGGTCACCGCCAAAATACCTCTATGCCATTCTGGTTTTTTTACTGCTCACGATTTTTTGCATAATTCCTCCAGTACTTTTCAAAATCTGCCTGAAAATTCCCGAACTGCTTGAAGCATTGTACCAGCAGGGTCTTTTCTTCACGTCCCTTTTTTATCTTTCCAATCTCATCCATCAGATTACCTCAGCTCCCGGTAATCAAAAAAATCGGTTACCGGTTGTAGGTCGCTAAAGCCTGTCCCCCGTACTGTATCATATGCCCTTTCATCGCATTCATAACGGCGTCCCGCTTTGAACCGGGTGGGATTCCCAGTTTCGCATCAAGGCCATAGACATTGAAGTAGTATGTGTGCACCTCGCCAGAGGGAGGACAGGGGCCCCGGTATCCGGTTGTGCCGAAATCGTTGGTTCCCTGTATCGCCATAAAGGGCTCGCTTATAACTCCGGCCCGGGGAATGTTTTCCGGTATTGATGACCGGGATTCGATATCCCAGATCAGCCAGTGGTTGAAGCGTTCATCAGGTCCAATCCAATCGTCAATGATAATAGCAATGTAAGGGGATTGAATCCGGTCGATTTGGATCGGCGGGGAGATATCCTCTCCGTCACAAGTGTATTTTTTGGGGAATGCACTTTTGTCAAAACTGATACTGATGAAAAGGTTCTCGTTCTCCATTGTCAGTTGCTCCTGGCCCCGGTTTCTCCGGGAGGGGACTTATGAATGGCCTTATAACACGATCACTCGATAACCTTATGCTGGATTTACAAAATCTGTGACACTTTTTGAAAGAATTAACTGGGACGGTTCTTGTTCGCTGTCGGGTTTTTTAAATAATCAAAATTGATAGTTTACGAGGACTTCATTTTCGTCAAGTCCCATTGACGCAACGGCACCATTTCCCAAAATAATAAATATTGGTATCCTATATAGTGCAGAATTGCGGACTCATCACCATAGAATATTATCTTGGGGGAGAAAATTCATGAATTCATTGCCGGTCAATAAGCAGCTGCATATAAGTCCACAACGAATCATTATTTTTATATTCATCACCGTAGTTCTGGCAATAATGTGCGGTTCTGTCCTCGCCTTGCCACCTCATTCATCAGGAGACAGGGCCGGACAATTCAACCAAGGGATTCCGGTATACTGGCCGTATCACGTCCTGTTCATCTCAATAGGATTTATTCTCGTCTTTACCGGTTTTATCATAGCGAGATTTCACAAAACCGGGCATTGGTACAAAACTCATTGGATCCTTGAAGCAACTGGCGGGGCATGTATTCTTGCCGGCATTTTTGTCGGTGTATACATGGTCGCACTTTCCGGTATTCCCCCCCTGCGAAATATCCATGAGATATTAGGGATGATAGTTGGGATCTTGATAGTTATCGCGATACTACTCGGCTATTTCATAAAACGCGCAAATGAATCAAAAAATGTCATCCGGATGAGTCATCGTTGGGTGGGGCGGATTATTCTCGCTCTGCTTGTGATCAACACTATACTCGGTTTCTTCTACCTGTTGATGGTCTTGCGACTGTAGATCCCATAAAGGCTTTTAGCATTACAAACTTTCCAATAGCTGCTGGTGCGTTGTCGGGACTGAGCAAAATGAATTTGTCGTGACCGATCGCTGTTGACTATTTAAATGTCCTGACAACACACAAGAATCTACGATTGAATCGAATTCTAAAATTTAGAAAATGCCCGAGAATTTTTAATATATTGAGTCTACATCAATTCGACCGTTAGGAAACGCGGTCAACATTCGCATCCCTTATGAAGTAAATTCCCTGCCGGGCGCAGATCTCTCACGCCCGGTTTCGTTTTCCATCTTTTGAAATATTGCTACTTTTATCAATTTGGGGAGATCATTTAACGTAACTCTGTAATTTTTTGATAATGTTTCTCTTTTTTAGCACTACCATAATGTTTAATATGACTGTTAAGGAGATTGTTCTCTATGTCGCTCACAGAGCAGATCAGGGAAGTTATTATCGGACCCCACCCTGCGGCTGTCGCAACTCTGGATGATAACCAACCGGCGGTTCGGTTTATGGTACTTACCGGTTTTCCAGACATGACCCTTGTCGGGGCTACGATGAAATCCTCAAAGAAAGTTGAACAACTGAAGAAAAATCCCGATACAGCTCTTTCCATCTGGTCCGGAAAGGAGATGTCAGATCCATTTGTGGAGATCAAGGCAAAGGGTAAAATCTACGAGGATATTGCTACGAAAAGGAAATACTGGAACCCAATGTTCGAAAAGTTTTTTAAGAATCCAGAGAACCCCGAATTTGTCGTGCTCGTTTTTACCGCGAGCGAGATTACCTACTACGGTAAAAACCAGACGACTAAGGAAATCTGGACAACGGCATTTACCGGGATTGATATGAAGCTTTCATCTTCAGATTGATAATTAACCAAAAAATTTTAGGAGGGCGGTCTGAAAAGCTGGCGATTGATAGAGCGGTGCTTAGAACTTCTCGGAACTTACGATAATTTTTTTAATTCATTACGTTGAAAAAATTTATATTTTATTGAATTTTTTCTATGAAGTCCCGTCAGCCTATCAGAAACTCTCCTTACCTTTTTACGCAAAACAAACCGTTGAGGAGCACAATAATGGCAAAAAACCGGTACATCAAATTTGTTGCATTATCGTTCTGCTTGATCACGAATTGCGATCTTCATCCTTATTGCTGAATGACTCATGATGAGGCCAAAAGAGTATTTCAACGTAAAGGAACCCGTCGATAAACCAGCGGATATCACTATTGATACCAGGTGAGACCCCGGGATCGCCCGGGTAAAACACAACACCGGTAACGCCGTTTAGCTCCTGTCGCAGAAATGGCCGATGACCATGTTGTACTTATCAAAGAGCTCGCAGGCAGGGCAGAAACAACGATCCTCTCTTACCTGCGGGGCATGTGACACGCCACGTGTACAGAAAAGGCTGTCTGGCTGGCTTTGTCCAAGGTTGTTCTTCCGGTAGCTTGTGCATGCGCCGCAGTACTTCATACAGATCTGGCGGTTCTCTGGAGTATCCGCAACGGCAATCGTGCTGGTCTTCATGATGAGAGGATAGTACAATCTGGAATAATAGGTTTCCCGGTGCAGGTCCTACCGGATCCCACAAAAAACGTCACTCCAGCAAGGTCAGAGCAACGCGGATATTTGTCTCGGTGAAGGGTTTGAGGATGTATCCATCCGGATCAACTTCCTTTGCCCGGTCAAGGGTATTTTTGTCACTCCTACTGGTGATAAAAATAATCCGTGCATCCGAGCGTTTCCTGATCTCTTTTGCCACAGCAATCCCGTCCAGCTTTCCCGGCATGTTGATATCCATGAATACAAGATAGGGTTTTGTTTCTTCGGCAATCTTCACTGCTTCATCGCCGGATTTTGCCAGAACGTAGTTCTTATACCCGAGATCCAAAAGCTGTTTCGGTAACAGGCGCCGGATCAACCCACTGTCATCTACAATGAGGATTGCTATGTTTTTATTCATGGCATCCCCGGGCTTGACCTTGGGCGATGCATCTTTCTCTCGGACAATGGGTGTGCTGCCACTACCCGGTTGTACCGGGCTTTTGGTCTTCTTGTCCACCGGCATACCCTGCTCATCCGGGAGAGGGAGATTTTCCGGCGTCCCGGCAATACGCTCACCGGGTGCAGGTACTTCAGGTTGAGCATTCTCAAACGCCTTGTGCTGGAGGGCCAGGATCTCCCGCATCTGTGTCGAGATCTCGGTGAATGCCTCGAGAGCATTTCTCCCTGTCTTGTTTTGGACCATGACCTGGCGGAGGTCCTCTTTTGAGAAGACCTTCTCTATCGCGTCAATGTCATAGATGTTGAGCGTGCCAAGACTCAGTATAATAAAGAGGACTGGCAACCCGTCACTATCAAATATCTCGGAGAGCAGGTATTTGCCCGCCTTCTCGATAAGGAGAGGACGTATGTTTTTGTCGCAGGCTTTGGTGAGCAGGTGGATCGCAGGCACGCCATCCTGCTTAATTCCGGTCAGATCCTGGAAATCTGCAATCATGATGAGTGCCGACCGGTCGATATTCCCTCCTTTTTTTATCACGTTAAAAACAAATTTGCCTCCCCGTGCACAGTCAACTTTGACAACTTCACGGAGCATCGCCTGGTTTTCCGTACTGAGTTTATGGATCTCGCTTTGTACTTCCATGCTTGACAAAAACAAGGACGAGAACAAGACTCCCCATGCGGAGGTAAGGATGCGGAAATCCTGTTTATTGGATCCTCCTTTCAGGGTGGACTCGAACAGTTCAAGCAGCTGCGCCGGGGTAGAATTCTCCAGCGACGATGAAAGGGAATGTGGCACGGGCGTATGGAGAAGCGCTCCTTCAGGAGATTTGGAAAGGACTGCCTTTTCGATCACCTGGATCTTGGACTCAAGTGCTGTCAGCTTGGCTTCGTACGTTTTCCTGAGTCGCTCCACCTCCTCGGCGGAATACATGGTTGTGGAAGACGTACTCCTCTCTTCTTTGGTGTCCTCCCTGGTTTCCGGGATGCGTTTTTTCATGGCAGGTAACGACGCATTATTGAGTAAGTAAGATACGGTGTTTTACGAGTGTGAAAATCTTTAGGGGATCTAACGATACCATCTGAAAGAACATTTCAGTGCAACCATAGGTATAGTTCATTTTAATTAGGATGTTAAAATATAATGTGTTTCTTATGCCCTGCAGAGTACTGGACGGTCCGCAGGAGCAGGAAAGATCTTTGGGCTCGGTCCGGTACAGGTCATGTTTCTTGTAGCTCTGCACAAAAATAAAAAAAATTATCGGCTTTTCGTGGGGGCTGCCGTCGCTATCTGGATAGATTTAACCATATAATCGAATGTCGGATCCTCTAATGACGTATAGGAAATAATATACGGGACATTCGTATTTGCAAAGGTAACTTCCTCAATAGCCGGTATTGGATTTTCTCCTTGCTGAGCCTGATTATAGACGAGCTCATATGCTTTATTCCCGGAAATTTCCTCCTGAAAAGAAGTTTTAATGATTCGCATGCCCGGGTATTGGTTCTCTATTGAAGCAGTAGCTTTGTTAAAATACGTTTCAAGAGTCGATGATGTCGGATTATCTACGTCAATACTGAAGGTATTATAAGTCCCGTTAACGGTCGGGGAAAAGAAATTGACAATATTACAGGTATTGTCGCCATAGTTACGTACTGCCCAACAGGTCGCAGGAGCGACATCCTGTTCCTGCCAACCAGAAGGATACGACATAGTCAGTTGGTTTGAGGGATTTGTGTAGGTCAGGTACTGTGTTCCCGAATCATTAGCTACAACACCAGGTATCTGGCTTGGCGTGACAACTGGCGTCGCCAGCGTTGCTGGAGTCGATACGGGAGCCTCGCTGGCTGGAGGCAGCGTTGTAGGTACTGTTGTCACTGCACTGGAACCGGTGTCTGACGTACATCCGGAAATCATAATTACACACAAAAGAACCAGAAACAGAACAGGCACAGTAAAGACAGGGCTTTTCATAAT
The DNA here is from genome assembly GCA_964409915.1 of uncultured Methanoregula sp. GTDB lineage: Archaea > Halobacteriota > Methanomicrobia > Methanomicrobiales > Methanospirillaceae > Methanoregula. Next base: position 13,798 of record CAYPEQ010000010.1, on the reverse strand, counting down.
GCTCCCGTGTGAAGAATTCCGGTGAATTTTATATAAACGTATCCATTTGAGAATCTGAAGCATTAGCGGAACGAAAAATATTGTTATCGTGGCCCAATAACAGTGACCAGGAAAAGGTCCAGATAATGCAACAGATCCTTCACAATACTATAAGGCAAAGGATGAGATTCAATAAAAAAAAGATTTATCGCCGGACGCAGTAGTATCCGCCGCGGAGATGGTGCTTGGTGAAAAGCTCGCAGGCCGGGCAGAAGCAACCGATCTCTTTCATGTTCTGGGCACTGGACGGTCCACGGGCACAGAAAAGCTCTTTGGGCTCATTCCGATGCAGGTCATGTTTCTTGTAGTTCTGGCATATCGGGCAGTATTTCCTGCAGAGCGCTTTGTTCTCTTCATTATCCGGTACAACAGGGGCTTTGGCTGATTCAAACATGTGAAAACAGGTTGGTAATGATGATTATTAGATCTTTTGTTTTTTACTGGAGAGCGACAGGAGCAGCCTATTCCCTTCCTGCTATTTTCATTCCCGGCACA
>CAYPEQ010000010.1:0-13164 GCA_964409915.1 uncultured Methanoregula sp. | reverse complement strand
CCGGCGCAGATCCCAAGGACGGGAACGCGAACGTCCCGAAGCCACGCAAACTCTTCCGCTTTTTCGGCAAAGAAATTGTCCTTTAACGCAGTCCCACAAAGAATGATCCCACTGGCACTCTGGATATCTTCGCTCGATAGTGCGGAGAAATGCACCTCCCGCCATTCCTGCCCGGCCCCGGAAACGATCCGTGCCACCGGACCCACAAACTCATCCCGGGAGAGTGATCGAGCCTTCCAGGAGAGATCCACGATAAGGATCATTTTGCCTCCAGAACAGCACGCCGGACCCGGAAAAATCCCCGGAAATTTGCATACTCTTTTTCTGATTCCTCAATAACGATCTTTTTCTTAAAGAGGGGAGCGTCCACAACCAGCGTCTCGTATTCTCCTCCTTCCCCAGTGAGGGTGATGCGATGAGAACGCACGTACTGCTGCAGGTCGTGGAGTGCTTCCTTGTCAATCTCCCTTCCCAGCCAGTCCGCAGAGAACGGGGCAGCGAAGACGCCCGTAATAATAGCCCGGAAGCCGGATGAAATCAACTTCCCCATGTAGACCTCCGGATCTGTGTACCAGAGAGGGTTGAAACACCAGAGGTCGAGGTTCCGGCAGATGCGCTGGACCCGGGATGCCTGGTATACGGAGAGGAGGGCGCCGGTTACCACGCCCTCGATGCCGTACTCTTCCACAGCGAGGCGTATGGCGCGGGAAAGATCGTCAAGCTCAGCCTCTTCGATCCCTTCAGTCTCTACTGTAACCAGCGGGAGTCCGGCCGCCTCTGCCTGCAGTGGCACGAGGTGGATATTGGGGATGTGGAACATGTAGCTCTCTTCGTTCCGGGACCGGATCGAGATAAGGCAGGCCACCTCCTCCTGCTGGATGGCAAGGTGGCAGGCAAACCATGAGTCTTTCCCCCCGGAACAGAGAACGCCGAGTTTCATTCCCTGTGTACTCGTCCTTCCAGCCTCTTGAATCTCTCCTTTTAAAAAAAAAAGTTTTCTACCGGGCTTTATCGCTCAACTGCAATCAAACCCTGGTGGTTGTGCTCGCGTTTACTACTGCTGTTGCATTGGATTTAACCGTCAGGGTAGGAAGAGGCGTCAGTATAGTAGTGGGGTTTGGAGTCGGCGTTGGGGTGGGGATTGCAAGCGAAGCCTGTAGATCAATTATTCCTGATGGCATGGTGGTCGAATCTGTTTTCACCGCTTTACCGTCACTGTAGATAGTTACTTTCAGTTCGTCACCCGAACCGTCCATTTTCTGGATGGATACAGCAGCCGTCTTATCCGTAGTGACGACCTGATAGAAATGGTCACCGGTATCAGTTACAGACTGATGCGTGTTCGGTGAACCAACCCAACCGGTGTAGTTCTGGTCGTACGTGATCTCAACCCATACACCCGTTTGCGGAATAAGCGGCTGCGTCGTTTGCGGCACCTGTTCTGTGATTACTGCCGTTGTCACGACAGGAGTCGGCGTTGGTGTCGGCATTGTGGTAACCGCTGTAAGTTGCGGCGTCGTCATCGGTTGGACCACCGTCGTTTTCTGCAGGTTTTTCATAACGATAAATCCTCCGGCTGCGACCGCAAGGATTACGATAATAATAACAGCCGCTACAAGGATCCGTGAACGGTTCTTCCGAGGCGCTGCCGGGGTGCCGTCAGCAGCTGGCGCCGTTTTCATCGGTGGGGCTGCAGGTTCTTTCAGGGGAACCGAGACGGGTTCTGGCACGGCCGGTACAGATTCCGCGAGAGACTCCTCTTCTCCCAAGGGTCCCATCGCCTGGATGATCTGTTCCAGGGTCCAGGCCTTACGATCACCCGGCACAGGAGCAGATTCCGGGGTCGTATCACTCTGTCCGGTTGCGGCGGAATCTGCCACCCCATCTCCCACGACTCCCTCAGATTGCAATATGGTTTCGACAGGTTGAGCGGCAGATGGCTGCTCTTCATCCTGATCTTTTATGGGGCGGGCAATTGCGATCTTCTTTTTTTCACCGTAATCACCGTTATGCTCCGGAGGGGATTGCTCATGAACCTGCGTGCCCATCACTCTATCCACCGGGAGCGACACTTTTTCCGGTACATATTTTTTCAGGGCTTTTACCCATTCATCAGCCTCGCCCCCAAGGCTGCCTGCATCCTGCCGGTCAAAGGTGAGAACCATCTGTCGGGTATCACCGGTATTTGTGAGAAGTGTGAACGTGAGGATCTGTTCGCGGTTGGAATTTTCACCCTGTATGACGTCTTTTACCGTAGTAAGCAGAATATTTTTCTTAGGATGAAGATCTTTGATCCTATCTACCAAAATAATCCGTTTGCTGGTGAGCACCGCCTCAAATAATGCCGATTTGATATGAACCATCTGTGCCGGAACGAGCACTTGCTCGTCACTGCCTAGTTCCAGGTTGTCCATGCTGCATCGCCCTCCTACACTATTTTCACCGTTGGATGTCTGTCGAGAAAAAGATATGGGGATTACACGGTATAAGACACGAGAATATAACCAACGATGCTGTAAAGTCTTCGGTTTCTGATCTATCCCGTTACTTTGCGAATAAACCCAGATATCGACAAGGTGACTGAATCATATGCATTACTAATATTCATTCTAATAGAAGGACATATTCACAATTATTACTACATATTAATGACCGGATGAATGGCACCGGGCTGAGTGTGACACCTTGTGGACGCCTGATATAAAAACTCTTTTTCTGATGCTTTTTCTCGTCAACGTCTCTCTCACGCTGATGCTTTTTGCCTTCTGGAAGACGCAGAAAACTTATTACGGGTTCAAAACCTGGATGCTCAGCCTGCTGGTCACATCCTGCGGGTATTCCCTGTTCATGACCGATGGATCCGTGCCTGTTCTGATTTCCTCAACGGTTGCAGATCTTTTTATCGCGCTCTCGGTTATGATGAAGCTTGACAGTACCAGGAAGTATTTCTCGTCAAAGTCGGTCTCTCTGATCATCTACGGCACGCTTATTCCGTCCTCTCTTCTGTTGCTCTATTTTACGTTCCGTGTCAATTCGGTTGTCATCCGCGGCGTGATCATAGGGCTGCTCATTGTTCCCTGCTTTCTCGCGATCTCCCTCATCGCAATACGATTCCGGGAACCGGAAACAAGGTCACTCAGGTACGGCTTTGCCACGGCCCTTTTGATCACGGCTCTCCTCTGGACCATGATAATCGTTAGAGCGATAATCACGCCCGGGGATCACTCGCTTTCAGGCCCGGATCCCGTAAATCCAATCTTTTTTATCGTCACTATCCTCATGGATATTGTCTCTACGGTTTTCTTCCTGTTACTCAATATGGCCCGGTCCCAGACCGAGCTCCGGCAAAGCGAGGAGCGGTACCGGAACCTTGCGGACAACCTTCCTGACTATATTCTCGTCCATGACGGGGAGATTATTCTTTACGCCAACCCGGCAGCGGCCAGACTCGTGGAACCATCCCGGGAAACCCTTGTTGGACAATCAGTCTATGCCTTCCTGACGCCGGCAAGTGCCGTGGCTTTACGATCTTTTGTCAACGTACCCCTTAACACGGATTCCCTGGCTTCACTCAACGAGATTGATATCCAGCTCCGGGACGGCTCTATCAGGAACTGCATGATCAAGACCGTGACATTCAATGACCGGGATGATCCGGCATTACTGTCCGTGATCACCGATATCACCGGGCAAAAAGCTGTTGAGGCTGCACTGTACCGGACAAATAAAAAACTCACCATTCTCTCATCGATAACCCGGCATGACATCAAGAACCAGCTCCTTGCACTTTCTGGATATCTCGAACTATCAAAAGGAACACTGGATAATATCCCGGTCATCGCGAAATACCTCGAAAAAGAGATGAGTATTACGACTACGATCGAGAGCCAGATCGACTTCACAAAAGCCTACGAGGATATGGGGAAAATGGCACCTGTCTGGCAGAATATCAACGAAAGTGTCCGGCGTGCAGTAGCAGTGCTTTCTATGCGGGACGTGCGGGTGGATGTTGACCGGTCTGACCTTGAAATTCACGCAGATCCGTTATTTGAAAAGGTCTTCTATAACCTAATCGATAATGCCCTAAAATATGGCGGTGAGGCAATGACGACTATCTGTATAACCTCATATGAAACCGACACGGGACTCGTAATTGGCTGCGAGGATGACGGGGCCGGGATCACAAGCGAGGATAAAAAACACCTGTTCGAACATGGCTACGGGAAACATACGGGTCTTGGCCTTTTCCTCTCCCGCGAAATCCTCTCGATTACCGGTATCACTATCAAGGAAACCAGTACGTCAGGGAATGGTGCACGTTTCGAGATGGTTGTGCCGAAAGGGACGTATCGGTTCAGAACATCTTTACATGCACCGGATTCAGACTCCGCTAATAAGGATAAAGATCCGGCCGTTGCTGTATAAAAAAACACTCGTTTAGAGCACCTACGCCCGCTTCTTCCCGGTCATCAAAAAGATGGTAAATGTCCTCATCTCCCCGGATGGAGAGGGTTTTGCCATCATCGCTGCAGTCCGGTTCCGGACCGATTCAAATCCGGCATGCTCGAAATACTTCATCATCACACTCCGGTCAAAACCGTTGTGGAACACGCCTTCAGGAGTATCGTGGAATTTTCCTTCATCAGAATCGAGATCAGCAACCGCAAGCCATCCCACGGACGTGAGGACACCGGAAAGCCGATCGAGCAGCACTCCTACATCCCGGATATGGTGAAAGGTCATGGTGCTGACCACCAGATCATATTTGCCCTCAAGAGCATCTCCCCGTTCCAGGTCCACGAGCCGGGTCCGGACATTTGGAAGTTTTTGCGCCCGTACCTTCGCATCCAGAACATCAAGCATACCTTGTGAGGTATCGACAGCAGTCACTGAACGGACATGTGGCTGGAGTGCAAGCGTTAAAAGACCAGTCCCGCTCCCGAAGTCTAAGACATCCGTATCCGGCCCCGGATTCACCGTCCCGATAATTGCCCGGGCCACATCATGTGCAAGCTTGACCCGGAAAGGGTTTTCGTCCCATGTCGCCGCTTCTGCATCAAAATCACGCTTTTCACCGGCCATAACAACAACCGGACTCTGGACAGTACAAATGGAAATAATGCACGGATCAGATATGCTGGGTGTCAGCTTCAACCCATAAAGAAATAACTGGGTAAAGATAAAAAAACAGATTAATGCAAATTTTTGCATTTTTATCCTTGATATCGTCGATTATTATTTTAGTGCTGGGGATATTTGTTTACTCCACGAACTGGAGAAGTCAGTTTAACCGGATATTTCTGTTCCTCTGTGTGATGGCCTTTTATTGGGCATTCATGGAATCTATGCTTCGCGATGCCAATAGCATCTCTTCCGCATTCGTGTGGATGAAGCTGACCGCATTCTGGACTTTTGTACCTGCAGCCACCCTCCATTTTACTCTGTACTTTACAGAATCCAAATTTCTCAGCAGGAGCAGCTGGATCTCTCTTCTCATCTACGGCCCCGCGGCACTTTTCAGTTTCATTGAGCTTTCGACAAACCTGATAATTGCGACCCCGGTGTTGAGATACTGGGGCTATTCATACCAGTATGCGCCCAATATGATTCCTTATCTTATTGAACTGGCGTGGGCCTTTGGCATCGTCGTACTATCATTGTTCTTATGTATCTGGTATTATTTTCATGTTCCTGGATTACAACAAAAAAACCAGACAAAATATATTGTGGTCGGATTTAGTGTTGCAATAATCGGTGAATTTGTAAGTGAGGCCGTGCTGCCTTTCTTTCATATAGTAATCCCGGAACCGGAAACCATTTTTTTTATCTTCTTTTCCGGGATGGTCGCGTACGCCGTTCTGAAATTCGAACTCTTTGTCGTCAATCCTACAACCGCTGCAGATAATATTGTTTCAACCATGACAGACGCCCTTATTCTTCTCGATCACAGTAACACGATCATGTCGGTCAATGAGGAAACCGTAAAGATTGTAGGATATCCGCAGGAGAACCTTGTTGGCCGGCCATTCTCAGCATTATTTGCTAACTTGTCAGATAGCAATGCAATTCTTTCAAAAATTACCGGTGATGGAGCGATCAAAGATGTTGAAACCGTATTTCGTTCACAGGATGGCGTATCCATCCCGATTAGCTTTTCCGGGTCAGTGATACGAAATACAAGTGGTGAAAATAACGGCATTGTCTGTATTTCGCGTGATATCACCCAACGGAAACTGCTGGAAGACACCCTCAAAGAGAATGAGCGGCGGTTCCGCGAGCTAGCTGACCTCCTGCCCCAGACGATTTTCGAAATGGATCTGGCGGGGAATCTTACCTACGTCAACTATGCCGGGATTGAGATATTCGGTATTGACGACAAGAAGATCCAATCATGTGCAAACGTACGTGAATACCTCATCCCCAGCGATATCGAACGCATGCACCGGGGACTGGCGCTTGTAATGGGTGGTGCAAAGTCCAGCGGGGAAGTGTATACTTTAACGAAGCTTGACGGGACGCTGATGAGCGCCATTGTCTATACCGGACCGATTCTCCGGAACGGTGCGGCAATCGGATTTCGCGGCATCGTGATCGATATCACCGATAGGGTGAACCTTGAAAAAACATTAAGCGAGACTACCGAATTTCTGACCGGTATTCTACAGGTATCTCCGGTAGGCATATTCCGGCTGGACCAGTCAGGACATATCACGTATATCAACGAAGCATTCAAAAAAATTACCGGCATCCCGTTTGAAACTATCCGGGGAAGATACTGGGCAGACATCCTTCCTGAGGAAGAGCGCAATCGTATGCTTTTGGCTGTTGGCGCATCCGTAAAGGAGCACAGAATGATTGAATCTGAAGCCCGGTTCATCCACCCGGACGGAAAACTGTACTGGCTGTTTGGTCAGGTTGTCCCTCTTTTCGAAACAGACGGCCAAATTAAAGGCTGGGTAGGTACGATCATGGATATAACCGAGAGAAAGACTATCGAAGTCGAACTCCGGGAAAGTGAAGAAAAGTTCCGTTCCCTTGCCGAGAATACTGCAGCCCTTCTCTTTTCGCTTGATATAAACGGTATTTTTACCTACGTTTCCCCGCTCATAAACCGGTATGGATTTCTCGTGGAGGACGTCGTTTCTCACCATTTCATCGATTTCGTCTATCCGGACGACCGCAAGGAGGTTCAGGCCAATTTACGAGCGGTTATCGATGGTGAAAGCGAGATCACATCCGTATTCCGGATAGTGGACAAGTGGGGGTACATCCACTGGGTCGAGGAAATACTCACCATCCGGGTGGACGTCTTTGGCAAACCGGTGGGAGTGTACGGAGTGATGAGAGACGTGACAGATCGCCGGCGAACTGAGGATGCAATGCAGCTTGCAAACAAGAAGCTCAACCTCTTAAACAATATCACACGGCACGATATCATCAACACGATTACCGGGGTATTAGGGTGTGTTGATATGGCGGTATCCACGGAAAACAAGGAAGAACACGATATCCTGCTCACAGAGATTAAGGACCTTGTTCGGGTTATCCAGCGCCAGATCACGTTCACCCGGGAATACCAGGAAGTAGGGGTCCATGCCCCGGTCTGGCAGAATCTTAAAAATGCAATGGACCAGGTCCTAGTCAACTTCTCAAACCAGAATATCTTATTTGAACTCGATCTAGAGGTCACTGAAATCTATGCTGATCCCCTTCTGGAGAAAGTATTCTACAACCTCATCGATAACGCTATCCGTTATGGGGAAACTATCACCACAATCAGGTTCTATTACCAGATCTCGGACAAGGGGCTGGCACTTATCTGCGAAGATGATGGCGTCGGTATCCCGGCAGAAGCAAAAGAGCAGATTTTCGAACGCGGTATCGGCAGGAATACCGGAATGGGGCTTTTTTTAACCCGTGAAATCCTGATGATCACCGGGATAACGATCCGGGAGAACGGGACATATGGTAAGGGAGCCCGGTTCGAGATATTAATCCCCAACGGTGCATGGCGATTTACAATGACCGGGTTTGAGAGGTAAAAATATCACCCGGTCGACCAATTGATGCTATACGGAATGGTACACAAATGGCAAATGGCTTGATTCTTCTTGTTGAAGACGATGATATTATCGCAAAAGTGGCACAGTGGCGTCTAAAGAACCTCGGTTACGAGGTGTGCGGGCGCGCAACATCCGGCGCAGAAGCGATGGAACTGGTGGTCAAACAAAAGCCGGATCTCGTCCTTATGGATATCAATATCAAGGGCGATATTGACGGGATCGAAACGGCACGTATGATAAAAAAAGGGTTCAACATTCCTGTTGTCTACGTCACCTCGCATACCGATGGGCCGACTCTCGAACGCGCGAAAGGGACAAACCCTGACGGGTTTATTGTCAAGCCATTCGATGACAAGGATCTCCGGGTTGCAATCGAGCTTGCGCTGAATAAGTAACCACGCTGTGCACTACGGATCTACACAGGATACTTTTTTTTAATCTTCACTTCCTTGTGGCCCCCGGCCTTACGTATAACCCGGCAGTTATATTTTCTACCTTCAAATGACGGTGTCATAACCGCACACATCTAGTGAATACATAAAAGTGCTCGATGAAGGATTTATCAGAGTAGATGCGACGAGCACCATGGATAAAAGGAGGTAATGCTGTTTGAAAATATTCCGCTGTGAAATCTGTAAAAAACCCTGTATGCTGACTACACTCGATAACGAGACCATGAAATTTTGTCCGGTTGACAGTAAACCTGTGGACTGGAAACAGCTCAACCGGGATGAAAAAGCAGTATGTGCGAAGTAAAGAAAAAACAAAAAGGAATATTCCAATTACTTTCCGTTCTGGACTTTCATATCGGCAATCTTCAGGTCAGGGTGACGGTAGCGGCCCCGTCCCTTTGTTCCCCGGAGCATGGCAAGATCAATAGCCTTTGTCGGGCAGAAATTGAGACAGGCACAACAGAGTTCGCACCGGTGTTGCCAGAGAGGCCGGCCTTTTTCAATGATAATATTGTTCACCGGACAAACAATTGCGCAGGTGCCACATGAGGTACAGGCATCAGAGACCGAGAATTTCCGGTCTGCGTCGTGAACGCTTCGGGCAAAGGGACGATAGAGCATTAATTGCAATAAGGAAGAGAGAGGCTCGAACCCGGGCGAAACGGCAGCGTCTTTTGCAATTAAACCCGCGATCTCCGTGAGGTGGATATCTGCGGCTGAAAGGATCTGGTCCCGCTTTTCGCCTTCAGGAGGACTGCTGACCGCCGGGAAATTCCCGGGCATCTTTACGATGAATGCAGCATCCAGCCGGCGTCCTGTGCGTTTTTTGAGGATATCGTTGAGCATATGGAGGGCAGCGACCCCGGTCCCACCGAGCGTCAAGATGCCAAAACGGTAACGGACGTTGGAGAGATCGAGCCGGCCGGCAAATTCCCCGACAAGGATCGGAAGACCGGAGTCATAGACCGGGCAGACAATCCCGATCCGTTCGGCCTCGGGGACGATATCCCCGGTAATGTCCTTGAACGACGCAATCGGTACAAGCTCACAGTCGCCAAGGAGTGATGCTATCTTCTGTGTGGCGGCAAGCGAATTTCCGGTGCCGGTGAAATAATAGATAATCGTTTTCATGAAATACGTCCCGGTGTGCTTTTTTTGCAAGATATGTGCTCCTGTCATGTAAAGACATATCACCGGTGAGATATCCTTTCCGCAATTGCAGATGGAAAAAGCATCCGTTTATTGTAGCCGTTTAAAGCAGGTACATCAGGATCGGGATCGTCGCAAGGCACAGGACCGTGGAGAGAAAGACGCCTTGCGAGGCAAGTGTTGAGTCCACTTTATATTCTTCCGAAAGCAGGACAGAGTTTGATGCGACCGGCATCGCGATCAGGAGCACAGCCACGCCAAGAAGGAGTTTGTCGGCAATAAACGGTGAAAGCACAATAAACGCAATAACCGGGAAGATGACAAGCCGGAACCCGGCTATCAGCTTCACCCGCCAGTCCCCGGCCAGCTGGGAGACCGGAAGGGTTGCAAGCAGTGCACCTACCACAAGCATGGCAAGCGGCGTCGTTGTCGAACCTATTAGATCGAGCCCTTGGTTCACGATTGTTGGAAGCATGTACCCCGCCAAAAAGAGGGCGAGGCCGAGAACTGACGCTACAAGGCCGGGGGAGAGCATGACTTTGAGATCAAACTTTCCGGGTCGTCCTTGGGCGAGCAGCCAGACGCCCATGGTAAAGACCAGCAGGTTGAAAGGCAGGTTAAACAGGATCACGTAGAAAAGTGAATTGGGGCCAAGAACCGCTGATGCCACCGGGAGACCCATGAACATGGTGTTGGGAAACACCAGCATAAACTGGTAGACTCCTTTCTCGGCGGGCGTTGAGGGAAGGAAGTGGCAGATGAGGATACTTACCAGGAATGCGGCGATGTAGTATCCTCCGGCGACGAGAAGCATATTGTCAACAATACTCATCGTTGCTGGCGTATGGGGTACCTGCATGCTGCTGATGGTTATTGCCGGTATTGCGATATTGACAAGGATACGTGAGATCAGGTAGACGCGATCGTGGTTGAGAATGTTGATCTTTTGCGCGATATAGCCAATCCCAATGATCATAAAGAGGGATAATATTGCAAGAAAAACGGTAATTATCTCCATAAAAACGTTCCACAGGCAGGAGAAAAGCGGCTGGATGTCATCAATAGCTGCCCTTTATGATAGATTTACCAGGTGTGGCCTCCTTGCTCGTAAAAGATCAGGTCCGGAAAAATACCTGAACGTGGCATTAATTTTTGTCGGAGGGGGATATATAGTTTAGGAACATACCTCCGACGAGATCGGGATACACCCGGTACAGTGTTTCGTCCCTGTTTTCATTCTTTTTTCTTTGCGACAGGGAAACGAAACGCCCCTTTTGGTACAACCATCTCAAAACGGGCACCTGTACCGAAAGTCCCGGTTTCCCTGAGGGTAATGCCAGTGAGCTCCAGGATTTCTTTTGCAAGGAAAAGACCGTTGGTTTTCACTTTCTGGAATTCGGGGGTAAAGATCTGGATTTTGAGTTTATCAGGAATGCCCACGCCATCATCTTCAAAAAAGAGAGTGACTGCATCTGTTCCTTCAGTATATCCCAATTTTATCCGCGTAGCCTTTTTACCGTGGACAAGGGTATTATCAGCGAGGATCATAAGAACCTGCTCGAGCAGAGGATCGGCAAAAAGCTCAAGGTCATCCAGCTGAACCTCACGTTTCATAGCAAGGAAATCCAGATGTGAGATGGCCAGGAGAAACACCCGGTTGACATCCTGCCATACCGGGGGCTTGAAGCCAAGGTTCTGGTAGGTTTGTGCAAATTTCAGGGACTGGGAAATCTGGTTTATGAGGTCTTCCTCTTTTGCAAAAACCACCTTTTCCGGATTTTCAGTAACCCGGTCTTTTACAAACTGCTGGAATCCCCAAAGCGTAAATACCGTGTTCTGGATCTCGTTGATCGTCACATGGTTTAGAAGATTAAGTTTTTTCTTTGCCAGGTCAAGGGCCTTTTGCTCAAGCATATAATCACTGATATCCCTGACAACGTGCACGGCACCGGTAATGTTTCCGTCATGGTCAAAGAGGGGATCAACGCTGACCTGGAGCCAGCCATCTCCCTGCCGCTTTGGGATCTCCACATACTCCCTTCTCCGGCTTTTTTGCATCGCAGGTAAAGGACAGGACGATATCGGAAACGACGACCCATGAACAATTTCAAAACAGTACCTGCCAACAACCCGATCGACAGGCATCCCAAACAGGGATTCGACCGCCCGGTTTGATTTGAGGATTTTGCCATCCGGGGAGATCAGGCAGATCCAATCGGATAGTGCGTTGTAGGTCGTTTCCCATTCGTCATGACTGCGGACAAGAGCTTCATTCTGTTTCCAGAGTTCATGTTGCCGGCCCAGAAGCTGTTCATTAGTTTTACGTACCATTTCATTTTTTTCTTCCAGCCGGCGGGAAAAGTTCCGGATGAGGAGAAAAAGCAGAAATGCCGTGACCAGGACAAAAATGGTACCTTTTACTGACGAGAACGCTGCGTATTCTGTTATATTTGGAACAATAAGATAAAGTAACCAGTCCGAACAAAGGATCCAGATAATACCAAAAACGAGATAAATAAAACATATCTTCAGCGGATCCAGGGCAACAATCTGATCGAGGCGCCAGGAAATGCTCTTTTGTGTGGCTGAAGTATCCGGTTCCATATCCTACGCCTCCCGATGGCAGATCGTATCTGGAGTAATGGGTGAATATTGCCCGATACATATAATAATATTGCTATTTTTCTAAAAATTATCTGGTCTTATAACGGGTTAACTTAGCTGAAAATATTATAAACAATATATGCCAAAATTTATTATCCCTCCCTATAATTTAATTAATCGGGGTGCGGGTTTTTCTGAACAGGAGTACTTCCAGCTCTTCACCGGATTACAAGAAGCGTCCCCCGAAAATGTATTGTTGGAAGAATTAGTACAGGAGGAAAGACAATGTCAATGAAGAAAGTTGTATTAGTGTTGGTAGTACTGCTCTGCCTCGTAGTGGTTTGCGCTCCAATGGCAAGCGCAACGGAAGGTCACTTCGGACACTCCGGTCATTGCCACCACCATGTAGCAAAAATGCACGGGGCACAACTTGATTACTGGGTAGGGTCATCAAGCTCGCCGTATGTAGGATATCAGGCACCGTAAGTGCCGGATACCAGTGAAATCAGATTTAAACACATCTAATCCTTTTTTCCCTCTGCAATTACTATATTTGTCAGTTCCATGAACCGAAATGCTCCTTTGTTTTGCCGCAGCAGCAGAAATCTCCTCCATCACTGAACCGCCCCTGCTAACCATTACACCCCAATCCGGAATCGATGCGGTACCGGTCATTGGTGCAAGCGGCCTGTGCGGTGTTATTATTCTCTTCCGGAAGAACGGGAACCAATCTTTTTCAATCCCTTTGCATCTGACTACAGTCCGGGCACATCCTAATCCGGCTGCATCATATCGTGTTTGTCGCAAAATTGCCACGGGATCGCACGCCATGCCTGCCATCTTTGTGGTCTTGATATGTGTACGGAACATGGCCTCATGACCATTCAGGCATTGCC
>CAYPEQ010000009.1:0-63977 GCA_964409915.1 uncultured Methanoregula sp. | reverse complement strand
GCCTATATCAGAAATATATCACCGGTAACCAGACAAGATGGCTCCTGATAATAGCGATTCTTCTAACCGGTCTCATCCAAACCCTGTTTCTTTCTTATAATGCAGATTGGGCAGGTCCCTTGGTACCCCTTGTTCTTCTCGGGACTTTTGTATTTACCGGGCTTCTTGCTTTGGTGCAGATTCATAAGAATGAATTTCTGGCATACCACAGGTTGCATATTGTCGCGATCGCGATTGGCATCCTTTTTATCGCCCCCTTGGTCTGGTCCTGCACACCGATTATAAATGGGAACGGCGGTACTATCCCTACCGCGGGGCCGCAGAGCAGAGGGCAACAGGGCGCCGGGGGATTGACCCTGATAGATGATGCTTGGTCAACAAGCAAGCTTGTAGAATACCTGCTCGCCCATAATACCAATGAGACATGGATACTCGCTGTCCCGAATTCTCAGGCCGCGGCTGACCTGATCATTGAGACGGGTAAACCGGTTATGTCCCTTGGGGGCTTCATGGGAAGCGATCAGGTCCTGAATGTGACTGCTCTCCAGAGCTACATCCGGGAAGGTAAAGTCCGCTATTTCGAGACCGGCGGTGCCGGTGGAGGAGGAATGGGCGGTGGAAACAGCGAAATATTCTCCTGGGTGAGCACTCACTGCACGGCAGTCCCCGCATCTGCCTGGGACGGTTCAACCGGCAACCAAACCGGAACAAATATCCCCTCCGGGCAGAACCTGCCGGGAGTCGCAGGTATGCAGGAGAACGGGATGTCACCTTCAGGGTATTCCCGCAACCTCACCATGACCGGCGCCGGCCTCCTTTTCGAGCAGGGTAATCCCTTCAACAAAGGAAATGCAGGTTCCCTGCCGGGGATGACCGTGAGCCCGGGTGAAGAAAACAACACATTGTATGACTGTGCCGGAACAGCCTGAAAAATATGGACATGCAGATCGCAGGATACACTCATTCACGTATCATCCCGTTCTTTTTTATCGGGATCCTGTCATCCCTCGTGGATATCGGACTGATGACCTACTACATTACCTTCCTTGGGATCTGGTACCTGTACGCCGCTGCATGCTCGTACTGCTGCGGGATCGTGGTCAGTTATACCGCAAACAGGTACATCACCTTCCATGATACGACACGGACAAATGCCACCCAGTTTGTGACTTTTGCGGCGATCTCTGTCTCCTGCCTGATTGTCAATCTCGGGGTCGTCTGGCTTGCCGTTACCTACCTTGCCCTTACGCCCATTATGGCGAAGATTCTTGCAACCTGTTGTGCTTTTCTCTGGAATTACCACGGGCAGAGCAGGTTCACATTCAGAACAGCGGGATAAAAAAACATGTGCCGGGATCCGAGGGGTTCCGGTTTTGTTGCGTTGTCGGGACTTTTACCGGCAATAACTCCTCATGATGAGAACTGATTCCTTTACTCCTGAATAAAAAAAATTGACCTGAAAATACGACAGTCATATTACCTTAGCAAAGGTATCACTGCCCATGTCATTCCAGACGGTGAGTGTTACCGTATAGTTTCCAGATTTTTGGTAGGTATGCGTGGGATTCTGAAGGGTGGAATTTGTGCCGTCCCCGAAGTCCCAATACCACCTTGTGGGTGAGGCATCAGAAGTGTCACTGAACATGATATTCACCGAAGGCGAAGCAACATCAGGTGAAGCGGTGAAGTTGGCAAATTTCCGAGCATAGACATAAAAAGCAAGACGGGACCCATAATCGGTATTGCCAAATAACATCCAGATGGGTTCCAATTCTGTGTCGTTGTTTTCAAGTGTTTCTGCATAATAGCCAAGTGAGGCTGAGTCAATGGTGATGTTTTCATCCCTGGTATCCGGTGGATTCAGGACATCACCTTGTCGGAGTTTATTGATTGCAGTATTTACAGAAATAAGAGGAACATCACCGGTATACGTGTAATCTCTCCATACTTTGGACAACGCAAGGAGTTCCCCATTCGTGCCTAAGGTGAGTATGATGCTGTTGGTGTCACCCACGACCCACTTACCGTTAATATTCTGCGAATAGAATACGGTGGTAAACATTGGTTCCTGATCAGTGACCTTTTGGAGAGTATAATCATACGTTTCAACGTATGTTGTGCAGGCACCTCCATACACAGCATCTGACGGTAATCCACCGTAAGGTTCCATAGCCCTCTTTGCAGCTTCCGGAGCCTCTTCCGGTGTTGTTACATTCTGTCGCTCTTCACTAAGCTGCTGAAGATGTAAATCGATCGAATCTTTATCCCCAAAAACACCATGATAGACCGGTAATGAATTGACAGCTTCAAGCACGGTCGCATTGATCGAAATTGTGCCGTACGGGGATTCGAAAGGAGATATGTTATTGATTAAGGTTACAGAATTAGTCGTTGTATTCTGAACGGTTGTATTTTCTTTTCCGATTTCTGTGGGTTTACTGGATGTGTCTGTGAGAGATAGTATCGATACACAACAAAGCAGGATGATGATCAATGCAACAACAATTTTGCCAGTCTTGTTCATTATGTCGTCACTCGTCCCTGAACCTCAATCAAAAAATCATAGATCGAAATATCTTCTAATGCAATCAATCGGACAATTCCTAGACGATACACATTTTTTACCATAATCCTTTGAATCAATATTAATTTTATTATTATAAAACATATAATTATCTTGTAACTATTTAACAAATTTACAACATTCTCAATTCGGTAAACTTCCTGAGTGTTGTTATTGCTCGTGGGACTCCGTTGCGATAGGGACCGACCCCAAAAAGAAGCATGTTATTTAAGAGATTACAAAAGAGAGCGCAATTACTGTTAAAAAATGAGATGATACTTCAAAACAGGATAGTAAAAATTACTCTCTTACTTACTGTTCAATACCTTCTCGATCTCTTTTTTGAGCAGCTCGCTTACGACTTTCCCGTCCACTGAACCCCGGACTTCCTGCATCACGACACCCATGAGAGGGCCAAGCGCCGCCTTCTGTTTCTGGGTAACAAAGTCCGCACGATCGACGACGATCTTTTTGATCACTGCTTCGAGTTCATCGCGGGAAACAGTCGGGGCTAGTTTCGCCATCGCATCCTCCGCTGTGCTTCCTCCGGCAATCGCCGTGAGAATTTCCGGGATCGCTTCTTTTGCCACCCTGCCCTTTTCAACTGCCTGAAGAACAACAAGAATAGCGTCATCGGAAATCCCATCAGTATTCACGCCATCACGACGGAGCTCTTTGATAGTTGCAAGGAGTGTTCGGGACGCAAGGTTTGCCTTAATCCCGACTGCAAGAGCCCTTTCGAAAAGGGGACGGCGCTCGGAGAATGCAATCTGCCGGGCAACGGCCGGATCAAGTCCTAACTCCTTTGCAAACCGTTCGGCTTTGACAGTCAGAAGTTCCGGCACAGCGACTGCATGCCATTTAGCATCGTCAATCCGGACCGGAAGGACATCGGTTTCCGGGTACATCCGTTCTGCCCCGGGAAGAGGACGCATATACGAGGTACTGCCCTCCTCTTGCATCTTGCGGGTCTCTTCGGGAACGGGCTTTTCTGAGAGTGCCATATGAGCCCGATTGTGTACTTGGTTCCAGGCACAGACAGCCTGCTTCGCATTTGCACCAGCGATGAGGATCACACAATCCTGTTCCTGTGCTTTAACGAACGTGCGAAGTGTTGCAACCTCATCTGCTGTAACACCATATGCCGGAAGTTCATCAGTATGGAAGATCCCGCCGACACCACACTTCTTCGCGTAATCAGACATCTCGCTCCCCAGACGACGGCCGGGCTGGATCTCACGGCCCACTAATTCTGAGAAACCCGGTAAGACAAGGGCATAAATCTTCTTTGCCTTTTTGAGAATCGCGGATTTTGTTTCTTTAAAGATGTCGGTGATATCGATCTGCTCGGCCCCGACACTTGCGTGGCGCTTTACCAGTTCCGCGTGAATGGCAAGCAGGCTTTCCTGGCGCTGCACTTCCCTGCGGACAACTTCTGCAATGAGATCGAGGTCCTGCACACCTTTGATCTCGACCCGGGCACCGTCTTTAATGGAGATGTTGACATCCTGCCGTATTGTCCCGAGGCCCCGCTTTACTGCGCCGGTCGAACGAAGCACCATACCGATATATTCTGCAACCTGCTGGACATCCTCCGGGGTGTGCATGCAGGGCGATGTCGTGATTTCGATCAGCGGGATGCCGAGACGGTCGAGCGAGAAAATATCATCCTTGACCCGTTGTGCTGCCTCTTCCTCGATACAAAGAGTTTCGATGATCCCACCATTCGGGAGAGCGCCATTGATAGCCACAAGGGCTGTACGCTGGAATCCGCTGGTGTTTGAGCCGTCGATAACCAGCTTGCGCATGGTGTGGATCTGCGGGATCGGCGTCATGCCAAAGGTCTTTGCAATGGTAAGGCCGATCGTAAGTGCTTCGTCGTTAATCGGGGCAGGCGGCTCCTCATCGTTCTCGACGAGACACGTCGTCTTATACGTGAAGTACTGGAACTTACGCACCCGTTTCATCTCTTCTTGTGCCGCCCGATCAATTTCACCCATCTCGCTTTCGGTCGCCCGCAGGTACCGGAAGAACTCGCCGGTATGTTGGGTATTGTCAAGAAGCGTTGTCGGGCAGTGGCAGAACAGTTTCTCTTTGGTATCGAGCTGCTGGTGGATCTCGATACCTGCGGTGAGTCCCAAAGCCTTATAATCCATGGGCACTCCTCCGCATGCACTCGCCTTTGAGATCGGTTTTCATCAGCGCCGCCGCTTTTTCCGGGTCTTTTTCGTTTGCAAGAACCCACATCTGCTTGACGAGCGCTACCTCGGGAAGCATATCGCCACCTTCAATGACACCGGCAGCCAGAAGGTCACGGCCCGTGTCATAGACGCGGTCGCAGACCCGGCCGTTCATGCACTGCGAGGTCATGACTACCTGTGTGCCATTAGCAATCAGGAATTTTATCTGCGGTATAAGTACGGTACTCACATGCCCCAGACCGGTACCCGAGAGAATAAGGCCCTTGTATCCTTCATAGATCTTCAGGAGATCCGGGGACATACCCGGGTAGAACTGGATAAGACCACAATGCGGCTCGAGGTTATTGTGTAGGGCTAGTTTATGCACTCCCCGGCGAACTGCATCATCAGTCAACGTTACAGTACGGGTAGCATAATCGACTGTACCAACTGGGGGAATACCGATACTTTTAAATGCATCCCGCCTGGATGCGTGCATCTTTCTCACCCGGGTGCCCCGGTGGATGGAACAGCTGTCGTCGTTTGTTGTCCCGTGCATGACAATAGCAACTTCACCAAGTTCGCTTTCAGCCGTACATGCCGAACAAACCGCATTCATTGCATTGTCACTCGAGGGCCGGTCTGCCGAACGCTGGGATCCCACAAAGACGATCGGGACGGGAGTATCTATCATGAAACTAACAGCAGCCGCACTGTATGCCATCGTATCTGTACCGTGCGTCACGATAACACCTGCAACACCGTGCTTTATTTCATCAAAAATCGCTTTTGCGAGCTCCTGCCATATCGCCGGGGTCATGTTTTCTGAGAGGATAGTATAGAGCTGTTTTGTGCGGTACCTTCCGATCTCGGCAAGGGCCGGGATCGCGGTCAGGATATCGTCTGCATCAAACTGGCTGGTAACAGCCCCGGTCCGGTAATCGATCCTGCTTGCGATAGTGCCGCCCGTCGAGATGATAGCGAGCTCGGGAAGGTGCGGATCCTGCCTGACCGGCGCCGGTCGGGATGACGGGGTTTTCGCCGGGGACACGAGCGTGCAACAGGTTTTTTCTACGCCAATATTATATCCGCTGGAGAGTTTTACGACCGCCATACCGTCGCGGTCAGTAATATATGTCCCGGAAAGGGCCTTGTTGCCATACGTGCAGGTAACAATATCCCCGGCAGAAAACGACGCGGTTATGCTACCAGCCTCCGGGCATCGGCGATCAGGTCCTCTTTTGTTTTTGAGATCTTTGCAAGCCGGTCATCAATAAAAGCTGAGTCTGTGTCAAGCTGTTTTTTCCGGTCTGCAATCGCTATCTTGGTCGCAAATGGTGCCGGTCCACCGGTTGCTTTCCGGATGCTGACCGAATTATTCACATCAAGGGCAGCATCGATCTGATCCTGGGTGAGCCCCTTACTGGAAAGTGAGATCCCCAGGTCGAGTTCCTTTGTCGCAGATTCGAGGTTTTCAAGGGTAAGATTTCCTTTCTGGACAGCCCTACCGACAATATTGTGAGCCGTACGGAAGGGAAGACCATAATCCCGTACAAGGGTATCGGCAAGATCCGTCGCAGTCGAGAAGCCCTTGCCGGCCTCTTCTTTCATACGCACTGTATCGAATGTGGCACTTGAGAGCATATCGATCAGAAGGCGCAGGCTTTCCTTTGCATCCCGTATCCCCCGCCATATATTGGGGGTGAGCTCCTGGAGGTCGCGGTTGTAGCTCATCGGCAGACCTTTGATGGTCATGAGAGCTCCGGTGTATGCACCAAAGACAGAGCCCGTTTTTGCCCGCATAATTTCTGCCGTGTCGGGGTTCTTCTTCTGCGGCATAATGGATGAAGTGGAGCAGAAGGCATCATCAAGGGAAACAAACTTCACAAAAGACGTGCTCCAGATAACCAGTTCCTCGCAAAGCCGACTAACGTTTGCCATCAGGAGGGAAAGGTCACCTAAAGTTTCAAGGGCAAAGTCCCGGGTCGCCACAGCGTCCATAGTGTTGACGACAAGACCATCGAATCCGAGCAGTTTTGCTGTGAATTCACGATCGATGGGATACCCGGTAGATGCAAACGCAGCAGCACCGAGCGGGCAGAGGTTGATCCGACCGTATGCATCCCGCAGCCGGTCAAAATCACGGGAGAACTGCTGCTCGTAGGCAAGGAGGTGATGGGCAAGGGTTGTGGGCTGGGCATGCTGAAGGTGGGTAAAACCGGGCATGACCGACTCACGATGCTGCTCAGCAAGTGCGACAAGCACTTCGCGGACTTTTAAAAGTGCGGCCATCTGTTTGAGCATATCTTCCCGGAGTTTGAGCCGAATGCAGGTAGCCACTTCATCGTTACGTGACCGGCCCATATGCATGCGGCCGCCAACATCAACACCAACGGCTTCGATTAAGAGCGACTCGATCCCTGCATGGACATCCTCGAACCTGTCATCGAAGACTTCCTCAGGGACACCCTCGCTGTTGAGCTCAATGAGCGCCGGCAGGAGCTGCTTTGCGATATCGGTGCCGATAATTCTCTGCCGTTCAAGCATCAGCACGTGGGCGATATCCACCAGCACATCAGCATCGGCAATGCAGCGGTCGGATCGCATCGAAGAGAGAAAACGCATCATTTCTCCCGTCCTTTCTCCTGAAAGACGTCCCAGTCTTACAACATCGGTCCGCATCAGTTTTCCCTCGCCATAATAATCCACATTCATGTGTGCGCGCGGATCGATTAAATCCACGCCTTCCGGGCTGCAAGTTCTATTGCCTGCTGGACAGATTCACGGGGGATAATCGTTGCCACCGGCACGTGAACCAGCTGCTCGATAATGCTTGAGACGATCGGGGCGCAGACGATCGCAATAGCTCCTTCCCGTTCGGCACGAACCGCAGCGACAATAGCATCCTCCATGGTATGGACAGGATACTCCCGGACCCGCATACGATGGCCGTCAACTTCAGCAAGACGCTCCTCAACGCTCTCGAGTACCGGCCGGGCAGCTATGAGACCGATAAAGTTCTCATCTCCTGTATGGTAAAACTGGCGCAGGGCCCGGACAATTTCCCTCAAAGTCGAGAGGTTTGGCGAGCGTTTCCCATGGAGGATTTTATACAGTGAACTTTGGGCGATCCCACAGTGTTCGGCAAGGTCCCGGACGCTGATGCGCAGATCATTTTTCAAAAGATCATTTAAAGTTGTCACAAATACTTCATCAGAAATAAGAGCAGCGCGCAAAAGTCGGTCGACCGGGTCCATGGAGAGCATAATAAAACTACAATTGGGTCAAATTAAGATAAGTATTTCCACTGCTGTCTCAAAATCAGGGGAAGATATATGTTGGGCTTGTGGACAAATTGGCCACAAAAATTATCTAATTGTAGAATTTATTGAAATTTTTTATTTAATCGGATAAAAATTATGCCCGAATGGAACACTTTATTATTATCGCCCGGATAACCCGTGTGCGTATGAAAGCCATGAAAATTACGGCAACTGCATTACTTGCGATTGCCCTTGTCCTTGTACTGCTCGTTGCCGGATGCACACAGTCTTCGAGTTCCTTAAGCACTGCCCCGGCAACATCTGCGTCGACACCGAATGGCACGGTCGGCATCCTGGAAACAGCGGGCGTAGGTCCGATGCCCCCACTCCTTGCTACTAACCAGGTCGACGGTTATATTGCCTGGCAGCCAGTAGTCGAAGCCGGTATGGAAAGCAATATCGGTCAGATCGCGGTCTATTCAAAGGATTTACCCCCGGCCGGTGAGTGGAGCAACCACCCGCAGAACGTCTTTGTCGTCAGAAAAGACTTCTATGCCCAGAACCCTGATTTTGTCAACGATTTCTCTGCGCTCAATCTCGCAGCCACCCAGTATATCAATGACCACCCCCAGGAGTCAGCCGGGATTGCTGCTGACTGGCTTGCCGGTAAACAGAATTTCACCTACGGAAATGTGAGTGTATCTTCGGTCACCGTAGTCAGCAATGCATTACCCACCATTGAGTTCACCAACGATCCTTCTGACTCATGGAAGGCGAGTACTGCGGATTTCGTGCAGGCCCTTGAGGACACCGGAACCGTGAAAGGTTTTGTCGCGAACAGCTCTGATCCCAATGCCGTTCTCTATAACTTCCAGCCGTACCAGAGTGCACAGGCTATTATTGAAGCTAAGAATATGACTACACCCGCACCTTTGCAAAACACGGTTAGTGTCGGGTACTTGATGGCATTGGATCATTCCGCATTGTTTGTTGCGGTGAAAGACTGGCAATACTTTAATGACACCTACGGCATCGCCCTTAAGCCAGAGGACCTGACTGCCGCAAAACCGTCAGTTGCTGACTTCCTTGTAAACGGCCAGAAAGTGGCAACGGTCAACCTTGTCCCGGCAAATGCAGGGCCAAACCTGATGCAACTTGCCGCAACAAATTCAATCCAGATGTCCTATGTGGGTGTCCCACCGGCTATCAGTGCTATCGATATCGGCACACCGATCACCATTGCATACCCAATCGATAACCTGGGATCCGGCCTTGTGGTAACAAAAGGAGCTCCCGTAACAGACTGGCAGAGTTTCGCCGCATGGGCAAAACAGCGGTCTGATGAAGGTAAACCCCTGGTCATTGCGGCGCCGGGAAAAGGTTCCATCCAGGATGTTATGCTCCGGTATGCCCTCCAGAGCAGCGGAATTGCAGTCACCGATGTGAAGGTTTGATTAGTTACAGAGAGTCATAATTACCGGGAACAATGACGCGGCGTCTCGGACTGGTATTGCCCATCCTCCTTATTATCGCATGGGAGGTTGTGGCAATTATCGTTAATAACCCTTTTTTCCTGCCAAAACCCGAGGCGGTTATTCCGGTACTACTCAGCCCGTTTTCAGATATTCTGGGTACTGGAAGCCTGGTGGATAATGCCGTTGTCAGTATTGAACGCGTAATCCTTGGCTTTGGTATTGCTGCCGCTGTTGCCATCCCCTTGGGAATTGGTATGGGAAGGTTTGCTGTACTCAACGATTTTTTTGATGTTACCCTTGAACTCCTGCGCCCGATACCCCCTCTTGCATGGGTACCACTTGCATTAGCGTGGTTCAAAATAGGGATAGTATCTATAGTCTTTGTTATCTTTATCGGAGCCGTTTTCCCGATCCTGCTCAATACGGTGGATGGGGTACGGGGCGTCAAGAATACCTGGGTTGAGGTAGGAACGACGCTCGGGGCTAGCGAACGCCAGACTCTCTCGAAAGTAATCCTTCCGGGCGCCGCCCCCACCATCTGGACAGGCCTCCGGGTAGGCTTTGGGATCGCATGGATGTGCGTTGTTGCCGCAGAGATCCTTCCCGGGCCCACATCAGGTCTGGGGTACCTGATTATGTATGCCTACAACCTGGGACAGATCAACGTGATCATTGCTGGCATCATCGTGATCGGCCTGATAGGCCTTACGATAGATCAGGGCTTCAAGGCCGTGGAAAAACGCTGGTTCGGGTGGAGGAGGCTTGAGCGATGACCCTTGTTGTCAGGGATGTTTCAAGAACATTTTCTTCAGGTAACGGGGAACCGGTGGTAGCACTTACCAATGTCTCGTTTTCCGTAAGTGACAAGGAGTTTATCTGTATTCTCGGACCATCGGGTTGCGGCAAAACCACCGTACTTCGTATCATTGCCGGACTTGAATCGGTATCGTCAGGATCGATATTACTCAATGGTGTGCCTGTTACCAGACCTTGTCCCAAAATGGCCATGATCTTCCAGGAATATTCCCTTTTCCCGTGGAGGACCGTGGAAGAGAACATCGCTTTTGGCCTTGAATTACGGGGAGTAAAAAAGCCTGATCGTTTGTCTATTGAAGAAAAATATCTTGATCTTGTTGGCCTCAAAGGTTTTGAACACCGGTTTCCCTATGAACTCTCCGGTGGCATGCGACAGCGTGTGGCGGTGGCACGGGCACTAGCCATTGAGCCATCCATCCTTCTTATGGATGAGCCGTTTGGCGCACTCGATGCCCAGACCCGCAACCGGATGCAGCACGAGCTGCTCCATATCTGGGAAAAGACTCAAAAGACAATCCTCTTTGTCACCCATAGTGTAGATGAAGCAGTATTCCTCGCAGATCGCATTGTCGTCATGACGCATCGCCCCGGCAAGATTAAAGAGATTGTTACTATCCCGGGCACCCGGCCCCGTGATCGTACAAGTGAAGAATTCGGCCAGGTCCGACGTCATCTGCTGGATATGATCCGGGAAGAATCAGATCCCATCCAGTAAGGTTTAATACGCTCAATCTCTATTTTATAAAAGCAGTTTGTGAAGTGTGCCGGCACGACAGCCATACAATATCTTGAGTTTTCGTGCCTGCTTTTACGATTCATACACTAGGAGTAAGACGCAATGGTAAGAAAACCGGGGAAGATGTACAGGAACCTTGCAAAGAAGGCCTATACACGGCGTGAGTATATGGGCGGGGTTCCCGGAAACAAGATTGTTCAGTTTGAGATGGGAAACCTTTCTCAGGAATTCCCGACAGAGATTGACCTGATCGTAGATGAGACGTGCCAGATCCGGCACAGCGCCCTTGAGGCATCCCGTATATCGATCAACAGGAAGCTGCTCAAGGATGTCGGAAGGACCAACTTCCACTTCAAGGTCCGAGTCTTCCCGCACCACGTACTCCGGGAGAACAAGCAGGCAACCGGGGCCGGTGCAGACCGTGTATCGGAAGGAATGCGCCTTGCTTTTGGAAAGGCTGTCGGGACCGCGGCCAGAGTCGAAGCCGGCCAGATCATCCTTACGGTCTATTCAACAGCCCAGTACCTGGAGAAGATAAAGGCAGCAATGAGGAACGGAGCCCACAAGCTCCCAACACCCTCCCATCTTAAGGTACATACCATCAAGGTCAGCGGTAGAGTTGTCGCAGCACCAAAGATTGCCGGCGATAAGATCGCAGCACCGGTCAAGGTAGAAGCAGAAGTGGCTGCAGCAGAACCGGCAGCAAAGGGTGCTGAAGCCGCAAAAGGTGGAGACCACAAGGGTGGACACAAGGGTGCTGAGCCGGCAAAGGCTGAGCCTGCAGCAAAGGGTGGCGCAAAGCCAGCGGCAAAAGGTGCCGAACCGGCAAAGGGCGCTGACGCGAAGGGCGGAAAAGCCCCGGCAAAAGGCGGAAAGAAATAAATATCCTCCCCCTATTTTTTTCTTTCTTTTTTAAAAGCCGTAAAAAACCGGTTTTTCAAAGATCTCCCTGAATTCGTGCCTGCAGTCGCACAGTATATAATCTCCCTGCCGCCTAACTATGGGTAAATGCAGCAAAGGAGACCGGAGGATCTGCATAAAGCGCTTGCGACAGCCACGTGCAGAGCTATGCAGGAAGCAGTCATATACCTGCCCGCCGATGTAAAACGGGTTATTGCAAAAGCTGCTGCCACCGAAACCAACCCTGTGGCAGCAGGTGAATATGAAAATATAACAAAGAATATCGCTGCCGCCGAGCATCTTGGCGTACCACTCTGCCAAGATACCGGTGTCCCTGTTGTCTACCTTACCTTACCCCCGGATGTACCGTTCTCACCGGCCCTTTATGATGCTGTCGCAGAAGGGATCAGGCAGGCAACAGTCCGTGTCCCGTTGCGACCTAATGTTGTCGATCCCCTGAGCCGGCACAATTCTGGTGACAATACCGGTACCGGGATGCCTGCAGTTCATGTCCGGCCGGGTGACCGCTTCCTTGTAACGGTGCTCCCTAAGGGTGCTGGAGCGGAGAATGTCTCCCGGATAGTCATGCTCCTTCCATCCCAGAAAGAGCAGATCGAAGAAGTCGTCGTCCAGACAATGCTGATCGCTGAAGGTCGTCCCTGCCCACCGGTAATACTGGGTGTCGGGATCGGTGGGACGTTCGATAGTGCACCGGCACTTGCAAAGGAAGCATTGCTCCTCCCTGTTGACCGTATGGATACCTTCGAACAGAAACTCTGCGATGCGGTAAACCAGCTCGGTATCGGACCGATGGGGCTTGGCGGCACGACCACCGCACTGGCGGTCAAGGTAAAGATCGCGGCATGCCATACAGCATCGCTTCCGGTAGCCGTGAATGTGCAATGCTGGGCAAACCGGCATGCAACCGTAGAGGTGAACTGGTGAAGGAGATGATTATCCAGCTCACTACGCCACTGGGAGACGAAATTCTTGATCTCCGCGCTGGCGACCGGGTGGAACTCTCCGGGCGCATCTATACAGCACGCGACGAGGCTCACCTGCGGATGAAAGCTGAAGGGATACCATTCGATCCAAAAGGAGCCGTGATCTACCATTGCGGACCGGTGATAAAAGACGAAAAAATCATAGCCGCAGGCCCGACCACATCTGCACGGATGAATTCACTCACCGGATTCATGCTCGATAACGGGGTCAGGGCCATGATCGGCAAAGGAGGTATGAATAGCACCGTCCGTGAACAATTACGGGGACGAGGGGTCTATTTTGCCTTTACCGGAGGGTGTGCGGCGCTTGCTGCATCCCATATGACGCTGAAAGGAGAACACTTTCCCGATCTCGGCATGGCAGAAGCGGTCTGGATAATTGAACTTGACCACTTGCCTCTTGTCGTCGGAATTGATGCACACGGTAATGATCTTTTCGAGAAAGTAATGAAGCATGCATCCCGCGAGGCACAGAAACGGGAATGCCTTTAATAAATAGTTTTTTTTCTCCTCAACGGCTACATAGATAGGACAAATCTCATGAAACTCGCCATAGACGAGACCCGGTGCAAGGGCTGCAATCTCTGTTTAAAGGTATGCCCGTACCGCATTTTTACGGAGGGGAAGATCCCCAATCGCCGTGGCATTGTCGTACCGGTGCTTGACCGGCCGGAACGCTGCACCAACTGTCGCTTACGTCATCTCTATGGCCGGCAGCTCTGCGGCGTCTGTCAGCTCACGTGTCCCGATCAGGCAATTCACTGGGTGGAAGAAGAGCCCTATGAACCTCATAAGGTGGCGATTGAATATTGACACGGACTGAATTCTGGCAGGGAAATATTGCGTCCGCAGAAGGGGCTCTTGTAGCGGGCTGCCGTTTCTTTGGCGGATATCCTATTACCCCTTCAACCGAAATCGCCGAGCATATGGCAGCGAGGCTCCCTAAAAAAGGCGGAGTCTTCATCCAGATGGAGGATGAACTGGCAAGTATAGCTTCAGTTATTGGCGCTGCATGGACCGGTGCACGGGCCATGACTTCGACGAGCGGCCCGGGATTTTCCCTGATGATGGAAAATATCGGGTATGCGGCGATGACCGAAACACCCTGTGTCATCGTAAACGTGCAGAGAGGAGGCCCGTCCACCGGCCAACCTACAATGGCGGCACAGGGAGATATGATGCAGTGCCGGTTCGGGTCTCATGGGGACTATGCAATAATCGCATTATGCCCTGCAAGTGTCCAGGAGATGTACGATCTCACGGTAAAGGCGTTCAACCTGGCCGATCAGTACCGGGTACCGGTATTTTTGATGGCCGATGAAGTAATCGGCCACATGCGGGAACGTATCATCGTTCCGGATACCGTGGAGCATACCGGGCGACCTACCTTTGTGCCGGGCACACCGCCTTTTAAGCCGGGATCAGGCCTTATTCCCGGGTTCCCTGAATTCGGCAAAGGGTATGGAACCCATGTAACAGGACTCACACATGACGAACGGGGGTACCCCTGTGCAACGAATCCCGGCCTCCATGCAACTCTTGTCAAGAGACTGGTAGACAAGATAGAATCAGCGACCGATGCCCTTGCGGATTTTGATGTGATCAATCCAAACGCTGATAAGGTCTTTATCGCTTATGGCGCACCTGTCCGTACCGTCCAGCAGGTGCTCCAGGATCACCCGGATAAGAAGACCGGCTTTTTGCGGATCCGAACCGTCTGGCCTTTCCCGGGCCATGCACTTGCGCTTTTCAGGAATGCCCGGCGCTTCATTGTGCCCGAAATGAACCTCGGTCAGATTGCCCGGGAGATTGAGCGGCACACCGATGTGCCGGTAATGTCTGTGCCAAAGATTGGCGGGGACCTGCATACGCCGGCAGAACTTGCAAGCATTCTGGAGAGTGGATCATGAGTTACGAGGACTGGTTCAGGCAGGATCGTCTCCCTCATATCTACTGCGCCGGCTGCGGAAATGGTACCATCATTAACTGCACCCTCTCAGCTGTCGATAGCATGGACTGGAAAAAAGAAGATACGGTCTTTGTTTCCGGAATCGGGTGTTCATCACGAGCCCCGGGGTACATCGTTACCGATTCCCTTCATACAACCCATGGCAGAGCATTAGCTTTTGCGACCGGAGTAAAAATGGCAAACCCCAGACTCCACGTCATTGTCTTTACCGGTGACGGAGATCTCGCTGCCATAGGTGGCAACCATTTTATCCACGCCTGCCGCCGGAACATTGATCTTACCGTAGTCTGCATGAACAACCAGATCTATGGCATGACCGGCGGGCAGGGAAGCCCGACCACCCCCCGGGGCTGCCTGTCGACAACGACACCGTTCGGATGCGCCGAGCCTGCCTTCGATCTCTCGGAACTCGCGATTGCGGCAGGAGCAAACTTTGTGGCACGCTGGACATCGTACCATGTCAAAGAACTTGAACGGGCAGTAAAAGTCGGTCTTGAAACCCCCGGGTTCTCCTTTATCGAAGCTTTGACCCAGTGCCCTACAAACTTCGGACGCCGGAACAAATTCCGGCAGGTCCAAGACCAGATCGAATATCTCAAAGCACATTCACTGTTAAAAGTAAAACGGGACCGGATGCTTGAACAGGGCGAGGCTATTCCAGAAGATATGTACCTCGTCGGAGAATTGATGAGACGCAACCGGCCCGCTATGGGGCTGCCACACACGGAGGCAAAACCATGAGACGTGAAGTGAGGTTCTCCGGATTTGGCGGACAGGGAATTATCCTCTCGGCAGTTATTCTCGGACGAGCAGCTGTAATGTACGATCACAAGTTTGCGGTGCAGACCCAAGTATACGGACCCGAAGCCAGGGGCGGGGCTTCCATGAGTGCGGTAATCATTGACGACAATGAGATCCTGTATCCCAAAGTCGCAAATCCCGATGTCTTTGTTATCATGTCACAGGAGGGGTTCGAGAAATATGGTGCCGCTGCCCGGCCAGATGCAGTCATGATCCTCGATTCCACGCTTGTCCACTCGAGGCCGGGTTGTTCTTTTTACGAGATCCCGGCAACGGCTGAGGCACGGAAAACACTTGGCCGGGATATTGTCGCAAATATCGTCATGCTTGGCGCTCTTATCGGCTATACCCATGTGGTCAGTGAAGAGGCACTGAAAAAAGCCATCCTTGATTCGGTACCAAAAGGTACAGAAGCGCTCAATACCAAAGCCATGGATCTCGGCATTGCACTTGCAGGAGGGAAAACACAATCATGAAGCTTCTCGAACATGAGGCAAAACAGCTTTTTGCCCAGGAAGGAATCAGGGTGCCAAACGGGATCCTAGTCGGAAAACATGAGGAGATACTCCTCCATATGGATGCAATCGCCGATAATGTCGTTGTAAAGGCGCAGGTAGACGTCGGTGGAAGAGGAAAGGCGGGAGGTGTCCTGATGGCCACTCGCGATACGGTCATCGAGACTGCCCGCCAGCTTTTTAACACCAAAATCAAGGGCATAGAGGTCCAGCGGATCCTAATTGAGGAGCGCCTTGCTATCCAGCATGAATATTTCGTAAGCATCACCATCGACCGGATAAAAAAACAGCCGGTGATCCTCTTTGCTGAGACCGGTGGTGTAGATATCGAAGAGACTGCGCATACAAAGAAAGATGCTGTCCGGTCTGTCAGTTTCTGTCCCCTCCTCTCGGATGTGCCAGGTTTTCTTTTACGGGAACTGTGCGGTGACGCCCCGGCCGATATCCAGAAAACGGTAAACCGGTTGTACCATGTGTTCTGCCACAAGGATGCACTGCTTGCCGAGATCAACCCCTTGGTTACTACACCAAACGGTGTCTACGCAGCCGACGCAAAACTCATTGTCGATGATAACAGCCTTGCCCGCCAAGGTATTGCCGTCAATCGGGATCTCACCGAGCGGGAGCGGGAAGCAGAGAAACACGGATTTTCGTTCGTTGAGTTGGACGGCACCATCGGCGTAATAGGAAACGGTGCCGGCCTTACAATGTCAACACTGGATCTCATTGAATATTACGGAGGCAAGGCTGCTGATTTCCTCGATGTGGGCGGTGGGGCAGACAGCGAGCGGGTGATGCATGCGGTCCGTCTTGTCGCAGGAGTCCCCACACTGAGAGTTATTGTTGTCAACCTGCTTGGCGGTATTACCCGATGTGACGAAGTGGCAAAGGGGATTATTGCCTCCGGAGTCCCTGTACCGGTGATTGTGCGCATTGCCGGGACAAATGCAGAGGAAGGACAACGGCTTCTTGCCGAAAAAGGGTATGAGATGCTCGACACAATGGATCATGTCGTTAAAAAAGCCGTTGAGGTGGCCGGATGATTTACGGGGATAAGAAAACGGGCATCATTGTCACCGGCGCAACCGGCCGGCAGGGAGAATACCATATCGGCCTGATGAACGAGTACGCCCGGCAGGTAGGGGGGCGGGGAGTCGTTGCGGGGGTTACACCAAAAAAAGGAGGTCAGAAGGTCCATGGCGTCCCTGTATATAACACCGTAAAGGAAGCACTCCGGGAGCAGGACGCGACTGCGGCCGTTGTCTTTGTTCCGGGTGGTGCTGCTGCAGACTCCATTATGGAAGCAGCGGATGCCGGGCTCGAACTGGTCGTTGCTATCACGGAGCATGTTCCGGTGCATGACACCATGAAAGCGATAGCCTATGCAGAGATGAAAGGATGCGCCGTTATCGGGCCCAACTGCCCGGGGCTTCTCTCACCTGGAGAAGTAAAAATGGGGATCATGCCTTCAGGGCTCTTTTCACGCGGTCACGTAGGTGTAATCTCAAGAAGTGGGACACTTACCTACGAAGTTGTCGATGAGCTCACGCGGGCAGGGATCGGCCAGAGTACCGTGGTCGGTATCGGTGGTGATCCGGTCATCGGCCAGACATTCAGTGATGTACTGGAAAGGTTCGCAGAGGATCCAGTAACTAAGGCAGTCGTTCTCATCGGTGAGGTTGGGGGAAACCTTGAGGCAGAAGGTGCCAAGAACACCGATGTGCCACTTGTTGCCTATATTGCCGGCGTCTCGGCGCCTCCGGATAAACGGATGGGCCATGCCGGTGCAATCGTAGAAGGCGGAGAAAGCGATGCCCGATCCAAGATTGCGAAGCTCAAGAAAATGGGAATCCATGTGGCATCACGGCCTTCAGAGATCCCGGATCTCATCCGGGAATTGTTCCGCTGCCACTGCTAAAACCGGGAATTTCCACAATTCTCATTTAATCGTCTGCTTTTTTACCGTACAATCGCCGACGCATGTGCATCGAAGGGATTTGTTCGCATGGCAAGCGAGAACAGGTACGGATAGTGCGTTTTTAAGTGGCGCATATACGTCAGCCATTCCGTGATCAGCAGGCCATAAACCCGGTTAAAATCCCCAGAAAGATGTGCATAATCAGAGGGTGGCAGATCGGTAAGATTGTCGCGGGCTGCCAGTTCTTCGGCAAGATGAAAAACTGCCTGGAGAAGCGGGGTAAAATCTTCGTGCTCAATTATCTGCGGATTCTCATAGAGCGAAAGAAGGAAACTTTTATGCTCCCGGAGGAATTTGTTGAGTTCAGTCAGGTCGAGTGTTTTACTATCAAGTAACGTTTTATGCTCCTTCAAGGAGGTAAAAGCACGGGAAAAATCCTCATCAGACCATTTGTCTGAAACCAACAATGCAGACCGTACCTGGTCAACGGTAGGATCATTCCTGGAAAAGACCCTAAGGAGATTGGTTCCCACTTCTGAAAAAAAGACGCCGATAATCATATTGAGGTTTCTTAACCTTGTAGCCCGTTCACGATTTTCAATCATCAAATCAAGTGTTGTCGCAGCGAGACCTACGAAACAGCCGACACCGATAAGAATGATACCGATCGTGAGCAGTTTTCCCGCTTCCGTCACCGGATGGATATCCCCATAACCCACTGTCGAAATGGTCACCACGACAAAATAGAATGAATCAAGGAGGGTGCGGTTTTCAAACACCATCATTCCCAGGATTCCCACGAGAATCACGATAATGAGAATGGAAATATAAACACGCAACCGTAAGTAAATTGAATTTGTCACAATCCGGGATATGCATGCCCGGATATAAAAATGAATTCTTTTCTACAAAAGAGAATACCCCCGACCAGATTCGAACTGGTGTCGCCGGATCCAAAGTCCTGCATGATTGACCGCTACACTACGGGGGTTTTGGATAATGAGCCCACTGATTTGGTGAGTATGCCCTGTAATATCGTTCTCTGTACTCAAAAAAGCATTGATAGCCATGATCCGCGAGGGAGTTCTAGTTCATTAATAAGGGAATCGTAGATGCTTTATTGGCAGCATTGGAAAGTCGATTTTGTTCGAAAAATGGACAGCTGTTTTTCTATTTGTGCATAAAGGGAAAAATGGAAATATTTGGAAATTCCGAAACTGATTTACAGCACACTCACGACTGTGAAATATTCTATATCACCCCCAGATTTTCGGAAAGATGCGGAAATTTTGGATCTTTTCTATGATAAAATCGGACATTTTTGAGGATTTCTAAAGTACGAAAACGATAGCAATTGCTTTCCAATCAAAACTTTGGGATAAAAAAGCGAAAAAAATTCTTCTCATTCCATCCGGATCTGCCCAATTATGAATAAATTGTAAAGAATATAAGGGTGAAAAAGAGGTCATTTAACGTATAGCATTATACGGTTTATAAAAGTGAAGATCCCCATATGAACAAGTGAGAGAATACACAATATTTAAGCCGAATACAGCAAAAAGAGACTAAATAGAGGGGTTTTGAACTATACCTAAATCTAGTAAACGGGGGAAAACAGAGAATTCAATTTCAGGAAAAAACGGAATTTCTGCCGGAGTTGTCATCTCCGGAATCTTCACGATTGTTCGTTATCGCTGGAAAGAGGGAAAAACTGCTGGTATACCTGGCGTCGTTCATCGATATCAGTATGGAGATAAATTTCCGTTGTTTTTATCGACGTATGGCCCAGATTCTCTTGAACCACGCGGAGGTTCTTTGATCGCCGATACAATTCACTTGCATAACTATGACGGATTTTATGAGGGGTAATGCCAGGGGGGGCATAATGCTTGAAAATATGCTGAATCGCCCTTGGTGAGATATGCTTGCCCTGTTGACCAATAAACAAGGGACCTACAATCTGGTTTCCAATATATGTCCGGATTCCGGCGAGTGTCTCATCATCGACAAACACGATCCGTATCTTGTCACCTTTCCCTCGGATACGGATAGTATGTTCTTCAAAATCAATATCCTCGACATTCATATTACAGAGTTCAGATACCCGCACACCTGTGGAATAGATGGTTCTTACAATCAGTTTGTCCCGGGGATCCTCGATCGAATCAATAAGACGGAGAACCTGACTATGTTTAAGATATCGAACTTCCTGCTGCTTGATGCGAGGACGTTCGATACCACTCAGGGGGTTTGCTACTACAGCCCCCTGAGTGGACAGGAAACGGTAAAATGAGCTCAGCGTCGAGATAATCCGGTGAAACGTTTTGGGTTTATAAGTCCTCATTGTCGAGACAAACGAGAGGAAATCCGTTATCATTGACGGAGGCACATCCACGTTTGTATCTAACCTGGCATTCTCAAAATCCTT
This sequence comes from uncultured Methanoregula sp., assembly GCA_964409915.1. Classification (GTDB taxonomy): domain Archaea; phylum Halobacteriota; class Methanomicrobia; order Methanomicrobiales; family Methanospirillaceae; genus Methanoregula. The sequence continues at coordinate 43,409 of CAYPEQ010000009.1, read as the reverse complement.
CCAGAAGAAAACCAGTTTGGTCACTTCAGTATGTCTTCGCAACCAGACGTAATAGCCGAAATGTTTGATCACTTGTTCATAACTGTCAAGAGTCCGGGAAGAATAGTTGCGCATCCGCAGGTAATTTCGGTAACTTTTCAGCCAATCCGAAAAATACCCGCTTTCCATGCTCTAATCTATTTTATCTCAAATTAATAAAGGTTTGCGCAGAATATTTTCGGGTTAAAAGCCAAAAAGGGCCAAGCCAATGGTTTGGTTGATTGAGAAAATTTCACTTTTTTTCAATGGAAATGCTGCTAAAATCTCTTTATTTCATGTCCAGATTGCGATTTTACGTCTGTACTTCGCAGAATACCTATTCTGCGACAAATCAAAATTTTGTATCGAAACAAGCATTAATTATTTTAGTGAAAATAATTTTCGAAATTTTCGAGCTGAACTTCAGCTTACGAGACATTTGCAAATAATATAAGATCCGCACCAGCTGATCAACTCAGCATAATTCCGCCATGCAGTTGAATAAGAAATATTGGGAGTGTGTAAAAATTGCTGACGATAGGTTTGTTTTTTCTTTTTTTAGTGAGCCCAAAAGTGACCTTTTTTTCAGTTGTGGCATACTTTTCTCGATCCCTACTGAGAATCGCTAACAGAACGCGAATATGGAGGTCTCCCGTCTGATTGATAAACTGCAGTTTATTTGTTATTTCCTTTTCCAAATTTTCTAATTTGATTACTATCTCGGTAAATACCATTGTTTCCAAATTTTCCAGTTTATTTCCAATATCATTAGGTTTTAAATTATTTGACCACGAGAAAAAGAATCCTAATCAGGTATGACGAAACTAAAATGAGAGTCAGACTTGGTAACCCAACAACCACTCCCAAATTAAAAGGTAGTCCTCCAGGAGCAATGCCCCCAAATATAATAAGAAAAAATCCGAGAACCCAGATATGTTTTATCGAGGGATCTTTTCTGAAGACCTTCAAATCTCCGTTGGGGTTATCACTACTAGATATGGAAATTGGAAATGCGATAAGTCCATCTGAGAATATTTTCTTTAAATTTTTTTGGTTTATTTTATCGATCATTCCACAAGAAATGATCGTTGGAAATGGGACCCTTATCTGCTGTAGTAACAAAAATCCTTGCGAAATCATGGTTACTTCTGAATGTTTCGGAAAATGGGAAAATTTCCAAAATTTCCCATAGGAAATCCCACAAAAAGATTGTTATTTTTTTCATATCGACCGAATTGATATAAGCTCTTTGGGATAAAATCAAATATTTTCCGGCCCTCATCGTTTCTTGCTATTAAGTAAACGTTGCTCGATTTCACCCGCCCCGGACAAATCTCTGTTGAGAATCCTGCCGAAGGGCCTATCGTAGTAATTGTCCATCCACTAATGAATGGAATTATCGAGACTGCTAAAAATTTGCCTTTCAGGAGGTATCAGCTGAATAGAACGTTCCAGATTTAAGCTCCGTCAGTAAACTTCAGAAAAATTTGGAAAATTTGGAAAGTTTTTACAGGAAATCCTACATTAAACCCCGAATGTTTCCATTTGATACTTGCCAACAGATCCATAGTATTTGATATTCTAATCCATCGGCGTCTATTTTCCTGTCTTGTCTTGCAGGAAAGATCCGTTTATCCAAATATCTTTTACTTAATTTTTCTTCTCAAAAGGTCATATCATTCAAGAACCGGGGTAGAGTTTAATTTAAACACTCTTTGTTAACTTTGGTGAATCACACCCCTAGAATGAATATCAAAAATAATTTTAGATCTTAATCTACGTGACAAGGAATCCCCAGATTTATGTTACGTCTGAAAGTTTCGGAAAATCTGGAAATTTTGGGGAAATTCCATAGGAAATCCCGCTTTAGAATCATTTTCAGATAGGTTTCATTCTCTTCTTTTTAGTACTATTCTCTAATTACTCAAAGTAGCTCTTCCATGGTTTTAGAAAGATCGCTCATATACCAAAATCCCTTATTTTGCGATTCTTTTGGCAAATAAAGCGAGAATAGCTTATTTTACAATTTTCAGATTGATGGAGAATTTCACCATTATAAACCATATATTGCTATACACTAAAAGGTGAATTTGAATCCTCATAGGTATAAAAGAGAGAAGAAGTAAGGAACAAAATTAGACAACGATGGCCCAGTAACATTTGAAGATTAATACGAATAACTCCTGAACGATTTGGACAAGAGGATAATTTATCCAAAGATACGGTTGGGAAATTGTAGGCATTATATAGCCTAAGAAGTATTAGGTTAGTAAAGGGAATCATTGGGAATGTAATATGACCACAGATACACAATTTCTGAATACTAAAGAAGTAGCCGAAATTCTGGGAGTCCATCAAAAAACGGTTCATAACTGGCTTAGAACCGGAAAACTTGTTGGTTCAAAGATATCCTACCGTGCCTGGAGAATCCCACGTTCTGCATTGGAAGAATTTGTGGCACGCAACAGTAATGTACACTTGACTACATCAGGCAGTGTCATAAATAGTTCTGGCAATAACGATCTTAAATCAAAGACCGATACCATACCCGAGATAGGAATGAAACATTATATTCGGGACATAATGGGAGAAGATGGTAACGAAAGACCACCTAATAATGGAGAGAGAACTCTTTAGCAATCTATTTTTAGACACATAGTATCCGGGAGAGTCCTGAAATTTAGTATGTCTCTTTACCAATTAATCATAACGAAGTGAAAAAAGATCGAAAATCGATGAACGGAGATTGTCAACTACTGCTCATTTTGATGAGGGAATCCACAGAGATCCCCCGGCATTGCTCTGACTTCGTTTCGAAGACCCTATTTTTACCGATCAATCAGAATCCATTTCCTGAAATAGGAGATATCCGAAGATGATGATGGGTCCAGCGGTATTATCAACAAATATCAATCTCCATCGTCCTTAATTTTGTGAAAATAAGGACTATCTTTTTTAAACCATAAACCATATACTGCTATACACTAAAGTACTGAAAATTTCAGAAAGTTAATCTTTTCATTAATTCGGAGATAAAACAGGAAGATCTTCATGGATGAAACCGGCCAGAATGAAATTAACAAATATAAAAAATTTAAAAAGGTCGATGGCGCCACTTATCGAAAAGTCAACCAATTCCTGCGTAAACGCACTTATATCACAGCAAGGGAATGGGCACTTGCACGATTGTGCACAGATTTCCGGACATCCGGTGGCGCTGAAATGACCTTCATCGGAAAACACCTTCCAGAACTTGTCCCTTTCATGGAAGACACCTACTCCCCCCAAGCAGTAAATCAGGCACGTAATTCATTTAAGAAAAAGGTTCGAAAAGCAAGTGCAACCTTTTTCTATGGAGCAATGTGTGGATTTTTTACAACGGATGAGCTTGACGACCTTCTTTTTGAAGCAAGTGAAGTGTCACGCTTTCTACTGGAAGTCGAGGGAACAACCATCGATATAGACGAAGAAATAGATATCGAAGACCGGATCACCCGGGTCATGCGGAGTGTTGGTGAAACCGCAAAGACCATACTGATCACAAGAGCGGACTACAAACATGCCGAAGAACAGAACGTCCCCGTACAACCAGAGCAAGAAAAACAAAAGCCCGGTACAAGCACTATTGTTGAAGTCGCATCTGGTACCATATCAGAAAAAAAACCCATTTCTCCATCAAATAACGAGAATTCCCCCTTGTCAGGATCAATCCGAACAGAACCTGAGGACAAGACGGAGATAATCAGGGCCCCGGAAACATCAGATACACCAGGAAAAGAAGAGACCGGCATCAAAACGGTTAACCAGGACAAACCTGACATTATACCCCTCCATGAGGAGGGATAACTTATGAAAATTATCCAGATTGCAGGGCTTGCAAACACCGGGAAAACTACATTTATAAAAGACCTAATTCCTGCGCTAAAATCGCTTGGTCGGGTTGGGGTCATCAAGCATATGGGGGATCACGATTACCAACAGGAGCCGGGAAAAGATACAACCGTATTTTTTGAGAATGGAGCCGATATCTCAGCAGGTATTGATGTATCTAAATCGGTCATCACATTACGTACGACAGACCTTGATGAAATGCTCCTTCTTTTCAAACAGGCTGGAATCCATTTTGCTGTTATCGAAGGATTCAAAATGCGTAATTTTCCAAAGATCGTCATTGGAGACTTAGCTATTGATAATTGTCTCCTGCGTAATCCAACAGTCGATAAGGTTATTTCCTTACTTCCTCAATTCGAAGACTATTAAACTAAAAAAACCTGATGAATCTTAACGAAAATGGCAATAATAAAGGTTCAAAAACAGCTGTTTGGAACAAACGGTGTGAGGGGAATAGCGGGAAAAGACATGACGCCGGAGCTTGCCCTCAATATTGGTAAAGCCCTTGGTACAATGAGACCGGGAAAAATAGCAGTTGGCCGGGACACCCGTACCACTGGGCCGGTGCTCATCAATGCGCTCAAGGCCGGGCTCCTTGCGACCGGTTGCGACGTTATCGATTGCGGGATCCTACCGACACCGGCTCTTCAGTATATTGTAAAGGAACACTATGACTGTGGAGCGATGATCACAGCATCCCACAATCCCCCGGAGTATAATGGCGTAAAAATTATCGAACCTGATGGAACCGAGATGGGTGATGAAGAGATCATTCTACTCGAAGACCTGCTGTCTGATAAAACAGTACCATTTAAATCATGGGATCTGGTAGGAACTGAAGTTTCAGCACCCCATCTCGTTGATGAATATATACATGCCATCGCCAGCCGGTTTCCAGAAAAGCCCGGGAAAGGAATGACCGTTGTGGTTGATCCCGGGTCTGGTCCAGCATGCCATACTACTCCCGCGATCCTTCAGGCACTGGGCTGCAGGGTAATCACCATCAATGGCGTGATGGACGGGACATTTCCGGGACGTTTACCGGAACCTTCTCCGGAAGGTCTCAAAGGACTTGCAGCATTAGTGTTGGCAAACAATGCTGCGTTTGGTGTGGCACATGATGGCGATGCAGATCGGGCTGTTTTTGTCGATAACAACGGCGTTTTTGTGGAAGAAAACCAGGAATTTGCACTATTTGCACAGTATATCTGTCAAAACGCGACAGGGACCATTGTTACACCTGTCAGCACATCTTTGTTGATCGAAATGATAGCCGAAACGGCAGGATGCACGGTCACGTATACCCCGGTCGGAAGTATCTACGTCGCCCGTAAAATGCGAGAACTTATAGAAACCGGAAATACCGTGATATTTGGTGGAGAAGGGAATGGGGGGCTTATCTTCCCGGATCACCAGTTCTGCCGCGATGGCGGAATGACAGCTGCCACTCTGGTTTTGCTTCTTGCGACATCGGACAAGAGTTTCTCATCCCTTTTAAGTGCATTACCGCAACGACGAATGATAAAAGAAAAGATCAAAACACCGTATGGCTTACAACTAATTGAACAGCTGAACAAAAAATATGCACAGGAATCTGTCGATCATACCGACGGCCTGAAACTAAAAAGAAACAGGACATGGGCATTAATCCGGGCTTCAGGGACCGAACCACTTGTCCGTGTAATGGTTGATGCTGAAGACAGTAAAACAGGTCTGGCACTCTTTGAAGAAATAGAAAATTCGGTTTCTGAAATTCTTAAAAAGATATCACATTAAGTAAAATTCTTAATATTTTAGGATTAAAATATATGTTTGTGATTAACAGGTATTTAAATAGAGTCTGAATATCAAGCATATATCCATTTTAACAAGGATATTTCGAAATATTTTCCAATTAAATCCAAAAACAGGAACAATTTAAGATTTTTTAAAAACAAAAAAAATAAATACTATTTGAGTTAATGAGAGTTTATTTCAATGATATCTGCTCCAGTTACCGAAAAAATACGGCAAGCATTGATAATGAAGAACTGGGAAGAGATAGATTCCCTTCTCACAGACTCCTCTCGGTTCAAGGAAAAAAAGGATAGGGCGTTAATGCAACGGACCGTAAATTCGGTCATAGTGGAATATGCATTTCATGAAGATTCGCCCGAATTACTTTTGGCCATTCGTTCAATCCCCCAGGAGGGTGCTGAAGATCTTTTTTCTCTTGTTTTAAAACATTATATCGAGACGGGAAATAAAAAATGGTTTGATATACTTTTATCCATATCAGAAAACTTGGGGAAAAAAAGTTCGCAATCTAAGATTGTTGCTTTTATTGTCCAGGAGCTTATCTCGTCAGGAATCGCTGAATCAAAGCCACTATACATTGAAGTTGGTTTATCGGTATTGAATAAAATTACGTTCAGAAAGTACCGGTCAGATTGTATTATTGAATCTGCGTTCAGGATCACCAAATGGACAGTTTTGAGTGGCGATATTACGCTTCTTTTTCAGGTCCGGGATCTTATATCGGGAATTAATGATATATCAAAACGAGCGGCATTACATGCAGAAATAGCGCAAGCACTCGCTACCATTGCAATTAAAAAGGGAGATTTCAAGCTTTTTCTTGAAAGTATCCAATTTACAACGGAAATTCACCAAAAACTCCGGAGAAAGGATTGCATTAACCATATAATATTTATAGGGGTGAAATCACCATTTGGAAAAGACCTCCTAGACATCCGCGCCTTAATTTCACACTTTGAAGGACTCCCCACAGATATTCAGGGAGAACTGATCTTTACTCTGACTGAACAATTTCTCGATCGGGTAAAAAATAAAAATCAAGTAAAGGAGAATTTTATTTATCTGGGTAAAAAATTTCCTTTCGCTGGTGAATTTCTTATACAGAATCTCCTAAAAAAAGCGGAACGATCCGGAGAACTCTGGTATCTGACAACAGCAATTAGCTTTCTCGATGAATTTCCATTAAAAGAACAGTTCTCGGTTCGAGATATTGTCCGGGCAGGTATTGCTGTTGCCGGACACACACGTTCAGCTCAGGTTCTCACAAATTTGATTCCGTTCATACAAAAAGCATGTGATAATAATGAAGCTACTGCGATCTTTTTACAGTTTTCTCAAATTATGCTGACGTTCGGAGATTTTGAACATGCCACCAAATTATTTTCACAAATAAAACCGCCAGTGGATAATACAACCCAGTATTGTACCTGCCTTGCAAAATTAATAGAAGAAGGAATTTTACACGATAAGGACTCTTTACAATTCAAAGAAATTCTTGGAAAGAACGACCCCAAGATGATTACAAATGCAATAAATCTTGCATTTCGCCAAATAGGTCATATCGAACCGTTTGAGAGAATTGTAAAACACAGTGGCTCACTAAAACAGATCCTGACCCTGCAAACCGGGAATGACAGCATTATTTTGGAATTCGTCATTACCCTGACAAATCGGGGATTTCTCGATTTTTGCGATTCCGTAATTCTTGTAGATTTCGCAAAATTGATTCAGGCCCCGGCTCTCAGGGAGCAGGCAATTTCAACCGTAGTAATGAAACTTGCGCAAATTGGTGTAAAAACCGGGAACCGGGATTTTCTTCAGCAGGCGGTTGGCACCACTTGTCTGATTGCGGGACAGGAAATACGTTCTTCGACACTGAGCAGTATTATTGATGATGCAGCTCTTCTTGCTGCAACCCAAGGAGACTTGGATCTCCTTTTGCGGATGAGAATATGGAGCAGTTCATTTTTGGACCCGGATCTCGTTGCATATGCAATTAAAAATATCATAGAGGGTGTGATAAAATATGCATCCAGTAAACGGGATCCTGATGCTCTCGACGAAGCCTACCGGATTGCACAAGACATAGAAGATCCCTCGTTGCGATTACAGGTATGTGAGCGGATAGCTGAATCGTTTGTCAGGATAGGTTGTGACCTCATACAGGAGTCCAACTTGGCCCAGAAGAGTCTGGCTGATAAAAACGTTTTATTAAAACCCTTTGAGAAAAGCCTGCATTTATTACGTGCTGAAGTCAAAAAACCCCAGATCTCGCTGAAAATAGCCGGAATGATTGATATTATACTCTTTTCCTCAAAAAAGAGCCATGGAACTGATTACGTCCTCCCGCTGGCATTGTATTCTATTGAAATAGAAGATCCCCTGGAACGCAATGCGATGATGCTCAGAATAGTCGCGAAACTCAATGAGGAAATCATTTATCCGGACTCAGCAGATCCTTATGAAGTTCTGGCATACATTCTGCAGAATTGTTATCATATACAATCAACTCCTGAAATAATCGGTCTGATCCATCATCTTCTGGATCTGACGCGTGATCCTTTTATCCGGCTCAGAGAGTTATGTTCGCTGGCTGACTCAGCCTTGAATATAAACGATGAAAAACTCGCCAGAAGAATTCTTGAGGAAGTTTATTTGTCGGTGCCAAACCTTCCAGCAGAATACCAGAAAATTCTGATCTTGGCAGATTTGACTGCAGGTTATCGCGAACTCGATCCGGAAAAGGCAAAGCTCTGTTTAAATGAAGGATTAAATAAACTGCAATTTGTTGAACCCGAGCAGAATACGGTTGTTCGCCGGAAGATTATCTCAGTTATCGTCATGGTAAATACGCTCCTTCCTGAGAAAATGAGAATGGATCTCATATTGGAAGTGATATCAAACGTATCTGACCCCATTGAATATGTTAATGCACTTATTTCTGCATATAATCTTGAGCATGAAAACAGAGGTAAAAATACTGTTCGTCACATCTCTGAAGCAATAGAAAAAATTAGCTCGCCGTATGATCAGTCCAGGCTTATATTAAAAATTGTTCCTCTGGCAGTCCAGAATGGAGAGGATGAATTTGCACTTGATTTGTTGGAAAAAGCAGAGAAACTGGCAAAGGCTATAAATATCCAGCATATCGCGGACTCGGTACATGATGAAATTGCAAGAGCGCTGGCGGATTTCTCTAAACGCGGGGGAGATCCACAATACATGAAAAAATCCGCATACATTCTTGCCCATATTGAAGATGACAATTTGCGTCAGTACCGTTTATCCCAAATAGGATGCGAGGATGCACCTGAAAAAAGCATACCCCATACAAAAATTATGTCATCCCTGGCGCGAATTATCGATGAAAAAGCTCCGCCAAGCCAGATTACTGCGCTTGAACAAACTGTCCGCTCCATAACGGACAGAGGAAAACGGGCACTTATATATTGCAGGCTCTGTATTCTTTCCCGCGAAAAGTCGGATCTGAAAACAGCTAAACGGATGCTGAATAATGCAATAAAAGAATCAGATATAATCAGACCCCTTTCAAAAAGAGCCTATATACGTTGTGATATGGCAATAAAGCTGTATACAGCCGGGTATGAGACTGTTGCACAGGATATTCTTGACAATGCAATTGATGCTGCAACAAATATCAGGCAGTCAATTCTTCGGGATGATGTATTTAATGAATTAGGACTTGTTATCAGGATACTACAAGAAGGAGCACCTGAATGAAAACTCTTGAGATTTTGATTACAGGAAGAGTTCAGAAGGTGGGCTTTCGTGCCTGTGTAAGAAAATTTGCTCTGGATCTAAAAGTGAACGGCACGGTCATGAATCTTGATGATGGAAAAGTTCAGATCTTTGCAACGGCTGATCCTATAATTCTTGAAAAATTTATTTCGATGCTTTATAGTTGTCCCCGGGCTATAATAAGGGACATTCAGACTACGGAAATGGTAACCCGGACATATACTGAATTCTCGATTATCAAGAATAATGGAAGAATTAGTACATTATTGTAAATTCTTCTTCTTTCTGAACTGCCTTTAAATAATTATTAACCTGACGATCCAGTTTTTGATTGTCAATAGATTCTCTGAAATCTGATATCAGCTTCTTGATTAACAGATCTGAAAGCATACATCGCGTTTGAGTTTGTTCATAATCCCCGGGTTTCAGCACATCCCGGGCGACATCACAAACGACACGGTCGATCATACCTGCCTTAAAGGGTCCGATAATATCCCGAATAAGCGATCCCGGACCTTCATGCAAAAGCCCGAGATCGGGATCCAGACGGGCACCAATGACAGAAACACAACAATTGCCAAAAAGCATTGCGTACCCGAAAGAAAAAATTGCATTTATCGGATCGCATTGTGGCCGCTCGGTTCGTCTCCTGAAATCAAAACATTTTGGCATATCTCTTGAAAGTATCTCATAATACATATTCGTCGTCAGATCAGATAGCCGGCGGATCTCATCCATTTTCACCAGATATTCGAGATTATTAAGTGCATTATGCAAAATCTGCAGTTCTCCCTCGTATAAAATATCCGATCCGCACTGTTCCTGAAGTCTTTCAATTGCAATAAGGCGGGATTTGAGGGAACCTTGTGCAATGGCAGTAGCGTACCGTTGACGAGGCAACTCTTCCTGGAGATAGTGAATTTTTTTATCAGAAGAATTACCGAAAGGCTGCAGTATTCCCACCGGGGTCCCGTCAGGTTCGAAAAATGAGATATACGATCCATTTTTCAACAAGTGAGAAATGGTGGTCGAGTTTACGTTGTGGCCACCAACAATAAGAAGATTTTTTATGTCATCCAGAGGGTATTCTTCAACAGTCCCTTTATTAAGGATAATTAATTTCTTCTGTGTCGACTTGATATGAGCGCCAAAGCCATACACTGCCAACCAGGGGATTGCTCGTGTCATAGAAGCCTGCATGAAAATCTTGATTTAATCTACAGATTAAAGCATCGCTTTGGTTAGTGCTGGGGAAATATGGCCCTTGTTGTTCCACGCAGGACGTAGGCCGTGATAAACGATGAAGTATTAAAGGATATAAGAGTCTATACGTACAATGTCATGCAATAGCATAACAGGTGAAGGGATTGTTCTGGGATAAAAAAGGAGAAACACTGAAACCTACCGACCTTAAGGTTCTTCAGTTGAAGCGGTTGAAAAAAACCCTCCACGCAACACAACAGGTTGAATTTTACCAAAAACAGTTCAAAAGCGCCGGGATAACCGCTGCCAGTATAAAAACGCTTGAAGACGTTGAAAAATTACCCTTCACCAAAAAACAGGATCTCCGCGATGGGTATCCTTTCGGATTTTTTGCAGTGCCGATGCAAAAGATTGTGCGTATTCACACGACATCAGGTACTACCGGAAAACCTACGGTGGTCGGATATACCCGACGGGATCTTGATACGTGGGCAAATCTTATCGCCCGTAACATGACGATGATTGGTATCGGAAAGGACGATATCTTTCAGAATATGGTCAATTATGGGATGTTCACCGGGGGATTAGGATTCCATTATGGTGCAGAACTGATAGGAATGACCGTGATCCCGAGCGCGACGGGAAATACCCGGCGCCAGATCGAAATGATCCGGGATTTTGGCGTTACCGCAGTTCACTGCACGCCGAGTTACGCCATGCATCTTTCTGAGGTTGCTGAAGAAATGGGGGAAACCCTTGAAAGCCTGAAAACAGGCATATTCGGCGCTGAGCCATGGTCTGATACCATGAGAATTACGCTCGAAAATCGTCTTGGTCTTACCGCTTTCGATTCGTATGGCATGAGCGAGCTCTTTGGACCTGGTGTTGCATTTGAATGCCCCAAGCATGATGGCCTGCATATCTGGCATGATAGTTACCTTGTCGAAATCATTGATCCAAAAACAGGAGAACGTCTTGCTGACGGCGAACAGGGTGAAATGGTTATAACGCCGTTGGTAAAAGAGGCCATGCCACTGGTGCGTTACCGGACAGGTGATGTCACCATGCTTATGGAAGACGGGTGCCTCTGTAAAAGAGGGAAAAAAATAGCACGGATCAGCGGAAGAAGCGACGATATGCTGATTATCCGAGGTATCAATGTCTTCCCGTCCCAGATAGAACATGTATTGCTACGGATTCCGGAAGTTGGCAATCAGTTTATGGTGTATGTAGACAGGATCAATCATCTGGATGAGATGACCGTAGAAGTCGAGATCAACAAAAGCCATTTCAGCGGAGAACTGGCGGATCTTGCCAGAATCCAGAAAAAAGTGGTTAAAGAGCTGCACGATACCCTTGAACTGCGGACTACGGTAAAACTGATGGAGCCGGGTTCTCTGCCACGCTTTGAAGGAAAAGCAAAACGGGTAATCGATAGAAGAGGTGACATCTGATGCAGTACTGGGATCCAAGGATAGAAGAGATGCCGGAGGAGGATCTTCGGAAGGTTCAATATAAATTATTAAAAAGTCTCGTATGCAGACTCTATAGTTTTTCGCCCTTTTATCACGATCGTATGAAAGAGCTGAATGTTCATCCGGATAATATCAGAGAATTATCCGATATCAAAAAACTCCCTTTTATGTTCAAGCGGGATCTCCGGGATAGTTACCCTAACCGAATATTTACCGCTGCTCAAGATGAGCTTGTACGATATCACGTTTCTTCCGGAACTACGGGTAAACCCACCGTTGTCGGCTATACCCAAAAGGATCTCGAAATCTGGACTTCTTCTCTTGCCAGGGGGCTTACAGCCATCGGACTCGGGAGGGGCGATGTCATCCAGGTCAGTTACGGATATGGTCTGTTTACCGGAGGCCTTGGGATGCATTACGGGGCAGAGCGAATCGGTGCAACCGTACTCCCGACAAGTGTCGGAAATACCGAGCGTCAGATTGAATTAATGCAGGATCTCGGCGTGACGGCAATAGCCTGCACCCCCTCATATCTCCTGCACATGGGGGAGATCGCAGAAAAAATGGGAGTCCATATTAAAAAGGATACGTGCCTGAAAGCAGGAATCCTTGGTGCTGAACCTTGGACTGAAAGCATGCGAGCAAGGATAGAAAACTGGCTTGGCATCAAAGCATTTGACATTTACGGAACAAGTGAGCTTTCAGGACCAATGTTTACCGAATGCGCCGAACAAAACGGTTTTCACATCTGGTCAGATATTGCCTATGTCGAAGTAATCGATCCAAAGACCGGCGAACAACTCGAACCTGGCGAAAAAGGTGAATTAACCATCACGATGCTCCAGAAAGAAGCCCTTCCCATGATCCGTTACCGTATCGGGGATATCTCATCCGTCGAAGAGGATATATGCCCGTGTGGACGGACAAGCCCGCGAATCAAACGGATTCAGGGAAGGGTGGATGACATGCTGATTATCCGCGGTATCAACGTATTCCCGTCACAGGTAGAATATACCCTTATGTCAATTCCTGAAGTGGGTCAGCATTTCCAGATTATTGTGGAGCGTTCAGGTGCGCTCGATGACATGCTGGTGAGAGTCGAATTAACTAAAGAGTCTTTCAGTGATAAGATTACCGACCTCATGCATATCCGACAGAACGTAGAACATCGGCTCAGAAACGCACTGAACGTTGCAATTAACGTTGAACTTGTGGAGCCGGGATCATTACCGCGGTTTGAAGGTAAATCAAAAAAAGTGATCGATAAGAGGGTGTTATGAAATGGATACGAAAAAGTATGTGATCAAACAGATCTCGATATTTTCGGAGAACCGTCCGGGCAGACTGGCATCGGTTGCCCATGCTCTCGGGGAAGAGAAGATCAATATCCTTGCATTCAGTATCGCTGAAGCAAATGGGTTTGGCGTTATCCGGGCGCTTGTGGATCAACCTGAAAAAGCTTATAATAAACTGTCCTCGCTTGGATTTAATGTCGCGTTCACCGATGTTATCGCGGTCCAAATGAAAGATCAACCCGGAGGGCTTTTTGAGATCGCAAAAGTCCTTGGTGACTCAGGGATAAACATCGAATATTCCTATGCCTATTCAGGCAAAAAAGCGGCGGTACTGATCCTTCGTGTTGATCTCATAGAAGACGCAATAGAAAAAATTCTCTCCTCTGGTGCGACGCTTCTGGAATATTCTGTCTTTCACTAATCCATTCTCATTTCTTTTCCCATTTTGTCAGTTCCGATACTGCTGAAAGGGTACTCCCCCGCCGGATCTCTTCTCGAATCCTCGATTCTGTTTTTTTGACTTCAAGAGATCTACGAGCAATTTCATAGGCCCGCTCACCGGGGATCACAACAACGCCACTTTCGTCCCCAACCATCCAGTCACCCGGACGGATGTTCTGGCCACAACACTGTATCTCTGCATTAATTTCGCCGAATCCCTTTGGCTCTCCGGCGTTGGGTACAATAGCCCGGGCAAACACGGGAAACTTCATCTCTCTTATATCATCGATATCGCGGACTGCTCCATCTATTACAACACCAGCTAATCCTTTTTGTATACAGCTTAATGTTGCGAGTTCGCCCCAGGGAGCAACATGAACACTGCTGTCGTTATTGATCACAATGACATTACCACAATCAGCAATATCTATTGCTTCAACGGGTTTTGCCCAGTCTCCCGCCGCCGTTCGAACAGTTACGGCCTTTCCTGCCATTTTCACCTTTCCACAGAGTGAGATAAGGCCCGGTAGTGCACCTTTCCTGTGCATTGCATCACTGATGTTCGGAGTTGAAACTTGCATCAGCAGTGAATGAATCTCTTCATCAGGATTCATTTTTTTCAGGGCCTCAACAGAGGGGTTGTCAATAGATTGACGAATCAGATGAGTCGAATGCGTGACATCGGCAGAACGGGCAATCCATCCACCGATAATCACAATATCTGCACCCTGTTTAACCGCTTCACCTGCAGTAGCTGCATCAAGCCCGCCAGCAACTGCAATCGGGAGATGGATTTCACCTGAAAGTGCAGTGAGAAGGTCTAAAGAGGTCTTTCCAATCATCTGTTGATCGATACCGACATGAGCGGCAATTATATCCACGCCGAGAAATTCTAGTTCCTTGGCTCGTGCCACAGGATCCCGGACATTAATAAGATCTGCCATCAAGCGGGTCCCGTATAACCGGCTGGCCCGGATCGCTTCTGAGATAACCGCATCATCCGCATCGGCAAGGATACAGACAATACTTGCCCCGGCTTTTGCAGCCATTTCGACTTCCATCGTCCCAGTATCTGCAATCTTCATATCTGCAACTATAACTGCATCCGGGAACTGCCCACGTAATACTCGGATAGCCTGCATACCCTCGCTCTTAATAAGCGGTGTACCGGCTTCAATCCAGTCCGCCCCACCAGCGAGCGATTCTTTTGCTATGTGCACAGCCCGATTAAGTTCGACAAGGTCGAGGGCAACCTGCAGGACTACCTTTTTCATGAACTATGATGTGTTGTAAGGGATTTTTAAGTGTTGGGGGTGGGATCCTTGAATATCACTAGGAAAAAAGAATAGATTGCCTATTTTTTTACAAAACTTATTCTTTCTTAAAGACATCAGAAAATATCATATCCTTGGTTTCTTTTTTAGGGGCTTGGTTAATTTCCATAGGTAATCCCGCGGGAACCAGTGCGACCAGAGTAAACTTTTCAGGAACATTCATCAGTCTTCGTATATCCTCTGCATATTCTTTTTTATCGCCGGCAACCCAGCATGATCCTACGCCATAAGCCTGCAGGCCAAGGATAAGATTTTCTGTCGCGGCACAGCAATCTTCCAGATAATATTTTGCATTACGTTCGCCAAAAATTGCAAAACAGACAGGTGCACCGGAAATAAACTTTCCGTGATCAGTAACAGCAGCAATTTTTTCAAGCAATTCTTTTGAACGTATTATACCGATCAGCCACGGTTGCTGATTCATGGCGGTTGGTGCGTGAACTGCACATTCGATGGCATCGTGAATAAAGGATTCATCAATTGGATCAGGTTTGAATTTTCGAACACTATGTCGTCCTTTGATAACCGCAGTTACAACATTCATACAACGGATATGGAGAAATGTCGGATAAAAAGGTATGGATAGAGATTAAGGCTATTTTTTCAAGATAATTACAACAACGGCACACACAGAAATCAGAGCGAGGATTGAACTAAAACCGGCAGCCTGAGTAGGGGTTGTTTCCACTGGGAGAGGTAATGTAACAACGGGAGTAGTTTCAGGTTGTGAGGTTGTTGTAATAGTAGGCATAGAAGAGGTGAACTGTGGCGAGGGGATAGTCGTGGGAACTGAAGTACTCACAGTTGTTGGAATAAGTGGTGTTGGTTGTACCGCAGGAGCATTCGTCGTCGCTGCAGTTGAAGGCACGTTAACGGAGATCAATGGATTCTGTTCCTGATCGAGAAGCGTAGTCTGCTGGCTTATCGTCTTACCGGGAATTCCATAATTATCATACATACCGTTTATATCGCATTTTGCCCAGACGAGGTATGTTCCTGTAGTATATTGGGAATTTCCTGTATCCCAGCTCCAAGGAGTCTGGTAGGCAGGGCTCGAAAGAACAAGATTTTCAAGGGAATGTAATCCTCCTGAACTATCGAGAAGTGCTGAATATGTACCCCCACTGGGTGATTGGACAGACAGGGTAACTCCTTCTGTCGATGAACTCCCCCGCGAAAATATCGGATTCAAGTTAGAATCGATAATGAAAGCAGCCTGGTCCCCCCGCGGGATCCATTTGTTTGTCACATCAAGATTGATCGATGAATCTATCACCCTGACGCCGAGGTAAGGATCGGCTACAATGAAAGCAGGCGTTATACCATCCGGTCTCCCTTGTGAATTAAGCCGGTACCACGTTCCTATGTACGGCCCGAATTGCGAAGAGGATACGTAAAAATTTGAAGGTGACGGAATTGAGACCTGAGCGTCCGGAGAACTTGTCGGGATAGCAGCACCGGATGCCCACCAACCTACGGAAGTATCATTTCCCAATGCAGCAGCAACATTAAGACCCTGTTCGCCAATGAAAACAGTCCCACCTTGCTGGATAATTGTATACGCACCCGCCATTACCGGAACAGCAAGCAGAGATATGCATACAAAAACCATCCCAAGCCGTATCCTTGTGTCGGACAACATAACTTCAATTCTGTTTTGCTCTTAAAATAAGTGACGATCCATACTGGGGATTTATCGTATCCCCCCAATTAGAGAGCCTCGCGGGAGATTATGTACTATATTGGTTAAATTCAGGAGACCGCGTTATTCTGAACAGATCGAATCAAAATTCTGGTAAACCCTTTTCCCATCAACGGTATGGCTTACTTCTGGATGCCATTGAAGCCCGTAAATCTTTTCCTTGGGGCACGCTATAGCCTCCACATCACAAATACCGGAACTGGCAAGAAGCGTAAATTTTTCCGGCACCCTGCAGACTTCATCTGCATGTGAGGCCCAAACCGGAATTTTTTCCGGGTATCCTGAAAGGATATCACCATGGTCACGGATAGAAACTTCAACCGATCCATATCCCCCGGATTTTCCTTTACGAACCTCTCCGCCAAATTTTTTTGCGATAATGTGAAGGCCCAGGCAAATTCCCAGCACTGGAAGACCAAGATCCAAATACTCCACACACCTCCCAGCGCGCTCGATCGCCGGGCCTCCCCCAAGAATGATTCCCCGGTAACCTGAAGATACCTCTTCTTTAGGAGTACTGTTGGGAATTAGCGCAACTTCAATATCGAGATCTTTCAGGGCGCGGTGTATCAAATGATTGAACTGCCCGTAATTATTGACCACGCAGATGGGAAGCATTGTTACCAGATCCTTATGACAAATTGATTATTAAGACTGTTTAGCTGTATACCTGAACAATCTCAAAAATTTTCTGCTGAATCTGTTCCGGCGTAAAACCCATAACAGAGGCCATAAACATTGCCCCTCCGGCACCAGTCCCTTCCTTGACCTCGCCTTTGCAGTATCGGGCCAGTCCTGAGTGACCAAGAGCATCAAATCCCGGATTGACATAATACATCGGGACCCCAATCATCGCAGCAAGTTCCTGAACATTTGCCGTTCTGTCATCGCGGACAAATACTGTGGTTACTACTGCAGGGACAGGCCGATTCATGGCTTTAATCAGACCGCATACGGCCAGCATCTGAGTTCCTCCTGCTAGTACCAGTGTTCCAGTGTAGGTATGAGCAATGCCTGCTGCAACCGGTATCATTGGATCACCGGCATATTTTATTATCTCAAGAGGATCCCCCATCGCATTAGAAGGGATGCCATGTAACACCTGATTACATATCGCCTCTTTCTGATCGACAGGGTTGTTAACAAAACTGCTACTAACCGTAGCCGGGTATCCCAAGGCACGGAGGACGCACAGGGCGCTCGTTGTCCCACCAGGAACACATTCTCCAAGGATAAGCAAATCTCCAGATTCTGAAAGGAGTTTTCCGATTTCCTTACCACGGGAAAAAAGTTTTTTTGCCAGTGGCACGGCAGCACCAACCCGTGGATCATTCCCAACCTGTCCAAATGCATCCATATAAGGAACCGTCAGGGAGTATTTCAGGCCAGCATTAATAAACAAAGGAGAAACACCGGTGAGCTCGATCATAGCACGCGTAATGGAGGCTGGCGTAGGACAACCGGTCGGCGTGTTTGGCTTGACGGACTGGCTGGTTATCCGACCAGTTGTAACCAGTTCGGCATCAAGATTCGGCGTCAGGAGCGTTTGTTCAGGTGTTGGTCCTGCGCCAGAGATGCCTGGGATCGTTGAGATCACGGTATTTCCAAGTATTACACAAAAAACAGGATTTTTTCCAGAGATTTGGGGTGTACCGATAAGGAATGCCATGTATACTCAGAATATATTCATCTTTTCCCATTCTGTTTGAAGATATCGACATCTCGTGTCATAACTCTATAATAGGAGAGTATCCCATTAGATTTCTGAAATGTTTGAGATTGAAGATCGGCTGGAGAAGAAGGGGATTACCATTGATGCCATGGTGGATGCGGCTATGGGCCTTTACGTCTCCCACGGGATCCCGGAAGAGCAGGCTTCTCAAAATATCAAAAACAAAATGCTGAAATACCTTAAGGACCCGAATGTATCTTCGCTGCTCCTTGGTGCAGTGCTGCTCGAGGAAGAGCTTTTTGAAAAGCGCAAAAATTCAGAGATTGCTGAAGATCCAGTATTTTTATTAAGCGATGAGATTATCGGTATGGCTATTGCCGAATGCATTGGTGGAACGTATGCGAGATTCGAGTTTACCAGGTATGATCAGAAAAAACCGGGTATCCTCGCTACCCTTGGCCCTTTCCTTGATGACGCCGTCGCTGGTTTAATTGCAGGGTGTACTTCTCGATTGTACAGTGAATGTGTATGAAGTCGATACTGTCACTTTTACAGTTCACTACCATAATCCCTTTGGGAAAGCAGCAGGATTTTGATCTTTTTGCCCGGCATTCCTGGCTCTTCCCATTGGCGGGATATGTCATTGCATTTCTGGTCGCGATTCCGGTATTTTTTATTACGGACAGGACACTTGCAGCAGCTGTAGCAGTAGCAGGAGTTATTCTCCTTTCGGGAGCGCACCATTTCGATGGACTGCTGGATTTTGGTGACGGTTTAATGGCACAGGGAGATAGGGAGAAGAGGACTCGTGCTCTTACAGACCGGTACGTTGGAGCCGGGGGCATAGCAGCCGGACTCATTGTCACTCTTCTGCTTTTTGGAGGGCTCATTGGGGCTTCATCCGTTATCCCTTCACTGATTATTGGAGAGGTTTGTGCAAAATTTTCCATGGCCTTTCTTACTGCATATGGGACGCCCTTCAAAAATGGCATGCACAGTTACCTCCACCAGTCTGCGAGACCTTATTTCCCCTTCCTTTCGCTTCTTCTGTGCATTCCCCTTGTTTTCCTTCCGGTGTCACGTTTCCAACTTGCAGTCTCAGCGATAATTATGATATTGTGCCCCTTCGTGCTCAATGTCATATCTGAAAAACGGTTTGGGGGGATCAACGGTGATGTTGTGGGGGCTGCAAATGAAATAACCCGTGCGCTGGTTATTGTGGCATTAGCACTAGTATAAATTCTCCACATTTACTCCAAAGAGCAGGAAAGGACTGCCGCCCTTTCAAGGAATTGGAACGGTTGCAGATGATATAATTGTCCCACCTCCTCTCTTTCGAAGAGATCGATCTTCAATATAATTTTTGAAAACCTTCATTTTTATCGTCGTCACAGTCTATTGCAGATCCGTCCCGGACCAGTGCATTGAACATCAAAGCAGCATTCATAAGCGTTTCATCGGCGACACCTAGATGGCGGACATCGTTGAGGGCTTTTATCTGGGGGGATGGAGATAAACGTGTTCCTACCTTGACCCCCTGACAGTGCCTGCAGTATGCACAGTTGCTGTAAACAGATACAGGACCCGTTGTGCATTCTACAGTGACCCGGTTTTTTGAGACTTCGCGCTGGAAAGGTAGTGTTTTCATGAAAGAGAATTAGCAAACGAAGATATGAGAATATCGAATTGAATTCTCACCTGAAAAAATGGGGGCGGGAATCAAAATACTTTAAATAGATGCGTCTCATATATGTAATACTCGCATAGATAGACGGTATGCGGATAAGCCCACTTTGGGAGGAACGATTATGGCATCTGATAAGCCCCATTTGAATCTGGCTGTCATCGGACACATCGACCACGGAAAGTCAACCACTGTTGGTCGGATGATGTTCGAGACGGGTGCAGTACCTGCACATATTATTGAAGCCTACCGCAAGGAGGCTGAATCGAAGGGTAAGGCGACTTTCGAATTTGCTTGGGTCATGGATAACCTCAAAGAAGAGCGTGAAAGAGGTATTACGATCGATATTGCACACAAGCGGTTCGACACAGCCAAGTTTTACTTCACAGTCGTTGACTGTCCAGGACACAGAGACTTCGTGAAGAACATGATCACCGGTGCATCACAGGCAGATGCCGCAATCCTTGTCGTGGCAGCTCCCGATGGTGTCATGGAACAGACCAAGGAACACGTATTCCTTGCCCGAACCCTTGGCATCACTCAGATCATCATTGCCATCAACAAAATGGATGCAGTAAAATACGATGAGAAGCGCTACAACGAAGTCAAGAAGGATCTCTCCGATCTTATCAAGATGGTCGGATACAAACCTGAAGAAACTCTTTTCATCCCGATCAGTTCCCTTCAAGGCGTCAACATCAAGGTAAACAGCCCAGAAACACCGTGGTATAAGGGCCCCGCACTGATTACCGCACTTGATACATTCAAGGAACCTTCAAAACCAACCGACAAGCCACTTCGGCTGCCAATTCAGGATGTTTACAGCATCAGCGGTATCGGAACCGTGCCGGTCGGTCGTGTTGAAACCGGAATTATGAAGAAAGGTATGAAAGTTAGCTTCATGCCCGCGAACAAGGATGGAGAAATCAAGTCCCTTGAAATGCACCACGAGGAAATTCCGCAGGCATTACCCGGTGACAACATCGGTTTCAACGTCCGTGGAATTGCCAAGGGCGATATCCGCCGCGGAGATGTCTGCGGTCCTGCTGACCAACCCCCGACAGTTGCCGAAGAATTCACTGCACAGGTCGTTGTTCTTCAGCACCCCAGTGCGATCACCGTTGGGTACACCCCGGTCTTCCACTGCCACACAACCCAGACTGCATGCACATTTATGGAGCTCAAGAAGAAACTTGACCCACGCTCTGGTCAGACCAAGGAAGAGAACCCCACATTCTTAAAAACCGGTGATGCGGCAATTGTCGTGATCAAACCGACAAAACCCATGGTCATTGAGAATGTCAAGGAACTTCCGCAGCTGGGCAGGTTTGCCGTCCGTGATATGGGAGCAACGATCGCTGCCGGTATGTGCATTGCGATTCAGCCGAAACAGATGAGATAATATTTTTGGTGATCGATATGCAAAAAGCCAGAATTCGCCTGACAGGAACAGATTTTAATAAGGTAGAGACGGTCTGTGACAGGATCCGCGAGATAGCTGAACGCACAGGAGTAAATCTGGCTGGACCCATCCCGCTTCCGACAAAAAGGCTTGTTGTGCCAATCCGTAAAAGTCCTGACGGAGAAGGCACAGCAACCTTTGATCGCTGGCAGATGAGAGTGCATAAAAGACTCATCGATATTGACGCAGATGAGCGTGCGCTCCGCCAGCTGATGCGGATTCAGGTGCCAAAAGATATTGGAATTGAAATTGTATTAGAAAGTTGAAGGTGCGGCCTGTGGAAAAAGCCGCTTTTTTTTCCGACAGAATAAAACAAATTTTTACTTATGAAAGAGTATTTCTTTTAATTTTCCTGCTTGCTATTATACTACGATTCTGGCATCCGGATCTTAAATTATTCCATCATGACGAAGCAATTCATTCGTGGTTTTCTTTTAATCTCCTGACAAAAGGATCGTGGGTTTACGATCCCAGTTATCATGGCCCCTTCCTTTACTATGTTACTGCCGGGATGTTTTCGCTCTTTGGTGCCTCAGATCTGGTAGCGAGGTTACTCCCAGCATTGTTCGGTACATTACTCGTACCGCTCGTTTATTTTATTTACCGGCTGGGGTATATCACAAGGGCACAAACCCTGATCATTGCACTTTTCCTCGCAATTTCCCCTGATATGGTGTATTTCTCCCGTTTTCTCCGTCATGACATCTTTATGCTTTTTTTCACGATGCTCCTTCTTGTCGCCATTCTTTATTATTTTGAACGGGGGCAATTGCGGTACGTCATTATTGCAGCAATTGCAGCTGGCGGAGCATTGTGTTGTAAAGAAGAGATGCCTTTCATATTGTTGATTTTTATTACCTTTTTTGGGTTCGCAATATGGAGAAAACGAATCAATCTGCCCCCACAATGGAAAAATGACCTTATTATCGGATTATTAATAATAATCGGCATCCTCATCACCCTTTATTCTGCATTCGGGATGCACCCTGAAACCCTTGTGGGACAAAATTTCCAGATAAATTCAACAGGATGGTATCAAGCGATCGATCACTGGGTGGCTATGTCTAACGAGCAGCGTCTTGGCGGCCCGTTTTATTTCTATGTCCCCCTGTATCTATTGTACGAAGTTCCGATCTTCCTCCTTGCTATACTTGGGACATTACAATTTATATTCGAAGATTTCAACCTGATCCTTACCGGCAAACGTGTGAAAAACTGGCTGTCAGTGCGTCAATTCAAACTTTCAATCAACGATCTGGCTCTAACCAGTAAGACTCAACTCAAAAGTGCAAAGGTTGTCGATCATAAGTCGGATCTCTTCTTCCAGCTTTGTATTTACTGGATGATCCTGACAATGGCATTTTATGCATATGTTGGTGAAAAAGTGCCATGGCTTATCATCCACCAGCTGCTCCCAATGTGTTTTGTCGCTGTCTACAAGCTGAACTGGCAGAAAGCTGCTTTTGCCCTAATAGGATGCCTGTTTTTAATACTGATGACCTGGCACGTCGCTTTTATCTCAGCAGACATAAACGAACCCATTGTTCAGGTTCAGAATTCAGAAGATCTCAGGCAGGTCATGGGTATAATAGATAATTCAAGTCAAGTTGTTCTGGCATCAGAAGATTATTGGCCTTTACCGTGGTATTACCGGGGTGATCAATGGGATAAGATCACATTCTACGGCCAGAAAGAGGATATTAATGTTCTCACAAAGAACAGTCCCGGCGTTATTATCCTCCACGATACAGAAAGTTATGACACAATACCAGGCTATAATAAAACGACCTACAAACTGGATTATTGGTTCTCTTTCTATGATAACCAGGACAGGCTGTTAGATTATTATTTCCACCGCGATGGGACGATGGGAAGTATTAATCTCGATGTTTTTACCATGCATCGTTAAGAAGATCTTTTTTTTAATTCTGTTGAAAGCTTGATTCACTTTGAGAAATATTCGTTAACCGGTAGGACCTTGCCCTGACACCAGAGCCTTTGTACCCCCTACCCTTGCCGATAGAAATTACTTGAAGGAAGGTGCTTGTAGGAAAAACAGGGAACAGGTTTGATAATTATTTTTCATTCCTGATGGAATCTTGAAAGTATAAAAAAGGAGTTAATTTATCCAAGCTCATCCCATCGGGAACGTTTACGGTAAATTATAACACCAACAACAATTAACACAACGACTACCACACCAACACCAATCAGCAGCACACTGGAACTGAAGAGTCCCCCAATCCATCCAATGATATCAAATGATGTGGGCTGATTATACCAGAACAGAGCATCGTTGTAGGATTGATTCCCTTCGGTATATGCCTGTTCGGCTTTCGATCGTGCCGATGCATAGTTACCGTTGGTCACGAAATCATTGGCTGCCGATATATAACTCACGGCAATTTCCCGTTCATTTATAATTGTAGATAATTTGGGATCGTTTGCAGTACTTGTGTTGCCCTGGAAAAATGCGATCAACGTATCCACATTATTGACGGGTCCCTGAGCAGTCGAGATCTCAGCTTCTGCCCATGATTTGTCAAGGAGGGACTCTCCAGTAGAGATATCGGATGTCGCGGTAGTGACTTCATTTAATGCGGCGGTGTATTGAGAAATGGGTCGTGCCTGAGCTGCAGTGATCTGGCTCTGGGCTGCGTTGTATTGTGCTTCTGCTGCTGATGTGTCAACACCAAGTGCTGATTTTTCGTCTATATCGGTTTTCAGTTGGCTGAGCTGGGCGTTCGCGTTGGCTATTGCTGAAGTAACGTCGCCGGGATTAACTACTAAGGCGGTCACAAGGTACGGTGTACCGAGCTGATTGCCGTTGGTATCTTCTTCATAAATCTGGACTAATGTCTGGTTCGTAGACTGCGTTACGGTAGGTGTAGTCCCAGACAAGGTAACGCCGACCGAAACGTCATCACTTGACTTATACGTCAGCAAAAAACTACTGATATCAAGCGTCTCCTCTGCACTTTGAGTGGGTGCAGTCGGATTTCCGTTCACATAAATGATGTATGACCATTGAGGTGAAGTGAGTGCAGTTGACATTACAAGATCGTTCAGGGTCGTTGACCCGCTGGGCTCTTGTACCGTAAATGAAAGATCTACAGTCGTGCTTGGAGATAATGCCCCGCTGTTGGGGTTTATTGTCATTGAGTTTACGGTAAATGCATCTGAAACTACTGGCACAAGGAGTGCTAGCAGGGCCATAATCAAAATTAACTTTTTCAATCCCATCATCATTAGCCTCATTCGAACAACGGTTCGATACCTTCTTCAAACATATTCGATTTCTTCTCCTTGGATTTTATAACCTCTTCTTTTGTTTCCTTTGCAATATCAAGAAGTTCCTTGATACGGGGAGCATTCCCGACAGTTGCTAGCATTACGACTGCAGCGACATATTCGCTGTTTACCGGATAATCTCCTCCCCTCACTTCAACGCCAGCTATATTCTCTTCAACCCAGCTTTTGGCTTTTTCCACGCCTTTTCGATCCATCTCATCCGGCGGTCCGGCAATAAGGACCAGCGCCCGTTCGGCCGTCGAATAATCACAGGGAAGCGTAAGGCGACCAAGCATTGCACGCCGGACAAGACCGACAATTTTTGCCGACCGGTCCTCACCCATGAGTACTTGTTCATTTGCCTCTTTCTTACCGCCGAAGGTATCCTTGATATTCTCCCGGATACCCCCCAATATCCCTCGCTGCTGTTTGGTATGAGAACTGATAACATCGCTGATGGCATAACCTACAG
Source organism: uncultured Methanoregula sp. (assembly GCA_964409915.1). GTDB lineage: Archaea > Halobacteriota > Methanomicrobia > Methanomicrobiales > Methanospirillaceae > Methanoregula. The sequence goes on along the minus strand of CAYPEQ010000009.1, from coordinate 17,913 downwards.
AGGTGATACCCCCGCCACGGAGGGTGTTGATAATCTCACTCGAGTCCACGACCATCTCACCAACACCCATCCGGCCCACTTCACCTGCGCGGAAGAGGATGGCAAATCTCCTGACAACCTCATTATTAAGCCTGTGGAAAGCACTTTTTACGCTCTCTCCTTCGTTTTTCCACGCACTGTTATCAAAAATGAACGTATTGTCAGCCTCGTTTACCAACGTCGTCAAACTGCGTGCGGCATTATAGGAATAAAGCCTCCCCTCTTCCGGTGCCGGAATTATACCCAGTGCATAGACCGGCTCCCGGTAGATTCGTTTGAGATGGCGTGCAAGCACCGGAGAGCCGCCAGAACCGGTTCCTCCTCCTAATCCTGCAACTATTACAAAAGCGTCAATATCGTGGGTTCCCCGGGAATCAACGGCATTAATGATGCTGTCTATCTCATCGGCGGTGACCCTCGCCCCGGTCACATTATCAGTTCCCACTCCGTGACCTTTTACCAGCGTCTGGCCGATAAGAATTCGATCTTTTAATTCAATATGTTTGAGACCCATCAGATCGGTCCGGGCGGTATTGACTGCAATACCCCGGAAACTGTTGGTCCCGAGCTTCTTGTCCTGTTCAATGAACATGTCGACAATTTTGCCCCCGGCCTGACCAAAACCAATGAAAAATACCCGCATCTGGTTACACCATCCAATGGGCTGACGGATAGATATTCTCTTTTAATTCTTTTAAGTTCTTTGTCTTAAGAACTTTAATTTCGACAATACAAAAACTTTCTTACAAAATTCCGTCACATTTCGTCGCATCTTTTCAAGATAGTTGCAAAGCCTTTTTCATTGGATGCCGGACAAATAGTACCAGTAGCACACCATGAAAATAGGGATACTCGGGGGAGGCTTGTGCGGGCTTGTTGCCGCCAATGCCTTAGCCGGAGAGCATAACGTGGTAATGTTCGAGAAGATGCCCTTCCTCGGAGGGTGTCTTGCATCGTACCATATCGATGAATATTGGATCGAACGATACTACCATCATTGTTTCTCCGGTGATGAGCAACTTTTTACCCTTATCCGGGAACTCGGGTTATGGGATAAACTTGAATGGCGGGAAGGTAGCACCGGCTACTTTTCCGGAGGTACACTTTACCCGCTTACAACACCTTTGCAAATCCTGCGTTGGCCGGAACTATCGCTCATCGATAAAGCAAAACTTGCCTTGATGACTCTTCGTGCCAAAAAAACGGATCCTCTTTCTCTGGATGATATCCCGGCTGAAACATACATCCTCGAACACCTCGGTTCCCGTATTTATTCTTCATTCTTTGAACCTCTGCTGAGAAGTAAGTTCGGAAAAAACCGGAGTAAAGTATCGGCGGCATGGCTTATCAGCCGCATTGCCATCAGGTCAAATAGGGGTGCCTCCGGTGAACATCTCGGATACCTGAACGGTGGTTTTCATCAGATTATTGACAAGCTTGAAAAATCCATAATGGATAAAGGTGGCATTATTAACCTGCAGACGCCGGTTACATCTCTCTCAAAAAATGATACCCAATGGGAGATCAATGGTGAAAAAGTGGATGTTGTCTTATCCACGATTCCACCAACAGAACTCGCAAATATAGCCGGGATTACGATGCCGGATATTCCCTACCAGGGAGCAGCCTGCATGACCATGGGAATTGAACGCGATGTCTGCAAAGGGGTATATTGGATCAATATGAAAGACGAAGGGCCATACGGCGCGGTTGTGGCACATACGAATCTGGTCCCAAAAGAACGATACGGGGAACATATCGTCTATTTAGCTTCTTATTTCAGCGGTTCTGTCCCCGCGCGACTTGACCAGAAGATGAGAGAGGATTTCTGTTCGCGTTTCAGTCTGAAGGAAAACGAGATCCACTGGAGCAGGATGGCCATAGACTCCTGGGCCGGGCCCATCTATACCACCGGATACCGCTCACTAATCCCCGCTTATGAAAAACACGGCGTCTATCTCGCCGGGATGTTTTCTGAGGAAAATTACCCTGAAAGGAGTATGGAGGGATCAATCAGAGCGGGTAACCGCATTGCTCAATACATCCGGGAGAAAGTACATTGATAGCAAAACCCGAAGTGACTGCGATCATTCCGGTCTATAACGACCAGCCTGCTCTCGAACACGCGCTTCCGGAATCACTTAAAACGCTCGCCGAGATTACAGAAAACTTCGAGATAATTGTCGCTGAAGATGGAAGTACTGATGGAACTGCAGAATTTGTCCGGGCATGCGAACTACAATCAGACCGGGTAAAGTTATTACATTGCGATACACGCCAGGGACGGGGAAAGGCCCTTAACAGGGCAATAAGAAAAGCACAAGGCTCGATTGTTTGTTACTACGATGTCGATCTGGCCACGGATATGCAGCATCTCCCCGATCTCATCGATGCAATCCGGAAAGGAGCTGATATTTCCACAGGATCACGCCTTCTCCCCACGAGCGACATCCAACGAACCGAAGGCCGCGAAATCGCAAGCAGATCCTACAATTTTCTTGTCAGGCATATCCTCGGAAGCAGAATCTTCGATCACCAATGTGGGTTCAAGGCTTTTAACAAGGAAAAAATCCTCCCGGTTCTTCCCTTGATCCGGTCGAACCACTGGTTCTGGGATACGGAACTACTTGTCAGAGCACAGAGAAAAGGATATACGGTCATAGAATTTCCCGTCAGGTGGAGGGCAGGTAAAGGAACAACCGTCAGGATAAAGGACGTATTTGAGATGGGGTCCTCTATCCTGCGTCTCTGGTGGCAGATTCATGTATCGAAAGATTAGTGCAATACTGATCCCAACCCTTATTGCGGTCGGGATAATTGTATACATGCTCTACCGTGTCTGGGGGGATTTGCTTACCGCACTCCAGCATATTGTTCCTGTTTACCTGGGTGCGGCGATAATCTTCTGCCTTTTAGCGTGGTGGTTACGGGGGTGGCGATACCATCGGATCCTTCTTGGTCTCAATTACCAGATTGGTGTTGTCTTCTCAACGGCGTGCGTCTTTGTAAGCCAGACCGTCAACCTTATTGTCCCCGCAAGACTTGGAGATTTCGTAAGGATCTTCATCTTAAAACACGATTACAAAACAACCTATTCGGAGGGCATCTCTTCGATAGTAGTAGAGCGGGTCTTTGATATTATTGCAATTGCCCTGCTGGGAGCGGCATCCCTGTTTTTTATCCCCAATCTCCCCGGATGGATCAATATCTACATCTACATCATGATCGCCATCCTCGCAGTATCTCTTGCGTTCTTCATTCTCCTCATATTTGTCGGGAAACTGACTACAACCAACAAGTATGTCAAATTCATATTGACCATGCTTGAGGAAATCAGAAGGGCTTCGCTGTCGTTTCGCTCTATCATTATTCTTGGAGTCTCATCCATCGTCATCTGGATGCTAGATACCCTTGTCTGCTATTCTGTGGCAACAATGTTTGAACAACGGATTCCATTTGCCGTAATTCTTCTTGCAATTGTACTTGGAAATCTTGTAAAAGCAGTACCGATTACACCGGGGGGGATCGGAACTTATGAACTTGTTGTGTCGGCGACATTTGCTATCACCGGTGTTGCACCTGCAGTGGCGTTTCTGATCGCTGTTATCGATGATCTCATCAAAAATCTGTTCACACTCGCTGGAGGGATCGTCTCGATCTACTATCTTGGCGACTGGGTGATCCCCACAATAAAGTCGGCAATCTCCTCGAAACTGGACGGAGGAAAAAATCCTGACACCTGAGTTCCAGATCCTTTGCGTTGCAAGCTGGCTTGTCGTGGTAACGTTTTTGCAGCTTTCGCTCTATCCGTCCCTGAAAAAATGCCTGGATCAATACGCTTTTCCAGCCTCCTTTGCGGCATCGCTCCTTATCTTCACCATCCTGACCTGGTATTGCGGCCTTGTTCAAATCCCTGTACAGCTTGCGCTTGTACCTTTCATTCTGCTCTTTGGTTACCATATTTACCGTCATGATTATGCATGGAACGAACTGAAAAAAGAGTGGAAATGGGAACTCGTTTTCCTGATCTTCTTTTTTTTGATGCTCACGGTCAGGTTTGTCAACCCGACCATATCTTATGCCGAGAAATTCATGGACCACGGTTTCCTTGCATCCATCATGCGAAGCCCGGTCGTGCCCCCGCTTGATCCTTGGTTTGCCGGGGGTACGATGGACGTCTATTATTATCTGGGCTACTGGATGTTTGGCTGCCTTGGCATTGTCAGCGGGGTCCCATCAAACATCGCGTTCAACCTTTCGCTGCCGACAGTTCTTGGCATTGCGGCAGTCATGGTCTATGCGATCGGCTCCCTGCTCCTCGAGCGGTTCCACTGGCTGCCTCTCCTCCTCTTCTTCCTGCCCAATCCCTCGTTATTTTACCAGATTATAATCGGGAACGGACTCAGCACAGCACTCTGGAACAGTACCCGCACAATCACCAACACCATTAACGAGTATCCGTTGTTCTCGTTTACCTGGGGAGATCTCCATGCCCATGTCATATCGGTCTTTAACCAAGTATTTTTTATTTTTCTGCTTATTTATCTGTACAAATACTGGGAGTCCCTTGAAGCGAGAAGCAAATGGCTGGTGTGCGGTCTTGCTGCACTCAGTCTTGGCTCAATGCCGCTGATCAATACCTGGGATGTCCTCATTTATGCCCCAATTACCATCATCATCGTAGCATTGATCCTATTCCGGGAATGGAAGCAAGGAAACAGGTTTTCATCCTGGATCCAGCTTATCGTGATCCCCCCAGTTTCTGTTCTTATTTTTCTTCCCTTTTACTTGGTGCTCAAAACCAGTACCGGGGGCATAGGCATTGTAAAAACGCCATCTGATCCGTTCCAGTTCCTGCTGGTAAACGGCTGGTTTATCGCCATTTTCCTGCTGTTCCTCATTAAGGATATCCGGGAGCGGCCGTATCTTGTGGTTATCGCTGTCCCGTTTATCCTTACAGGGTATTTTGCCGCCGCAATTGCTGCCATCCCCCTTATCTATTTCATCGCAAAAAAGGAGCGCAACATTCCCGATATTCTTGCCATCTTCGGGCTTTTGATCCTCATTCTCGTAGAGCTGTTATATCTCAAGGACAATATGGGAGATACTTATTTTCGGATGAACACGGTCTTTAAGTGTTACCTGCCCGCGTGGATTATCCTCTGTATCAGCGCATTTACAATGGTAGGGATGTGGTTTTCCAAGCCGGGACGTATGCCGGTTATTCCCGCTAAAAAAAGTGCAGCTCTCGCTGTTCTGGTTATCGGGCTTCTCTTTGTCATTCCATTTAATGTTCCCCTTAATCAATACTACGTAGGAGGAACTCTCGACGGACTCAGTTATCTCGACACCACCCATCCCGGTGATGCCGGAGGGGTAGCGTACCTCAGGAACCTTACCGGCAACGAACGCATAGTTGAAGCCATTAGTGGAGACTATACCTATTATTCCCGGATCTCTTCGTTTACTGGTATTCCATCAATAGTCGGACAGCCATTCCACGAATTTATGTGGCGCGGAGATACCACCGGCTGGTATAGTGCCCGGCCTGCAGACGTCAGGTCAATCTATGAAAATCCCGATCAGACGGTTCTTCTCATGAAAAAATACAACGCAACCCTTCTCTACGTCGGTGATTTGGAAAGACAGACCTATAATGTGAGCCTGCCGGCAACCGGGCTTGATCAGGTTTATTCAGGGCAGGGAACGGATATTTACCGCATTGCCGCGTGATGCGCACAACAGGCATTTTGCGAAGTACAAGCCTGAAGATATCCTACCGCTCACAAACCTTTATTTCTGCTCCTGATGAAATGATATGGCTGCATCACTGCTGACTGATGAGTAATGAAGGGGCAAACTGGCTCCTGAATGAGGTGAGTTATGGCAAAAGGATACGTAAAAACCGAGGCTCCTGAAGAGCTCCAGAACAAGGCGCTTGAAGCCCTTGAAGTTGCAAGAGACACCGGGAAGATCAAGAAAGGTTCCAACGAGGCCACAAAAGCCATCGAACGCAGCGCTGCACTGCTTGTTTTAATCGGCGCTGATGTCGAACCCCAGGAGATTGTTATGCACCTGGCTCCCCTGTGCGATGAGAAAAAGATCCCCTATGTCTTCATAAACAAACAAAATGACATTGGTGCCGCCAGTGGCCTTGACGTAGGTTCCGCCGCTGCAGCGATCGTCAAGCCCGGTAAGGCAAAAGAAGTGATTGAGGATCTCGCAAAGCAGCTGGTTGCCTTAAAGGCATAAGGTGAAATCATGGCTGACGACGCAACGCCCGCTGAAGTCATCGAGGTTGTCGGTTCCACCGGAATGCACGGGGAAGCGATGCAGGTCAAGTGCCGGATCCTTGATGGCAATAACAAGGGGCGCATAATCACCCGTAACACGGTGGGCCCTATCCGGGAAGGAGATGTTATCATGCTCCTTGAGACCGAACGCGAGGCAAAGAAACTATCGAGGCGGTGAACCGGATGGTCGAACAACATATCTGCAGTTTCTGTGGAGTACAGCTCGAACCGGGCACCGGCAAGATGTTCATTAAAAAAGACGGTACGATATTTTATTTCTGCAGCACAAAGTGTCAGAATAACCACAAACTGGGCAGGGTTCCCCGCCGGGTTGAGTGGACAGCTGCAGGGCAGAAAGGTATAAAGAAGGAGTAATCCTTTTTATGGATCGCACTTTCGTCATGGTCAAGCCTGATGGTGTCCAGCGAGGTCTCGTCGGCGATATTGTCTCAAGGCTGGAGAAAAAGGGACTTAAACTTGTCGCAGCCCGATTCGAGGTACTCCCCGAGACAAGGGTCACTGAACAATACCGTGAACACCTTTCGAAAGCCTTCTTCCCATCCCTGAAAACATATATCATGGGAGGCCCGTGTTTCCTGATGATCTGGGAAGGAAGGAACGTTGTCGCAATTGTTCGTAAGATTATCGGCGCGACAAACCCGCAGGAAGCGGCACCAGGCACCATCCGGGGCGATTTCGGCATCGATATCGGCAGGAATGTAATTCACGCCTCCGATTCACCCGAGAGTGCTGCCCGGGAGATCGAAATCCACTTTAAACCTTCAGAACAATTCGGATATACCCGGATCGATGAATCCGTGTTATACGAATATTAACCTTTTTTACCGTAACCTCTATCATCCATAAGAACGGTCTTATCTTCATGGCCGGCGACCTTTTGAGTTTTTCTCTGCTGTGCATCTCTTCCCTTATCATAATTGTAAATCCACTGGGAGCAACGCTGACTTATATATCCCTGACAGAAAACCTAGAAAAGTCGTTAAAATTGCAGATATACCGGGATGCCTGCACCATCGCACTCATTATTCTCGTCGTCGTTGGCATCGCTGGTACAATTATCCTTCAGGTTCTTGGAATCTCCCTTGAAGCATTTCGGATCGCCGGGGGAATCCTGCTCTTTGGCATTGGTATGGAAATGGTATACGCAAAGACTTCGCGCACCAAGCTGACAGCGACCGAAAAATATGAATCGCGGGACAATGAAGACGTCGCAGTCATGCCACTGGCTATCCCGATGATCGCTGGTCCCGGGGCGATCACTACAACAATCGTACTCACCAACGAAGCTACCGGTATGTCCACTGTCGCATGGCTTGTGATTTTTGCATCGATCGGCATTGCGATTGCAATCACCTATTTTATGATGAAATACGCAGACTATATCATAAGCAAGATCGGCCAGCGACAATACCGTGTTATCAACCGGCTGATGGGGATTCTGCTTATTGCTATAGCCGTCCAGTTTGTAATAACGGGAATAAAAGTTGCGTTTCCGCTGATGGGAGGATCGTAAAATGTCTGAATGGGATATAACAACGGTAGGCCTGATACTTGTCGGTTGCAGTATTATTGCTGCAGGTCTTATTCTGGCTGCAATGCTTCTGGGTTTCCTCCATTCAATGGCTCAGTTCCTTTTACTCACCGCAATTATTCTTGTGGTCATGGGTGCGGCAGTTATCCTGTATGTTGACCATAAAAACGGACAGGATACCGGCTCGTAATTTTTTTTGGAGACGGTGCGATGCGGTGCTGCAGCGCTCAGATAAAAGGCGTTTGGGAATCCCCCGGAAAAACGCTTGAAAGGGCAGAGGATATTTTTGATGATGCCACCCGCTCCGGGGCAGCCCTTATCTCTTTTCCCGAACAGTTTGCCACCTGCTGGGACCCGGGTTCAACGAAGAATATCGAAGATATCACCGGTCAGACGGTAACCGGACTTTGCAGACTGGCAAAAAAACACTCGATCGCCGTCGTCGGATCTTTCCGCGAAACCTGCTTGCCAAAACCAAAGAATACTGCGATAGCAATTGGTCGTTACGGTGAGATTCTTGCAAGGTACGCAAAGATCCACCTCTTCACACCAGGACACGAAGATCATGCTTTTTCGCCAGGCACCAGGCTTACAACTTTTACTTTCGCAGGAGTCCGTTTTGGCCTTGCAATCTGTTATGATCTTCGTTTCCCGGAGATTTTCCGGTTGTACCGGCGGGAGAGTGTTGATGCGGTTATTGTTCCCGCCGCGTGGCCGGAAAGCCGGCTCCACCATTGGGAACTCTTCATCCGTTCCCGCGCGGCCGAGAACCAGATGTATATCGTGGGCGTAAATACAACCGGCACAAACCCCGTCGACAGGTATGCCGGTATGTCAATGACTGCCGATCCCTATGGAACGATCATCGCAAAAGCAGGTAAAGAAAACGAACTATTGTATTATGAAATTGATCCCCGTGTCGTGGAAACTGCCCGCCGGGACTTTCCGGTGGAAAATGACCACAAAGACGACTTATATGTCTCCCTCCTTCGGAAGGGACCAATTTAGGTTCTTCTTTTTAACGCTTGTCTATATGTAGCCGGAAAACCAATAGATAGCCATGTACCATCTCGTATGCGTTCACTGCGGTACGACGTATCCCGCTGACGAGATCCTCTATAACTGTAAAAAATGCGGCCATCTCCTTGCCGTGAAATATCCTCTCGATGAAATCACGGTAAGTCGTTCAATATGGAATGCAAGACCGCTCTCGGTCTGGCGATATAAGGAACTCTTGCCGGTAACTATCGAGCCGGTCTCTCTTTTCGAAGGAGGCACACCCCTGTATCATCTAAAACGCCTCGGGGACGAGATGGGCCTCAAACACCTCTATGCCAAACATGAAGGCATGAATCCTTCAGGTTCTTTTAAGGACCGGGGGATGACGGTAGGTGTCTCGATGGCGCTCCAGCTCAATAAAAAAAGTGTAGCCTGCGCAAGCACGGGAAATACCTCGGCAAGCCTTGCAGTCTATGCAGCAAAGGCCGGCATTCCTGCAATTGTTCTGCTCCCGGCCGGCTATGTGGCTGTGGGAAAGGTGGCCCAGGCACTGATGCACGGAGCAAAGGTCATTTCAATCCGGGGAAACTTCGATCGTGCGCTCGAAATGGTCCACGATCTCTGCCTCACCCACGGATTGTATCTCCTGAACTCGATCAACCCCTATCGTCTGGAAGGCCAGAAGACGATCGGGTTTGAAGCTATCGACCAGCTGGGTTGTGTTCCTGATCGTATTGTCCTGCCGGTAGGAAATGCAGGAAACATCTCTGCCGTCTATAAAGGGCTTCTGGAGCTTGAAGCGCTCGACTTTATCGACCGGCTGCCAAAGATGACCGGCATCCAAGCCGCAGGATCAAGCCCTATAGTCAGGGCAATAAAAGAGAACCTGCCTTCAGTAATAACTGAAACACATCCCGAAACCATAGCCTCAGCAATCAGGATTGGCGCTCCCGTTAATGCCGAAAAAGCGCTCGTGGCAATCCGTAAAACCGGTGGAACGGCAGAATCAGTAACCGATGAAGAGATTCTTGCGATGCAACGCGATCTTGCACGAAAAGAAGGGATTGGCGTGGAGCCGGCATCTGCGGCGTCGGTTGCCGGTATCCGCAAGCTCTGCGAAGCGGGCGCAATCGATCGCGATGAGAAAATCGTATGTGTAGTTACCGGTCATCTCTTAAAAGACCCGGATACAGTGATCAAACAATGCGAACCACCATTAGAGATCGACGCAGACCTGCCATCGCTGCTCTCTGCGCTGCACTTATAATTTTTGTTATAGCACCCACCGGGGCACTCAACGCCACCTACGCAGTGCTTCCCAACGCTACCTCGTATGCCGCCCAGGTGGAAATTACCGATACGTCAACGTACCAGTTCGCAAACGCGGATTTACTCGGGGAAAATATCCCGGTCAATGTCACGAACGTATCCCTGATTGCAGACAATGGCACACCGGTGAATTTTAACGGTAGTGCCGAATGGATGGCTCCGTCAATTATCACATTCCCAAAAGGCAACTATACCATCTCCTACGAGACATCCCTCCAGGACAACCAGATCCAGGGATCATTTCTTGAACCATACAACGTAAGTGTGTTCCTGCCCGTGCAGTATGATGTGCGTAATCCGCTCCTGGCCACGTTGAGTCCCGGGGCAAATGTGACCCGGTTTCCGGACAATACAACGGCGATAACGTGGAATGACACGACATCATTCAACCTCCGGTTCTACGATCAGGCCCGGGAAGACCTTCTTTACGTGTTTGGCGAATTCATGATAATTCTCGCAATTATCCTGCTCACACCGTTTTTACTCATGAGAAAACCACCTGAATAAAAATCCCAGCCATTTTTAATAGTGAATCCCTGCATGGGGATATTATGCAGGGTCTGTTCAAAAACGGCAGGAATTATATCAATGTCAACCCAGCTCAGGCATAATGATACGGGTCACCGCAGTGGCAACCGGAAGAGTTCAGGGCGTAGGATACCGTCAATATGTATCAGACTGCGCTCACCAGCTTGGCCTGCACGGCTCGGTGCAGAACATGCCTGATGGCTCTGTTTGCATAATTGCAGAAGGGTCCCCGGCGGCTCTTGATGACTTTATCCGTCTTGTGCGGGCTCGTGAGGATCCAGTTATCCGTGTTGAAGATCTGCAGGTAACAGAAGGCGAAGCTACTGGAGAGTTCAAAGGATTCTGGGTGGAGTGGTGAAAAACGCGTGAACGTCAGCCCGAAAAGAACCTGTAGATCAGGATAAAAAAGGTAAGATTTACTGGAGCCCGAATGATTTCAGGGTTACGTCGTTATTAACTGCACCGACGTGATAGACACTGCCATCGGAAAGCTCGTTTATAACAACTTCTGCCGGAGAGAAGAGGGAAGTATCGATCTTGTAAAAGTCATATCCCGCTTCCTTGAAGATGTCGTTGAACGGTTTACCATAGCCCTTGGAGTTGCTGCTGGGGATCTTCTGGAGGTAATCCTTGATTTCCGGCGCATTCATGGTAAGCTGGATCTGGCCATGATAGATGGTCGCATCGTTTGTGACCCCCATCGCCCGCTTCGCCCCCCTGACCGGCGGGATGGGAGCCGTTCCGATTGCTGATGAGATTTTCCTTGTGTCAAACCCAAGTTCGTTTAACTTGTAGATCGCGGTCTCCACGCAGCGCCCGGAAACCTGGATGGATCCAACAATCGAAGAGGTCGGCGCAACCACGGCGCAGGCGTTTGCCACATCAACATGGCATTCCTCGGCAATCTTCTCCATGACCTCACCGTTTGGCAGGTGATCGGATTCAAGGCAGATCACCGCACAATCGTAGTCGTCCTCGTAATCAATCACTTCAAATGTATGCTTGGGCTTAAGGGAAAGCGCCCGTGCTGGACCACTCCCCATGGCAAAGTAGTTACCAACCTTCACGGTCCAGCCAGCCTTCTGGGCCCCGAGACAAGCAATCGAAGGAAAATCGGTATTCACATCGATAAACGGCTGGGGGAATTCTTTTATCTGCCCCATCCGGAAGTTGACCTCCCCGAGACCGCCCATGCAGATCTCGGTAAATGCCCGTCCTGCTGCATACCCTCCCCGGGTACTTACTCCACAGTCTACGATACGTGCGCCGTTATCCAGTTCATGGTAAGCTGCGTTGAATTCCTCGGCCAGATCGGCGAGATTGTCGAATATTTCAAGTGCCAGTTCGTTAACACTTAACATAGAAAAACCCCTGTCTCATAAGATGAGGGTTCACAAATAGATAAGATTTTTGAAAATATTCCGACGACTTTATAAAAGATAGTCAAGAACCTTGGCCGGCTCGTACCGGAGCGTGATGACCCGGGTCCTGCCTTTCCCGCCACGGTACTGGAGATTGACCAGTCTCATTGCATCCATCTTCTTGATAATCTCATAGAACCGGGTATATCCGATAGGCACCTGCTCTTTTATGGATTTGTATACCTCCCCGGCATTCATTTCGGCACCTGACGCACTTGTCGTGGCAAGCTCCCTGAGTATCCTGCGCTCTTCATCCTTAAGGGTTCTCAAGGTATATTCGAGGTGGAGGTACTTGGAGACGGCATATGCACCGCAGATATCCCCGCGCTCGATACTGCGGCGTGCATCCCTTTCTGCATTAAGTGCCGCTCTTTTCAGGAGATCAATACCTACCCGCAGATCGCCGCTCTTCTGGGTCTGTTCCACGACAAGGTCCAGCATCTCATCACTTAATACACCGGCAAAAAATCCCTGCGTTGCCCGGGCCCTCATGATATCTTCAACCTCTGCATTCCCGTACGGAGGGAAATAAATCTCTGTAGGACGGAAAACCGATGCAACCCTGGCATCAACTGCACGGGAGAGATCGACGTCCGGGTCACTGATAATAACAATCACCCCGATCCGTACACCCTCGTAGGATTCATGGGCCCGCAGAAGCGTGTAAAGGACTTTGTTGAGTTCGTTTTCGTAGAGCAGGTAATTGGCATCATCAAGTGCCACAAGCAACACACATTCCTCTTTCTGGAGGATTCGCGCGACTGCATCAAAGACCTGTTTAAATGAGGTTCCTGAAGATGGAGGGAGGTGGCCGGAAAGTTTTCGGTATATCTGGGAGAGGATTGCAAACTTGGTATTATCAATCTGGCAGTTGACCACGACCGGCACCAGTTTCTTTGTGGTCTCTTCGATCTCCTGGAAAAGTTTCCTGATGCTGGTGGTTTTCCCGGAACCCGGGAGACCCTTACAGACAGTGTTGAGCGGTCGCCCACCCCGGAGACCCGGCCGGATCTGGAACGCGAGTTCGCGCATCTGCGTGTCACGGAACTCAAACTGCTCGGGAACATAATCAATCTCGAATACCTCAGGGTCCCGGAACAATGACTCGTCCCACATCAGCAGGTTCTTTTTCATCGTTAGTACTCCATCAACGTTACCAATGATAACAGCTCTGGTTTCTGGTTTGCAATAGGACCTGAAAGCCGGGCGCCACTAAAACATAAAATACTCGTAAGGCATGCACAGCTGCGGACGCGCTGTATCGTTGCATAAGAATGAACACCAGAGAACCGGTATCGATTAGAAGAGATGGGGGAAATCCGGGATGCGCTCCCCCTCAACGATTTTTGCACCCTGTTCCTGACTATTGGTGCGAATAGGGCGTCAGTACAGTCAGGCGTGTCTTGCAGTGCCGGCAGGAAACCACCCGGGTGCTCCGGAAATGGTCTTGCGGCATTTTGTTAACAATTATGCTTTCAGCAGCGCATGATGGGCAGGTGAACCGGATTACATAACCGGCCCGTGTGCCCTTAATCTCGGGATAGGATTTTTGTGCGGACATTATCAGGATAATTTTTGTTGTTCGTTTGACCGGCATCTCCTTTTTCGAGGAAGTCCGGACGGTGATCCAAAAAAAGTCTTGCCGGTTACCGGGCCAAGGACATACATTCCCGGCCGTATTTTTAAGAGCAAAACCTTTGATGATTACAGTACCTTTGGCGGCAGAGCACATAGCATTATGGGAATGAACCACATCCGGATCCCGTTTTCGCACACGCCACGATTGCCAAAAACCTGCATTTTCGTCGTGGGTCGATCCGGATTTTCTTCCGGGATACATACCTTCAACATGTCACGCACCATTGAAACCCACAATACGTTGTTGATTGAATGGCCGATTTTCATAAAAAAAACACTCCTGAAGTAGACCTGAACGCGATCAATCCTGACGGCACTCCTGTCGTCCGCGTCCGGTTACCCAAAAAATGGAATAACGAACAGTTTGCCATTGCCCAGACCATGCACGGGGCAAACCATATTTCTGTCCGCAGCCTTGACGGTGTAACGCTCATGGGTCGGATCAAAGGAAAGATAAAAAAACGCGCTTGGATCCGGGAAGGCGACACCATAATTATTGTCCCCTGGAGTTTCCAGGAAGGAAAATGCGACATCATCTACCGGTACCTCAAACCCCAGACAGACTGGCTGCGGAAAAACCGGTATATCTGACCAGATAGAACCGTCAGGATGTCAAACACCCCTCGATCTATTTTTCAAAAAGACCGGATTATCTTCTCCAAATGCATTTTGTGAGTCCATGCCACCGGATTCTCTACCACAGAAATGTTCTTCACCAGGTGACGAAAGGAAATTCCCGTCTCCACAACACCGTTTCAGAATACTTATTGTGTCAAAATGAGAAAAGAATCAGGATAATTAACCGGTGCCATACCCTTTAGAGAGAATCCCATGCCTTTCACCATGCCGAACTGGAAATCAAGGATCGGTCTTGCGGTCATCCTCCTTGCATTTATGGCGATCGCCCTTCTCATCCGCCTTATTCCTGCATTGTTCATCAAAGACTCAGGGTTCCTGTACACGCTGGACACGGACACCTGGTTTACGCTCAGGCAGGTCGAAGTTATGGTGAACCATTTCCCCCAGTATGACTGGTTCGACCCGATGACTGCATTTCCCACCGGGAAAGTCATAGACTGGGGCCCGTTGTTCCCGTTCATCACTGCGGCACTGTGCCTGATCACCGGGGCAACAACTCACAGTGCCATTATCTACGTCTCGAGCTTTGTCGCACCCCTGATGGCGGCCCTGATGGTCCCGGTGAGCTATTTCCTTGGAAAGACCATCTGGGACAGGAAAACAGGCATTGTTGCTGCAGGGCTGATATCTGTCGTATCTCTGGCCTATTTCAGTCTTACCACCTTTGGCCTGGTTATCCATCATATCGGAGAACTCCTTTTTTCTTCGCTCTTTTTCCTCGTATACCTGTACTATCTCACCTCGGTGAAATGCAGTATTTCTGATATAAAAAAGATAAAACCCCTGCTGGTTCCCGTCGCTTTCGCAAGCCTTGCCGGCGTTCTTTATTTCCTTGCACTTCTCACATCAACAACTACCCTGCTGGTCCTCGCGGTTATTGCGATCTTCACTTTTGTCCAGCAGATAGTGGATCATCTCTCCGGCAGGCCATCTGAAGACCTGCTGATATTGAACGTCGTTTTCTTATCAGTAACCACGGTTCTTCTCGTCCTGTTCGGTTTTAAGCAGACCGGGACATCGGTCACCAGTTACACCATCGGCCTTGTCTACGTGAACCTCTTGCTTATAGCAGAAACTATCGTGCTGTACGGTGTCTCGACCCTGTTTCAGGGAAAGATCAAATTGTACCTGGTAGCTCTCGGGGCGCTTGCTGTGGCAGGCATTGCCGTTATTCTGATCTATCCTCCCCTCCAGGCGATCAGCCAGCAGGGCATGACCCTGCTGTTTGGCTCCTCAAATTTCAGTATCGGTGTACTGAATACTGCGCCACTCACCCTTGCACTAGCATGGGATTATTTCAATGTAGCCTTAATCCTTGCCGCCGGCGGTTTCCTGGTCCTTCTGTACCACAGTGCAAAAACAAGGAAACCGGCATGGATCCTCCTTCTGGTATGGTCTGCATTCATGCTGCTTCTCACCGTCAAGTACCAGCGGTTCGCCTATTTCTCAACAGTTACCATAGTCCTCCTCAGTGCGATATGCATCACCGAACCGTTTACCTGGAAGAAAACCGATGGAACGGCAGTTTCGTTTGGGGCACTTATTTCCTTACTCTTCCCATCAAAAGAACAGGGTAACCGTCCTTCGGATAAATCCCCACGATCTTCGAAAACGACAAAACCCGGAAAAGGAAAAAATCCCTCCCGTAACCCTCAACAGTATACCGATGACCTGAAAGTGTTCTGTCTTGGTACCGTGGTAATGCTGGCCGTCGTGCTTTTTTTTGTTTCTGCGTATAATGATGCCAACCTTGCATTGACCAATCCCAACCGGGAAATCCCCGCAGACTGGATCAATACCGTGAACTGGCTGGGTAATGCCACACCTTCACCGGGGGTTGATTATTATCAGCAGTACGATGCATCTACCTATACCTACCCTCCTGAAGCATACGGCGTCCTGGCGTCATGGGATGCGGGGCACTGGATCACCTTCTTTTCCCACCGTATTCCCATCACCAACCCCTTCCAGGACCATCTCAGCGGCAGTACCGGTGCCTATGCATTCTACCTCAGCGAGAACGAAACCGCGGCAGATACCCTTCTGCAGGGGCTCGGTGGCCGGTATGTGATCACGGATTCGAGTCTTGCTGTCGACGAATTCTCCAGCCTTGCGCTGTGGGTGAACAACTCCGTTGATGTCTCTCCATATATGACCCGGTTTACCGTGCAGGGCGGAAACGGCGGATTATCATCGGCTTACCTGTATGACGATGCGTATTTCCGGACAATGGTCGTCCGGCTCCAGAACTTTGACGGCTCGCTCCAGGTGCCGGGCACGGTCAATTATATCCGGTACCGGATACAACAGGACCCAGCATCCGGGGGTGTTGCCCGGGTGCTTGTCGGAGAACAGCCGCTGGATCTTACTCAGCCGGACAACAGTTCACCTATCATCCCGGAGAATGGCAGCGTCCCACCGGATGGCGTGTATGCAAACGCGTTTTCAGGACTCCCCAACAGCACCCTCTCAAACGTTCCTGCACTTAACCATTTCCGGCTCGTCCACGAATCCCCTGACGATGCGACGGTGCAGATGGTCCAGGGATCGGTTCCCGTTACGTTACCGGGCATAAAATATGTAAAAATATTTGAGTACGTCAAAGGGGCTCGTATTCCCGGGGAAGGCATTATTGAAATCCCCCTCAGGACAAATACCGGCCGGATGTTTGTGTATACTCAGGAAAGCCAGAACGGAACGTTCATTGTCCCGTATTCCACCTCGGAAAATCCCTATGATGTCCAGGCAACCGGCCCGTATCATATCGACGGCACTGACCGGTACATCAACGTCACTGAGGACGATGTGATCAATGGCACAACGGTTGGGTGATGCCGGAAAACCATAATACAAAATTTTGCCTGCTTTTTTGAATTATAATAATGTGAAACCCACAATGACCGTCAGAGACGGGTTTTTACAGCAGAACCGGGAACGGGATCTTCAGAGGCTCGAGCAATCACCGACTGATAATACTCCTCGCTCTCCACGGCGATAAGATCCCAGTCGTACCGCCTCGCTGCAGCAGTACATACTTCTCGCATTGCATCTGAGTTCCGGAGTGCAGACCTGATGGTCCCTGCGAGATCTTCTGCGGAAAGAGCGCACACAAACCCGGTTTTTTCATCGACGAGCTCGCGGATGGCGTTTGCCGGGTGATCGATCGTAACAACCGGTAACCCGGATGCCAGTGCTTCAAGGGCAGTAATGCCAAACCCTTCACGGGTAGAAGGAAGGACGAATACTTTTGATGATTTGAAATGAGCGATGAGCTCGCGATGGTCTTCAAAAAAGCCGCGAAGGGTAATACGCTCTTCCAGTCCCTGTGTACGTATCAGGGTTTGGATGCGATCGCGCTCCGGTCCATCGCCAATAATGATGGCGTTGAGCTGTGGATAGTCCGGGACGAGACGGCCGATAGCTTCAACGAGCAGGTCCGCATGTTTTTCCCGGATGAGTCTGCCGGCAAAGATAA
>CAYPEQ010000008.1:0-66981 GCA_964409915.1 uncultured Methanoregula sp. | reverse complement strand
CAGAGAAAAGTTGCCAACGGTTTGACGGGCACAGGTAACAGTCCGGAAACCTACGCTCCCACCGCAGTTCAAACCAGTGTTGTGCCTCACGCGACTACGGCAGCCATGCAAACTGTTGCGAACCCCAGTATTACTTTCAACCCTATACCTGCACCCCCAGCACCAACGGCACTAAGTACTGATGTAGGAATTATTGGGTGGCTTGCAGAAACTTTCGGTGGGCACATATACCTCATTGCGGCAGCAGTAATAGCTGTCGTTTCATTAATTTATGTACGAAGGCGAAGACGCCGGTTTGATCCCTTGGGATGAACGAAAGTTCCTTTTTTAGGGTTCTGAATAAGTTGTAACTCGATTATCAGGAGTGTATCATCGAGCCCAGTCTTTGGCCGGTCCGGCCGGCCGATCACCCCATAGTGAATAATTCCATCACTGCAAATCCAGGATTTGTTATTAAATATTTATGCAAGAATGTATTGTGTATAACACCTGCTATCTGGATATTGGTGACTTCCCATGCTCTACAGGAAAATGAATACGGCAAAAGAAAAGCTTTCCATCCTCGGATTCGGGTGCATGAGGCTCCCGGTTACGGCTGATGGGCATATTGACGAAGAACAATCTACAGATATGATCAGGTACGCCATCGACAATGGCGTGAATTATATCGATACTGCTTATCCTTATCTCAATGGCGAAAGCGAACCCTTTGTGGGACGGGCGCTTGCCGGCGGATACCGTAAAAAGGTAAACCTTGCAACCAAACTCCCGAGCTGGCTTATCAAATCCCGGGAAGACATGGACAAATATCTCGACGAACAACTCAGCCGGCTCAAGACAGACCATATTGATTTCTATCTTGTGCATGGGCTCAATAGTATGTTCTGGGAAAATCTCTCGACACTTAGGGTAACTGAGTTCCTCGATGATGCCATTGCCGATGGCAGGATAAGGTATGCCGGCTTCTCATTCCATGATAACCTGCCTCTCTTTAAAGAGATCATAGACAGCTATGAATGGACATTTACCCAGATCCAGTATAACTTCATGGATGAGCAGTACCAAGCCGGAACAAAGGGGCTCGAATATGCGGCAAAGAAAGGATTGGGCATCATAGTAATGGAACCTATCCGGGGTGGCCTGCTTTCAAGAGATCTCAAGGGAATTTCAGAGATCTGGCAGACTGCGGAAAAACATCATGAACCTGCTGAATGGGCGCTCCGCTGGGTCTGGAACCATCCGGAAGTAACCGTTGTCCTTTCCGGTATGTCAAGTCCGGAGCAGGTCAGGCAAAATGTGACTCTTGCAGAAACCGGGTTGCCTGATTCACTTACAAAAAAAGAGCTCGGCCTGTTTGGGAAAGTAAAAAAAGAGCTAAAAAAGCGGATCATCATTCCCTGTACCGGATGCAGATACTGCGTGCCCTGCCCGCACGGCGTGAGCATCCCGGAGTGCTTCGAGATGTTCAACCGCGGACATATTTACGAAGATGATGCGGATGCACGGCAGCTCTATACAATGTTCCTCGGGGGGTTCTTCGATGGCATCCCCCATTATGCTTCCTGCTGCCAGAAGTGCGGGGAGTGCGAAGAAAAATGCCCCCAGAACCTCCCGATCCGGGAGAACCTGAAAAAAGTGGAGGCTTATTTCGGGAAATAAAAAAAATACCTTTCCCACTTCCAATAACGTAATAATCGGTTACACCGGGTTACTTAAAACGACGGGAGGCGAAACAGCCGGATAAAATCCTTTATAGATGGAAGATAATAGGAACCGGCTATTCATGACCCCCGAACCCTTCACAATCAGGCATCCCTATTTTAGCGCCGCCGGGTTTCTTTTGATTGTAGTGGGAGTAGTCCTCGGGGTTGGGGCGCTCAATGAATTTTTCCTGATGAGTACGCTCGAACAGGTTGCGATGGGCGATCTGGTTCTTGCCCTCATCGGGGTTCTCCTCGTAATACGTCTTCGCTGGTGGGAAAAAGCCGGGTTCACCAAAGGAGTCCGGTGGGCTGATATCCCTCTCTTTATCCTGCCCGGTGCAGTTGCCCTATTGTCACTTTCCGGGGGTATCCGGGTTAGTTCCGTTGTCACCATTCTTTCCTTTGCAGCCGTGACTCTTGTTGTAGGATTTGCAGAAGAGACCTATTTCCGTGGCCTGATACTAACTACTCTTCTTCCGACTGGCGTGATTCGGGCGGCTGTAATTAGCTCTTTTTTCTTTGCCGCACCTCACCTGCTTAACACTATCGGGGGCATATGGGACCCTTATTTTGCCATCGTCGACAGTGTCGCTGCATTTGGTCTAGGGATAACCTTTGCTGCACTCCGTGTGAGAACAGGATCCATATGGCCGCTCATCGGAATCCACGCTCTCTTTGATTTTACGTCACTTATCACACTCGGCGGATTCTCGGTTCCGTCACAATCATCCCAGGTACTGATTACGTCTGTGATCATCGGCATTGTTTTTTTGATATACGGCCTGTTCCTGCTCCGGGGATCGAAAATCAATGTACCGGAACAGGTTACTGCTTGAAACTCGGGTAACAAGGGAAAATGTGATACTCGCTATCCCAAGGAGATCAGCGTTGTTTTTCGAGTAGGACAAGGAAGAGGCTTTGTGCTGCAATGATCCGCTCAAGATCGCCAATATTTACGCTCTCGTCTGTCCCGTGGATGCACGAACCTGCGGCATCCTCCGCACCCCACAGAATGAATTCTGCGTGAGGTACCTTTTTATGAAGCACGTTCAAGAGGGGAATAGAACCCCCAGTCCCCTTTTCAAGAGCCGGTAGTCCAAAGACCGTTTCAAGTGCGCTTTTGGCTGCGACATATCCCGGACCACCGGTTGGACAGGTAAAACCCGCAGAATGACCACCTTCTGTTACATCAATATGAACATTCCATGGTGCGGCTGCACGGAGATGATCCATTAAGACCTGCACCTCGTGTCCTGCGTCAGCGTCCGGGGCGATACGCATACTGATCTTTGCAGACGCCCGGGGAATCAGGATATTTGCAGATTTCTGGAGTGAAGGAGCATCGATCCCAATCACGGTAATGGAGGGTTTGAACCAGAGGCGATCACCTAGAGGGCCGGTACCTATAAGGTCAACCCCATCGATCACCCCGGCATCTGCCCGGTAGTTTCCAACAGGATACCCGCCATTTCCGGAGGCATCTGACCTAAGACCCTTTACAGCCACATCACCTTGGGCTTCATGGAGCGTAGCAAGGATCTTTATCAAAGCAATTAACGCATCAGGTGCCGCACCCCCGAACATACCGGAATGCACAGCATGGTCAAGTGTCCGAACCTCGATGATACAGGAAACCTCACCTCTCAGGGATGTTGTAAGTGCCGGTTCTCCCACGGAAAGGTTGCCATTATCGGCAATGATGAACGCATCGCATGCGAAAAGGCCCGGATTTGCAAGCGCAAAATCTTCAATATGGCTTGTAGTTTCCTCCTCGCCTTCTATGACTACTTTTATGCCAACAGGAGGTTTACCACCGAAAATCCTGATCGATGCTGCAATCATTACAATACCAGATTTATCGTCGGCAGCTCCACGCCCGTAAAGACGTCCCCCTTTCTCCCGAGGTTCCCAAGGATCAGTATCCCAACCATCTTTTTTTTGGGCAGGCTGAACATCGTAATGGGCGTACATCAGGACTGTGGGCTTTCCCGGAGGAGCAGGGATTTCACCGTATACTGCAGGGTATCCCCCCGGGACATCGATAAGGCGGGCATTAGATAGCCCGTATTTCCTGAGTAACCCAACAGTCGCGTCAGCCATCGCGATGACCGGTTCTTGGGGATACCCGGGAAATGCTACAGAGGGAAACCGGATAAGATCTTTGAGATCCCGGATTACATCAGGCATTAAGGCACGGGTTTGCAAAACAATCTCTTTGAATGCTAGCTCATCCTGCATAGTTACCTCCCCGGATATTCATTGTGGGATATCTTATCCATATGCACACCACTTATCAACCGGTATTCAGCGGCCGGATATAAAATGAGTGATTATCCGATCCCGAAGTAGAGACGAGAAAAATGTTTAACCAAATGTGCTTAATCAAGAGGAATCTGCCGGTTATCTTCTTCCTTTTGCGTTCACGGCGCCAGTGCAAACCTGAAGAAGGATGCGGATGTACATTTCGCGTTTCTGAACAGTGGGGGGAAAACGGGAATCGCACAGTGCCGTTTCAACCTGACGTACTACATCACGAAGATTGATCATACTATTGGGAAACTCCTGCCGGATAATGATGTAAACACCATAAGGGCTCGATTTAAGGTGAACCGGATCGTGCTATATATTCCCGGAATGGTGCGGGTTCGGACATTGAACTTGAAAGTTAGCTGAAATTTTCAGAAATAGGTCGCCGATTGAGATTCCGGATTGCCATAACGTAGCTATTTATTGTGTATTCCGGGGAAAATCATCACCATGAAGTGGCCACCATGGTTGAACAATACAGTGCTCGGTGCCGGCCTTGCCAGTTTTTTTGGTGATCTGGGCTACGAGACGGTGACCGTCCTGCTACCCTCGTTTTTAATTCTCCTTGGCGCACCGGTGTACGCTTTAGGTATCATCGAAGGACTCAGTGACGGTGCATCCAGTTTTGTAAAACTGTTTTCCGGGCATTTTGCCGACAAACTTGGTAAACGTCGCGAGTTTGCGCTTGCCGGTTCTGTTGCAACCGCGATATTCCCTGCGTTTATTGCTGCCGCCGGGTCTTGGTTTATCGTTCTCGCGGGCAGGGTTATCGGCTGGATCGGTAAAGGGATCAGGTCACCGTCCAGAGACGCAATCCTAGCTAATTCTGTCGAGAGAAAAGACCTCGGAAAAACCTTTGGATTCCACCGGGCAAGCGATACGCTGGGGGCCATTGCGGGGCCGGCAATTGCACTTGTGTTGGTCTCTACAGTCGCTATCCGGACCATTATCTGGTTAGCCGTGATCCCGGGATTTCTGGCATTTATCGCCTTGTGGCTGTTTTTAAAGGAAAAAAATACAGCCCCTCGAGATAATCCCCGTAAACTAATTCCTTCACTAAAGGGCCTTCCATCGCAGTTTAAGGCGTTTCTGGGGGCTGTACTCGTTTTTGGGATTGCAGATTTTTCCCAGACCCTGCTTATTGCCTTTGCGATAGTTGCTCTCACTCCTTCGCTGGGTTTTACTATGGCCACTGCAACCGGTGCCGGTCTTTACCTGATCCGTAACATCATCTATGCAGCATCATCCTATCCGCTTGGCTGGATGGGCGATCGCATCGGCCGAAGGCCGGTGTTGATTATGGGGTATTCCCTCGCCGTCGTGAGTTTTGTCGGTTTTGTCCTGGTATCGCCAAGTATTATCGCATATGCTATCCTGTTCGGGTTATGCGGTGTGTTCATCGCAGCTGAAGACGCACTTGAAGGCGCGCTTGCTGGGGAAATGGTTGGGGAAGATTCACGAGGGCTTGGCTTTGGGGCCCTTGCAGCAGTTAATGGTGTCGGGGACTTTGTATCGAGTGTCATGATTGGGTTTATCTGGACATTTATTGGGTATAGTGCAGGGTTTACTATTGCGGCAGTGATTGCGGCAGCCGGGACCATTCTCCTTATCTGGACCACCCGGGCAGTAAAACAAACAAAACATTCCGTTGGATCAACACCCTGATCTCAAGCGGCAGATGAAAACGGCAGTAAACGATAACCCATTTAGGGTAACCGGGAAATAATAATCACCCCCGGACCTTTTTTAACAGATTGATACGATAGTTTCGTAATTTTAAGGAGTGAAATAATCACCGAAATGGCCGAATAAAAAAAATAAAAAAATTATTGCACGGATAAGTAATCCGACGGGGTTGGCATCTGGTCCTTCAGACCCTTGCGCTTGCGGATACCGATGACAACTTCCTTGACCATGTTGTTGGGGACCAATTCGAATCCCGAAAACTCCGTGTTCCACATCGCACGGCCTTCCGTTGCTGACCGTATATCACCGGAAAATCCGAAGAGTTCTGCGACTGGAGCTTTACCCACAACAGTAATCGTGTCCCCTTCGCTCTGCATATCAAAGACCTGACCACGCCGTCCCTGGATCTGGGAAGTCGCGGCTCCCATCTGATCCATCGGAACGGTAATCTGGATCTTCTGGACGGGCTCAAGGAGAGAGTCGCCAGCGATGAGCATGCCACCCTTGATCGCGCCACGAACTGCCGGGATAACCTGTGCAGGGCCACGGTGAATTGCATCTTCGTGAAGCTTTACATCGACAAGGCGCATTTTGAGGTTCTGGACCGGCTCGTCGGCAAGCGGGCCTCCGGCAAGTGCCTCATTAATACCTTCGATAATAAGTTCCATCGTTTCGTTGAGGTACTGGACACCTTTCGTCATATCGAAGAGCATGTTCGTGCCCTTGATATGCTTGACGTTCTTTGCCTCGTCCTTGTCAAAACCGGCTTTGAGAAGCACATCACGACGCTCGATGGCCGGCTGGTTCATCGAGATCTCGCCGGCTTTAATCATGTCGACGATTTCATCGGGCAGCGGTTCAAGATCGAAATAGAACCTGTTGTGCCTGTTCGGGGACTTTCCTTCAACCGATTCCACCTTTCCCGTGACTGTTTCACGGTATACAACGATAGGTTCGGAAGTGACGATCTCGACACCCTTGTCCCGCTTGATACGGCCCGTAACAATCTCAAGGTGCAGCTCGCCCATACCGGAGATCAGATGCTCACCCGTCTCTTCGTTAATTGCGATACCGAGTGTCGGGTCTTCCTTTGCCACCTGCCGCAGTACTTCGACGAGCTTGGGCAAGTCCTTCATATTCTTTGCCTCGACTGCAACGGTCATGACAGGCTCGGAGTAGTGCTTGAGCGACTCGAACGGGAACATATCCAGAAGTGAAGTAACCGTGGAGCCAACCATCGCATCCCGAAGACCGGTGACCGCCGCGATGTTTCCTGCGACAATCTCTTCGACCTCGACTCGCTTTGGGCCCATGAAAATACCGACCTGCTGGAGCCGGTTCTCTTTTTTCGCGGAACCCATCACATAGAGCCCGTCGCCGCGCTTGAGGCTGCCCGAAAAGAGACGGCCGGTGGCGACTTCGCCCGCGTGGGGGTCAAACGAAATATCGGTGACCATCATCGCAACCGGTCCGGTCGCGTCACAGGCAAGCATTGACTTGCCTTCCTTTGTGGTCTTGTCGCCATGCCAAATCACATTGACACGCCGGGGCTGGGCCTCGAGCGGGTTTGGCAGGTGGTGCACGACCATATCGAGCACGACTTCGTAGAGTGGGCTGTGTTTCGCGAGGTACTTCATGTCGCCCGAGCGGCACTTCTCGTAGACATCCTTGAAGGAGACGCCGCTCTTTTTCATGTACGGCACCGAGATGGCCCAGTTGTAGAGCGCTGATCCGAAGGCAACTGTACCCTGCGAGGCGTCGAGTTTCCAACCGTTGTTGTAGGACTCCTCGTTCATGCCCTTGATGAGCTTGTTAACTTTGTCGATAACCTTACCGAGCCTGATCTGCATCTCGGTCTCGTCAACTTTAAGCTCGTTGACCAACCGGTCGACCTTGTTGATGAAAAGAACCGGGCGAACCTGTTCTTTTAACGCTTGCCGGAGAACGGTCTCAGTCTGGGGCATGGTGCCTTCGACCGCATCGACAAGCACCACGGCACCATCGACAGCACGCATCGCACGCGTGACGTCGCCACCGAAGTCCACGTGGCCCGGTGTATCGATCATATTGATCAGATAATCCTGACCCTCAAACTCGTGAACCATCGAGACGTTTGATGCATCGATGGTGATCCCCCGGGCCTGCTCTTCCGCGTCAGAATCCATGAAGAGCTGCTTGCCTGCAAGTTCTTCAGAGATGATACCAGCACCCGCAAGCAGGTTATCGGAAAGCGTGGTTTTACCGTGGTCGATATGTGCCACGATACCGATGTTTCTGATGTGCTTGGGGTCCTTCATGAGCTCGACTACACGCTCTACCGTTTTTTTGCCACGTGACATGAAAATAACCTCAAAAAAGATGTTTTACCTGGCGGATTTTGCAATCCTTTCCTTTTCTTCCTTTTTCCCGACCGAATAACATTTTGCGTCGCCTTTTGAGGCGGCAATCAGTTCATCGGCAAGGATAGCACTCGCGGGTTTCTTGTTCTTGCGCGAGGACTTCCATACTGCCTCTGCGATGAAGCCGATGGCAGAATCGACACGGCGCAGAGGGGCGGTGTCAACAGATTTCGGGACGTTAATACCACCGTATTTCAACCGGACGGTTTCTTCCCGGGGGCCGGTGTTGCCAATCGCTTCGACAAGCACTTCTACGGGGTTTCGTTTAGTTTTCTTATTGATGAGCTCGAATGCATCCCGCACTATCCTTATTGCCAGCTGCTTCTTGCCGGTATTATTCTCGGTCTGCATCAGGCTGTTGATAAGTCTCTCGACAATCATCATATTGGCCTTATTGAACTCCTGACGCGAGAACTTGCCGCAGGAGTGGGGGATGATCTGGGGGGTGAGGTTCACATACCGGACGAGGCTCGGGTCGGTAACCTTGACCTCGGATACATCCCACTTGTTGAAGAGCAGCTTCTTTGCTTCGGGTTTCGCTTCGGTTTTTACTTCTGCTTCTACCATCATGATCACCTGCGCGGTTTCTCTTTCCTGCCAATGACCATTTCATGGAGGCAGACATTGTTGACGCTCGTAACGACGTACCGGACACCAGGAATATCTCCCATAGACCGGCCCAGTCGTCCACCAATACCCTCAATCTCGACCTCGTCGTGCTCATCGATAAAGTTGATGGCACCGTCGCCAACCGCAAAAGCGGTGACCTGCCGGCCGTTCTTGATGAGCTGGACGCGCACGCATTTCCGGATCGCCGAATTGGGCTGTTTTGCCTCGACACCGACTTTCTCCAGCACGATACCCCTCGCTTGCGGAGCGCCTTCCAGCGGATCCGACTTAACATCGAGGTTGAGTTCACGGCGAGCGTAGTTCTTGTCGCTCCACCGGAATTTTTTTGAGTCCCGAACCAGTTTTCTGGCTGCGAATTTACCCTGTCCCATTAAAGAGCCTCATTTCAGTTGTTTTTGTGGTTGTCGATACCCCACAATTGAGATATGTACTAAAGCGGGGAACCGATTTATAAATTGTGGCATCCACCAGCCTGTCTTATTCTATTATCCCCCACTCATAATAAGATTATATCTTCATGCCGCCAAACTTATGGGCAATGACCGTCGCGATTTACAAAGAAGTCCAGATTGATGCAAGCCACCGGCTCCTCCATTACCAGGGGAAGTGCGCAAACCTGCATGGCCACCGCTGGAAGATAGAAGTCTGGATAGAAGGCGAACCGGACGCGACGACCGGCATCCTGCTTGATTATAATGTCATAAAGGAAGCAATTGGAAAGTACGACCACCAGATCATCCTTAACCACGACGATCCTATGATGCCGTGTATCGAAAAGTTCCAGCATGTACTCACCACCCCGGGTGATCCTACAAGCGAACTGCTCGCCAAAATTTTCAAGGAGAATCTTGATGGTATCTGCGTAGGGCAGCGTATCAAGGCGCATGTTACCAAGATCCGTGTCTGGGAATCGCCGAATTGTTATGCAGAGATCGCAGAATGAAGATTGTCGAGATTTTTGAAAGCCTCCAGGGGGAGGGGAAAAACCAAGGCAGGCCCTGCCTGTTCATCCGGCTTGCAGGCTGTAACCTTTCCTGTCGCTGGTGCGATACCGCGTACGCCCAATCTGGCGGGACAGATATCGACTACGATGAGATCCTCGAACAGTGCTGGCGGAAGAATCCGCGCCTAGTCTGTATTACAGGAGGTGAACCCCTCCTCCAGAAAGATGCCCTTTTATCCCTTCTTCCTTCTCTGTACAAGCGGGGAACAGCCATCGAAATAGAGACCAACGGAACGATCGCATTTGCCGATCTGCAATCATTCGCATCTATCTGTATGGATGTCAAATGCCCTTCTTCTGGTGAGACAAGCGATCTTTCACTCCTTTCCACAATCAGGTGTACAGATAGCGTTAAGTTTGTAGTGATGGACGAGGGTGACTGCCGGTACGCAAAAGAGGTACTCGATAACTATCCAATTGCCGGAGAAATATTTTTCTCTCCGGTCTGCGGCACAAATTACCAGCCTATTATCCGGTATATTCTTGAAAACGACCTGCAGGTGCGGTTTCAGCTCCAGCTCCACAAGATTATCGGAGTAAAATGATGAAAGCGGTTTGTCTTCTCTCGGGAGGGATGGACTCTACAACTCTTGCGTACTATGCAAAGAGCAAAGGCTACGAAATTCTCGCTCTTCATGCAAACTACGGCCAGCGCACAGAAAAAAAGGAACAAACCTGCGCCAGGAAAATTGCAGCGCTGCTTGGTGGCCTGGATTTTGTTGAGATCGATCTCCGGTATTTCCGGCAGTTCGGCGCAAGCAGTCTTACTGACACAACAATACCTGTCGACGAGTTTGATCCGGCCCGGACTCTTGTTCCCAACACCTATGTCCCATTCCGGAATGCAAATCTCCTTGCCATTGCCACCAGTTTTGCCGAAGCACGCGATGCAGACGCAATCTTTATCGGAGTGCAGGCACTCGACTATTCCGGGTATCCCGACTGCCGGCCGGCATTCATCGATGCCTTCAGACAATTAATCGAGCTCGGGACAAAGGAGACTACGCATATAGAACTTTTTGCGCCGTTTATCCACATGACCAAAACGGATATCCTTAAGCTTGGAAAAGAACTTGGGGTCCCGTACGAGCACACGTGGTCGTGTTACCAGAATGAAGAAAGAGCATGCGGTACCTGCGGATCCTGTCATTTCAGGAGCGAGGCGTTTTTAGCGCTCGGTATAACCGATCCGACCCCCTATGAGGTGGAATGATGGAGATATTCCGGGGAAGGCGTCTCTGGATAGAAAAAGCGAATATTCGGTTTCCCAATGGAGTTGAAGCGGAGAAGGTAATCGTGCACCCGAGCGCTGCGGTCGCGATATTACCTATAACATCTTCCGGGTATAAGCTGCTGCGACAATACCGGTACGCAATCGGCCAGTACATATACGAAGCGCCTGCAGGAACCATGGAAGAAGGAGAGGATCCGCCTGCCACGGCACACCGTGAGCTCATAGAGGAGGCCGGTGTTGCGGCAGGCTCTATGATCCCCCGGGGTTTTATCTATACGACCCCCGGTTTTACCGATGAGAAGATCTGGCTCTTTGAGGCCAGGGACCTTTCTCCCTCCCATGAATTTGAAAAAGATGCAGACGAAGTGATTGAAGTGATAGATGTGACCAGAGATGAGATAACCGCAATGATTGCAAATGGCACGATCTGCGATGCAAAAACAATCTGCCTTTTCCAACGATGCATGGAGGAATAAAGCATGCGCGCATTTATTGTTGCTGCAGTCATTGCCTGCCTTGTCGTACTTGCTTTTTGTGCCGGTTGCTCGAGTACGACAGCGCCCTCGTATTCAGTGGACAATAACGGTATCCTCTCTGTTACCTGTGCGCCAGTCACTACGAACGAGACGGTACTCTTTTCAAACGATACCTACACCGAGTCAAAAATTATCCTCCATACCCAGTCTGGTGATGTAGTCACCTACCTGAGTTACCCGAAACTGCCAAAGGCGGTGTTGTTGTATCTTCCGGGAGCTGGGGAGAAGATAACCGGGCATGAGGAGAGAATGGTTCAGTATGCCGCTGACGGGTATGCATTTATGTTTCTTGACTATCGGGGACGATATGGTGGGGAGACAAACGGTTATCCACTTAACCCCAATACGGATTTTGCACTGTTCGAGAACAAAGAATGGCCTGAATATTACCTGACCATCTGCGACATCTCGTCGGCACGTGCTATTCTTGCCTCCCGGTTCGGTGTTCCGGTCTATGCGGTTGGGGGCAGTAACGGAGGCCGATATGCGGCAGTTGCGGCCGGCGTCGACAAAAATTTTGCCGGGTATATCGGAATATCTACCGCCGACTGGGGGATCAAAGAGCAGGCACTTGCACAGGGAGGATCAGGAGACATAATACGTTTCGCTACCTCGCTTGAACCAAGTACGTATCTGCCGACCATTTCCCCGCGACCAGTCTGGATGTTCCACAATGCAACCGATCCAATTATTCCCTTTGCCGATGGGCAGGCCCTCTTTGCAACTGCGAATGAGCCAAAGAACTTCACCGTATTTAATGGCGGACATGGAATTGACCAGGATGTCGACAACCTGCTCATGGCCCGCTTGGCGCAAATTTATGGCACACCAACGTGAATAGGTACTAGCTTTATACAGAGGCTGAATTCCGCTCATGACAGACCCCGTAGAGATGGACGAAGCGCGCAAGCGCTACGAGTTCAAAAAAACACTAGAGAAACTGGAAGCTCAGGAAGGGGACGGTACGGAGCTTATCACGCTTTATATCCCCCCAGACAAGCAGATATATGACGTAACGGGCCAGCTCAAAGATGAGTTTGGCCAGTGTGCAAACATCAAGAGCAAACAGACCAGGACAAACGTGCAGAGCGCCATCTCTTCGATCTTATCACGGCTCAAGTACTACAAGCGTCCACCGGAAAAAGGGATGGCGGTCTTCTGTGGTACAGTCAAGCTTTATGGAGATCGCACCGATCTCCAGTGCACAGTAATCGAACCTCCTGAACCCCTCAATCTCTATATGTACCGGTGCAGCTCGAATTTCGAGCTCGAACCCCTCAAGCAGATGCTTGAAGAGAAGTTTGTCTACGGACTTCTGGTGCTTGACCGGCGTGAGGCATACTGGGGCTTTTTGCGCGGTAACCGGATCGAACCCATGGGTGGGGCAACCTCAACCGTGCCCGGTAAACAGCGTAAAGGAGGCCAATCCGCAGCCCGGTTTGGCAGGCTCCGTGAGATAGCGATCAACGAGTTCTACACAAAAGTAGGCGAACGCTCCAGCGCGATCTTTTTAGCGGAAAAGAACTTCTTCGAGCGGTTCAAGGGCCTTTTAATCGGTGGCCCGAGCCCGACAAAAGAAGAATTCGAAGACGGGAATTTCCTCCACCATGAAGTCCAGAAAAAGATCATCGGTCTCTTTGATGTCGCATATACTAACGAAGACGGCCTGCCAGAACTTGTTGATGCCGCAAAAGACGCTCTTTCAGGCATGGCGGTTGTTAAAGAGAAATCCTTCATGGATCGGTTCTTAAAAGAACTGGTGAAAGATAACGGGCTCGCTGCTTACGGAGAGGATAGCATCCGGAAAAATCTCGAAGTCGGAGCAGTAGATATACTCCTCCTTTCTTCAAACTTACGGAAGTCCCGGCTCAAAATAAAATGCCAGAGCTGCGACTACACCGATGAAAGAACCGTAAGCATGCCGGTGGGAACAACGGTCAGGGATATCGACCTCGGCACATGCCCTAAATGCACCGCACCACTCGTACTTGAAGAAGAAATTGATATTATCGACGAACTTGCAAAACTTGCCGATCAATCCAGCGCAAAAGTAGAGCTGATATCTGACGATTTCGAGGAGGGTTCTATCCTTTACTCTGCATTCGGCGGGATTGCAGCAATTCTCCGGTACAGGACGGGATACTGATGGTTTTCGATGCGACGGCTATAATTAACAAGGCTCTTATTGAATGCACGGGTTTGACTGACATCCAGCTCATCGATGGCGGTGAACACGCAGACCTCGCATCAACGGTTGCATTTTCCCTTGCAAAGGCAAAAAAACAAGCGCCGGTGAAAATTGCCCAGGATATCGTAACAGCACTTGCAGGCAACAAGGATCTTACAGACAGGGGGATTAGGGTCGAGGCCAAGGGACCGTATATCAATTTCATCCTTGGGAGTATGTATGTCAGTGCTACGCTCAAGGAGGCAACGCAGAAAGGCTACGGATCGCTCCCTAGAAAGGAAACACGAGTCGTCCTCGAGCACACAAGCGCTAATCCCAACGGTCCTCTTCACGTAGGCCATATCAGGAACTCCATTATCGGAGATACCCTTGCCCGGGCATTCCGGAAGGCCGGCTTCCCTCTTGAAGTCCAATATTATGTCAATGACATGGGCCGTCAGATCGCCATTGTTGTTTGGGGTTTTAACAATCTCGAACATGGGCAGCGCAACGGGGAAAAAGAGGACGCTCACATTGCCCGGGTTTATATTGCCGCTAACCGGGAGATAGAAAAAGACCCCGTCATTACCCAGCAGGTCGACACTCTTATGCAGCGTGTGGAAGCCGGGGACCCGGACACAGTAAAAAAATTCCGCAGGGAAGTCTCCCGATGTCTCGATGGTTTTGCCGTCACTATGGCAGACCTCAATGTTAAACACGACCTGTTTGTCTGGGAAAGCGACTTTGTCAGGAACGGGGATACAAAAAGAGTCATCGAACAGATCGAGAAACTCCCGCAGGCCCGGCACGAAAATGCTCTCCTTTCGCTCGACCTTGCAGATTTCGGATTTACCAATAAGTACGTGATCCGCCGGAGCGACGGAACATCAGTCTATGCAGCCCGTGACCTCGCATTCCATACCTGGAAAAGCGCACACTTCGATCGTGTCATCGATGTACTCGGTGCCGATCACAAGCTGATCGGGGCACAGCTTCAGTGCACCATGAAGCTTTTAGGAGAAAAAGCCCCGGATATCGTGCATTTCGAGTTTGTCTCGCTTCCCGAAGGTTCGATGAGCACACGGGCAGGAAAGTTTGTATCTGCAGATGACCTGATAGACGAAGTAACCAAACGTGCTTTTGATGAAGTAACCGTACGGCGTCCCGAACTTGATGAGGCTACCCGCAGGAGTATTGCGGGGTCTGTTGCAAGGGCCGGCATCAGGTACGATATCGTAAAGATCTCTCCGGAGAAAAGCACAGTCTTTGACTGGAAAGAGGCTCTGGACTTTGAACGCCAGAGCGGCCCCTACATTCAATACGCCCATGCACGGGCATGCAGCATCCTTGAAAAGGCAGGCACCTTTACTGAGTGTTACGATCTCGAAACCGAACAGGAGATTGCACTTGCAAAGAAGATAGCAAAATTCCCCAGTGTCATTGAGAAATTGGTCACCGAGCTCCGACCGCACATCCTTGCCACGTACAGCCATGAACTGGCTGACACCTTCAACACCTTCTATCACTATGAACCGGTCTTGAAAAGTGAGGGAAAGATTAGAGAGCGGCGGCTCACGTTGGTAAAAGCCGTACAAAACACTTTACAGGAGTCACTAGAGACCCTTGGGATCGATGCCATCCGCACCATGTGATGCCCGGAAAAAACAGGGTTATCTCTTTTTTTCACCTGCTTCGTCTGCCGCCCTTAAGCCCTGCCTCTGGTGCAAGCGGGCCCTTGCAGGCGAAGAGATGTGCTATAAGCACCAGTTCTATGGGATTGATAGTCACCGCTGCGTCCAGATGACCCCCACCCTCCGCTGTAACCAGCGATGCCTTTTCTGCTGGCGCTCGTTCGAGCATGAAGTAACTGAAGAGGAAGAATGCCCACCCCGGACAATCCTTGATGGGGTAAAAAAACTCCAGAAAAAAGCGCTCGCAGGGTACAACGCTATTCTGGACAATACCGTTACTGAGGAACGCTGGCAGGAAGCGCTCACCCCCAGACATGTGGCGATCTCCCTCTCTGGGGAACCAACACTCTACAGCCGGCTCCCGGAACTGGTCGATCTGTTCAATGAGAATGGCTATACTACGTTCGTAGTCAGCAACGGCACAAATCCCGGGGTGCTCGCCCGATGCCGGCCATTCCAGCAATATGTTTCGCTCGATGCGCCGGATAGCATGACGTATGAGAAAACCTGCCATCCGGTGGGTGATGCAGAGGACTTCTGGGACCGTATCAAAGAAAGTCTCGCACATCTTCAAACGAAAAGATCGGCAGTGCGAATCACGCTCGTAGCTGGTCTCAATGACGTGGCCCCGGAAGGGTATGCAAAACTCCTGCAGGATTCAGGGGCGACCTTTGTCGAAGTGAAAGGATACATGTATTTGGGATACAGTAGAAACCGTTTGCAACGGTACAACATGCCGGAACATGAAAAGGTTCGGACCTTTGCAGAAAGGATAGCCTCATCATGTGATTATAAAGTCCGGGATGAAAACCCCTTAAGCAGGGTCATCTGCCTGGAGCGTGTGTAAATGAGATTCAACCCGCAGGACTGGAAAGGAAAATCCCATACAAATTTCGAAGAAGCGTGGCATGAAGGCCCGTCAGTTGTCACTCCCCCGGGGGGTGATGGAAAATATCCCCGACTTCGTTACAAACGGGCAAATGCGCATCCGATCTTTGAAACTATCCATCGGCTACGTGAAATCTATCTCTCGATGGGTTTCGATGAGTGTGAGAACCCGGTGATTGTCGAAGAAAATGACATTTACCGGCAGTTCGGCCCTGAAGCGATGGCTGTTCTTGACCGTGTCTTTTATATCGGCGGCCTCCCGCGCCCGAACGTCGGGATATCACGTGCCCAGCTAGACCAGATAAATACCATTCTTAAAAAGGACATGCCAGTTCCAACCGAGGAGAAACTCCGCGAAACGCTCCATGCTTACAAGAAGTCTGAGATCGATGGCGATGAATTGACGCATGAACTGGCAAAAGTACTCGAAACTGATGACGGGAACGTCGTCCATATTCTCGATTCGGTCTTTCCGGAGTTCAAATCTCTTGTTCCGGAATCATCACGCAGCACGCTTAGAAGCCACATGACAAGTGGCTGGTTCATGACCCTTGGATCGATCTGGGAACGTACCCCCCTCCCCATTCGGTTTTTCTCAATCGACCGCTGCTTCCGGCGCGAACAGGCAGAAGGCCCAACCCGGCTCATGACCTATCACTCAGCTTCCTGCGTAGTTGCGGGAGAAGATGTCACTATAGAAGACGGTAAAGCTGTAAGCGAAGCACTCCTGTCTGCATTCGGGTTTGAGGACTTCCGGTTCCAGCCCGATGACAAGCGTTCAAAATACTACATGCCGGATTCGCAGACCGAGGTCTATGCAAAACATCCGGTACATGGATGGGTGGAAGTGGCAACCTTTGGCATGTACTCTCCCTCTGCCCTTGGCGAATACAGCATAGGTGTCCCGGTCATGAATCTCGGTCTCGGTGTCGAACGACTCGCGATGATCGCTTATAATTCAAACGATGTCCGGCAGCTTTCTTATCCTCAGTTTTTCCCCCACATTCCAAACGATCAGGAGATCGCACGTGCCGTGCATTTCAGGGATGAACCAGTTACCGTAGAAGGAAAGGCCATTGCTCTTGCGATTGCCAAGGTCGCGTCTGCACATGCTACGGAGCAAGGCCCCTGTTCCTTTGAAGTCTGGGATGGCACCCTGTATGACACGCATGTAATAGTTACCGTTGAGGAAACTGAGGCAAACGCAAAGCTCTGCGGGCCAGCATGTGCAAACGAGATCTTTGTTCACGAAGGAAATATTCTCGGTGTGCCTGACGCCGAGAAATGGAAGGATGTTCGTACTAAGGGTGTCCCGACGGGGATCTCGTATCTCGAAGCCTCATCAGCATTTGCAGCTGCAGCAATCGAGCAGGCTGCCTGGTGTGGTAAAGGTACCCTCGTGCAGGTCAAGATGGCAAAGCATCCCAGTGATATCAATCTGAGGATTGAGGAGTACGCGATGCGGGCAATTACAGATACCAAGAAAAAAGTGGATGTCCGGGGACCAGTGTTTCTTGCGGTCAAGTCTCAAGTTGTCTAAATTTTTTGTCTTTTTTACCTCATAAGAATTTTTCCTGCAGGAAAATCCGGCGGTTTATAATCCTCCACGAGAGAATAAGCTGGACAATATCCGTGGCGGTCACGGTTTTCCTGTTCTCGAACATGGTGATTGGATGTACACCCGTCTGCTGTTCGACGGATATTTCCAGTTTCCGTACCGTGTCATAATTCATCTCGCCATCAAAGGTCAGGGCACGCAGGAAGGCACATTCTATCTTCTCATCAGAAAACTCGATGCAAAAATTGCTTTCGCGGAACGCCAGAAGAGAAGTGAGGTCGATAGATAATGCGACGTCACGAATTGTCTGATCCGTGGGGTTCAGGAGAAGCGAGATCGAATAAATGTTCTTTGTCGGCCCCAGCACCAATCCGTACTTGGAATATTTGATTCGTATAATAGCATCAGCCATACAGCGCTGGGGCTTGACATAGGCCTCATAATCAGCTTCGCGCCGAACGATCTCATTACTTACATCAACAGATGAATACCCTCGCTGACTGATGTCACGCTGTCTCTTCCACGCGTATTTGATTTCCTGATCCGGATCCACAAAAACGGAAAAATCTACCAGTTCCCGTAAAGCCGGTGAATAGAGTGTGTGAAGTCCTTCAAGAATGATGATCTTTTTAGAGGAAAACGGGATTGGGGGATCGAAGGTACCGGTCGTATGATTGTATACCGGCTTTTCAATTGCCTTTCCCTTCTTAAGCCGTGCCACATCAGATTCAAGCTGCGTAAGATTGTTCGCATCCGGGTGAAGAGGGGTAATATTGAGGCGATAGCGCTTTTCCCGGTCAAATTTGTGGTAATCATCAAGGGTAATAGTCGCTACCATATCGGGCCCGAATATCTGGCGGATGGCGTTAGTGAATGTCGTCTTTCCCGAACCGCTATCCCCGATCACACCAATAATAAAAACCCGTGGGGACCTTGCGATAATTTCCTTGAAGTGGGGGATTTGGTGCATGTGTTAAGGGTACTTGCGATGCCATGCGTCATAAGTCACGCGGATGAGATACCATTTATCGAAAATCACAAATATGTTAGAAATATACAACAAAAAGAGATTTGTGTTAGAAATAAATAACATAATTGAGCACATCAAATGGGGAGTTTGTTCAAAATGCAGACAAACATAAGGAAATATCGAAATCGCGTATCTCTCACACAGGAAGGCCTTGCAAAAAAAGTCGGCGTGCGGCGCGAAACGATCGTTTTTCTCGAACAGGGAAAGTACAACCCTTCACTACGGCTTGCACACGATATTGCAAAGACTCTGGATGCAAAAATCGACGACCTGTTTATTTTCGAAGATGATATACCTGAACCGGAGAGGCGGGTTGTTCTAATAGATTGATATCAGGGAGTCGCGTGTTCCGGCTTTACTACATATTCTGACAATTCCTTTGTAGTGGGGCAGGTACTGATACAAGCAATGATAAGCACGGTTGCATCTTTGTCCAAAGGCACATTATCGTTACCGCATTTGGGGGAGTATATACAAGACGGGCAGCCTTTTTTGCAGGGACAATCACGGACAAGCTCATATGCGCTTAAGAAGAGTGAGGGAAGAAGGGTAAACGCTTTCTCTGCAAGACCAATCCCTCCTTCATACCCGTCATAAACAAAGATTACCGGCTCCCCGTTTTCTCCAAATGAAGGAGAGGAAAGGCCACCGATATCCCATCGATCGCACATTACATACAGAGGCATAAGAGCGATAAGCGCATGTTCTGCACCATGCAGACCTCCAGCGAGGTCAAGTTCCGATGCAACAACTGATGCTGCTACCGGATCGGGCAAGACGAGCCAGAATGCTTTCGTGCGGAAAGTAAGTTGTGGAAGGAGAAGCGGTTCAATACCGAGAATTGTGTCGCCGCGTTTAATCTTATAGGCGGTGTACTGTTCAGTAACTTCGACATCACCAAATGCGCATTTTACCCCGTTTATATCACGTGTTTCAAGGGTCTCGAGAATGCGGAGATCGACCTCTTTTAACGGCTGGGTATAATAATCCACATCGGTTTCGCTGACCCTGATAGTGTGGGTCTCAAGGTCCATTTCATTTATCACGTAGGTTTCACCCTGATGCAGCATGATCGCGCCCTTGTGTGCCTCGCGGTATGCCTGTGCCCGGTCCATGGTCTCAAGCATCCTGCCGTTGCACAGGATCCGGAAACTCTCTCCTGCCATACCATCGAGCCTGACGGTATCGGCCGCCCGGCCTCTGCCGGCATAAACCCATCCCCGGGGGGTCTTTTTGAGAAGTCCGGTTTCTGCGAACCCAGCAAGGAGAGGTGCAAAAGACTCCCCGAATACTCTGGCATCCTTCTCCTCGTTTATCGGTAATTCCGCCGCTGCGCAAAGAAGATGTCCTGAAACGATGTAAGGGTTGTCCGTGTCAATGATTGCATGCTCGTGAGACCGGGAAAAAAATGCTTCCGGATGATGCATGAAGTACTGGTCAAGAGGATTTGAATGGGCTACAAGTACAGCAAGTGATTCCCCCCCTTTGCGGCCGGAACGCCCTGACTGTTGTCGAACCGACATCATGGTGCCAGGATAACCGTCTATTATTACAGCATCAAGCGAGCCTATGTCGATGCCAAGTTCGAGCGCATTTGTCGAGACAACACCCCGTATCTCCCCGTTTTTTAACTGACGCTCGATTATGCGCCGTTCCTCGGGAAGGTACCCTGCCCGGTACGCACAGATTGTCTCCGCCAACCGTGCGGATGTGCGATGAGCATCCTCCCGTGCCCATACTGTAACAAGCTCCGCCATTTTCCTAGAACCGGTAAAGCAAAGAGTCTGGAGATCACTTTTGACGCAGGAGAGCAGGAGATCCTTTGTTTCCTGGTGAGCGGAACGTTCTCCGATCCCCTCATAGAATGGATTGTATAACACAAAGTGACGAGTCCCATGTGGCGATCCATCAGTATCGACCAGTTTAAAGGACAGGCCAACCAGTCGTCTGGCAAACTCTTCGGGATTTGCAAGAGTTGCTGTCGAGAGGACAAACTGCGGATCGGATCCATAAAAACGGGCCACCCTCAGGAAACGCCTTATTAAAAACGCAATCTGGGATCCGAATATTCCCCGGTACCGATGAGCTTCATCAATTACGACAAACTTCAGGTTGGAGAAAAAGAAACTCCATTTTGCGTGCCATGACAGTACCTGATGAAGTTCGTGGGGATTAGAAATGACAATCCGGGAATGTTCCCGGATCGCTGCACGTTTCGACTGCGGCGTGTCACCGTCATAGATAGCCGGTTTCGCTGGAATACCGGTATATTTTTCCATTGAGGCGAGCGTGGCGTACTGGTCATTTGAGAGTGCTTTTGTGGGATAAAGATATAGTGCTCTTGCATCCGGTTCTGCAGCAAGACGTGCAAAAACAGGGATATTAAACGCAAGGGTTTTTCCGCTTGCCGTAGGCGTGGTTAAAATCACATTCTTACCGGCAACAAGAGCATTGATTGCTTCACACTGGTGGGAATATAATTGAATATTATTTTGTGCCAGATAGGAATCGAGTGCACCCGGGAGAGGAACGTCTAACGTGCCGTGCCGGGCAGGTATTGGATCAGAAACATCTCTGCAGGTAACCCGGCTGCGGTAAACCGGGTTTGTACCAAGAAGCCGGACAACATCAGCTACAGCCATAGTACTCCTCTAAAAGATAGAAGAAAAGAAGAGTTAGCGAGATCACGTCCTGCCGGTTGTGATCTACAATAGGGAGGAGAGGGCCACAATTCTGTGTCCTGAGGTAGGTCTCATAAAATTCAGGCACCATCTGGCCGGGAAGATCATCAGTCCGGTTAATTTTAAGGATGGCAGACTCTATGACAGAGAGACGGCAGGAAGAAAACTGGTTTTTCCATCGGCGCCGGGTGAAATGCAACATGTCAAAATGCGGGATACGGGGTATTGCACCCAGACCATAGTAGGCAAGCCTGTCCTGTATATAGGGCAGATCAAAAGCCTTCCCGTTAAACGTTACAAGTGCCTTTCGACCTGAAATACACCGGGAAGCAATCTCGGATAATGCTGAGGCTTCCTCACCAATGTCGCGAAGCAAATACTGTCGGACAATAAGACGGTTCTGTTCAATAGTTCCAATACCGAAAAGAATGATCGGCCGGGAAAAAAGTCCGAGCGTTTCGATATCCAGGAATACATAATCATCAGAATCAAACGAACTGGCGGATCCAAGAGAGAAACGGTGCGATTTCTCATGTCGCATACCGACAAGATCCATTACATTAGCCGGGTCAGCACAGGTCAGGAGCTCCAGAACCTGTCTCGCTACGGGTCTAAACTTCGGATGAGTGGTAAGATCAATAATTGTCTGGTAGCCCCGCGCCTTCAGACGCCGCTGGGTCACTTCACCCACCCCACGAACAAGGGTAAGATCGCCAAGCATCTCACGTTCCAAACGATTTGTATCGAATGTCAATGAAGGCAGATCACAATTGCTCTCAAGCGCAAAACAGCTACCACTTTCATTTGTGATCTCGACGCCAGAAAGCAGTGAATTGAATGAAACGCCTTCATACTTGGTCATCAGATTGTCGAGAAGGGTTTTTGCCTTATCATATTCCGATGAAAAAACACAGCTTCCGGCGAGACCTGCACCAAAGATATTTCCATCGCGGACAACATTATACTCCCTGAGTGTATCCATCCGCTGCTGCCAAAGTGATGCGATCCTGCTTTCTACATGCATAAGGCTACACCTGCACAGGAAAGTCCGGGAACTAACCAATTAAAGACCGGCCGCGAGGCGTGAAAGTGATGCGAATCCTCATCATAACGCTGCACATATCTTTTTTCGATGATCACGATCCTTCAACACGGGGAGAATGAACCTGCGGGTACCATCACTGAATACCTTAATGCCCACAACGAATCTTTCCGAATCCTCCGGCTGTACGAGCAGGATAAACTCCCGGACAATCCACCGGAAAAGCTTATTATTTTAGG
Source organism: uncultured Methanoregula sp. (assembly GCA_964409915.1). GTDB lineage: Archaea > Halobacteriota > Methanomicrobia > Methanomicrobiales > Methanospirillaceae > Methanoregula. Next base: position 44,187 of record CAYPEQ010000008.1, on the reverse strand, counting down.
TGGCCAGATGTCCGTCAACGATGAGAATCTCTATCCATTTCTTTCTGCTGAAAAAAAACTAGTAAGGGTGGCGATAGAACGCGATTGCACGGTACTGGGGATATGCCTCGGTGCCCAGATGATCGCAACTGCGTGCGGAAAACGGGTTTTTGCAGATGAAAAAGAGATTGGATGGCGGACCATATACGGCTGTTCACCGGCCTGGCAGCAGGTTTTCCCAACGTCATTTGAGGTCTTTCATTGGCATGCTGAAACTTTTGAACTCCCGGAGGGGGCAAATCTTCTTGCCAAGGGAGATGTGGTCACAAACCAAGCCTTTATTATCCACAACGCAGTCGGTATCCAGTTTCACCCGGAAGTGACGGCCCCGGTGATAGCAACGTGGTTACGAGATCTAAATGACACGATGCGATTACCTTTACTCAAAGAGGTAGAAAAGAGAATAGAGGGATACAGGCAGCTCTCCATCACGATTCTGGATGCCTTCTGTACCTGCTGGAATAAACAAACCGGATGGAAACCGTAATGACCCTTGGGAATGTGAACGGATTTTTAATTGATATAGATGGTGTTCTTACGACAGGAGACACCGCTATAGCAGGAGCCCGGGGAGCAATTGAACTGCTCAAAACACAGGGTTTCCCGTTCAGGTGTGTATCGAACTCGACGCGGAAGTGCCGAGCTACCCTTGCGGCACGGTTGGATAATCTGGGGTTTGATATTCCCAAAAATGCACTATTCACGCCGCCGCTTGCAGCGGTTAAATACATGAAAGAATCAGGAAAACACCGGGCATGTCTCCTCACCACTGGAGATGTGGACCGGGACTTTGAAAGTATCAGTATCGAAACCGATTCGACTGCAGTTGACTATGTAATAATCGGCGATGCAGGGGACAGGGTAACATACGCCAGTATGAACCAGGCCTTCCGGTGTGTTATGGAGGGAGCTGATATTATCGCGCTTGAAAAAGACCGTTACTGGATGGCATCCGAAGGACTTTCGCTCTCGGCAGGGCCTTTTGTTGAAGCTCTCGAATACGCAACCGGAAAGACCGCCATAGTAGTGGGGAAACCCTCAAAGGAATTCTTCAGCCTTGCATTGGGCGATATGGGGCTTTCTGCCAAAGAAACCGTGATGATAGGCGACGATATTTTCACCGACATCGGCGGTGCACAGGCCTCAGGTATACGCGGCATCCTTGTGAAGACCGGCAAGTTCCGCGAAGATGTATTTGAAAAAAGTACTATTCGACCAGCGGCTGTTCTGAATACTGTCGGAGATATCCAAGATCTAATAAAATGAAAATACTGCAATGTATCGGATTGATAGATATCTTATTGTCATCATCATTCTGCTGCCTTTGCTGTATGCAGACGCCGTTCTGCCATGTTGCAGTACTGTTGGGAGATATCGATCCCAATATACCGTCTTCCTGAATTTGCCGCGGCAAGCGTGGTTGTTCCTGCACCGTTGAACGGGTCGAGTATAATATCGTTTTTAAACGAGAAGAGTTTCATTATCCTCCGTGGAAGCTCCTCAGGGAACATTGCCGGGTGACCAAACTCCTTCATCCGGCGCTCAGGAGTGATCTTCCATCGACCTATCACCCATTCCTTGAATTCATCTGCCGTAATATCAATATCTTCACGTTTGCCAGTCTTTTTATGGGTACCCTTGTCAAAGACTTCAACGAACTCCCAAGTGTATTTTATATAAGGCATTGATGGGGACTTCCAGCTTCCCCACGCCGTATACTTGGCGTTGTAGTTGTTTTTTTCCCAGAGAAACTCCGCTTTCCAGAGAAGCCCAAGTTCCAAGAGCTGGTTTGATATGATATGATGGGTCGGTACATAGTCCGAGAAAAGTGGCTGGATATTGACCGCAATTCTCCCCCCTGGAATGAGTACCCGTACGCATTCCTGCCAGATGGCCTTGAGGGTTGCAAAATATTCGTTCCACTCATGGGTATCATCATGAGGATCCTGAGCATACACATGACCAAAATTATACGGCGGTGAAGTGATGATAAGATCGATGCTTTCTGACGGGAGATTACCAAGGATGCCAAGGGTGTCGCCGCAGATGATTCGGTTAATAAAAGGCCTGATATCTGGGATATCTCGGGAATACAAAGATTGTTTTGCATCTTTAGAGCCTTTCCGGACCTTTGCTTTTCCGGCTTTGTCCTTCACTTTTTCTTGGCGCACAGATCACGCATCCTTTAAAGTACTGATGTACCAGAAGAGATAAAGAACACCCATCTCCTGTGTTACTTAATCTCTTTATCCACAACCTTTGTTTTACTTTTCACCGATAAAATGGTAGATACTAAGGTACAGTGAAAAGCGTTTAATGCAGACATCGACATACACTCATCCGGTTTATCGTATGCTGGACATCGAAGATCTGCATGTGAACATCGGAGACAAAGAGGTGTTGCACGGTATCAACCTTCACATCGATGCCGGAGAGACCCATGTGCTCATGGGCCCCAATGGCTCCGGTAAGACGACACTTCTTATGACCCTGATGGGCTTTTCAAATTACACCATTACCAAAGGAAAGATCACCTTCAATGGAGAGGATGTGACTGCAATGCACTCCGATGAACGTGCCAAACGGGGAATGGGAATGCTCTTCCAGCGCCCACCGACAATCTCCGGGCTTAAGCTGGGTAAGCTTCTTACTGCGATCTCCCGGGACAGCAGTACCGATATTCCGGAGCTTGCCAAATCGGTGCATATGGGCGCTTTTCTTGAACGGGACATCAACAAGGGGTTTTCCGGCGGGGAAATCAAAAGGAGTGAAGTGCTCCAGCTCATGGTCCAGAACCCAGACTTTGTCATGCTTGACGAACCGGAAAGTGGCGTCGATCTTGAAAATATCTCACTGATAGGAAACGCCATTGGATCGCTCCTCGAAAAAGAGAAAAGGATCGTAACCCGGGCAAAAAGCGGTCTTGTGATCACCCATACGGGATTCATCCTTGATTACCTTGATGCAGACAAGGGACATGTGATGTGTGACGGTATGATCAAATGCCACGGGAACCCCCGGGAAATCTTAAAGGATATCAAGCTACGCGGATACAGGGAGTGCCTTGAATGTCGTCAGAGCTGAATGCACCGGGTATCTCAAACGAGGACAAGGAACGGCTCGTCCAATCGGGTATCGAACTGTCCATGGAAAACCGTTGCGGCAGTTATCTCCAGATGAACCAGGATGTTATTCATGCTGAGTGCCGTGAGGAAGGTATCGAAGTCCTTTCCTATAAGAGAGCGATGGAAAAATATGACTGGCTTCACGAGTATAACTGGAAGGCAGTCCCAATGGATAAGGATGAGATAACAAAATACGTAGCTGAACAGAACGATCCGAAAGGGTACGTAATCATCGCCCATAAAGGGACAAGCAATATTCTCCCGATCCAAGCCTGCCTTTATCTTGGCCGTGAGACAATCCAGCATGTCCACAACATCATTATAGCAGAGGAAGGTGCAGAGCTTCATATTATTTCCGGGTGCACAAGCGGGGGTCATGTCGGCCAGGGAGCCGCACATTACGGCGTATCGGAGTTTTATATTAAAAAGAACGCGAAAGTCAGTTTCACCATGATCCATACATGGACGGAAAACATTGAGGTCTACCCGCGTAGCGCATCCATTGTTGAGGAAAACGGGGTTTTTCTCTCGAATTATGTTTGTATGCAACCGGTGAAGAAGATCCAGATGTATCCGACGGCAACATTAAAAGGAGAGAACTCGGTTGCACGGTTCTCGACTATCACCATTGCATCGCCTACATCGTATCTCGATATCGGTTCACGGGCGATCCTTCGGGGAAAGGGCGCGAGTGCAGAACTTGTTACCCGTGCAATAACAAAAGGCGGAACCATCATATCCCGTGGCCATATTCTGGGAGAGACACCTGGAACCCGAGGGCATCTCGAATGTAAAGGCCTTATCCTCAAAGACGGCACAATTTATGCCATTCCTGAGATTGACGGCCGGGTAGTTGGAACCGAACTTTCTCATGAGGCGGCTGTCGGCAAACTGGCACAGGAAGAGATCGAGTACCTGATGTCACGAGGGCTTTCAGAAGACGAAGCTACCGCGACGATTATCCGTGGATTCCTTGATGTCAAGATCGCCGGCCTTCCTGAGGCACTGCAGAAACAGATCGATGCCACCATTGATGTGGCGGAGAAGGCTGGGTTCTAGGTTCTTTTTCCCGGGTCCATGATATCCTCGTATCCTCGATCGGATGAACGCCGCAGGATGGTGAAACTGCAGATAGAGGCACGAGGTATTAGGGACCCGGGTGTTCTTTCTGCGATGAGGGAAGTTCCCCGTCACCTTTTCATTCCGCCACCTTGGGATCGTGACGCATACGCGGACGCTCCACTGCCAATCGGAAGCGGTCAAACTATTTCGCAACCATACATCGTAGCGCTTATGACTGAACTGCTCCATCCAACATCAACCGATATCGTGCTCGAAATCGGCGCAGGAAGCGGGTACCAAGCCGCTATCCTTTCGAAGCTTGTTAAAAAAGTTATAACCATTGAACGCATAGAAACAGTGGCAGAGCGTGCACGTACTAACCTTGCAGCAGTCCATGCAAAAAATGTGGAGATCGTTTTTGGGGACGGGACACTTGGCCATCCACCATCAGCCCCGTTCAATGGAATACTCGTAACGGCTGCAACGCCGGAGATTCCGGAGCCGCTCAAAGCCCAGCTCACAGAAGGTGGCAGGCTTGTGGCCCCGGTGGGCAGCCGGTCGATCCAGGACCTCATCGTAATCGAACGTCATGGTGATCAATTTAGGGAGGAGCAGTTCGGCGGGGTCCGATTTGTTCCTCTCGTAGGTAAGTATGGATGGGAGGAATAGTCTATGAAAATTATCGATATAACGCGACCTCTTTCAGGTTCAACAGTCTCTTTTCCCGGGGATCCTCCGCCGCAGTTTTCCCAGAGAGATTCAGGGCTTTACCTTATAAGTGACCTGCATATGAACAGCCACTCAGGAACCCACATAGACGCTCCTGTTCACTATCTTAAAAAAGGGGATACAATTGACACGATCCCTCTCGATAATCTTATCGGCCCGTGTCTGGTTCTGGATGTAACGACTGCAGGAAGTACCATTACAGCCTCACATCTTCGTGGCAGGCTTGGCACTGCAAAGAGGATTATCTTAAAAACAATGTTTTCGAAAGAAACCCGGTTCAGGGAGAATTTCCCCCACATTACACAAGACGCAGCAGAACTTCTGAGTGCGCAGGGCACACTCTGTCTTGGCATAGACTCATTCTCTATCGAAGCTTTTGTCTGCGATGGATCGGTGCACCGGGAGCTTCTTGGAAATGGCTGTATTATTATTGAACTTCTTGATCTATCAAATGTTGATGAAGGAGAATACGAAATGACAGCCCTGCCACTGCGCCTTACCGGCTTGGATGGTGCACCGGCCCGGGTTGTGCTTATACAAAAAAAGGCCGAGGAATAATGGATATTATTAAAGACTCTGTAAACCGGCTCGAAGATATCCTCGAGCACAGCGGATGTGAAGACGCCGGTGTTCTCCTTGATGTCGATCCAGATGCCAAGAACTGCCAGTTTGAACGGGGCGCATGTATGACTGCATCTTTTGGGGGAAGAACTGCAGAATTTGTCACAGACGATCCAATCCGGGCCATGACAAAGATCTCATTTATGTTTGGGGCTCCCATTGATGCTCCGGGCGTTCGCGGTGCCGCTTGTGCCATCATCAATGTCGCCACCGTATTTTTCTGTATCTCACGGGTACGGCGGGCCTGTCCTGCAGTATCGCACGCAGCCTGCCTTCACGAACTCATGGAAGAACTCAGCGGTAGCCGGATATTTTGTATAGGAAAAATACCCGTATTGGAAAGGTCGGGGAAAATCAGATTAACTACAGATATCAATGAAGCTGAAATTATCCTTATCAATAACGAGGGAATCATTGCCCCTGATATAGGAAATCTCATAGAGACCTTCGGCGGAAGAAAACGTATCCTATTTCTGGGCCCTTCTACATCGGGGGTCTGCCGGCTCCAACAGGGAGAACACTGGTGCCCCTATGGCATGTCGAGGCCGGATGGTATGCCGGATCCCTCACGATAAAAAAGGCTAAAACTCTTTTTATACAAAACGCCCATCCTCATGCATGCTTTTTGGCTCTTCGGGAATACGCCAGCGGTTCAGCCGGGCACTGGTAGAAACCACGCTCAGTGTCGGCGCTGTTATAGGGGAACGATTCCCTGATTGCATCGTGGGAATCGATACTCGGACAACAAGCCCGCTGCTTGCCCGTACAATAATTTCAGGCATAACAGGTGCAGGGGGAAAAGCATGTTTTACCGGCATTGTCCCTACACCCTCTGTTGCATACAGCGCCCGGATCGTAAAAGCCGGATGCATGATCACTGCATCCCACAACCCCGAGGAGTATAATGGGATCAAACTGTTCAATCCGGATGGTTCCTCATTCACTCAGATCCAGCAAAAAGAAGTAGAAGAATACATCAATGAACCGCATTGGGCAACCTGGCGGCACCAGGGCATAGAATCTTCTTTCGATGCTCTTACACCCCATAAAAAGGCGATCCTTGATTCAGTATCTATAGATCCCGGGCTTTCAGTGGTCATTGACTGCGGAAATGGCGCTGGCTCCCTTATGACCCCGTATCTCCTAGCTGATGCAGAGGTAAAAACCACGTGCCTCAACTGCAACCCTGCGGGACAGTTCGCACGTCCCTCCGAACCGCTCAAAGAATACCTGGGTTATGTCGGAGTGTTAGTAAAGGAAATTGAGGCAGATTGCGCAGTAGTCCATGATGGTGACGCCGATCGTATGATGGCGTTTGACAATAAAGGAAGATATATCGATGGCGATCACCTCCTCCTTCTCTTTGCTGAACATCTCGGGGCAAGAAACGTGGTCACTACAAGCGACGCCTCGATGATCATCGAGGCGTTTGCAGAGGTCCATCGCACACCCGTCGGGGACAGCTTCGTATCAGAGGAACTTCTTTCATGGGGTGATTTCGGGGGTGAACCAAGTGGCGCCTGGATTTTCCCGCACCACTCGCTATGCCCGGACGGTCCCTTTGCAGCCGCCCTCTTCTGCGAGATTGCATCGGGTTGCAATATAGCGGAGCGGCTCGATGCTATGCCAGCCTACCCAATCCTTCGGGAATCTATACCGGATGAGCGGGCACGTGAAATTGTAACGACTCTTGGTGCGGAAAATCCGACAGACGGGATACGGGTTGCTCGGGAAAATGGTTGGTATCTCATACGAGCTAGTGGAACTGAGCCCAAAATCAGGATCACTGCCGAAGGAACTACTCTTTCGATTGCAAAAGAGATACTGGAACAGGCGAGAATTCGTGTCCGGCAGGGGAAAACTGCTTAAATAATGCAGGTGAGGTGTACCTATGCAATGCGTTGTGCTGGCGGCAGGTGAAGGAAAACGCATGCGTCCCCTCACCGCCCAACGCCCTAAAGTGATGCTCCCGGTGGCAAACCGCCCAATGATGGAACATCTCGTACTTGCGGCCCGGGATGCCGGCATCACGGATTTTGTGTTTGTGGTCGGGTACGGGGCTCGCGAAGTTCGCGGCCATTTTGGCGAGGGGAAGCGTTTCGGTATTCACATTACCTACGCACCGCAACGGCAGCAATCAGGAACTGCAGATGCCCTCCGTTCAGCACAAGATCTTATTTCAGGCCCGTTCCTTGCGATGAACGGAGATATGATCCTTACAAGTGCCGATATCACCAGGATGATTCAAATGCCAGCGCCCTGCATAGGAACGAGTACCACTGATCATCCCGGGGATTTCGGTGTTGTTCTTGTAGAAAACGAACGGGTCATCGCACTCGAAGAAAAATCAAAACACCCAAATTCCAATATCATTAACGCCGGTGCGTACCTTTTTTCTCAAGAGATTTTTGACCTTCTGGCACAGGTGCGACCTTCGTCACGCGGTGAACTCGAGCTCACAGATGCCCTTGGCGTTTTGATTACCAGAAAGGGTCTAAAGGCCGTTTCTCTTTCTTCATGGATGGATATCGGATATCCCTGGGACTTACTGGATGCTAACGCAGCTCTTCTGGCCGGGATTTCTTCGGCAAACTCAGGAATAATTGAGGAGGGTGTCCATCTGTCAGGTCCTGTTATCATCGGAAAAGATACGGTGGTAAAATCAGGAACCTATATCGAAGGTCCCTGCATTATCGGGAATAACTGCCGGATAGGTCCGCATACATATATCCGGGGTGCAACGAGTATAGGTGATGAATGCCATATAGGACATTGTACGGAACTTAAAAATTCAGTCGTGATGGCAAAAACAAAGATTCCCCACTTTAATTATGTCGGTGATTCTGTCATAGGAAGCGGCTGCAATTTTGGTGCAGGGACAAAGATCGCAAACCTTCGTCATGATCACGCCCCGATCAGAATCGGAGGAAAGAATACCCGGCACACGAAGTTTGGTGCAGTTGTCGGGGACAACGTGAACTTTGGGATCAACTGTTCGGTTAATGTCGGATCAGTTATAGGTAGCAATGCACAATTTGCACCAAATAGTTATGTGGAAGGAAGTTTTGGGGAGAACTCAACAATCCGGTAGGTAACGATATGCAGGCAGTTATTCTTGCAGCAGGAGAGGGACGGCGGGTTCGCCCGCTCACATGGAGCCGGCCAAAAGCTATGATTCCTGTAGCAAACCGACCCATTATTGCGTATACTATCGATGCTCTCGTAACAAACGGCATCCGTGATATTATTGTCGTAGTCGGATACCGCAAGGAACACGTAACCCGTTTCCTAAACCAGCTCGATCTGCCCATTGAAGTGGTTATCCAGGAAAAACAACTCGGAACCGCTCATGCGCTCCAGCAGGCAGAGAGCCAGATCAAAGGAGATTTCCTGCTGCTTCCCGGGGACAATTACATTGACGCTCAGTCAGTGGCAAAGATCAAGGAAATCAAAAATGCAGTTCTGGTAAAAGAACACCCCAACCCCTCCAATTTCGGGGTTATTACGGTACGGGATGGGCGGGTAGACAGCATTGTGGAAAAGCCGGATCATGCCACGAGTTTTCTCGTGAGTACTGGGATATATTCGTTACCGACGGACTTTTTCCAGTATGTCCGGGGAAATGATGTAACAGAGGCTATCTCATGTATGATAGAGAATGGAATTGATGTTCATGCCGTTACAGCGGATGACTGGCAGGATGCGATCTACCCCTGGGATCTGATCCGGTTGAATCAGCGCCTCCTCCGGCATATGCCTGCCACCCGTGAGGGCACATCCAGCCGCCACGCCACGATCCAGGGGCCTACCCACATAGGGAAAGGAACAACCATCGGCCCGAACACCGTGATCTCTGGCCCTGTTATCATAGGGAATGATTGTACAATTGGACCGAACTGCTGTATCCTGCCCAATACAAGCATTGGATCCCGGGTAACTATCGAACCGTTGAGCCTAATTGGAAACACCATACTAATGGATGATACATCGATAGCCTCCCATTCCCGGATTATGGATTCCGTTATTGGTGAACGCTGTGTGCTTGCCGACCATATATCGACAGGCACAACAGAGGGGTTTCTGGAGATCGAAGGAAAGCCAACCCATTCACACTTCGGCGCGATTCTCGGGGATAATGTTACCTGCGGTTCATTTGCCCGGTTCCGGAACGGTATTGTCGGGAACAATGCCACTCTTGAAGGAAACCGGGTTGTGAGTTCACGTATAATCCCTGACGATACCATGGTGATATAACGTGTGCGGGATTATCGCGTATATCGGGAGAAGGCAGGCGGCACCCCTGATTCTTGAAGGCTTAAAAAAACTCGAATACCGGGGATATGATTCATTTGGCATAGCCACACTGGAATCTAATCTTGAGATCGAAAAGCACAAAGGACGGATTTCTGAATATTCCGGTGCGCTCCGGTTACGCGGAACCATAGGTATAGGTCACACCCGGTGGGCGACCCATGGTATTCCTAATGATATTAACGCACATCCACATGTGGACTGCACCAACCGCATCGCTGTTGTCCATAACGGGATTATCGAAAATTTTGCCGAGTTAAAAAAAGCGCTCACAGCCAGAGGACATACCTTCAGGTCAGAGACCGATACGGAAATCGTCGCCCACCTTATTGAGGAGCGGTATTGGAAAGGGACGGATTTGCTATCAGCTGTCAGAAGCATACTCCCTATCCTCAAAGGTTCATACGCGTTGCTGATCATTGCGGCCGGATCGGATTGCCTGATTGCCGCCCGCAATGGCAGCCCGCTGGTAATCGGCATCGGCGACAATGAATATTTTGCCGCATCAGATATGACACCGGTACTGGATTACACAGAACGTGCGGTTTTTCTCGAAGATGGCGATACAGCATGCCTGACAAAAAACGGCATAGAAATATATCGGGACATGTGTCGAGTGGATCGGCCGGTGGAACTGATCGACTGGTCTCCCGAAGAAGTCAGGAAAGGTGGGTTTGCTCATTTTATGCTCAAGGAGATTTACGAGCAGCCTCAGGCATTCTTCAACACATTGAGGTGCGTCGATAAACATACTTTACCGTCGTTTGTCTACAAGTTTTCCTCATTGACCGTTGTTGCTTGCGGTTCATCGTATCATACCGGACTTATTTTCAAATATCTGCTTGAAGAGGCATGCGGAATTCCTGTGCGAGTGGATGTTGCCTCGGAGTTCCGGTATTTCCACCCACCACTGGAAGGTCTTTTGATTGGGATAACACAGTCAGGGGAGACTGCGGATACGCTGACTGCACTCAGGCTTGCACGGAAACATAACTGCCAGACGCTTGCAATAACAAATGTTCTTGGCAGTTCTGCGAGCAGGGTTGCTGATGCTACGCTCTTTATGCGCGCCGGACCAGAGATTAGTGTCGCAGCCACAAAATCGTTTATTGCCCAATTGGCGATCCTCATGCAGATCATTGATGCCCGATCTGACGGAATGTTTGAGAATATTCTCCAGCATGCCCACCAGGCAATCGAAGAGGTCCTCCTGATGGACTTGTCAGCCGCTGTAGACCTGTGCAGAAATGCAAAGAGTATCTTCTATATTGGACGCGGCCCATTCTATCCGGTCGCACTGGAAGGCGCTCTCAAGATGAAAGAGATCTCCTATATCCATGCTGAAGGATATGCAGCAGGGGAATTAAAACATGGACCTTTTGCACTTTTATCGCCGGATACACCGGTTATTGCAATTTGCACACCTGGAGAAACGTATGGAGTTATGGTGTCCAATATCAAGGAGATCAAAGCCAGAGGAGCACCAGTTATTGCTTTCGGAGATGAAGGGGACTTAGAGTTATCTGATATCGTCGATTTATTTATCCCGCTGCCAAAAACACACTCATTTATCGGTGTCCTGACAATTATTGTAGCGCTCCAGATACTCGCATACCGAACCGCAGTGGCCCTTGATCGGGATATTGACAAACCAAGAAACCTCGCAAAGAGCGTGACCGTGGAATGATCGAATACGGGATCAATAAAACAGGAACCGGACTTCAGGTATTTGAACCAGTGACCTTGGGGTTTCCCTCGAGGGAATACATTGGAAAAACCGGATTTTCTGGGACTACAATCGGAAACGACGCTGTGATCAGATCGGGCACCATTATCTACTGCGATGTAACCATCGGGAACCGGTTTCAGGCCGGGCATAACGTGCTCATCCGTGAAAAGACCCGCATCGGGGACCATGTTTCCGTCGGCACCGGGGTTATCATCGAAGGGAACACGATCCTTGGTAATAATGTTAATCTCCAGAGTATGGTTTACATTCCCACAAATTCAACAATAAAGGATCATGTATTCATCGGTCCAAATGCCATTTTGACCAACGACCGGTACCCCCCATCAGGGATTGGTGGACTTGTAGGTCCGGTGATAGAAAACCATGCAGCCATCGGAGCAAATTCGACCATTCTTCCCGGCATTCATATCGGGGAAGGGTCACTTGTTGCAGCAGGTGCCATTGTGACCCGGGATGTACCGGCACACAAACTTGCTGTTGGTTCTCCGGCAGAGATTCGGGATATGCCGTTAGCTCTTCAGAAAAAATGTTCTGAAAATTAACATGGCAGGGTGAAAATTACCATTTATCAGTAAACCCGGAAAAGAAGCGTGATTTTTGTGAAAATTCTCCTTATCTCAACCCAAGACTATATCCACCATCCTATACCCTCAAGACACCATTATATCTTCGAGGAACTTGCCCTGCGCCACGAGGTGCATGTGGCCCATTTTCACGTAAGCCGCGGTGATACCCGCCCCACTAGGCTTATCGTTGAAGAGGCAACACAATTCCCGGTAAAAAACCCATTCCTTCACTATACCCTCAACACCCCATATCACTACTATATTTTTAATAAGATCATCAAGGACAACAAGATCGATATCGTGGTTGCAGCCCATGTCCTCGCTGGGGCCGCCGTCATTTCCGCGGCAAAGCATCACAAAGTACCGGTTGTTTTTGATCTCAAAGACTGGTTCCCGGACTCCGCCGCAGCTTACTTTAAAAACCGGTATATTGCCCAATGCATTAGGAGCGGAGTCTGGGAGATCACACGGAGAAACCTTTCACACAGCGACAAGATCACAACCGTCTCCCCATCTCTTGTAGCTAAACTCAAAGGGTTGGGGTTCTCCTCAGAGCTCATAACAAATGGCGTCAATACAGATCTTTTTGTACCACAAGATGGATCGCAGACACGACATGAACTGGGTATAAGTGATGCCGATTTCGTCATCGGCTTTTCAGGGAGCATCGAGCGTTGGTATGCAATTGACGAGATGATCCGGGCACTTCCTGAATTGATCCGGTACCGTGACAGAACACGTCTCCTTATAGTCGGAGGATCACTTTTTACCGATTATGAAAAAGAACTCCGGCAGCTTGCTGAATCACTTAATGTTTCCGAGCACGTTATTTTCACCGGGACAAAGCCCTATGCAGAACTGCCGAGATATATTGCCTGTATGGATATATGCACAATACCGCTCTCCCCTCCGCAATGGGGGGACATAGCACTACCCAACAAGTTTTTTGAATACTCGGCCTGTGGAAAACCGATCCTGATGCGGCCTATTCCGGATGTCACCCGTATCGGAGGGCCAAACCTCTTCGTATACAGGACACAGGATGAATTTATCACCCAGGTTAAAAACCTGATGGAAAAACCAGTAACTTTCCAAATTGACCTCGAACACTATAGTTGGAAAGAGAAGTCCCGCCAGTTTGAAGCCATATTATCAGATATTTGTGCGAAGAATTAGCTCCGAAATTTTGATTAAGGTATAATATTTCTATATTGAAATCGATTCATTCTCTTGTATGCTTGCAGAAGAGATCACCCTAGGCATGAGGGTCAGGTATCCCCGTACCGGTACTACAGGATCTGTGGTCCGTTTTGAACAGGTGGCGGGAAACCAGTTTGCCGAACTGGACAGTACCCACCTTCTCTATAGAATCGATTTGTTAATCCCTGCGGAACAGGCAAAAAAATCAGCGTCCTCCCTTAAGGAAGATGCAAAAGAAATTATTAGGCGTGAACGCGAATTTGCCGCAGGGAGCGAACTTCAGGAAGCCCTAAAAAACATCGACCAGAGCTGCGAAGGTGGGGGGTAATCTCAGAAAACAAATCATCCTTGGAAAACGGGGATATGAATACTTTTTTCCCACAGAGAATAAACGAAGGGAGCCCTAAAAAATTGGTTTTTTCGGGTTATGTATAAGTATGCCTATACGATATAAGATAAGGAGGTTCGATTTCGTTTGCATGATGTGACAATCCCCAGTGTGAATATAGGGGTAGTGGGCCATGTGGACCACGGGAAAACCACGCTCGTTAACGCACTCACCGGGACTTGGACGGACCGGCACAGCGAGGAAGTTCGGCGCGGTATTTCTATCCGGCTGGGCTATGCGGATGCAACGTTCTATAAGTGCGGGCACTGCGAGGGCCCGGACGCCTACTCAACAACGCCGGTGTGCCCGGTCTGCGGTGGAGAGGGGACGCCGTTCCGCTCAGTTTCCTTTGTGGATGCACCCGGGCATGAAACCCTGATGGCGACGATGCTGTCAGGATCGGCGCTGATGGACGGCGCGATGCTTGTCATTACCACTACAGAAAAATGCCCGCAGCCCCAGACAAAAGAGCATCTCATGGCTTTGGGACTTGTAGGCATCAAAAAGATAGTAATTGTCCAGAATAAGATCGACGTTGTTTCCCAGAAAGAGGCAGTTGACAATTACAACCAGATCAAAGCATTCGTGAAAGGAACCGTTGCCGAGAACGCTCCCATCATTCCCGTTTCAGCCCAGAAAGGGATCAATATGGGTGCGTTAGTACAGGCTTTGGACATGACTATACCCGAGCCGGTCCGTGACCCTGCAGCAGAGCCAGTTATGCTTGTTGCGCGATCCTTCGATATCAACAAACCCGGCTGCAACTGGAAAGAGGTAAAAGGGGGCGTCGTCGGAGGGTCTCTTATCCGGGGCATCCTCCACGACGGCGACCCTATTGAAATCAGACCAGGCCGACAGACACAAATTGAGAACAGGATCAAATGGATCCCCATCATAACGGAGGTAACCTCGATTAATGCCGGTACAAAAACGGTAAAAGAGGCAACACCAGGCGGTCTCCTTGGTGTTGGGACCAAACTTGACCCGGCGCTGACGAAAAGTGATGCTCTTGCAGGTCAGGTAGTCGGTCATGTAGGTAAACTACCCCCAGTATGGGACAAAATCAAATGTCAGGTAACCCTGATGGAGCGGGTTGTCGGATCAACGAGTGAACTAATCATCGAACCCCTGAAATACAACGAACCCCTTATGCTTTCCGTCGGAACAGCAGTCACTGTCGGGGTGGTTACGAGCACCAAAAAAGAAGCAGTCGAAGTGCAGCTGAAGCGTCCGGTCTGTGCAGAGCAGGGAGCCAGGATCGCCATCAGCCGGCAGGTGGGAGCACGCTGGCGGTTAATCGGGATGGGTGTCCTCAGCGAGTAAAAGTCATGCTGGACGCCAATGCGCTCATGATGCCTGCGCAGTTCAGGATTGATCTCTTCAGTGAGATCCGTGAACTGCTCGGCAGTTTTGAACCGGTGGTTCTTCCGGGCGTGATGCAGGAACTGGCCGGGCTCTCACGGGCAAAAGGCAGTGAGGGTGCCGCTGCACGGCTTGGCCTCGCGCTTGCCGGTCAATGCGCGGTCGCCAACGGCAGCAGTAATCCAATGCCGGTCGATGATCAGGTTATCACTTGGGCAATGGAAAACAGCGGCATGGTAGTTACCAATGATCGCCGGGTCAGAGATGAGCTGCTGGCAAGGGGAATAGGGGTCATATCCATGAGAAAACAGAAAAAGCTCGAGATATTGCGAAGGTAGGCGAGTTATGTATTACAAGATGACACTGGAAGACAAAGTCAGGGTGCCCCCCAACAGGCTGGGCGAAAAACTGGACAAGGTCATACTGGAAGTTCTTCAGGAACAGCTTGAAGGAAGCATCGACAAGGAACTGGGGGTCTTTATTGCTGTGACCAAGGTTGATCATGTCGGTGAAGGCGAGATCGTCCCCGGAGACGGAGGCGTATACTACGACGTGAAATTTGAAGGGCTCGTACTGAGGCTTGCCCTACAGGAAGTAATTGAGGGTCTCGTCGTGGAAACCACAAGTTTTGGGGCATTTATAAGCCTCGGACCGATCGATGCCATGCTGCACGTGAGCCAGATCTCAGACGAATATATAAATTTCGATGAAAAAAATGCCCGGCTTATCTGCCAGGATTCCAAACGCTTTATCGGCGTTGGCGACACCGTAAGGGTCCGTGTAGTAACACTCTCTTTGAACGAGCGTGAACCACGGGATAGTAAGATCGGCCTTACCATGCGACAGGCAGGTCTTGGCACCTCGCTCTGGCTCGAAGAAGAGATCGAAAAAGAGAAAGAGAGGGCAGCTGCCGGAACTACCGGGACCCCGAAAGAGAAACCGGAAAAGTCCAAGAGTAAGAGGAAAGAGCATGCCGCCGATGAATAAAAAAAAGCAGGGGAAAGTCTGCCGGGACTGCCATCGTGTTGTAGATGGTGAGAACTGCGTTATCTGCGGAACGACAAATTTAAGCGATGACTGGTCAGGGTACCTCGTCATTATTGACCCGGAGAATTCTGATGTGGCGAAACGGATGAACATCAAGCTGCCCGGGCGCTATGCGCTGAAGGTCAGGTGAATGTTCACTCTCCCTAAAGAGTCACGTAAACTCTTCAAGGACCCTTTCGGGACACTCCACCATAATATTGATACAGTTCTTCCAGAGATTTCCGGACTAACCATCTATTCAGTGGGTGATGTTGTCACCCAAACCCTTCAGAAAAAAGGCATTACACCCGCAATCGCTGTAGTCGACGGCCAGACAATGCGTTCTCCTTGTGAGAGGATGCCGGATATATCCGGGAAGTGCATTCATGTAAAAAATCCTCCCGGAACCATTACCGATGAGCTGATCAACGCGCTCACTTTCGCGGTTGAAAACTCTCCGGTCACCATAATGGTAGAAGGAGAAGAAGATCTTGCGGTCATCCCGCTCGTAATCGTTGCACCTTTATCATCTGTTGTACTCTACGGTCAGCCGCATGAAGGCATCGTGCTTCGTAAAATCGATGAGGCTGCAAAAACTGCGGCAAAAGAACTCCTCGGGCAGTTCACTGTAATTAACAATTAATTAAAAAAATCAGAAAATATCCCCCTTTTGATCTCTAAGATCTTCCTTTGGTTTCTTGAAATTAGGTCAGGTTTTAAATAACACGATTTCCAATAATTACAGGATATCGATGGACTTTAAAATCGAGAGCGATAAAAGGAATGAACTTTTATCACGGAGAGAGATTCAGTTTACACTTACATACGATGGTGCAACACCTTCCCGTATGCAGATAACCGGTAAACTCTGCGCCCTGCTTAATGTAAAAGAACCGCTGGTCATCCTTGACAGTCTGAAAAGCAATTTTGGCAAGACAATGATCAATGGTAAAGCGCGCGTGTACGATACTGAAGAAGCCAAGAAGAAAACCGAACACCCGTTCCTCTCTGCACGAGGCATGCCAAAACCCAAAGAAGAAGGAGCGGCCTGATCATGGCTGCAGCAAAGAAAGCCGCGGCAAAAGGTCCGAGACGCAGTGCATTTTTCAAAGTTGAAGGCAATAACGTCACCCCTACTAAAAAATATTGTCCCCGCTGTGGTCCCGGTGTTGTGATGGCCGACCATAAGGATCGTATTGCCTGTGGAAAGTGCGGATACACCGAATTCAAGAAATAAACGCTGATGCCTGAATTTGGGCAGATACTGGGCATTGAGGGGACAGCGTGGAACCTCAGTGCTGCTCTTTTTGATCGTGATCTTCTTGCCCTTTGTTCCCGTCCATATTTACCGGAACACGGAGGGATCCACCCGCGTGAGGCTGCCCAGCACCATGCATCGGTTATGCGGGAGGTAATCGGAACTATTCTTAAAGAGCCAGATAAGGTAACAGGGGTTGCGTTTTCACAAGGGCCTGGACTTGGTCCCTGCCTGAGAACGGTAGCGACCGCAGCACGTTCGCTTGCTCTCGCACTCAATGTCCCGCTTATTGGCGTCAACCACTGTGTCGCCCATGTTGAGATTGGAAGCTGGGCAACCGGTTGCCGGGACCCTATCGTGCTGTATGCAAGCGGGGCAAATACTCAGGTTATCGGATATCTCAACGGGCGATACCGTATCTTTGGAGAAACCCTCGATATTGGTGTAGGAAACGCCCTCGATAAGTTTGCACGCGCAAAAAATCTCCCTCATCCCGGAGGGCCACTCATTGAAGACCAAGCAAAATCCGGAAAATACTTTGAACTACCTTACACCGTAAAAGGCATGGATCTTGCATTTTCGGGACTGGTCTCGGCAGCTAAAGATTCACATAAACCGCTTGCCGATGTATGCACCAGCCTTCAGGAAACCGCTTTTGCAATGTGCGTGGAGGTCACAGAGAGAGCACTCTCGCTCACCGGAAAACGCGAGGTGCTCCTTGTAGGTGGCGTAGGGGCAAATGCACGTCTGCAGGAGATGTTGGGCATTATGTGTGTAGAACGGGGTGCACAGTTTTTTGTCCCCGAACGAAAATATCTCGGGGACAATGGCGCAATGATCGCTTATACAGGAAAATTAATGCTTGAAAGCGGCCAGTCGCTCGCCATTGAAAAATCACAGGTTAACCCTTCATTCCGTTCAGATGAGGTTGAGATAACCTGGAAACATGAAGTTGTGTCTGAATTGGATCCTGAAAAAAACAGTTTTGATGGCCAGAAACGCGGTGCTGAAGCAGTCATAAGTTTCAGGAACGGGCGCGCAATTAAGCAACGTTTGACTAAACAATACAGGGCCCCATCCCTTGATAGAAAACTGATCAGGGAGCGAACACGGGCGGAGGCACGGCTCATCCATGCGGCCCGCAAAGGTGGCGTTCCTACCCCAGTCATGATCGATATTACCCATGACTCGATTGTGATGGAAGAAGTTACCGGTGCAATTCTTACCTGTGCCCTCACCGAGGCTCATTGCGAAGAGGCGGGACGGATGATCGGCCGGCTGCACACGGCCGGCATCATGCATGGAGATCTCACCACCAGTAATATGATCCTGCGTGACACAGACGACAGATGTGTGCTCATTGATTTTGGTCTCGCACAGGTAACTTCAGAAATCGAGCAAAGAGGCGTCGACATTCACGTCCTGTTCCAAACGCTCGAAAGCACAAATCCACAGGAAGCCAGTCTTTTCAAAGACGCATTTGCCCGGGGATACACGCAAACATTCGCCCAGGCTACAGATGTCCTTGCGAGAGAAAAGGAGATAGAACTCAGGGGGAGGTACTTGTGAGCCGGTCACTGACTATGGTCACCAGCAATATCCATAAAGCGCAAGAAGTGGCAGCGTTTTTTGGCCAGTCTATCAGATTAGACCATGTAACACTCGAAATTCCGGAACTGCGTTCGGATGATATAGAAGAGATAGCTCGCGAGAAAGCCAGATACGCTTATAATCATCTCCATCGGCCGCTTATCGTAGATGACACTTCCTTTTCCATCGACGCACTCCACGGTTTTCCCGGGCCCTATGCAGCCTATGTACTCAAAACGATTGGTAACCAAGGCATCCTGATGCTCATGGAAGGCACCATGAATCGAAACGCTCATTTTACCACAGCCATCGCTTTTGCGGATGAGAAAGGTATTTTTGTGTTTACCGGTATGATTGAGGGCAACGTCATTTCTGAGCCACGGGGGGAGGAAGGGTTTGGTTACGATCCGGTTTTTGAGGTGGGCGGAAAGACTCTTGCTGAGATCCCTCTTGAAGAGAAAAGCGCCATCTCTCACCGGGCACGTGCACTTACGTTATTCCATGATTGGTTCATAAACAGGAAAGATACTGAAACCGATACAAACCGTTAAAAGATCAAAGAACATTGTTATAAGGGCAGAAAGGAGTATATTTCCATGGCAAAATTCCCAGAAGCCGAAGCTCGTTTACTCAACGTGAAAATATGTATGCATTGCAATGCACGCAATGCGATTCGTGCAACCACGTGCCGCAAATGCGGGTATAAGAACCTGCGGCCGAAAAATAAGGAGCGTAAAGCGTAACTGATTTTCATTGTAATACAATCGTTCTTTTTTCGTTATTTGCATAAAAAATAAAAAATTTATGCTGAGTAGTACGTCACACGTTTGCCCTTCTGGGCATATTCTCCAGCGAATGTTTCAAGATTACGCTTGTACCCGATGCGGTCAACAAAACCGAGCTGGCGTAAATTCTCCCGCACGCGCATTACATCCGGCTCATCAGCCCAGTCTTTTGTATAAATATAAATGACCCGGCGACTGTCCCGGGAATCCGGATTGGGTTTAGCTGTACTGACTTTTGCCGATATGCCAAGCTCATGAATAATTGTTGCGTCCCGAACTTTTTTCCACGAAGTATCTGCATCTTCAGGATCCTGGAAGATCAACCACTTGCCAGCATGTTCATCTTCGATTGCCTCAGGAGCGCTCCCGGGTGCATCCTGCACAATCCAGTACATCTGGGTCGTCTTTGAAGGAATAACCCCTTCCCCGTCACAAAGCATCCGGTAAATGGTTTCAACATTACTAAAACGATCAAGGAGCGCCTTTGCAAGTTGAGGGTATTCATCGTTAAACTGTGCAACAGTCTCGGAAAGATCTTTTGTGAAGTCAATGCCTCCCTCCACAAGGGCATAAAGATACTTTCCCTGAGTCTGAAGTTTTCGGGTGAGAAGGTGATCGAAAATGCCGTATGCCACATCAGCCAGAGCCTCGGAATCGACTTCATCCATGTTGTACCCATCCGGTGTTATGCCGAAAAATAGTTTCTGCTTTTGTGTGAAGATTGCCCGGTAATTCCTGCTCATTTATTTTATCACTATAGCCATATTTCCTCGATTCCTTTACTTATCATGCCGGTATTGCTATTTCAGAATCATTTATGCGACAGCAGCTGAAATGTACTAAATATGGAATGGAAAAGGGATTGGGGTCTGACAGCCAGATCGTGGATGACGATGTTCCTCCTCTTCATCGTTTATCTGGTATTCATGACCATCCTGTTGGAGTTTGGCGCTGGATTGGGGTTAATAATACTTCTTGCTGTCGGTATGGCGTTTATCCAATATTTCTTTTCGGATAAACTGGTGCTCTGGAGTACACATGCACGAATTGTTGCAAAAGATGAATATCCGGAACTTTACGCTACGGTAGAAAAATTGTCCCATGAAGCCGATCTGCCCATGCCAAAGGTCGCCATCATGCAGAGCCCGGTACCCAATGCATTTGCTACGGGACGCAGCCCAAAACATGCCGTGGTTGCCTGTACCGATTCTATTCTGCGCCTCCTGAATAAAGATGAACTTGAAGCGGTACTCGCACACGAACTCTCTCATGTGAAAAACCGGGACATTCTCACGATGACCATGGCAAGTTTTGTTGCTATGATTGCGTCGATGATTATGCAGAGTTTCTTTTTTACGGCACTCTTTGGAGGCAATAATCGAGATAATGGCGCCGGCTGGATCCTCGTCTGGGTAGCCTCGATCGTTGTCTATGCCATCAGTACCCTGTTGATGCTTGCACTCTCCCGGTACCGGGAATTTGCCGCTGACAGGGGAAGCGCACTCATCACGCGAAATCCCCAGGCACTCATTTCAGCGTTAGGTAAAATCAGCGGAAGGATGGAAGTTGTCCCGCCCCAGGCAAAAGCCAAAATTGAAAGTGCAAATGCGTTCTTTATTATTCCGGCCCTTTCCGGTAACACACTTATGGAGCTCTTCTCCACTCACCCACCCATAGAGAAAAGAATTGCCGCCCTTGAAAGGATCAGTGCTGAGATCCAGGGATATTAATCCCGTCTCTTCATGATCAACGGACTGTGCATTTTATGAACCTTCCAGCAAAACTATTCGGGATTAAGTTTGAATTTTTAATGCGGGAGAAGCAAGCATTAATACACACCCCGCCAAAATTGTAGAGCGCAGTGCATCGATGGTCTAGAGGTATGACTTAGGCCTTCCAAGCCTATAGCCCGGGTTCGATTCCCGGTCGATGCATGAGGGCTCGTGGTCTAGTTGGCTATGACGTCGCCTTCACACGGCGAAGATCTCGTGTTCGAATCACGACGGGCCCATATTTTTTAAGATCCTTTTCCTGAAAATGTCACATTATGGCAGCACATCAGCCCTTTGACGTCTCTTCCCCCTCGTTTTGAGACAGTTATTTGCATATGGCATGGGTAGTTACTTGATCTCTTACACCCGATACTTCTGGAGGAAATAGGCGACAAATTTCAAATAGATTAATATTTTCCAGTGGAAACAAAGGGGTATACATAGCGCCCTATGATTCCTCAATAGAATGCATATGCATTGCTTATGCTATTTCCTTCAAGGATGCAATATCCTGAGTGCTACCAGATCGCTCAAATGAAAAGCAGGATGCTCTCTAGTCCAAGGAAAACAATGGAGAGCCGGGCAGCACCGGATTAACCGGGATTTCTGCCTGGCTTCAAAACAAGATAAAAAGATGATTGATTGGTTATGCGTTTTTCATCTTGGCTTTTGCGACGAATCCGTCTTTGCCAATGTAATACATGAAGCCTTTTTCCTTGGCAATCTTTTCAGTACCGACTTTCTTCTTCTTGCCGGTCTTGTTGTGTTTCATCGGGGCTGCCCATACATAGCCGTCTTTCCCGATGAAATACAGGAATCCCTTTTCGCGCTGAATTTTTTCCTTTCCAATTTTGGTTCCCATTTAAACACCTCAAAACCACATTTGGGTTTTGATAATGAGAATTACCGCCTGATAATATAAAAGGTTTCCGTCGAAAACACGTCGAACTATGAAATTTGGCCATATTTTTATTGGTATTTTCGGTATTGTGGCGCACTATTAACCCCGATTTAAAAAGTCATAATATAGCCCCGTTTGCTAAAATAGCCCCGAAATAAAGGGGAATGAGGATAATACCATCGAAGATGTTGCCGCATGAAAAGATGCTTCAGCGCAGTACCCTGCCCCGCCTGCGGCATCTCTGAAAAACGTGTCTTCGTGTCTTGTAAGGTTGGACTGATGTGTGATATTTATGCAAAAATTTCACCAACAATACTGCGCAGATATCGTATATTCAAGAGGTAGTTTTCATACATTGCAATAGATTTTCGACGGTAGCACGCAAATTTATGGATTACCGATTACCATAATAAAAGGAATCAGTTCATGTATTTCCATATCATTCTCACTGATGACTGCAACCTCTGCTGCCGTTACTGCCGGGAAAAGGCATTTGAAAGAGAGGATGACAGGTTACCAGAAACAATGGAAATAGAGATTGATACCGATCTTTCATCGGACCTCACCTACGATCTCAAGCTGCTTTACCGGTTCCTTGCTCAGGATCCTGCTCCCACCCTCACATTTTATGGTGGCGAACCGCTCCTCAGGTCTGAACTTATCGAAAAAATTGTCAGCGAGGCACCGGTACAACGATTCATGATACAGACAAACGGTGTCCTGCTCGATCAGCTCGCCCCGGAGATCATCAATAAATTATCGACGATTCTTGTCTCGCTTGACGGACGCGAAGCCCTCACTGATGAAAACCGTGGAACCGGTGTTTTTTCCCGGGTAATAAAGAATGTAAAACTGATCCGGTCAAACGGTTATTGCGGCGAACTGATTGCTCGGATGACCGTAACTGAGCAAACCGATATTTTCGATGAGGTCTGGTACCTCACAGAAAACCCGGAATTTCCCTTTTCTTCCATTCACTGGCAGATGGATGCAAACTTCTCGCGGGATCTGTCCCGCCGCCGGTTTGCGGAATGGGTAGACCGGAGTTATAACCCCGGTATTCGTGCTCTTGTTAAAACATGGGTCGATGATATGGAACAGCATGGCCTGGTCAGGTGCTGGTATCCATTCATCGATCCAATGGAAGATCTCCTGAACGGAAAAGAGACCCTCCTCCGGTGTGGATCAGGACACGCAAATTATGCGATCATGACCGACGGTAGCATCGCACCCTGCCCGATTATGATTGGGATGAGATCCCATTATGTCGGCCATATAAAGAATGCAGATCCCAGAAACCTGCCCCGGATACCCATAGGAGGCGAATGCACAACATGTCGTATCCACACGTTCTGTGGCGGGCGTTGCCTCTATTCTGCTATTGTGCATCCCTGGAACGAGACTGGCCGCCATCTGGTGTGCGGGACAGTGGAAAATCTGCATCAGGCACTCATAGATGAACTTCCCCGTGTGCAGGCGCTTATTGAATCAGGCCTCATCAAAATTTCGGATTTTGCCCATGAAAAGTTCAACGGGTGCGAAATCATTCCCTAAAAGAGCAGGCCGTCAATCCAACCTGATGCAGATGTATTTATACTCAATGGTACGATGAATATGTGCAGATATAAACTGCATGAGTAATACAATGGAAAGAAAAGGATTTGGCGGCCCGAGAAATTTCGGTCCCAGAGAAATGACAAAGACAGTCTGTTCAGACTGTGGAAAAGAGTGCGAAGTTCCCTTCAAGCCAACTGAAGGTAGGCCGGTTTACTGCAGGGACTGCCTGCCCAAACACCGGAAACCCCGGTTCTAATCGTACAAAATTTATTCTTTTTTTCGGTATTCTATTATTCCGTGTGCCACAACAGGCTGGTATATTATCCGATCCCGCAATAACTGCTGTTATGGCTGGATCGTGGTTTGAAGCACTAGCATTGGCCCGGGAAAAAAATCTTCCGCAGGTCTACCATGACTGCGATACTGATATTTTCGGCGCCTGCCACAAGGATGAGCCCCAAGGCAGTTTCAGGAATGGCATTTTTTCAGAACACAGATGCATCTGTATGCCGGCGACCCATTCACCCGAAGAACTCGCAGAAAAAGAGCGAAAATTCCGGATAGAAAATCCTGATTGGTGAAAAAATGGAAGAGGAAAAGTTTCCTGAACGGGTCTGTCACCATTTTGTTTATTGTATACTATGCGACCTACCGTCTCCGTATTTCTTCACGGAAACGGTGAATTATCTCGTACAACATCATCCGTAACTCTGCACTTACATCTTCCCATGATTTCGGAGATGGGGATTGCGCGAAGGAGTTTGAATCAGCAGCGTGGACAACTGTTTCAGATTCATCACGGATTCTGGCTTTTGCCCAAAGATCACAAATGATCTCATAGTAGCCGGCCAATAGCACGATAATAAAGACTATCGGGACGATAACAAAAGAAAGCAACCAAAAATAATGATAAATATTGTTACCGGTAGCTGTATCAACCCACTCAAAAACCCGGAGCACAAATGCAATAACAAAAACACTGCCTATTGCTTTGATGATCGGAGCGGGCAGGTTCAGCGGGAAAGGAAATGCTCCGAAAATATCGCCAACAAAAATAATGATACCAATTAGAATTAACAGCCAGAAATTCAGGTTCAGGAAATCAACGCCTGTATGGTAGAGCGGGTTTCCCACGTAAAAAGTCAGGATATTTGCCAGAACGACGATGATCAGGAAACAAATTATTCCAATCATCCGTGAAACAAAAATCCACCCGAGCGAGTGCTGTTTATGCGGCCACATGGATACTCACAGAGCGTGTATTTCATACTATTTGTCGTCGGGGTATATAGTCCTCATCCACTGCGTTTGCACGTTACACAATCCCTTTAATAATCCAATCCCAAGATCCCTGCATGCGGATAAATTTCAAACGATATGCACTGTACCTGCTCCGGTGGCAGGCAAGTACTCCCATCCTTGCCGGTGTCGGCATTCTTCTTGCAGGTATGGGATATCTCGTTGCCGCTATCATAGCTAACCTCATTGGCGGCCTTATTTTCTTCTGGGTGGATCAGTTCATTTTTACATCACAGACACTTGCAGCGCAGTGGGAGGTAAAAGAGAATATCACCTGCGTAGACTGCGGCAGAGTGACACGGGGATACAGGCTTGTCCGATCCGGAGACTATGATAAAAGCAACGAAGCGGTGCCAGAATTCCGGTGTGAGGAATGCTCAAAAAAGAAGGCAGAAAAACTCCGAGACCGTGGAATAAAAATAGAATGATTTTTTAGATTCTTTTTCCGTGTAAATCCTAACATCAGTAAAAAGGAAACCGGATTTCCGGGTACATATTGCCCCCGGCAAAATCCATTTTTTTTACTTAACATAGTTCCTTTGCTTCAACACACACATAAAATAACAATAATGTATAAATATGTACAACAACAACCAAAAATAAGCATTGAAGCTGGTGATTGAGACTTCCCCGGATCTTTGAAAAAACAAATGGAGCAGGAAAAACGGGAGCGAAGACACTGCTTTCCTCTTTGTGTTTCTCATGCTTGAAACCCGGTAGCGGGTAAAAGAGACAAATAAGGAGCGTAATATCATTCAGACCACACTTAATCTTGGACCAGAGGAGTACCTTACCGCAGTAACCGATCAGCCTAAACCGCTGGTGATCCCCCTCTGCACTCAACTCCCGCTTCCGCAGTGTTCACCGCTTGATGTGTTTTTAAAAACACGGACAGGATCCGGGTTCCTTCTTGAATCCATGGAAGGAAGCGAAAAGATCGCTCGTTATTCATACGTTGGTATTGACCCCGCCTGCGTGATCACTCTTGGCCGGGAGGTATCTGTAACTGGCAGCGATGCATTTGTTGCCATTGCCCATGAACCGGATGGAACCAATCCGGTCGATAAGATCCGGTGTATCCTTTCCCGGTTTCATTACGTTAATCTTAAAGCCCCGCGGTTTTTCGGCGGGATGGTTGGGTACTTCTCTTACGATATTGTACATTCCCTTTTTGACCGGGTGCCGGATCACCGGAACCGGTCATCGCAGGGAACCCCCGATGCCCGGTTCATGCTGACCAAAGACTGTATCGTCTTCGACCACCGTGACCATAGGCTATTTGTTTTTTCAAGCCCGTTCCTGACCTATGATACTGATCCTTTGGCGGAATACCAGCGTTGTGCCTCACATATTGCTGAACTATCAGACCAGATCTTGACTGTTGCGGATGTGCCGGCAAAGACGGTCAATATACAATCCAAAAAATCTCCCCCAATAACGGACAATACCGGCCGGGAAGCATTCACAGAAGCAGTGAACGGGATTAAAGATCACATTGTGGCGGGAGATATATTCCAAGCGGTACTTTCACGGAGAATGGAATGTGCCATCAGTTCAGATCCGTTCCCCGTATATACTGCATTGAGGGCAATCAACCCGAGTCCCTATATGTACTACCTTGACTTCGGAGATGAGCAGGTGATCGGAGCAAGCCCTGAAATGCTTGTACGGGTGGAGAAACGCCGGGTAACAACCGTACCTATTGCCGGCACCCGACCCCGGGGCCTTGACAGGAGCGAGGACAAACGACTTGCCCAGGAACTCCTGCTTGACAGGAAGGAGCGGGCTGAACATACTATGCTCGTCGATCTTGCACGAAATGATGTGGGTAGGGTCTGCAAGTTCGGTTCTGTTGATGTTACTGAGTTTATGGGTGTAGAAAAGTTTTCCCATGTCCAGCACCTGGTCTCGACAGTCCAGGGAGTACTCATGGACCATCTCGACTGCTACGATGCGCTCAAGTCCTGTTTCCCGGCCGGAACGGTTTCCGGGGCCCCAAAGATCCGCGCTATGCAGATCATCAGCGAGACCGAACCGGATGCCCGCGGCCTCTATGCAGGTGCCGTGGGCTATATTGGGTTTGACCGGAATCTCGAATTTGCTATAGCGATCCGGACGGTAAGCGTGAAAAACGGGCTGGCGTATATCCAGACTGGGGCCGGAATAGTCGCTGACTCGGTACCGGAAAAAGAGTGGATTGAAACTGAGAATAAAGCAGCTGCGATGTTGCGGGCAATCGAACAGGCCGGTGTTGTGCCATGAGCAGCCCCATTGTTCTCATCGTTGATTGTTACGACAGTTTTACGTTTAACCTGTACCAGCAGGTCGGAAAACTTGGTGCCCGTCCAGTAGTAGCTACGTGTGACACACCACTTTCACATATCAAAAAAATCTGCTGTGACCGGATAATCCTTTCACCGGGGCCTGGTACTCCTGAAGATTCCGGGGTCTGTCTCGAGGTCCTAGATACCCTGAGCAAAACGATCCCGACACTCGGTGTCTGTCTTGGCCATCAGGCTATTTGTATTGCGTTTGGCGGCCGGGTAGTCCGGTCAGGACACCTTATGCACGGTATGACCTCGGAAATTAAAAATGATGGCCAAGGGATATATACAGGACTACCGACCTTGTTTACGGCGACCCGGTACCACTCGCTTGTTGCCCAAAGGGAGAGCCTGCCTCCTGAACTTGAGGTAGTCTCAGAAAGCCTTGATGACGGGTTCGTGATGGGTGTAAGACATGCTACGTACCCTATTGAGGGAGTCCAGTTCCACCCGGAGAGCATCCTGTCGCATGATGGCGACGCCCTTATGAAAAATTTCCTATATGGACCGCGGAGAGTGACCGCGTGACCATGAAGGAGGCCATTGTAACCGTCGTAGAAGGACGGGACCTTACACCGGGTAAAGCGGCTGAAGTTATGGATGAAATCATGAGAGGGCAGGCTACACCGGCCCAGATCGGCGGGTTTCTGACAGCGCTCCGTATAAAAGGCGAAACACCTGAGGAAATTGCTGCGTTTGCCCGAGTTATGCGGAGCCACGCAGTCAGCGTAAGACCACAGGTTTCAGGAACACTGGTCGATACCTGCGGTACCGGAGGTGATCGATCGCAGACATTCAATATCAGTACAGCAGCCGCGTTTGTTGCGGCAGGGGCTGGCGTTTTTGTCGTCAAACATGGCAACCGCGGTGTAAGCAGCCGGTGCGGGTCAGCCGATGTACTGTCCGCCCTGGATGTTGACATCAGCGTAGATCCGAGGAGGCAGGCTGATATTGTAAAGAACATCGGCATTGTTTTCCTATTTGCGCCTGACTACCACCCGGCTATGAAGCATGTAATGGCAGTGCGGCACGATCTCGGCTGCCGGACCGTCTTTAATATCCTTGGTCCGCTCGCAAATCCTGCCGGGGCAGAAGCGCAGCTGCTGGGAGTCTACACAAGCACTATTACCGGGACTGTTGCAGAGGTTTTACGCATTCTGGGAATATCCCGGGCAATGGTCGTTCATGGCAACGGGCTTGATGAGATATCCGTTACCGGAGAGACAGATATCACAGAGCTTGATGGCGACCGGATCACAAAATATGTCATTACTCCGGAAATGTTTGGTCTTGCCCGGTCGTGCCACGATGATCTTCTCGGTGGCGACCCGGAAGAAAACGCACGCATCATCCGGGATATTCTTGCCGGGAAAAAAGGACCTGCACGCGATATCGTTCTTATGAATGCCGGAGCGGCAATCTATTTAAGTGGCAATGCCAGCACTCTTGCGGAAGGAATCCGGTGTGCAGCTGCATCGATTGATACGGGACATGCACAGAAAAAACTGGACGCACTTGTTTGTGCAACACGGAGTGAATCATGATCCTTGACGAAATTATCAACCGTACTCAAAAGAGGGTAGATAAATTACCCCACACCTTCCCGGAGCCGGATGGATTCAGCCATACAAGCCTTGAAGGAGCCGTCCGTTCTGCAGGACAAAAGAACCCGGTGATTGCTGAGATCAAGTGCACCTCACCCTCCGGCGGGATCATTCGCAGGAATGTGGATATGGCAATGATGGCAGGTGTCCTCGCGGATGGCGGGTGTATCGCGATCTCTGTCCTGACAGAGCCATATTTTTTTGGTGGAGCTGGAGCAGATATTGTCCGCGTCAAAAAAGCGGTCCGCGTGCCTGTCCTGCGCAAGGATTTTGTTATCGACGAGCGTCAGATCCATGAATCAAAGATGCTCGGGGCAGATGCGGTGCTCCTTATTGCCGCAGTCCTCAAAGGACGACTTACTGAGTTTGTTGACACCGCATATGCTACCGGCATCGAACCGCTCGTCGAGGTTCATACAACCGCAGAAGTCGATTGCGCTCTTGCCACGCAGGCACGGCTGATCGGGATCAATAACCGTGACCTATCGACAATGACCATAAACCGATCGACAACACGAAATCTCTCGGAGAGGGTAAGGGATGCCGGCCGGTTGATAGTGTCAGAGAGCGGGATGCGGTCCGCAGACGATGTCCGGGAGATGCGGCCGTACTGCGACGCATTCTTAATCGGCTCATCGATTATGGCCCATGCAGAGCCGGGGAAAAAACTGGAGGAGCTCGTATGCGCGTAAAGATCTGCGGAATCACTCGCGTAGCAGACGCACGGTTCGCAGAGCAGGCTGGAGCCAACGCTATTGGTGTAGTTGTTTATTCAGGGGGTGTATCACGCCGGGATGTTCATCCAGAAAAGGCACGGGAGATATTTGATGCGGTCGGGCCATTCATAGCAACTGTCGCAGTGAGCCATACTAAATCCGAAGATGACCTGGCACGAATGATTGCCCTTAATCCGACAGCCATCCAGATCTCCCACCCATTCAAATTCGAGAAAGATCCCGGTGTGCGAGTAATCAGGGTAATCGGGAGGGGCGACCCCCTGCCGGACGATTGTGACGCTGTGATTATCGATGAAAGCCATGGAAGTGGAAAAGGATATGATCCATCGTATGCTCTCGATGCAGTTAAGCAGTATACTATCCCTGTTATTCTCGCAGGGGGGCTCACCCCGGAAAATGTTGAGTACGCTATCCGGAAGATCCGGCCATACGCAGTCGATGTCGCAAGCGGTGTCGAAGAGAGTCCGGGAATAAAGGACCACAACAAAATCACGGCGTTCATTGCCGCAGCACGGGAGGCATAACGTGGTAGGAAAAGGACGGTTTGGCAAGTACGGTGGGCAGTATGTGCCAGAAACCCTCATGAACGCACTTATCGAACTTGAGGGGGCTTATGCAGATGCAACAAGAGACCCTGCGTTCGAGAGGGAACTTGCTTCATACCAGTCGGAATACGCGGGACGCCCGACGCCACTCACCTTCTGTAGGAACATGTCCTGGGATCTCGGTTTCAAGGTCTACCTGAAACGCGAAGATCTCGTCCATGGCGGCTCGCACAAACTTAATAACACGCTCGGGCAGGCGCTGCTTGCAAAACGTATGGGAAAAAAGAGGCTGATTGCCGAGACCGGCGCCGGCCAGCATGGCGTTGCGACCGCTATCGCCGGGGCTTGTCTTGGATTTAAGGTCGAAGTGTTTATGGGAGAAATCGACACAAAGCGCCAAGCCCTGAACGTTTTCCGTATGGAATTAATGGGTGCCACCATCCATTCGGTCACTTCTGGGACACAGACACTCAAAGACGCCACGAACGAGGCGCTCCGCAACTGGGTTGCACACGTGAACGATACCCATTACCTAATCGGATCTGTGGTTGGTCCTCACCCGTTCCCGACAATTGTGCGGGATTTCCAATCAGTGATCGGGCACGAAGCGCGGGAACAAATACTAAAAAAGGAGGGGAGGATACCAGATGCCATAGTCGCCTGCGTTGGCGGAGGCTCAAACGCGATAGGGATATTCCATCCCTTCCTTGACGACGATGTAGAATTGATCGGCATAGAAGCGGCAGGGAAAGGTCTCGAGACGCCGGAGCATTCCGCAACGCTTTGTTCCGGCGATCCTGGCGTGCTGCATGGTACTCTTTCCTACCTGTTGCAGGATAAAGACGGGCAGGTACTTCCCACGCACAGCGTTGCGGCAGGTCTTGATTACCCGGGCGTGGGCCCCGAACACGCGATGTTGAAGGACTCAAACCGTGTTTCTTATCATGCAGTCAGGGACCCGGATGTTCTGGACGCCTTCCGCTACCTTTCGCGAACAGAAGGTATCATCCCGGCGCTCGAATCCTCCCATGCCGTCGCATATGTTCTTAAAAACGCGGACCGGTTTGACAAGGGGGATGTTGTTATCATCAACCTGTCAGGTAGAGGAGACAAGGACGTTGCAGGAATAGTACCAGAGGTGAGCTAATGGGGCGCATTAGCGAGGTATTCAAGAAAAAAAAGACCCCTGCATTTATCGGTTTTACCGTCGCCGGGGACCCGGATAAAGAGACATCGATCCGGATCGCTAAGACGCTGATTGACAACGGCACTGACATCCTCGAACTTGGCGTACCCTTTTCTGACCCTGTCGCTGACGGTCTCACCATCCAACGCGCAGATGATCGGGCACTTGCCGCCGGAACTACTCCCGATACCATTTTCGCAATTGTCCGGGAGATCCGGGCGTATTCTCTGGTGCCGATCGTCTTTCTTACCTACTATAATACGATTTATCGCCGGGGTATCGACACGTTTTACTGCGAGGCACATAAGGCCGGCGTTGATGGTATCCTTGTAGCCGACATGCCTGTGGAAGAATCAGCTGAAGTCGTAGCCATAGCCGCAAAATACGGGATTGATCCCATCTTTCTCATCACTCAGACAACCTCATATGAACGCATGGACCGGATTGTGAATCAGGCTAAAGGATATCTCTACCTTGTCTCGGTTCTCGGCGTTACAGGAGCACGAAAGACGGTAGCGCCTGAGGCACTCGCCCTACTCCACCGGGTCAGGAAGCATACGGATATCCCTCTTGCTCTCGGTTTTGGTATTTCAACGCCTGAACACCTGACAATCTGTAAAAAAGCCGGAGCTGATGGCGTAATTGTCGGGAGTGCAATCGTTGACCTTGTAGAGAAACATCTTGATGATCGCGATTCGATGGAACGCGCCCTCGGGCAGTATGTCTCCCAGATGAAAAAGGCAGCAGAAAAATCCAACATCTGATTCAATTCGATCTTTTTTAATGTATTCGGGTGAAACGCTATCCGATCTCGACCCTGAAATCCGGATTTATTGTAGTTCTCATCTTTGGACTCTGCGTAGTTGCCGGCATAGTTATTGCCGGTTGTACCCAGCCGTCTTCACCTGCACCGATAACAACTACCCCGGTGGCAGCGTCAACAACTCTGCCCGGTATGGCTAACCCGGCCTCGGTCAATTGCGGTAATGTCGGAGGGACCACCCAGATCATGACAAATCCCGATGGTAGCCAGTATGGCATGTGCACCTTCACAAACGGAACATCCTGCGAGGAATGGGCGCTCTTCCGTGGCGAAGGCTGCAAAGATGCAAACGTCTCAGCCTAACCCTTTTTTCCTATTTAATGGCCGGAACTACAGATACTCTTGAGGGTTGATATCCCCCCTGGTCAAGAAGATAAATTATACCAGTGAAGCCGGCAAACAACATCATCATGCAGACGGATGTTCCCCGGATAGTGATCGCCGGTACTCACAGCGGTTGCGGGAAAACCACGATCGCAAGCGGGCTGATGGCAGCTCTCGTGGCCCGTGGTCTCGAGGTCCAGCCGTTCAAATCCGGGCCGGACTTCATCGATCCTTCCCACCATACCCTCATCTGCGGCAGGACATCCCGTAACCTCGACCCCTGCATGATGGGAGAGGCCGGGGTCCTCCGGACATTTGCCGATGCAACAGAAGGCGCCGACGTTGCCATAGTTGAAGGGGCTATGGGCATGTTTGACGGGACAGGAGGAACAGATGTTGCAAGTGCCGCACATGTGGCCCGGATCCTAAAAGCGCCAGTCATACTTGTCGTTGATGCACATGCAGTCTCGCGCAGCATCCACGCTGTGATCAGGGGATTTAAGGAATTTGATCCACGTGTCCAGCTTGCCGGCATTATCTACAACCGCATTGGCAGCGACCGGCACCGGGCAATGATCGCCCAGGAGGAAGTCGTCCCAGCGCTAGGGTGGGTCCCCCGGCTCGAAGATGGTGAAGTAAAAAGCCGGCACCTTGGTCTTGTGATGGCACACGAGTCCCATTTAATGAAGGATTTCGGGCGGGTGTTACAGGAATCATGTGATCTGGAACAGATACTTGCCGTGGCAGCAACAGCACGGTCGTTTACGGTCCCCAAAGGCACTGCGTCGGGAACCTCTTCACTCCACCCCCGGCCAGTCATTGGGGTTGCGCATGACAATGCGTTCTGTTTTTATTACCAAGACAACATCGACCGGCTCAGTCGTGCTGGAGCTGAGATCCGGTATTTTTCACCTTTAGACGATGCACAACCAGAGATGGACGCCGTTTATATCGGCGGCGGGTATCCAGAACTGCATGCATCTGGTCTTGAACGCTCGAAATTCAGGAAGTATTTTCAAAATAAGGTAATGGAAGGAATGCCCGTATATGGCGAATGCGGGGGGCTCATGTATCTCTGCAAATCCATAGAAACCGATAGGACCTATGCGATGCTGGATGTACTGCCGGCCCGGACAGTAATGACAAAAAAACACCAGGCTTTAGGATATGTTCAGGGCAGGTTTGCCGGGAAATCCCTCTGGCCGGGCACTGTCGCTGTAAGAGGTCACGAGTTCCATTATTCGCGGGTCGAATGCGAAAATGAGGGCCGTTTTGCAATGAGACTCGATAAGGGGACGGGTATTGTGAAGGGTAATGATGGGTTGACAGAACATTCAACCATAGGTGCTTATACGCATGCATATTTCACCGATGCGTTCTGCCGGCACTTTGTTGCAGCGGCGAAGGCTTTTTCCCGAAGATAATTACGGAGAGAGCACATCTCATAGGCTAGGGTAGACCTGTTCACTCAAGTCCTGCAGAACGCAATTGAGATATTGAACGGAAAAGAGGTATACGATCAGCATGCGACTATTCGTGTACTGATATCTATGACCGCACGACCCCGTGTCCTTTTTATCTGCACCGCGAATGCAGCCCGATCCCAAATGGCTGAGGGGTATCTCAAAGCAAAATACGGTGATCGCTTCGAGGTCTTCTCGGCAGGTTTCCAACCTGCCGGACAGGTAAGTCCGCGTGCAATCCAAGCGATGAAGGAGATTGGGATAGATATCTCAGGCCACCAGCCAAAATCAATTGATACGTTCAACGGCGTCCCGTTGGATCTCGCCGTCACCCTCTGCGACAACGCAAGAGCCGTCTGTCCGGTCGTCCCATCAGCGAAAAAAACGATCCATCATGGTTTTCCCGATCCTCATCTTACGCCAAGCGCCGATACAGAAATCATCGAAGGTTACCGTAGCGTGAGGGATGCGATATGTACGTGGCTCGATGAAACATTCAGCAAGGGTTTGCCGTTATAGGTTGCGGTAAAGACGGATCCCTTTTTTTTGCAGGAATGTTCCGTGGAAAATAAGTTATCCTGCTGGTGCATACTTGGATTCCCACAAAAGGTTCATCATGCCCCGCCGCCACCATTCAACTAACGAATGTGACCTGAAATGACCGGACAGAGAAAAAAGCGAGTAAATATCTACGCAGACTCACTCGCATTCCATGAGAAGTACCGGGGGAAAATTGAGGTCCACTCAAAAGTCAGGCTGAAAAACCGGCGGGATCTTTCTCTTGCCTATACCCCCGGTGTAGGTGCAGTTTCAAAAGAGATCGCAAAAAATCCGGAACTTGTCTGGAAATATACCATCAAATCCAACACTATCGCCATTGTTTCTGACGGTTCCCGCGTGCTTTCTCTCGGTAACATCGGGGGATACGCTGCTATTCCGGTAATGGAAGGAAAAGCACTGCTCTTCAAGAAGCTCGCCGGAATCGATGCTTTTCCTATCTGTTTTGAAAGTTATCACACAGAATTTGCTGACGATGTCAAAAACATCGCACCGGTCTTTGGGGGAATCGCACTTGAGGATATTGCAGCCCCAAAATGCTTCGAACTGGAAGAGGCATTACAGGGCATAGGGATCCCGGTGATGCATGACGACCAGCACGGAACAGCAGTAGTCGTACTTGCGGCGCTGCTGAACGCGTGCCGGGTAACAAACAGGAAATTCGAGGATCTCAATGTAATCATCTGCGGAGCGGGGGCTGCAGGTTTTGCCATCACCCGCATGCTCCGGCATATCGGGTACGACCCCGGGCTTTTCCCGAGCGTGAACGATATCATCGTCTGTGACACGCAGGGGATCATCCACCGGGAGCGGGAAGGATTGTACAAGAACAAGTACAAGTTCATTATTGCAGAGGAGACCAACCGGGGGTGCCGTACAGGTACACTCTCAGATGCCATGGAGGGTGCAGACGTATGTATCGGCGTTTCAGTACCGGGAATCGTGACGCCTGCCATGATACGGACGATGGCAGATGACCCCATAATCTTCGCCCTTGCAAGCCCCCTACCCGAGATCCTGCCAAAAGACGCACTTCAGGCCGGGGCAGGTGTCGTGGGAACTGCACGAAGCGATTATCCCAACCAGATCAACTATGCGCTTGCCTTCCCGGGAATATTCCGGGGTGCCTTGGATGTACACGCAACCCGTATCTCAGATGAGATGAAGGTCGCAGCGGCCCACGCCCTTGCCGGGTACGTAAAACGTACCCGACGGGATCGCATCCTGCCCCGGGTCCTTAACCGGGACGTGGTGAAGGCTGTGGCAGGCGCCGTTCGTGAAGCGGCCGTAGCAAGCGGCTGTGCCCGGGAATTTTAACTTTGGCCGGGTATTTTACTTTAATTCCGGCCTGAGGACACGGCATACCTGCTCCATGAGTGCATGGTGACGCCGGAGATCGGCGCAGTACGTGCCGCTGCGATCACTTTGATCAACCGGCTCCCAGGTAATCCCACAGTCTGTGTCCCAAAGCACAAGCCCTTCCGCGGGCGCAGGCTGGATTGGGCGGCTTGTTTTTTCATTGAGCAGTAACAGGATTCCTTCTGCATCCAGCTCGCCAATGCCAACAGAATAGACGGCGGATGCCATGCACCGGACCTGGTGCCAGAGGAAACTTTCAGCGGTAACCTCGAGAAACACAAAACGCCCTTCATTCCCGATTTGGATACCAAGAATCTTCCGCCACGGATTCTTCTGCCCTACCCGGGCCAGATTCGAGAAATTATGCTCGCCAAGGAATACACGGGCCGCCGCTTCCATCGCTGGTAAATCGCGTATCTGACCGGAAAAATAATAACGGTACGTACGTGACCGGGCATCGTACCGGGGATGAAAGGTATCCGGCACATCAGCCGTTGCCGTACACCAGACATCAGGAGGTAGCTGGTTGTTGAGAGCCTGCCGGGCGCGATCCGGAAACCGCGTGGAAAAAACAATGACCTGACCGCAGGCATGCACCCCTCGATCGGTTCTCCCCGCAGAACAGAAACCTGCTGTCCGCCAGTCAGAGAAAAGATCGAGGCGCCGGCACGCCGCGATACATTCACCTTCAATTGTCCGGCTGGACTCCTGCTGCTGCGAGCCGTAGAACCGTGTCCCAAGGTACGAGAGCCGGCATGCAAGTCTTACCGCATGCGGAACCGTCGGGTCAGCCTCTTGATCTTTCTCCATGTGTTGTTCAGTGACTGGCGGGTATACGTTCGAAGGGGTGTTTTCTTCCCGCCACAGGATACATTCCCCTTACGGATAGCATCAAAGATAGCCTGCATATCCGGCTCAGCCTCAACAAATGTTCTCCCATAACCCACGAACCGCGCATTGTGTGCATCGCTTCCCCCGACACAGGGTTTGTTAAGCCGCGCAGCGATCCGACCTGCCTTTTGATTTGCAGAACCAACAATGTACCTGCTGTTGAAAACCTCAACTGCATCCACGATATTCATCGCTGCCCGGATCCTGCGGGCCACGCCATGCCGCCACACGTGATATGGATGGGGGAGAATAACCAGTGCTCCCATACGGTGGGCAATCCTGACAGTTTCGCGCACATCGAGCCCTGATGGAATTATTTCAGTTACCCCAAGAACAATCAGGTGTCCCTGCCTCGTCGAAACCTCGATCCCGGGAATGATAAGAAGGGAGCTTTTGCACGCAAGTGCCTTTTTTGCCCCGTCGACACAGTCATGGTCAGTGATAGCGATTACGTCAAGCCCAACGGCCTCTGCCTGACGAAGGATATCTTCGACACTGCTCTCGCCATCCTTAGAAAAATTGGTATGCACATGCAAGTCGCAGGTCAGCATCTGATCATAGTATTTTTATCTCTCTGGTATTAAGAAAACGTATGCGTATCCTCCTTCCCACCGGCGCCGCGACTGAAGAGGCTGTGCGCCGTGCGGCAGCCGGATTTGATGCCGATGTAATAGTAACTGGAAAAGTTGCATCCTTTCTCACCCCTCACGCACTCAGCACCCTGATCAAGAACGGCGCTTACGATGCAGTAGTGGTCTCCGGAATGTGCACCGTTTCGTTTGCGCACGTGGAGCGCGAGACCGGGGTTCCAATATACCTTGGCAGCCGGCACGCTGCAGATCTTGCATGGGTCCTTCCCCTTGTTAAAACCGGCTCGCTCTCGCGTTCCGTCCCCGCCGATGATTTCCTTGCAACAAAAAATGCAAAAGATGCCATGGACCGGGTGGCTGCAGCGGAGGATGAGGCAGAACCGGAATTTGTGATCCGGGATGTGAAGATCGGCGGGAATTCCCGGATGAAAGTGCTCGCCGAGATCATGGATGCCCCCAAGGTGGAAGATATCCGTGCGCGTACGGAGCATTATTTCCTTGAAGGAGCAGATATCGTTGATATCGGTTTTGGCTTCGATGCGACTCCACAAGAGGTAGAACGGATCTTTGGCGAACTTGCCGATATCGATCGCCCGCTTGCCGTGGATACGCAGGACCCGGCGCTGATCCGGGTCGCGCTTTCCCGGGCTGACCTTGTCCTCTCGTTGCAGGAAAAAAACATTCCGCATGTCGCCCGAGAGATAGCAAGGGCCGGTGCAGCCGCGGTTGTTGTACCAGGAGAGCGATCACTCAAAACCAATATTGCCCAGGCCCGGCGTGCGGGAATTAGTTGCATTGTAGCAGACCCCCTCCTCCAACCAGCCGGATCGGGACTTGTTGCATCCCTTGTCCAGTCAAATGATTATAGCTGCCCCCTTTTCTTTGGTGCAGGAAACGTCACTGAACTCCTTGATGCTGATTCTATCGGGGTAAACGCGCTCCTTGCCGGTATGGCACAGGAGGCAGGTGCCTCGATCATTTTTACCAGCGAACACTCGGATAAAACACGGGGATCCATAAGAGAAATGCGTAGAGCAACGGAAATGATGATTCTTGCCCGGGACCGGCCATATGCAAAGGATCTTGGTATCGATCTGCTTGTACTTAAAGAAAAACGGCGCCGGCGCGAACCACCTCTGGAATACGAAACCGCTATCACTGCACAGAAGATGCCAGATGAGATCACCTACGATGCGAAAGGCAATTTCCGTATTGGCATTGAGGACGGTACTATAGTTGCCGTAATCAACGGCAATGCCATAAAAGGAACCCGCTGGCAGGACGTGCTCTATACCATTATTGCCAGAGGTAACGTATCACTCCTCGACCATGCAGGATACCTTGGCCGGGAGCTTTACAAAGCCGAACTTGCCATCCGGTACGACAGGAGTTTCGAACAGGACGGGGAGTTTTAAGGCCCGTGTCCTCCTGAGTCAGGTTAAAGTTCCAGAAGAAATCTCAACCCTTTTATTAAGAAAAACCAAACTGATACACATGACTACACAGATACGCGCATCCCATATTCTCGTATCAAACGAAGATGATGCGAACAAGATCCTGAAAAGGATAAAAGACGGCGAAGATTTTGCTGCGGTTGCAAAACGTTTCTCTTCCTGCCCATCCCGCAAAAACGGGGGAGACCTGGGCTGGTTTGGTAAGGGACAGATGGTCCCCGAGTTCGAGCAGGCAGCATTTGCCGCCGACCAGGGTGCCGTGATTGGACCCGTCAAGACCCAGTTCGGGTTCCACGTTATCAAAGTAACCAGTAAGAAATAACCCGGATCGTGCGGCCAAGACTATACTAAATTTCAACTCTCTTTTTCTGGCACCAGGGTTTCCGGTGGCGATAATGTTAACTCGCTGGTATAATCATTACCGTTTTTTTCCAAGTAATTGACCCCTTGCGAGATTCTAATTTATATAAGTCGGCTATAAAGAAGAGCCGAATACGACAACTGCGTGAAAAAAGGCAGTTGCCCATAATGAGGAGATATATCATGGAAAACACACTGAAAATTGGACCGATACCAGTAATCCTGTTGTGTGCGGCCTTTGTTATGATTCCTCTGGTCGTTGCTGCTGGACCGGGCCAAGGAACTAATCAAGGAAATGACCAGATACAGGCCTGGTTAAGCCAGGGACCCCCACAGGGAGGTCCCATGAACCAGGGTGGGGGTCAGAGAGGGCCGATGATGCCAAACTACGGGCAGAACTCAAACACCGGGACAACCCAGAATACCGGGAACTCAAATGCTCCCGGGGGGCCGCAAGGAGGGGGTCTCGGGAATATGAACGGCAACATGACTATGCCCGGCCCGGGTGAAGGAAATATGACAGCATTCGGGAATATGACTTGGCATGGACAGGACCGGATGACGGCAGATAACATGACGTACTACAACCCGCCTTTCGACAGCAATATGACTACTCCGGGGAACTGGACGGCACCCGGTAACATGACTATGCCCCAGCCCGGGCAGGGAATGCCGAACATTCTCGGGACTAACCTAACCTCCCCCGATCCTGCGACCGGGAATATGACGCCTCCCCAAGTGCCAGATAACGGTAACTCGAACGGGCAGAATGCCGGACCGGGTACTTCATCAGTACAACAACAGGGAAATAGCGGAATCCAGGCACAAAGTCAGGACCAGAAAGACAGTAACCTTATCGCTGAATTCCTAACATGGCTCAGGGGCCAGTCAGGTTCATCATCTTAAAAACATTTTTTATAATTTATTCGGCAGTACTGGGGCAATGCGACAAAATCCCATCCCCAAGTATTTTGCGATTCATTTTTTGCATACCAGAACGAATGGATCGGTACAAGCGACACCAACGCTTTTTTCGTGTGCTATCATGACCATCCGCGGGATCAAAAAAGATCTTCTCTCATTGCTGCTTGAGCTGGGAAAAAACAGCCACCCCAAGGAGTTCGCCGCACTCTTAAAAGAGGAGGACGGCGTGATTAGCGAACTTAATCTCCTTCCTGGTACCATTACCGGGAGTTCATCGGCCTCAATCTTCTTTGATATGATGCCCCTTGGAACCCATCGCGCAGGAAGTGCCCACTCCCACCCTAACGGCGTGCTCAGGCCATCCAATGCAGACATAAACTTTTTTCCCCGGGCAGGAAAGTACCATATTATCATTGGCGCTCCGTACCGTGAGAACGATTGGCTATGTTTTACCGCAGATGGAGAACCCTGCGATATTGAGGTGATTCCATGACAGTCCGGCGTGTTGTTGCCACTGGCACCTTTGACATCCTCCACCCGGGACACATCTACTATCTTGAGGAATCAAAAAAACTGGGCGATGAGCTTTTCGTAATCGTTGCCCGGGATGAAAATGTAAAGCACAAGCCACACCCTATCCTCCCGGAAGAGCAACGTCTGGCAATGATCGCCGCACTTAAGCCCGTAGATCATGCAGTCCTTGGGGACCATACCGACATGTTCCGTCCTATTGAGGAGATCCGTCCCTATATTATCACCATCGGGTTCAACCAGTATTTCGATGAGGAAAAACTAAGAAACGAGCTTACCGAGCGGGGGCTCCATGCAAGAGTAGTCCGGATAGGGAAATACGCGGACGGCGATCTTGCGAGCTCACGCCTGATTGTCGAGCGCATTATTGAAGCGCGAGGCTCCGGAAATCAGCGGACCGGATAAAAGGGGCAGTTTGTTGTCTTACATTCATTGTTCATGCCGTAAAACCCGCAGGTAACGGTTGGAGAAAGTGGGATTGTCACTCCCAGATGTTCCCGTACAAATGCAACTGCACCCTGAATCGCAAGGAACGTGTTGCGTTTGCAGCAACGTGGACCTCCGTGCATGGCAATTGTTTCAAGGCTTTTGGCCACAACAAGGTTAGCCTGCTGCCACTCGCGGTGTGAAAGCGGTGTCGCGCCAGTTACAAGCGAGATGAAGATCCCGGTTCCAACAGCTGCACCGCAGTCTCCCATAAAACCGCAGGCACCGCCCCGGATCATGCCGGCCCGTTCCCGTGCAGTTGCGATCAATCTGGCTTTACGATCCGGCTGCCCGGTAACGTTACAGTACGCTGCAAGGAGGACTGCAGGAACCAGGAAGTGGTGCTCGGGACCGTGCATATTCACGACCGGGTTCTGCATCAGAGTAATAGCCATCTGGACAGGATCGGTCTCTTTTGTCCGGACACAGTACTGCTCTATTGCATCATCGGCACCAAGACTGTGGCAGCGGTCGCAGACAAAGTGCCCGTCTTCGCATAGGGAATTGGTAGCCTGCACCCTGTGGCAGTATGCGCACTCGTGCTGTTCCGGCGATTCAAGATACCTGAGCGGCTTTCCGCAGACCATACATCCGGTACGATAATCAGCCATGGAGATCCTGTATTGTCAAAATAGAGGGAACCTGGCAGGAAAACTTTATCGATCCTAGCGGCTTGTGCTCATTGAATAAGATCAGTGGCCTGCATGCACCCGGCGAGAGGGGCCGTGACGGCGGCCTTTCCCTGAAAAACTGCGGGCAAACGAGTTGGAGTACTTCGCTGCAAACGAACCGACAAGGGACGTCACTATCACCATCACGGCAATGGTTACCGCGACTGGAGGCGAGCCGTACAATGCTGCTAGCGCAATAGAAAACTCGCCCCGGCCAATTGTGTTGGCCCAGATTTCGAGGCCGGATCTTGCCGACCCGTAAAGCGCAAGCCCGGTAAGTACGCCCGATATGAGTTTACTTGCAATTGCAAGCAGACAGATGATCGCAATTACCCCCATGCTTACACTGCCGGAAAGGTTGATCGTGATCCCAAAAAAAACAAAGAAGATCACCATAAACACATCTTTGAATGGCCGGGCATGCTGTTCAAAAGCGTCCGGATCTGTAGTTGCAAATGCAGCCCCAAG
This sequence comes from uncultured Methanoregula sp., assembly GCA_964409915.1. Taxonomy (GTDB): domain Archaea; phylum Halobacteriota; class Methanomicrobia; order Methanomicrobiales; family Methanospirillaceae; genus Methanoregula. The sequence goes on along the minus strand of CAYPEQ010000008.1, from coordinate 1,548 downwards.
GGCAATCACCATCAGGGTATCTGGGACGCCAAGAGTCAGCGCAACTCCAGCAGTCGCAACCACGGCAACAAACGTGAAAAGGACTGGCAGCTCGTCATCGCGATCGAGGATCGAAACCAGAAATTCCTTGCCGTAATGGGCGAGCACGTAGATGAGTGCGAGACCTATGAGGATCTCTACGGCAAAGAGCAGAAGATTCTCGTTACCGGCCGAGAGGAACGCAAGTATAACAATTAGCACGAGGTCCTCAAAAACCATCAGCCAGATGATAGTTTCCGACTCCCGCATCATCAGTTTCCGGTTCTCGATTAAGGAGGTGACCGTCATCGCAGTGCTGGAGCTGTAGAATGCTGCAGCCACAATAAGTGCCTCAACCAAAGAAAACCCGAGAAGGTAGGCGGCCACAAAGCCAATGAGCATATTCACGTTGAGGTCGATAATCCCGCTCGTTAACACTTCATTTTGATTCTCGGAAATCTTGTCAACTTTAAGGCCGAGACCGACAAAAAAGAGTAAAAAGATCAGCCCCATATCGGAAAAGAAACTGCTGATCTGGTCGGACGCAACAATCCCAAGGCCGGCCTGGCCAAGTACTACTCCCGCGATAATATAGAACGGGATAGCCGGTATTGAAAGGTACTTGCTGACCAGTGCGAGCACAAGGCAGACAAAAAGTGCGATTATGATACCTTCCATCAATCCACCATAATCTCACGTTCGAACAGCCTGAGCTGGTCTGACTCACCGATTACAAGTACTGCATCCCCGGTCTCAAAAACGAACGACGGCGGGGGGTTAATGATATTCTTGTCATTTCTTGAAACAGCGATAACGGTCGTTCCAGTCTTCGCCCGAATCCGGAGATCTTCAATCGCTTTCCCTGCAATGGCCTTAGGAATTATGTAAGAATGTAGAGTAACCCGGAGATCGGCAAGCGCCGAGAATGCTACCTCAACACTTTCCTGATCTGCCTCTATAATCGCCCCAGTCAGGATATTTCCCAGTCTCCGGGCTTCTACCGGTGTCATCTCAGCCGCGCTTGGCGTATGGCACCCTTTCTGGAGGGTGTACATCTGGATAGTTCCGGTTTTTGTGAAAAATATCGCGACGGTATCACCTTTGTCGGTCTCAAATTCGTATTTTGTTCCGACACCAGGAAGGTTGAGGGATCGAAGAGCCATAGGAGACATTAGAGGAATGTTCCTAAAATATATTGCTTTTTCGAAGAGAGGGGAAGAGACCTGAAAAGATTTTAAAACAAAAGAGTCAGGGCACAAGCAGGCTGAGAGGATCCTGCTCATGCATCTTACCGGAATTTCATTCAAGGGTTTGTTCTGGTTCTGAGAGGACGGGAGGAGCTTAGTCAGAGGACGGTTGATTCACCGGGAATCCCTTTTGAGGAGTATTGTCCTCCCTATACATTTGGTGGATCACTGTCATTTTTAATACCCCGACTGGGCAGTGTGAAAGTAACGACTATATGAACCACCGAGACTATTATGTGATGAAAGATACCTCTTTTAGTTTTCCTGATACTAAATAATGTTA
>CAYPEQ010000007.1:0-73999 GCA_964409915.1 uncultured Methanoregula sp. | reverse complement strand
GGTTGCATCACCGGCTTTCTGGACCGTTATACTGTTAGCCGATGAAAGTGCCATTGGAATCTCATCTACCCCGGGAACCCAGACCATAACGAACTGCCCGGGTTCAAAAGGAAACTCCTGATTAAAGTAAAAGGTCTTTACCGACGGGGTCTCATTTTTTATTTCGGTTAGGGAAACCTGTGCGGGCAGCTGGTCATTCATGGGCGCATCCTATTATCTCTTCAGCTGCAACGCCTTTTTTTGCGTACAGATCGTTTTTTATCGTCTCAAAGATGCCGATATCCTGGTGCACTGCGCTCCCGATTTCCACGGCACATGCACCGGCCATCATCATCTCGATCACGTTGTCAGCACTCGATATCCCCCCGCAGCCGATAATGGGGATAGAACATGCCTCGTAGAGTTCATAGACGCAGCGGACAGCTATTGGGAAAATCGCGTTCCCCGAGAGGCCCCCGTAGCGGTTGCCGAGAACCGGGCGCCTGAATGCAGTTGATATGCGCATAGCTTTTACCGTATTGATAGCCACGATCGCAGTCGCCCCCCCGCGTTCTGCTGCCTTTCCAATTGCCGTTATATCAGTTACGTTCGGCGTGAGCTTAACCCACGTCGGCATCCCCAGTGCACGCACTTCCCGGGTACATTTCTCGACAAGATCAGGATCAACGCCGATTGCAGCCCCGTATCCTTCCGCATGGGGGCAGGAGAGGTTGAGTTCCACACCGGCGGCCATACCTTTAAACCACCCGGCAACTTCTGCAAACTCTGCTGGATTCCCGCCAAAGATACTGACTATTACCGGTTTATTGCCGAGTGTTGAGATTTCACCGGTGAATTCACGGGACGGATTGGGAAGTCCCATAGCATTGAGGATACCCTCCCCGAGAAGAGCAACGCAGGGACCAGCATGTCCATCCTTTGGCTGGGAGCCTATTGATTTGGTGACCGCCCCTCCCGCTCCCTTGGCAAGCATCCTTGATAGGGATGCACCGGTTGTCCCAAGAACCCCGGCAGCAAGAATCAGGTGGTTATCGAGAGTCACGCCACCGGCGGTCACTGGACCCGGCATTAGTTCTACCATCCATCACATGATTGACGTGATTTATTATAAAGGACATCTTTTTTAGGTGGATTTACACTGATCTGGTTCTCACGGTCGCATTGTATACAGAGGGGGTTCTTATTACCAGTTATTCACTAAAATCGTCATTGGTATTTTCGTCACACTTTTTACTAGTTGACCTCTTTCAAGCCACGCTGAAATGAGGTTCTGAAGGGTGAAATACTATATTAACTGTCTAGGTTACGACGATAAATACTAACAAAAAAATATCGGTCATTGGGTTAGTAGAAACAAACATAGCACGTCAGATTTTTTTGGTATTGGGATAACTCAGTCTTAGATGAGTATTTCTACCGACGCATTATATGCAGGATATATAGACAAAGTTATATTCAGCAAAATTCTGATATCAACTATAAGTTGTTTGTGGCTGGGATAGTCATGAATGATAGAGTTTGAATCTTGGTTGTGAATAAAATGGATTATGAAAACATGCTCCGTGACGCCTTTTCCTATACAAAAGAGGGCGTATTTGAGAAGATCAATCGTTGGATGCTCTTAATCATTGCAACTTTCATCTTGACTATTCCCTTGTTGGGATATATTGCAAAAATTCTCCGTGCGGAAAAACCGGCTCCGGAAGTCCGGAATTGGGGGACTCTTTTTGTTGACGGCATCAAAATGCTGATCGTTGAGATTGTCTATTTCATCCCGATCATCCTCATCTGGATTGTTGGGATGTTCATCCTTGGACCTCATACGGCCAGCAGCTATGGCACATCTCCCTACGGTTCCTATCTCGCATCTTATTCGGCTGCCTCTCCTCATCACACTGTTCATCCTACTGTTTCTCCCACGACATTACCCCCAACATTTCCCATAGCCTATCCTACGGTCAATCCTGGTCTATATACTGCTGCTTATCCAACTGCCGGCATTGCCGGAGCAGGCCTCCTAGGACTTCTTAACCTTTTGTTGGTGATAATTATCGGAATCCTCCTTCCCATTGCCATGGTTCGGTTTGCCCGATCAGGCAATTTCAGTGATGCCTTCAATTTTAAGGCAATCCTCGACTACATCCGGAAAATCGGCTGGATAAGCTACATTATGGCCCTTATTATCGGTGGGGTTGTCGTAGGTATCCCGGTATTTATTATCCTGTTCATCATCAGCGCCATTATCACGCTCGCTCTCGGGTTCTCGGCCCTGTTGGTTTTACCTGTTGTTCTGGGGATAATTTACCTGATCATTGCCCCACTGATATCGGTCTTCCTCTCCCGGTACATCACTCGCGTTTACGATTCAGTGGCAGCATAATTCCCCTTTTTCCAATCCGATACTGCTGCGTTTACGATTGATTTGAATGTTTTAACGAGTTAAATCCCGGTTCTTGGGGAGAACCCAATCGCCATCAATCCGCGTAGCAATGAAAGCCAGTGCGCGAGTTAAAATTTGCCAATATACCCGTCTGATTGGGGATTCGTTTTTATTATAAAGGACATCTTTTTTCGGATACCCTTCACCCCAAAAACATCGACCATAGATATGGTTATTATCCTATTAGACTAAGCCCTCATCAACAATGGATCCAACACCCGCCCTCCCCGGATACCGTTTGCCGAACACGTTTCAAATAACGCAAAACGATCTTGTCAGGTTCTGGGTAATCGCCTCAATTACTGCCTCTATTATTGGTGTCACCTATATTTCCATGGCGGCAGGGTATGGATCAATAGTCCCGCAGCTCTTCTATTTTCCCATCCTTTATGCCACGTATTTCTACCCATCCCGCGGGATTTATGTTGCCGGGAGCTGTGCAGTTGCCTACCTGCTTGTATCGGTTTATTTTCTCACCCCGAATGTACTTGTCGTGGGCGGAGTAGTCTTTCAGGCGCTGCTGTTTATTGGTATTGCTGTAGTTTCTTCCTATGTTGTCAGACAACGGGACGCACTCCAAATAACGGTGCCTGAAGATGATGCCGTTGCTGTAAGAATGATGATTGCCACCGGGGAAAGTGAACGGGTTGAATTCAAGTTCAAAGCCCTTTGGAGCACGAGGCTTTCTAAAGAAGAGGCGGAGGCTAGTGAATCGGCAGAAGTGCGAAAATACCGGACCAACGCCTCGAAATTTATTGTCGCACGGTCAATTGCCGGTTTCCTGAATTCCAGCGGCGGGGATCTCATCATAGGCATAGAAGAAGACCGGGTAAAAAATGTGATCCGGGTTGTGGGTATTGATGACGATTATTCCCGGCTGCTGGAGAAAGACCGGAACCCGGATGGGTACCGGCGGATGCTGATTGATTCGGTAATCAGGCGATATATTCCCGAGATCTATGAAACAGCGAGCCGTTATATTCACATCACGTTCCCGGTTATCTCGGAAAAAACCCTCTGCCATGTGCACATCACACCGGCAGAAAAACCGATCTTTGTTGATACAGGCAGTGAAGAATTCTTCTTTATCCGGGTAGATGCATCTACCCGTAATATCAGTGGTAAGACCCTAACAAGCTATATCCTCACGCGTTTCAAAAGATCCTGATTGAATAAGTCCCCTCGTTTTACGTTAAAATTTTCCAGACTACTTACATTGAAATCCAGCCCCGAATCAGAAGGGATATCTTTTCAAACCTTCCTGCTTCACTGTCGGTAGTCACTTAAATTCATGATGTGCATACTAAATACAGGAGCAAGGTCATGGCAAGGCTCGCAGTAATGGGTGTCGGCAGGATCGGCGGTGAAGTTGCCTCCCTTGCAGCGGTACTGGGACTCGTGGACGAACTGGTTCTGTACGATCAGAATGCAGATCTTCTTAAGGCACAAGTGCTGGATATCCAACATACCGGCATACCGGTTTCTATATCCACGGATGAAAGCGAGATCCTAGAAGCAGACATCTGTGTCTTCGCTGCGGGAACTCCACGTACAACTGCCGTTAAGACCCGGGCAGATCTTATCACGGCCAATATCCCGGTGATCCGGAAATGTGCCGGGTTGCTTGATGGTTTTTCTGGCATTCTTGTCACGGTGACAAATCCCATGGATGTGAACAATTTCCTCATGAGCCGCTTGACCGGCATACCCCGGGAACGGTGTATCGGTTTTGGCGGACAGCTTGACAGTGCCCGTTTCTCCCTTGCTCTTCAACGAAGAAATATCGGGGGTAATGCTGTTGTACTCGGGGAGCACGGTAACTTTCAGGTTCCAGTCTTTTCACGGCTCCCTCAACCGGTTACTGAAGATGTCCGTGACGCTATCCTTGAAGAACTCCAGGGAGCAAGCATGGAAGTTATCAAGGGCAAAGGCGGGACCGTGTTTGGCCCTGCATATCATATTGCGACTCTGATCCGGCTGCTGCTTTCTGATTCACAGGAAACAGTTCCCTGTTCTACGGTGCTTGAAGGGGAGTACGGTATCGCTGAATGTTCACTTGGTGTCCCGGTCCGGGTCGGGCGTACTGGTATACTGGAGATTATCCCGTGGAACCTTGACCGTTTTGAACAGGCAGGATTGATCCAGGCCGGGGCATTTGTCCGGGATCTCTGCCGCACGGTGGTGCTTTAGACTATGCCTGTTCAGGTCCTACGATCTTCAGAGACGCTAACCGAAACCCGTACTGGTGTGGATACCGGCGAAATGACTATCGCCATTAACCAGGTCGAGTATAGCAATACCCCCGACGGACCGGTTATTCACGTCTTTGGGAGAGATCCTCGTGGGGAGGCTCACCGGATTGACGTGACCGGTTTTCTGCCGTATTTTTATGTTCCGGAAGAACAGGTGGGCCAGATACATCCCGATCAGGTGACGATAGAGCCGGACACTATCTACCGTTCGATACGGGGAGAGAAACTTAAACGGTTGTACACCGTTCGTCCCGGGGACGTCCGGGACGTCAGAGAGCGGTACCGGCATTTTGAAGCTGACATACCCTTTGCGACGAGATTCATGATCGACTGCGGCCTTACCGGGGCGGTTAAAGTACCCTCGGCGTCTGCAGATTATCACGAACTTGTTCCCGCAGAAGTTGATGCACCGGCACGGGTCTGTGTTATCGATATAGAATGCGAAGATGAGCGTGGTTTTCCTGATACCCAGCGGGATGCGATTATCTGTATTACCTGCCACGATTCATTCGATGACGACTATACTACGTTCCTGTTCGGTGGCTCTGTTATGCCGGACGAGATCACTGAAAAACGGGAACAAGGTGGCCTGAAAAACGGTTGTTTCCGGAAAGGATCCCATACTATCTGTACGTATGCCGATGAGGTATCCATGCTCCGGGCGTTTGGTGTGTACCTTGGACAACGCGATCCCGATATCCTCACAGGATGGAACTTTGTCGACTTCGATATGCCTTACATTACCGGAAGAATGGAGAAACTGGGGCTCTCACCGGTCATGCTCGCTCGTCTCCCGGGTATGACCGATCGGAATGCACTTCGCGGCAGGGCGCTTTTCGATCTCCTCACCGGTTACAAAAAGATGCATTCGACCCTTAAGGAATCCTACCGTCTTGATGCGATTGCCTGGGAAGAAGTCGGAGAACGAAAAGTACGGTATACCGGCACAGTCTCCGATCTCTGGAAAAAACAACCCGCACTTCTTGTCGAATACAACTATAAAGATGTTGAACTCTGCGTCGCCATTGATAAGAAAAACAACATTGTCGGGTTTTACCGGGAAATCGCCCGTTATGTCGGCTGCCCTCTGGATAAAACACTGAATTCATCGAGCGTTATTGACGTCTATATCCTTCGAAAAGCTCATGGCAAATACATCCTTCCCTCAAAAGGTTTTGCAAATGCTGAAGAGTTTGAAGGGGCAACCGTTTTTGAACCAAGTAAAGGTGTACGCGAAAACGTCGTGGTATTTGACCTTAAATCGCTGTATCCTATGGCGATGATGACCATCAACGCGTCTCCCGAGACAAAAGATCCCGATGGTGAACTCAAGGCTCCCAACGGGATCCGGTTCAGAAAGCAACCTGACGGGCTGACCCGGAGCATTCTTTCAGAACTTTTAAAAGAAAGAGATGCAAGAAAAAATCTCCGGAATACCTTCCCCTACGGTTCGCCGCAGTACGTTCTCTACGATATGCAGCAAAACGTGCTCAAGGTGATCATGAACACCTATTACGGCGTATCGGGGTATACCCGGTTCAGGCTTTTTGATCGCGAGATTGGCGCTGCGGTAACGTCTGTTGGCCGGGCGATCATTGAACACACCCGGCGGGTGATTGAGCAGCATGGCTACAAGGTGATCTACGGCGATACGGATTCCTGCATGATCCAGCTGCCGCCGCTTGATCAGGAAAAAACCATCGAAATAGCACGAGTGCTTGAAAAACAGCTCAATGCAAGTTACAAGGACTTTGCGTTAAGAGAGCTGAACGCCGAGACGCACTACTTCTCGATCAAGTTCGAAAAGATATATGCACGGTTTTTCCAGGCCGGTAAAAAGAAACGATATGCAGGGCGTCTTGTCTGGAAGGAAGGCAAAGATGCCAACCAGATTGATGTCGTAGGTTTTGAAATCCGTCGCAGTGATACGCCTCAGATCACTAAAATAGCCCAGCAAAAAGTGATGGAAATGATCCTTGCCGGGGTGGACTACCAGGAGATCAAAGCCTATCTTGGTGATATAATTACACAGTACCGTGCCGGCAAATTCTCCCTTGATGAGATTGGTATACCCGGGGGGATCGGTAAGTCTCTTGACGACTATGAGACTGATGATGCACAGGTAAGGGGAGCCCGGTATGCCAATAAGTACCTGCATACAGAATTTGGTAAAGGCAGTAAGCCAAAACGCATCTACATAAAAACCGTGACCGAAAAATACCCAAAGACCGACGTGCTCTGTTTCGAGTACGCTGATCAGGTGCCAAAAGAGTTTATACCAGACTGGGAACTTATGCTTGAAAAGACCATCGAACAGCCCATCTCACGGATCATCGAGGCTCTTGGCTGGTCGTGGAAGGATGTTGATCCTTCACATACAACCCTTGCCCAATGGGGATTTGGCTAATTTTTCCTGACATGAGGTCTTTTCATGGACGATGAATAACCGGCCCTTTGAACCGGTGCAATAGCCTGTATCGCTTATAATTTTTGCGAATAAGCAAAAATACGATGGAATATGCATTCTCCGCCAAAATGGTGCTCTCATTATTTGTCTTTAATCATAAAATAACCAAAAATTATTAATATCCATTTGTGCAAAAAGGAAACATAGACGGAGAAAACAGGGCCTGGCATCCCTTGGATATACCTCCCTTTGTGTTATAACAATGGTGTTAACTGATGAACGTTCGAGAATCTCTCTCTGGGAAACGTGAAGAAAATCTCGTCGATCTCTGGCCATTTATTGTTGTCAGTACCACCATTCTCGCGCTACTCATCAACATTCTCGCGTTCCATTATGGCACCGCTGCCGTTGCCACAAACCTCCTCTATATCCCGATTGTCATAGCGTCGTACTGGTACCCCCGCTGGGGCGTATGGTATGCAGCCGGTGTATCAGTCATCTATATCGGATTCGTTGCCGCAGTTACAGGTGGGGAGCTTGGCCAGGTGGCGGCATCCTTTTTCACCTGTTTTGTAGTTATCGGTATTGCAGCTGTCGTTTCGAGTCTTGCCATCCACATGCGCAGGAACGAATTAAAATACCGGGGAACGTTTGACCACTCTGAGGCCGGGATTGGCGTTGTAAACGGTTCTGATAAGATTATCGAAGAGGTTAACCAGCGTTTCGCTGGTACCTTAGGCTACGAACCCGCCGAAGTTGCGGCTCAGCCATTTCCCCGATTCTGGATTGACGAAGCCGACCGGGAAAAATTCTTCCAGACTCTTGCCTCACAGGGAAGCGTGGAAAACCTTGAAACCCGTTTTATGACAAAGACCGGCACCTTCAGGTGGGTTTTACTATCAGCTGGTATACTCCCGGATGACCAGTTTGTCTGTACAATCGTCGATATTACGGCAAGGAAACAGGCTGAGGAAGCGCTTATCATTCGGGATCACGCAATCAGCTCATCGCTTAATGCGATTGCCATAATGGATCTCGATTTTACCATCACCTATGTCAATCGCTCCCTTCTGTCGATGACAGGATCCCACGATGAACAGGAATTCAACGGTGCAAACCTCTGGAAATTTGTAGCGTCCCACCAGAGCATCGAACAGATTAAGGATGCGCTTCAACGCAAAGGGAGCTGGCTTGGAGAGATCCTTCTTTACAAAGCCGACCAGACACCGTTTTATGTCCTGCTCTGGATTAATCTTGTAAAAAATGAAACGAATACTCCTGTCTGTATCATGGCCTCGTTTATCGATATCACTGCTCGTAAGCAGATGGAATCAGTAAAGAGAGAGGCACTTGAACAGATAGAAAAAAATATCGAGCAGTTTGCCATCCTTGGCGATCATATACGGAACCCTCTTGCTGTTATCGTTGGACTTTCGAGTCTTGCTCCCGGCGATGTGACTGATAAGATTATCCTGCAGGCCCGCGAGATTGATCGGATCGTCACCCAGCTTGATATGGGCTGGATAGAATCGGAAAAAGTACGAGAATTTATCAAACGCTATTATATGGTCGGTATCCCGGAAGGAAGTGACGCCGGAGGGGTTCAGGAAAGCGCAGCACGGTAGTTTTGGGTACTTTTTTCTGATTAATAAATACCAATCTGATCGGTGTTCCCTGCTTTCCTTTCTTTTGGAAAAATGGATTGGTTATCCTTCATCAGTTCATTTTTTTGGAAATTCCTTCACTCGAAATAAAGATGGAGTTTTCAATACTTCTAAAAGAAGACCGCTTTGAATAATCCGTCAATACTCCAATGGACTACAATACACACTGACAGGATCATGCTTGCCACTACCAGTGCCATTGAGGTATTGCCGTATTTGATTTCACGAAGCACGTCAATAGAGGAACTCACCTGAGCAATAATATACATTACGACATAGATTGCTGCAACAGCCAGAAGAATACTCAGTCCCAGTTCAACGACTATGCATACTATGTTAAGGGCACTTTCTACTGAGAAGACGCCTTCTGCCGCAATACTGGCTAAACCGGCGAGAATTGCCTGAATTCCGGCGTATGCCGGGATGGAAATACCAATATAAATGGAAGCAATGAGGAGACCAACAGCAACATTTCCCCGTTTAATCTCACCCGGTGCATCAAAACCTCCGGTAAGATGGTTGAAGGTAAGTAATCCTGCATAAAGTGCGATTACGGAAAAAATGATGGCAATGATCAGCTGGATCAACCCTATAACTAAATCTGCCAGCAAGGTCATTTTTTAATCACCGTATTTTTATTGCTGTACTGTCGTATTGCGTTTGTGGTTTTGTGTGTGCTGATTTTTTTTCGTTTTATCTGGATACACAAATTGAGGTAGTTCCCTTACTTAACTACTAAAACCCTGCAGGGCGCAGACCGGATAATCTCTTCTGCGACACTACCAAGAAGCAGGCGCTCCAGGCCTTTTTTTCCTTGTGTGCCGATGATGATCAGATCGATCTTATTTTTCGCGGCAAACTTCACGATCTCGGCGGCCGGCCTGCCTTCAAGGATTGCGGTTTCAACTTTTGTATCCCCGGCCTTTGATTTTACCCGGGCAAACGCCTGCTCCGCCTCCGCTTTAAAGACCCGATACGGATCACCGAGCGGCACTTCCGCCGACATAGATGAGAATGTACCCATATCTATTACATATGCTACATAGATGGTGGCGCCTGTTGCATGTGCTATTTTTATTCCCTCATCAAGGGCAGCCCGGTTCTTTTCAGATCCATCCGTCGCGACCAAAATCCTGCTAAACAATAACTCTGGTATCATGCCAATCCCTCCTCTTCTTTTTGTATGGCTGGTTCCTCCTTTACGTTTTCGCTTGATGCCTCTTGCGGATCGTTGCTGCTACTTATCTCCAGGTTAACGCGATCAATCTCCGCTACATACTTGTCGCCTCTCAGGGCACAAAATAGAGCTGCGATAAAGGAAAGACATGCACCGATATAGAATGAGAGGGAAAGCGAAGGCATGAATGCTAGTGCGAGCGTCGTCGGGAACCAAACTACACCAGTAAGGGTCGTTATAGTTGTCGGAGCAATAGAGGCAATTAGTGACGGCGAGAGGCCCGTAAGAATCATCTGGACCGGGTTGTATCCCAGGAATGCCGCAAAGAGTGCTCCTGTAGGGGGTATCGCGCTCATAGCCGGGATAAGCGGTGTAGCGTTAGCCGTCGAAAGTGCCTCAGTGAGCATAGGGGGAAACGCCTTTGTGAGACCGAACACGATAATTGTAAAGAACATTCCCATAGACAGGACAAACCCGGAATTCATAAGAGTCGACATCATTCCGGAGGAAACACCGCGTTTATCAGCCGGTACCGAGTTCATAATAGCCGCTGCATTGGGGGAGCTGAACATACCGTTACCAAGGCCCATGATCATCAATGCTATCGCAAAAGTCAGGTAATCGAAATTGTAAGGCAGAATCGCGAGAATCAAAAACGAGATCCCGACCAGGATCATGCCAAATGTGCTGATCCACCGGGCGCCGTACTTGTCGGAGATGATACCGGAAAGTGGGCCCATTATCACAAAGCCGATGGTAAGCGGCAGCATGTATACTCCGGCCCAGAACGGTGTCGATTCGAAACTGAAGCCATGCAGAGGAAGCCAAACTCCCTGAAGCAGGATGATCAAAATGATCATTACGCCGCCACGGGCAAGGGCCGAGAGAAAACCGGCCGCGTTTCCGAAGGCAAAGTTGCGGATCCTGAAAAGATCCAGATGGAACATTGGATCTTCTACTTTTGTCTCGATTATGGGGAAAGCTACAAGAAGAATAATGCCGGCAAGGAGTGCAGCAATCACGAACGGGTCACCCCAACCCATGGGTGAGCTGCCGTACGGGATAAGGGCGTAAATGATGCCAACGAGAAAGAGGGTCAGGCCGCCAATAAAGGAAAGGTTCCCCCAAACATCAATTTTCTGGGATCGCTTCTGGTAGACCGGTTCTTTGAGTTTTAAAAACGCCCAGATTGTCCCGATCATGCCGAACGGAACCGTGATCAAAAAGACATACCGCCAGTTAAAGACCGCAAGGATACCACCGATAATCAGGCCAATGAACTGACCTGCGAGGGCTGCCACTTGGTTGAGACCGAGGGCTTTTCCCCGTTCATCGGGCGGAAATGCATCGGTGAGGATTGCGGCACTGTTGGAGAAGATAAATGCGGCGCCAACAGCCTGGACAAGCCGGAAGATGATGAGTTCGACTGCCCCGGCATCTCCGGTATTAGGTGTCAGGAAGAGAAGAATGGAACCGATAGTAAAGATTGCAAATCCGATGTTGTATAGCCGGACCCGGCCGTACATATCTGAGAGCCGTCCGAAACTGAGAAGAAGTGTTGCCGTAACGATCCCGTATCCCATCAGGATCCAGAGCAGGTACTGGAACGAGGTGAGGGGATTGATATGGATCCCGTTGAAGATGGCGGGAAGCGAAATAAGGAGGATACTTCCATTAACCGCGGCCATGAACATGGCGATTGTGGTGTTTGAAAGGGCAACCCATTTGTAATGAGGATCATGGGCCGGGACTTCAGGGTCGGGAGCGTTGTTTTGAGGTGTTGGTTCCATGGTATTCACCTGAAAATACCTGGTTCAGAAGAGAAAAACTCAGAGGAACTATCAAGACTGCACCAGGTTTCTCAATGGGTTTGGAAGGATATCAGCGTAGTATTACGCTATCACTGGTACATAGGGGTTTCTGTTACGGTAGGAAATCAAGAAAATCAGAAACGAAGAACCTGACAAATCCTTTGGTCCTGCCTTATATTCAAGTGAGAATCTGATCCTTTTGTTAATGCAGATTCCCCGCATGGGATTTCTGGAATATAGTCCGGATGGCTTTTTCAAGCCCATCACAGCTGGAACCGAATTTGAGTATTTTTGGCACAAAAGCTACCCGACCATACTGTGCGGCTTCCAGTTCCATAACACCGTTTTTCTCCAGGGTAAAGAATATAAATGGCGTCATAATGCCTTTCTGCCGGGCTTGTTGAAGGAGACCTATACCAGAGGATTCCTCGGTGTTGTAATCAGTCACAATGACATCAAAGGAAATATAGTCCAGTATCCGTGATGCATCTTTGGTTGAAAGTGCTGTTTCAACCTCCATATCCCCTTTTGACTCCAGAAAACGGCAGATACAGTAGAGTAATGACGAACAGTCATCTACATAGAGTACTGAAATCATGAATACAATCCTCCACCTGCCTAACATAACCATACGGTAAAATGGATGATATCCTGTCATCCATCCAACGTACTTTTTCTGACGTATCCGAATCAGATCTCAAAACCCGGGAGAAAATCTCATGCTGACGTATCAATATCCTCGAGGAGTTGCTTGATATCGATCCAGATGATCAATTCGTTTTTCTCCTTGTCTTTGACCTTGACCTTACGTTTGATGATACCGATGATCGCCGTCTCCTCTTTGCTTACTGAAGCTGAGGTATAGTCGACCTGCTTTGCCTCAAAGGTTGAAACCGAGGTAACATCATCGACAAGTATTCCGAGTTTGGTCCCGGTAATCTTGTTATCGAGTACGATGATACGGGATGATTCGGCCGCGACCTGGCTGCTGTCTGTAATGTTGAGCCGGTGCTTGAGATCGATGATTGTCGTGATCTCACCCCGGAGATCGATAATGCCTTTTATGTATGCCGGCACATTGGGAAGTTTGGTGATCGTGGTGTATTCCACGACTTCCTTAACATCGAACAGATCGATGGCAAAGCTTTCTTTGCCAAGGACGAACTCAACGATCTGAATGTTTCCCTGTCGTTTTCTTGTCGTATCTTCCAGGTTCTGGGCCTGCGCCTCTTCTGGCTCGCTTGCTTTTGCCGCCATAGTAACGCGCCCCGTTTAATCCACCTTGAATCTTTTGTTTGCTTCCATTGCCTCGACTGCAATTTTATCTACGGTTGCCACCATACGGCTGATCTCGTCCAGTGCAGCTGATGATTCTTCTGTCGCTGCAGCCGCATCACTGGCTTCTTTTGCGGTCTGTTCCACAAGACTTGCAACTTCGGAAACACTTGCAGTGATCTCTTCGGTTGTCGCTGCCTGCTCTTCTGTAGCTGCTGCCACCTCAGTCGCACTCGATGCTACTTTTTCAACAGCAGCAGCAATCTTGTTGAAGGACTGCAGGGTCTCGGTAACCATTTTTGAACCCTGTTCGACAATCAGTTTCGAAGCGTTCATCGCCGCCGACGCATTTTGCGTGCTCTTTTTTAAGGAGGTGATCATCTCCTCAATACGTTCGGCAGAGTTTCGTGACTCCTGTGCCAGTGATTTTACTTCCGTTGCAACGACTGCAAAGCCCCGCCCTGCATCTCCAGCCCGGGCAGCTTCGATAGCTGCATTAAGTGCCAGGAGGTTTGTCTGGTTGGCCAGCTCCCTGATAAGTACGACGATCTTTGAGATCTCTCCCATCTGCTTTTCTACATCTGAGACGATCTCATGGACTTTTGCGGAGGACGTGGAGATCTCGGCCATACTCTTTTCGGCATTACCTGCTAGAGCCGCACCGGACTGGGAGAGTTCGTTAGCCTGTTTGGAAAGCGTCGAGACTGATTCCATGCTTGAGGTGATCTCTTCGACTGCCGCGCTCATGTCTTGCATGGCTTTTGCAATCTGGTCGACTCCCTGTGACGCCTTTTCCGCATTGCTGCTGACTTTACCTGCGTTTTGAGCGATCTGCTGGACTCCTTTGGACCCTTCGTCAACACTGCGGGTTGCTTCGTCCGCTGTTGAGGTCAGGTTCTGCATCTTTTTGTTGACGTCATGAATATTGTTTTCAAGATTGATGACGATCCCGCGGACCGCGTCCCGGAGCTTGACGAGTTGTTCATAGGTCTCCTGGGTATCTTCATCCGGCTTGGTAAGATCGTACCGGACGGTGAGATCGCCTTCGGCCATCTTGCTGTAGACCTTGCTGAGCTCTCCGACTTCCTTTTCCATGAATTCCCGTGATTTCACGATTTTTGTGATGTCGTGGTACGTAACATAAACGGAAGTTACCTCACCTTTTTCATTAAGTACCGGGATATTAGCCCGCTGGACCACATGGATGCCAGTCGGTGCTTCAATGGTTGATTCCCCAAACGTTCTTTTCTTTAGGTTAATCGCGTCAATATACGACTTGCCTGTGTCTTTGAGATATTTTAACATACCTTGAGCTCGGAGATCCGTGATCTTTATTGCGAGCAGCCGGTCTGCTGAGTACCCGAAAAGCTTTACAAATCCCGAATTTACTTTCAGGAATTTCAAGTCCTTGTCTATAATCGCCTGAGCCAATGGATTGTACTCAAACATCAATTCGTATTCTTTTAATTCAACCATTTTGTTCACCCAAGTCTGATTACCTGTTCTTTATACACTTCATTCATTACCTGACCAAGGCCGGTATACATCGCTGAGAGCCCGCAGATAATACCCACGATCCCGGCGATCTCGAGGATGGTATCGTTACCAACAGCGTTTCCCACAATCAGGAGCAGAAACAGCAGCGTCAGGGATCCAAAAACCACTTGGAGCGCTCTTGACAACCGTAATGTGATGATGAACATCACAAACGAGAATAATCCCCAGAGTGTAAGGAATGATACAAGTGCTTGCATCTGGATCGGACCGCTCCATCCGAATACCGGCATGAGGATCAGGCCTACAAGCGAGATCCAGAAAAAACCGTACGAGACAAACGCGGTCGAGCCAAACGTGTTGTTCTTTTTCCATTCCATAATACCTGCAATGATCTGCGCAATCCCGCCGAAGAATATTCCCATTGCAAAGATCGCAGATCCCATTGCAAAGAACCCGGCATTATGCAGGTTCAAAAGAATCGTCGTCATGCCGAATGCCAGTAATCCCAGCGGAGCCGGGTTGGCAGTCGTATCAGCGATCCTTATTGTTTCCTTGATAAGGTTGGTTTCAGTTTCCATAATGTACCTCTCCGTAGTTTGGTGTTCTTGTCTGTTTTCTCTTCAGCGCCACGAGGGAATTGTCGGGGTGTGGACGTATTCATTGAATTTTTGTGGAAGATCATAAAGAATCTCGAAATAATCCTTCAGATCGGCCTCAACAGACATGTTGCAAGATGAGTTTCTTGCCTGGATTTCTACGAAAGTTGTTTTTTCCTGCACACCAATCACCTAAATTTTTTGAAAGTTGAAACTCAGAACCCGTTTTCTTGGTTCTGAAGATGATCATCCACTTTATCTCAATTATATTTAAACATTTTGTTTAATGACGATTATTGAAGATTATTATTGATAACTAACAATAACAATAAATACTGTTAATTAACAGATAATAGACTAGGATTGATAATGTCTTGGAAAACGAACTGGATCGTATCAAAGATATATTAAAAATTAACCCAAAAGGCCTGACTATAGAGGAAGTTTCAAAAGACCTATCCCTCAACCGTGCAACCGCTGCAAAATACCTTAACTCTCTGGTGATGTCGGGTCAGGCAGATCTAAGGGAACTGGGACGCGCTAAGCTGTTCTATCTCTCCCAGCGGCTGCCGTTGACTAATCTGCTGAGTCTTGCATCCGATCTTATTCTCATTCTTGATAAGGATCTCTTTATACAGGAAGCTAATGACTCATTTCTTTCTTATTTTAGCGTTTCTAAAGAGGATATCAAGGGAAGGCAATTAGAACATTCTTCTCTTGCCTCGTATTTTTCCAAGGAACAGTTTGCCTTACTGAAAGAGGCACTGGATGGATCCGGCAGGACTTTTGATTTCCGTATGGAAAAAGCCGGTGAAACTCAGTATTTCCTGATGAAATTTATCCCGCTCGTGTTCGAAGCAGGGAGCCGCGCTGTAGGTATTATCTTTGAAGATATTACAGAAATGAAGAGGTACCAGGTAGCCCTTGAAGAACGAGTGATGGAACGGACCACCGAGCTTGTTATAGCCAACAATGCATTGGAAAAACAGATACAGGAGCATCTCCGTGTACAAAACGCACTCAAAGAGAGTGAGGAAAATTATCGACGCATTGTCGAGACTGCCAATGAAGGGATCTGGGTAGTCGATCCCGGGTATAATGTTACATTTGCCAACTGGAAAGTGACAGATATCCTAGGTTATTCTCAAGATGAGCTGATTGGCAGGAATGCTGCTGATTTTTTGTTCCCGGAAGATATCCAGGATCACGAGAGCAAAATGCATACGCGAATAGAGGGGAATAGCGAAACGTACGAACGCAGGTTCCGGCGTAAGAATGGTAGTGTATGCTGGATGCTGGTCTCTGCTTCTCCGGTAAAAGATAATGCAGGGGAATTTCGCGGTTCATTTGGTATGATGACCGATATAACTGACAGGAAACGCCTGGAGTCTGAACTGGAACAAAAAAGCAAGCACTATGAATTGCTGCTGCAAACGTCGACGGATGCAATTCATATCATTGATAAAAACGGTAATCTCCGCGAATGGAATGATGCATTCCTGTCCCATCTCGGTTATTCTGCAAATGAGGCTGCATCACTCAATGTCAAGGATTGGGATACACAATTAAGCCTGAATCAGGTACGCGAGCGACTTGAATCAAAGCAGGTAAAATGTATCGAATTTGAAACATGTCATCACCGGAAGGATGGATCCTTATGTAATGTTGAGATTACTGCAACCAGTGTTACCATCGATGGTGAAGATATGCTTTATGCATCAGCACGGGATATCACCGATCGTAAATTCGCCGAAGATGCAATAAAAAAGGCAAATAAACAAGTGAGCCTTTTGACCAGTATTACACGACATGATATTCTTAATCAGTTGACTATGCTTGAAGGATATATCGGGATCCTGAAAAAACAGTTAGGTAACGAAAAATTTGCCGACCTGATTCAAAAAGAAGAAAATGTTGCAAAGACGATCCACAGCCAGATCGTGTTCACACGAATCTACCAGAATGTTGGAGTTCAGCCGCCTCAGTGGAAGCAGGTAAAAGATTGTATATCTTCGGTACTAGCTACAGCAAATACCGGGGATATAACTATTGTGATTGAGACAGGAAATCTTGAGATTTATGCGGATCTTCTCATCGAAAAAGTTTTTTTCAATCTCATTGAAAATGCGCTTCGTCACGGTGAAAGGGTCACAGAAATACATGTTTCCTACCGACGGACAGGAAAAGAAGTAGTTCTTGCATTCGAAGATAACGGCATCGGTATTCCCGGGCAGGATAAAGAGCGGATCTTTACCAGAGGTTTTGGAAAAAATACCGGCTACGGCTTATTCCTCGCCCGGGAAATACTTGCGATTACAGGTATAACTATCAAGGAAACCGGAAAAGTTGGGAAGGGTGCGCGGTTCGAAATGACGATTTCGGAATGTGCATACCGGTTTGGTAATTCGTCAACGGAATAAATGGCAGATCTGCGCAGATTATTAAATCACATCGTTAAGAATCTTCGATCGCATCATTCATGTCCGCGATGTTTTCCACTTTCCCTGAGTCGTTCATTGAGTTTTTTTACCTGTTCACGTAAAGCAATAGCCCGCTCGAAGTCAAGTTTGTCCGCAGCATCCCGCATCTGTTTTTCCAGTTCGATGACAACATTGGGGATCTCGGCTTTTGGTACATGTTTTGTATCCTTGATCTCGACTTCTTTCTCTTTTACCGGTTTTATAATCGTCTGCGGGACAATATGATGTTCCTCGTTGTAAGCGACCTGCATCTCGCGCCGGCGTTTTGTCTCTGAGATGGCCGTTTTCATCGAATCAGTCATATTGTCGGCGTAAAGCACTACCTTTGCATTCAGGTTCCTTGCGGCTCTTCCGATGATCTGTATGAGACTCCGGGCATCGCGGAGGAACCCTTCCTTGTCGGCATCCAAAATGCCAATAAACCCCACTTCCGGGATATCAAGACCCTCCCGGAGGAGGTTAATTCCAACCAGGACATCGAACTTACCCAGCCGCAGTTCGCGGATAATTTCTGTACGCTCGAGTGTCTGAATTTCTGAATGGAGATATCGTGTGCGGATTCCCCGGTCAGCAAGGTACTCGGAAAGTTCCTCGGCAAGTTTTTTAGTAAGTGTTGTGATCAGGACCCGGTCGCCGCGAGCAACGGTCTCATTCACTTCGGTTATTACATCGAGCGTCTGGCCTTCAGTGGGCCTTACTTCTACTGCCGGGTCAATAAGTCCTGTTGGACGGATAATCTGTTCAACCACCTGTGTGGAATGCTTTAATTCATACGGTCCCGGCGTTGCCGAAACGAAAACTACCTGGCGCATGTACTGCTCAAACTCGTGAAATTTCAAGGGGCGATTGTCAAGTGCAGAAGGTAGACGGAAACCATAGTTTACGAGCGTCTCTTTTCGTGAACGATCGCCATTGTACATACCGTGCAGTTGGGGGATTGTCTGGTGGCTCTCATCAATAATGATAAGGAAATCATCGGGGAAGTAATCGAGAAGGCAATAGGGTTTCACTCCTGGCTTCCTGCCATCGAAGTGCCTGGAGTAATTCTCGATCCCTTTGCAGGAACCGGTCTCGCGTATCATCTCGAGATCAAAGTTCGTCCGCTGCCTGAGCCGGTGCGCTTCAACCAGCCCTAATGTAGGCAGTACTTCATCGAGCTCTTCCTTTATTGAAGTGATAGCAGCTTTCTGTGCACTTTCCGGTGTTACGAAATGGCGTGCCGGGTAAACGTAGAAATATTTCATTTCCTCTTTTTTTGCCCCGGTATTTTTGTCCACTTCCCGGATACGCTCGATCTCGTCGCCGAAGAGTTCTATCCTGATAATATCATTAAAATAACCCGGGACAATATCGATGGTGTCGCCTTTGACCCGGAACCGGCCTGGAGAAAGATCAATATCATTACGTTCGAACTGGATATCCAGGAGCCGGCTCATGATCTCGTTTCTTGAGATTTTCTGGCCGACGGTAAGATCAAAACCGAGGTTCCGGAAGTTTTCAGGATTTCCAAGGCCGAATATGCAGGAGACTGAAGCGACGACAATCACATCGCGCCGGTAGGAAAGCGAGGCAGTAGCTGATAGCCGTAGCATCTCAATTTTAGGGTTAATGGACGAGTCCTTCTCGATGTACTGGTCCTTTGCAGGGATATACGATTCCGGCTGGTAATAGTCATAATACGAGACAAAATACTCGACCCGGTTTTTAGGAAAGAAATCACAGAATTCCTGATACAGCTGGGCGGCAAGTGTCTTGTTGTGAGCGATAACAAGCGTCGGTTTGTCTGCTGCAGCGATCACATTTGCCATAGTAAACGTTTTTCCGGAGCCGGTAACCCCAAGGAGTGTCTGGCACCGAATGTTGTCGGTAAGGCCGTCATTGAGCCGGGCTATTGCTTCCGGCTGTGAGCCTGCGGGCGGAAAGGAAGAGACGAGCTGGAACCCTGTCAAGATGCTAAGGAGATTTGACCGGGATATAAAAAGGGATTGGTATAGAGTACTATCTTCGGTTGCTTACTTTGGTTTGTAATAGCCCCATTTTTTCAGCGCTTCGTGCAGTTCGCGTGCGGTTTTAGCCTTGTCATCAAGTGTTACACCCTCCTGCCACGCTTCAATTGCCTGCATGGTTGCTTTTGCGCCGGCCCGGGTACCCTTGGGGTGACCATGGATACCTCCTGATACAAGAAGGATGAGGTCTTTACCGTAGATATCAAGAACGTCAGGAACAAGGCCCGGGTGCAGGCCGCCGGACGAGACCGGGAATGCATTCTTGATGGATCCCCAGTCCTGTGCAAGACATTGGTGGGGGACTTCTGCAATCTTCTTCTTCCTAAGAAGATCAGCAAGAAGGATAGACTCGGTTTTTGTTCCGGTCAGTTTTCCTACAGCCGTTCCAGTGTGGATCTGGGATACTCCTATCAGCCGCATAAGTTTTGCAAGGAAGAACATCGTCACGCCGTGTTTTTTATTCCGGTCGAACGCTGCATGCATTGCACGGTGCGCATGGATCGCAAGGCCAAGGTCAGAACAGTAGTCCCGCATGGTCATAACGCTGGCGTTTCCAGCGACTACTACGTCAATCATCGCGTAGTTCCAGCCGTACTCCACCAGGAGATCGGCTCGCTTTTTCATGGTTTCCACGTCAGCGGAGATGTTTAAGAATGCTGATTTCTTCTCGCCGGTTTCCTTTTCAGCCTTGTCCCGCAGTTTTGTCATATATTTTACCCGGTCATCGAACCGGTTAAACGAGGTCGATGTAAGATTCTCGTCGTCTTTGACAAAATCAAAGCCGCCCATCCAGGTCTCATACCCGATTTGTGCATGTTCCTGTGCTGAAAACCCGATCTTTGGTTTTGGGACGGCTCCGGTGAGCGGCCGGTCATTTACTTTCATCATTTTGCGGATCCCGTCCATGCCAAAATGCGGTCCTTTAAAACCGCGAATATATGAAGCAGGAAGCGATGCATCAAGGAGGCGCAGGTTCTTGAGGGCTTTCATCCCGAAAATGTTCCCTGCAATGCCGCTCATCAGTTGTACGGCGTTACCTTCCTCCCAAAGTTCAAGAGGATAGGCGACCTTCACAAAATGGCCGTCAAATGAGAATGCCTTTGCTTCGAGTTTTTTCATCCGTGGCGGCATGGTAAACAAAGTTGTCCATGTGCCCGTTGAGCTCTCAGAAGCTATCCTGCCGGCTGCTTCTTCGTTTGAAATCCCTGCCGCCGGTTCAAAATAAAAAAGGCAGACAAGATCATCTTTTGCCGGTTCATAGGATGTATCGACAAACTCATTGTACCAGTCAATTGCCATAGTTCTTACCATACCTACCAATGCATGCAAGATTCAAAAATCTTCAGGTACGGGACAGGCGATGATTTCCTCAACTGAAAATGGGTGGCAGCATTGTTCTCTGTATGGGAACGCGAACCCGATGTATGCACCGCCAATTGTTACGGTACACCCTCTTGCCTGACCGGTACATACGGGGGTTTTCCTGTCTTGGGATCAACGAGCAGCGCTATCGTTGCTTCCGGGGCACTTTTGCTGATGTCCGTGATCAGTGAGCCGTTATTATAAATGTCAACCGTTAGTGTATCCCCGGAATAGTCCATCTTCTGGAAGCTTGCCTGGACGAGATCACTGCTGTTTTTAATGGCATAGAACTGTTCTCCGGTTCCCCGGACCAGAATGAGGCCTCCGGGATTCCCGTATTCACCCAGATAAGTTCCGTTATAGGTTACTTTTACCCACACGCCTTGTGAAGGCATTACCTCCTGTGGTACAAGTGTTGTAACTGGAGGTGAAGTGACGATTGGTACAACGACCGTGTTATTTGCACCGCTTACCACTCCCGCAGGAGAGGACAAAACAATCATGGCTGTTGCTCCAAAGACAACGATAAGCACGAGTATAATTGCGACAATCATCCCGACCGGCTTTTTTCCCGCCGTCTTTCCCGGAGAGGGGGGTTCAATGGGTACTGGTGGAGCATTTCTTTCCGGAGTTTTTGGCGTTTCGTCTTGATTGACACTGCCTGAAAGTACCGGGAAAACCACTGTGTCGGGTAGACCCGTCCCTTCCGAGCTTTCGTCATCAGGAGTTTTTGATTCTTCGGCCTGCACATCACCGGGTATATCAAGTTCCGATAGTGCTCCGTATGATACTGCCGGACCGGGGATCTTGTCTGCATATACACCGGCAAATTTTTCGATATCGTCCATCGGTTCGGGGCGGCGTTGTTCCTGATCCCGCAGATCCGGGACTTTTATACTCAGGCTTTCCTCTGCAATTAACGGAGATGACTGTTCTTCTGATTCCCTTGTCTCTTCAGGAATCTTTTCTGTTAAAGGAACTTCCGGGGCTGGCTGCCCGGCTGTTTCCTCAGAGTGGCTCTCCCTTTTGAAATGGATGCCTTCATCATGGGGTGATGTTTTGGCTATCGGTGTGATGTCAATGCTTTCCTCTTCTGGTAAGAGATCTGGTGACGGTAATTCCCCTTCGCGTTCAGGTTCTGAAGTAACCTCAATGTCAGGTTGTTCAGACTGCCCGGGTTCAACCGGTGCGTGGTCATACTTTTCCTGTGCCGTTTTCTGTAACGCTGACAATAACTCCTCTGATGGTTTTCTGATCAGGGGTACATCCGAATGGGGCCGAATCTTTTCAGGAGCGACATACCGGCGGATGGTAGCATGTGTGCCCTCGGCTTTTACGTCGACCGGTTGTTTACCTGCCGGTGCCGGTTCGTGACGGACCGAAACGATATGCTCGATCAATTTTTTTACCCAGAGATCGCATTCCGCGGCCCGGTCCTGGTAAGGTTGCTGGGTGAAGATAAGTTTAAGGGTCTTTTCATTATCGATGTCAGCCGGGTCGACGACGGCGATAGTGATGCAAGGTTCCCGTGCCGGTGTGGTTCCGCCTTTAACCGATATTATCGTGTCAAATGGGACAACCTGTGGCTGTTCATTGAAATGGCCGCTGTCAACTAAGGCAAGCCGGTGGCTTGTAAGGATCAGGTCGTACTCAACATCATCAATGAGCACCCGATCCGTTGTCAGGATGATAGATTCGCCGCTTTTCAGGTATGGACCGGCCATTTCTGGTGACTCCCGAATTATATTTTCGTTGTTTGTAATGATATGCTTTTTAGGTGCCTGTCTCTTTTTACTGCCACGAGGCCCGGCGTTTCCTTGATATAGCTCGTGAATATAACGGTTAGCAGGGAAAGGATACAACAATGAAGGCAGTACTTATTTTTTCCGGGGGCATGGACAGCACTACTCTTCTGTACGATCTCATCGATCAGGGATACGAGGTTGCGGCGGTCACCTTTGACTATTCCCAGAAGCATAAAAAGGAGATCCGGTGCGCAGAAAAGACCTGTAAAAAACTGCATGTCCCTCATACCCTTGTCAACCTTCCAGTCTTAAACGATCTTGCCCCCTCGAGCCTGACCCGGGACACCTGGAAGGTCCCCGAAGGCCATTATGCTGAAGATACCATGAAGCAGACGGTGGTCCCCAACCGGAACATGATCTTTTTGAGCCTTGCAGCTGCTTACGCTATCGGTATAGGTGCAAAAAACCTGTTTTACGCGGCACACGCTGGAGATCATGCGATTTACCCTGATTGCCGGCCGGCGTTTGTGAGTGCTATGACCACAGCGTTACACCTTTGCGACTGGCACGATCTCGTACTCAGTGTGCCTTATTTATGGCTCTCCAAAGGCGACATTGTTAAAAAAGGAATTGGGCTCGGTGTGGAATATGCAGATACCTGGTCATGCTACAAAGGTGAAGACCTCTCCTGCGGGAAATGCGGTGCCTGCACGGAAAGGCTCGAAGCGTTTGCACAGGCTGGTATCAGGGATCCGCTTGCATACCAACCATAACTGCTTCATCTAGGGATTTTCGAATGCAATGTCAACCCGGTAATCCTGCGAGCATTCGCCGTCAAGAATGGTTTCGTAGTTTTGCGTCTGCCCCGGTCCAAGATTCCCGATATAGATGGATCGTGAGTCCCTGATGGTTCCGGTTCCGGTGTTTACCAGGTTGAAATCGAGTTTCAGGTTATCCGTAGAAACGTTCCCGGTGTTATAGACGTACCCAGTAAGGTCATCGTAGCAGCCATATTCCGGTGACCATGAATCCTGGTACTGGTAATGCGTATGAATGAGACCGGCGGCGTTGTCTTCTACATTCGTGGTACTGAGACAGCCAGCGCCAAAGACAAGTGCTATCGCAAGAAAAAGCACCGATACACAAAGAGAGCAGGTACGGGTATTCATGTCAGGTTATTACACTGATCTCTTAAAAAAAGGGATTGGTTACTTTAATACAAGGATTGATTCAGGTGCACGGATAAGGAGAGCAAGGCTTTCATAAATCTGGAACTCGAGGAGATCACCTATAGGTCCATTGAACCCGGTCACCATGTCTTGGCCGATAGCGACAGATGTGTACTGGCTGCCGGAGGCAAGTAAGACACCACCTTTCCTGAGTGCCGGCGCCTTTACGACACCATCGGTGACAATGGATCGGATATGATCGAGTTCTGTCCCATCCCCCTGGGGATACCGTCGGAAGAGCAGGTTATACAGTGCCGGGGCAAGTGCCATGCTGTACGGTCCATGGAACCCTGCCTCGTCAAGCTTTGTGACTGCATTGATAATCTGGTCTGCTGCTGCGCCTACTTTGTCCCACTTGGTAAGAGTAAGTGAACCTGCGCCCTCTGCATTGAGGAGGCCGTCAATTCCCGGAAGTCCCGAGAAGAGGATCCTGTCTTCTTTTTCAGCCGCATCCATTGCCGCACATGCTACCGGGGTAGTGTCCAGGACAATGTGGTCGCGTTCATAGGCAGCAAGATCCCGTTTTGCAAGGGAAAATTCTGTCCTGATCATCGTCACGGGAATCGCGGTGCTTCCTACGATCCCATCATCAATGGTATAATCTCCCATCGGGATGACCTTAAGACCGAACCCGAATGGCCCTTCAATGGGCAGGATCTTCCGGCCTGTCATCTGGCTTTTTGCAGCCTGTATCATCACATCGTCGATCAATTTCCATGTGGCCGCTTCAATCGGTGCGTCGTCTCGTCCAAGATAGGTATTTGCCATAATTTACACTCCTGTCGTTTTCAGTGATCCAATTGTCGGTTCATCCTTTGCGGTCGCCTCAGAAGCCGGAGCGTTTAACCCGGCTTGGGTGGCGTCCACCTCAAGTTTTCCTTTCAAGAGATACTGGTCTTCCTCGCCATTCGTGAGGATTCCCAGTAGCCGGATAAGTTCACCGGCATGGACGCGTTCCTCGTTTGCAATATCGGTGAGCACAGCCTTTGCAAGTGCATTATCCGTAGCATCCGCATGGGAAAGATAGCCATGAATCGCTTCCAGTTCTCCGGCTATATCGAGTCGGATCGCTCTGAGCAGTTCATCCTGAGTCAGTTTTCGATCCGGAACGGTGCCACTAAAGGGGTTGAAAAAGTCTGGCATGATATCCTCCGTTTTCTTTTACGTCAATAGTATATCAGGAAGCATAAATACTTTTAACTGTGGTAAACATTTGTCCGATCAGGTTATAACTTTCTTTTTTCTCAGTAGCCGGTTATAGGTAATTGCAAACCGGTGAGCCTCGTCTCTTATCTCCTGAACGTAGCGAAGCGCAATGCTTTTCTTATCAAGCCTAAGGGGGAAATCATCATCGGGCATATAGATTTCTTCTTCTCGTTTTGCAATAGCGATAACCGGCAGATTTGCAGATCCAAGTGTGGCCAAAGCATCCCGGGCCGCTGAAAGCTGCCCTTTCCCGCCGTCAATAATCACAAGGTCCGGAAACGGGGCCTGCTCATCAGCGAGACGTTTATACCTCCTTTTTACAATCTCTGCTATGGATGCAAAATCGTCAATGCCTTCTACCGTCTTGATCTTAAAACGCCGGTAGTTGCTTTTATCCGGTTTTCCGTCCCGAAACTGCACCATTGACCCGACCATGGCCGTACCGGCGAGATGGGATATATCAAAGCATTCGATTACCGAAGGTGCAAAAGGCATGTTAAGGGCCGCCCCCAGTTCAACACTTTTCAGGATATCGCGGAAGAACGCAATTTCGAGGTTCTTTTTGGCAAGGTCGAGCAATAATCGTTTATCTCCCCTCTTGGGAACAACAATTTCTACCTGCTGTCCTTTTTTTACCGAAAGGAATGATGCAAGGGCCGGATCAGTCTCGTGATCAAGGATCAATTCTTTTGGGGGTTCGCGGTCAGAATAATACTGGACAAGGAACTCTTCGAAGAAATCTTCTCCGGTATCGAAGGTGAATTCCTCTTTGTTTGCGAGAGCTCCCCGTTCAACATTGAATACGAGAAGGTAGACCTTTCCCTCAGTGACCTGCCATGCAATAACATCCTGGTCGTATGTGCGCCGGCGCTCTACCTGTTGACGTTCGGCAAGGTGTTCGATAGCAGTAATTTCATTCCGTAACACAAGAGCCCGTTCGTATTCTTTCTCTTCAGCCCGGGTAGTCATCTCGTTACGGAGCCTGGAAAGCAACTCGGTAGATTTCCCCTTGAGCAGGAGTGAGGCTTTTTTGACATTCTCTTCGTAATCCTCAAGGCTTACTGTGCCAGTGCAGGGGGCACTGCAGGACTGCAGATGCAGCCGGAGGCACGGGCGTTTTGGGAGTTTTTTACAGGTCCGAAGATGAAATATTTTTTTTGCGACATTAAGTACGTGATCGCGTTCCGCTGCGGAGACAAAAGGTCCAAAAAAGGTCCCGTCCCCGGTTGCCCGGCGGGCGATCACCAGTCGCGGGTACTTCTCCAGGGTCAGTTCTATCCATGCATAGCGCTTGGCATCTTTTAAGTCGATATTATACTTCGGCTGGTGTTTTTTGATAAGCGTATTTTCAAGAAGGAATGCTTCGGTCTCGTTATCGGTGACTACAACATCGACTGATGCGATATGGGCAACGAGGCTCCTGGTCTTGGCGTCATGATCTTTTTTAGTGAAGTAACTCGACACTCTTTTTTTGAGGTTCTTTGCCTTCCCGACATAAATGATTGTTCCGTTCTCGTCTGCATAGAGATAACAGCCGGGATTTTCGGGAAGGTTTGCAGTATCGATCATTCCTAAAAGAACTATCCGGATGCAGCCTTTTTAAACGCTCGGTATCGGGTAAGACCTCTGGTCAGCTGGCAGGGACCGGATTGGCGCAAGCAATTCTCCCACGATAACTCCGCACTTTTTTATGACTGATGACCTTGCCCGCAGGTATGTTTGGATGCATACAGGTCTCACATATCGCACAACCGTCAGGGCCCTGACCTTCCCCAAAATAAGCTAGCAGAAAACTCCTTTTACACGAGGTGATCTCGCAGAAATGGCATAGATCGCGGAATTTATCCCGTGCCATTTTGACCGTCTGGCTGTTCTTGCAACCATAGGACAACAAGTTCCGGATTTTCTCCACATCGGTCTTGCTGTGGAAGAGAATGCATTCAGCAGGCTTCCCGTCCCGGCCTGCCCGGCCGGTCTCCTGGTAATAGGACTCGATGGTTTTGGGGAGATCATAATGAACAACAAACCGGACATCGGGCTTATCGATCCCCATGCCGAACGCAACAGTGGCACATATGATCTGCACGGTGTTGTTCAGAAATGCATCCTGGATGCCTGCCCTCACCGGCGCGGAAATGCCTGCGTTATAGGCACGTGCCGTAAATCCCTTCTTACGGAGCTCCCCGGTCAACTCCACGGTTGTTTTCCTGCTCATGCAGTAGATGATCCCCGGTTCGTTTTTATGCCGGCTGAGTATATCGGTGATAAGGATAAGCGGGTTTTTCTTTTCGGTTACCTTGTAGGTAAGATTCTCCCGGTTAAAACTGCCTACGAATTCCTGGACGTGGACAAGCCCGAGCTGCCGGCAGATGTCCTTCCTGACTTCAGGAATTGCAGTTGCCGTAAGGGCAATGACCGGTACACCCGGGAAATAGTCCCTGAACCGGGCCAGTTTTCGGTACTCAGGCCGGAAATAGTGCCCCCATTCCGAGATGCAGTGGGCTTCATCGATGGCAATGAGATGGACTGGTGCTGTTGTGAGGATCTCAAGAAAACCGGCCTGCGTGGCTTTTTCCGGGGAGATAAACAGGAACTGCAGTCTTCCTTCTTTTATGTCGGTGATGACTTTTGCACGCTCGCGATAATCGAGTGTTCCGGTGCAGGCAGCTGCCAGTATCCCCCGGGCATTAAGATCATCGGCCTGGTCTTTCATAAGCGCAATGAGTGGTGAGATGACAACGGTGAGACCACCGAGACACAACCCTGGTACCTGGTAGCAGATCGATTTTCCGCTCCCGGTGGCAAGAATGGCCAAGGTATCCTGTCCTGCAAGGACCGCGTTGATTATTGACTCCTGAAGAGGCAGAAATGTGGCATAGCCCCAGTATTTCCTGAGCAGGTTAAGGGGCGTCTCGTGTCGTTTCTTTGCCTGACGTTTTGAGGTTGTCATAGAAATTTCTCATACCGGTGTAAACAACGACTGGTTGGAAGAAAACTTGACTGCTGTCCCATATGAACCATCAGGAGCGGGGGGTGAAACTAAAAAAGCATGCCGGGCATGCACAATCAGATGAGCTCCTGACGAAAAGGGTAGGGCATATACCTGTTTTAACAAGGTTGTCCAATTTTGCATCTTCCCTATCGGGAATGCACCTTGGACCGGCTGTTGGCACTGTACGTAATCGTTTCCAGCGGGGAAGGCCGGCGCCAGACTTCAACCTCGTCCTCATAATGGGCAGGAAGATACTCCATGGCTTGTTCAAACCCGAACTTACCAATGATATGCTGCATGATTGGACACGGTATAACGATCCGGATATCATATCCGTCCCGCAGCCACCTCCTGATAAGATCCTGGGTATTGCCTTTGTCCTTGAACCGTGATATGATGTAATAGAGATAGAGCCTGCAGTCATCATAGATCTCAAGCCAGCCGGAGAAGAGGGTATCAGAAAATCCGATTGCCTCTCCCTCCGGCGTCCCGGAATCAATACGTTTCGGCATGGAACAGGCACCTCCTGTTTTTGAAATTGTGGAAACATTATTCGCAATTCGAAAGAAAAACATAGCGATAGTGCATATCCGGTGTTTGAGAACGGGTCATCATCAACCCTTTATTCTTCGCTATCCAACAAGTACAAGACGGGGCAATAAAGAAATGATTGGACTTCTCGGATTCATTGGCATCGGGTTTTTGGCACTTGGTCTTATCCTTGCACTGCTGATGCTTTTTGCAATAGTAGTATTGATTATTCCGCTTCTCATCCTGGTTGCCATTCTTCTGGTGATTGGCGGGTTGTTGTTGTTCTGGTTATAATACCGGACAGCATTTTTCCAGAATAAAAAAAGGAATTATTTCTCTATTTTTTCTAGAAGCCGGTATTTACCGGCAAACCATGCAGGACGTTGTTTACATTGTTGTAGGTCATGCCGGTCGTTACATTTCCAGCATACATTACATCGATAGCCTGCCAGTCAATACCATCCGGTGCTGTCGTGTTATTTTGTCCGGCGTAGAATATGCTATCATTATAGGCTGTGGTCTGGCCGACAAATCCGAGATAATAGAGAAGACCGCGTATCATGTAATGTGTCCGCTCATCACCGGTTAAATTATTGTTGATGATTACCGTTCCGGATCGCGATGTGGCCTCGTAGGTTGCATTACCTCCTAAACTGGTAGCCGTTTCGTAAATTGATGCTATTTCCCCGGAACTCTCTTTGTTAACCCTGCCGACGGTCGGCTGTTGCTGTGCAAGATTATTCAGGGATGATTCCGGCAGGAAGTTCAAGATGATGTCGCCACCGGTACCTGACTGGATCGGTGTCGTCGGTAACTGTGCTGCCGGAGCAAGTGTGTTAAATTCCAGCAGGAAGGAACTCAATGTGCTTACGTCGTTATCGTTGTACAATCCCGTAATAGCAACCTTATTTCCCGTTGCACTCAACTGTCCGAGCGTCTGTGTTTTGCTCGTAAATGCAATATCCTGGAAATGGCTGTCAACCTGGTTAGCACTGTAGTTCATAGATGGCACGGTTAGTGTGGGTATAACCTGCGTCGCAGTTGTAACGACCACCGTTGGTGTAGCCGTTGTCGTAACAACCTGCGTTGTTGGTGTTGCCACGGGAGTCGATGTGGATTGAGATGTCGAACTCGTACATCCGGCCATGAAAAGCAGTCCTATAAGCAGCACAAATAACAGGAAAACACCGTAAATGTGTTTCATGTATCCAAAATGCGTTTTATAAATGATAATAATTGCCCTTTATTTTCAGTATATGCTCATCCGGCAGCGTACAGTTTTTCCCCGTTAATGGAAACCAAAGGACATTTTCTCGTCGTAAGATCAATATCCCCTCATTTCTGTAACGCGCTTAAACCTCAAAAGGCACCAAATATATTGAATAAAACACAATTATCAAATGGTGAATGTTTACTATGGAATCTTATAATGAATTTCTTCGGGCACTTTTACTTGGTGTGCTTTTAGGGGGCGGTCTCAGCATGTTTGGCAATTTATGGGTTGATGCCCTTGTGAATGGTGCGAGCCTGACCCAGATTCATCCACTGGAAGATCTGCGTTTTTTATTCATGACTGGCTTTGTAATCTGGTGTGGTATCATTATCATGATATGGAAAATGGTATATCCAAAGGCATGATTTTATGATTGATTTGGCAGATAACTGTTTGCATTTGGTCCTCTACCGTGATTAGCTTTTTACTATTCACCGTGGAGTGATACTTATGAGCGGTACGCAGATCCTCATCGGCAATGTCCCCCTTGAGAACTTTATCATCTTTACCGCCGCAACCATCGTCGTTATTTTTCTGTCCTACCTTTGCTATAAGACCGTGTCCGTTGTGCTGACACGATTGTACAGCCGATCGGTTGCCCGCTGGACAGCACGAGTTGTCGGCTATATTATTTTTGGCATTGGCCTGTATTACTGCGACCTCGCATTTCTCGGGTTTGATGTCAGTGCAACATTCGCCTCGCTGGGGATACTCAGTATAGCTCTCGCGTTTGCTTCCCAGCAGATCATCTCAAACCTGCTCGCCGGGTTCATCATTGCCATTAATCATACCGTTGAGCTTGACGATTGGGTAGAACTCGGTAATGAACCCGAGACGGGTATTGCCCAGGTTCAGGATATGACCTTTTCACGTACGACTCTAAAAGATCGCGATGGCCGGGTCTTTATCCTGCCCAATTCTGCATTACTATCCTCAAAAATTGTCAATTACTCACAATCAGGTTATATCGAGATCCCCGTGACGCTGTCACTTCCACCGGCTGTTTCCTTTGCTCAGGCACGCGAAACTATCCTTGCACTACTAGCTGCCCATCCGGAAATCCTGCCCAATATCAAACCCGAACATAAGATTGACACCCCGGGAAAAATGCTGGTGTCCCGTCTCCGCGAATTGTCTTTGCCGGAGAAATGTCCCGAACACTTCCCCTCAAGGGTTCTGCTCTCCGGCATCGAACCACCGGCAACTACGGTCTCTATCCGGTTTTGGATCGTTGATATTACCCGTCGCGAGGAGATTGTTTCGGATGTGCTGTATCAGATTAGCCAGAGACTAGCACTGATAGGAAAATCCTGACATAATCACTCTCTCAATTTTATCCGGATCTGGTGCATTAGCGGTTGATTAAGGATTTTTTACCGGAATCGTGGTCACCAATCGCAGACGCAACAGAGCCTATTAAACGACTTTAAGGGGCACCTCATGAATGATGTTGCTGGGAGTGATCTCCGGGGCAACATAGGTGAATGCGTCTGCTGTTGCAGTCGCCGATGTTCCGGCGGAAGAGGTGACCGTGATATCAACCAATCCAGCTGAACCGGCCGGGGAGACCGCGGTGATCATTGCATCGCTGGTAACGGTAAACGAGGTTGCCGGTGTGCCGCCAAAACTTACTGCAGTCGCTCCGGTAAAGCCTGTTCCGGTTATGGATATCGAGTCACCTCCGGCAGTCGAGCCGGATGACGGTGAGATGCCGGTAACTGCTGGACCGGAAGCCGGGGTAAATACGGGGTGGTTGACATTAGCGATATGGTCACCCGGATTGATGTAGTTCACCGGAGACGCTGTCTCTGTGGGGACTCCGGGATTGGGAGCAAACGTTTCTGTAACGACGATATGGTGGTCTCCAGGTCTTACTACGCCGGTGGTCCCGGAGGCAGTCGGTTGTTCCTGTGATGACGTTAGTGTACTACTGACTATCGCCGTCTCATCTGCTCTCACTGTTACCGACATGTTTGCGGGGTCATAGCCGGTGAGGGATAGAGTTACGACGTAATCACCTGGATGGATGTCGCGTAACATGAACGGGGTCACGTCCCCCGTATCGGTACCGTCGAGGAGGATTTCAGCACCGGCCGGGTTGGATCGAACAGAAATGCCACCCGTATCTGGTCGGGAACCCCCTTCGGTTACTGAAGGTGATGGTGTATTACCCGCACCGGTATTCTGTAAAACCGGGGCAATAACTGTGGGGTGAATGATACCTGTTTCCGTTAGCACGCCGGAAGAAAAATCCCGAAATGTTCCGGCAATCTGGTCCAAAATGCTTTTCGGGGGTTGGATGACGGAACCGTTGCCGGTTACGGTGGGCGTTGATGTACCACCCGAGCCGGTCAGTAGGGAAAAGTCTCTGGTAATACCTCCAAAAAACTGGTAGATAATGTTGGTGGACGTAGTTGCTGGGGGTTCACCATAGTAGTAGATTGGGGTGGTAGAGGAATGCAAATATGCTGAAGTGCCAGCGGGATTGGTGACGGTGACGTCCACGATAGCCGAGCTTTCACCGTTTTCTTGCGCAAATTGAACCGCCGGTGGTATCGCCGGTGCGGTCACGGTGATCACTGCATCACTGACCACCTTCACATTGGTCGCCCATGCGCTTTGGGAGCCTTCGGCTGCTGAGACACCATAATTGAAGAAATTTACTGCAGTCGTTCCGGTAAAACCCGACCCGGAAATGGTTACCGTGTTGCCACCGTTCAATGGGCCGTAGTTCGGCGTGATGCTAGTAATGACCGGGAGTGATCCAAAGAAGAATCGGTCACCTTTGGATGTTGCCGATGTACCACCGGGGGTTGTGACGGTAACGTCAACG
This sequence comes from uncultured Methanoregula sp., assembly GCA_964409915.1. Classification (GTDB taxonomy): domain Archaea; phylum Halobacteriota; class Methanomicrobia; order Methanomicrobiales; family Methanospirillaceae; genus Methanoregula. The sequence goes on along the minus strand of CAYPEQ010000007.1, from coordinate 41,223 downwards.
GTTCCGGTAGCCTGAGACGGGGCAATGGCGGTGATTTCACCGTCGTTAACATACGTGAACGAGATGGCCGGTGTGCTGCCGAACATAACAGCATTCACATTGGCATCGTTAATTCCATTGGAAAAGCCACTGCCGGAGATGGTCACCGTATCACCACTCAGGCCGGATGCCGGTGAGATGCTGGTAACCGCCGGGGGCTCAACATAGAAGTAAATTTGGGTGGTAGAGGAATGCAAATATGCTGAAGTACCAGCGGGATTGGTAACGGTGACGTCCACCATAGCCGCCCCTCCCCCGTCTTGTTGTGCAAACTGGACAGCAGGTGGCACCGGTGGTGCGGTAACAGTGATCATTGCATCACTGATCACCTTCACATTGGTCGCCGATGCGCTTTGGGAGCCTTCGGCTTCTGAGACGCCATAATTGAAGAAATTTACAGCCGTCGCTCCGGTAAAACCCGACCCGGTAATGGTGACCGTGTTGCCACCGTTCATGGGGCCGGAGTTCGGAGAAATGCCAGTAACCGTCGGAACAGCATATGCACCTGCCGGCACTCCGATACCCGCCGCTAAAGCCATGATAACAACAATACTCAGGATGAATGCGCTCCTGTGTGTGAACCGCCCGATTGTTTCACTCATGTTTTTCACACCCAAATCCAATAGCTGCCAGATACCCTCATATTAGATGTCCCCGGGATTTCTTCATGGGAATAAAGATTGACATAATACAGTAACGTCCACTTCGAGGATAATTCAATCCTTTTTTTAAGGGATATATTTCTGCCGAAATTATTTTCATTTTTTATATATCAAAAGCAGGTGCATGTTAGCGGGGACGTACGCTCATGTAAGCGTTAATCTTTTGATGAGCATTATCGCATTTTAGTGATAGGATAATAAAGGTATCAGTGATAATGGGAGAACTCACTCTAGGAAAATTGCCGGGTTTTTAGGAGGCTTTTTTCGCAAGCATCGCCTTCAGGAACTGCCCGGTATAACTTTCCGGTACCGCTGCCACCTGTTCCGGAGTGCCGGTAGCCACGATCTCTCCCCCGGCATCCCCGCCCTCCGGACCGATGTCGATGAGGTGATCGGCTGATTTGATCACATCGAGGTTGTGTTCGATTACGACGACGGTGTTGCCTTTCTCTACGAGGTCGTCGAGCACTTTGATGAGTTTTTTGGTATCGTCAAAATGGAGCCCGGTTGTGGGTTCATCGAGCAGGTACAGGGTCTTTCCCGTCGCCCTCTTTGCGAGTTCCCTGGTGAGCTTGATCCGCTGTGCCTCGCCTCCTGAAAGCGTGGTTGCACTTTGCCCCAGTTTGACATAGTCTAAACCAACCCGGGAGAGCATCTCAAGTTTGCTCTGGATCGAGGGTATGTGTTCAAAGAGCGCCATCGCTTCCTCGACGCTCATGTCCAGCACATCGGCAATTGACTTACCTTTGTATTTTACTTCGAGGGTCTCCCGGTTGTACCGCTTCCCCTTGCACTCTTCGCATTCGATATAGACGTCGGGCAGGAAATTCATCTCGATCTTGATCAGGCCGTCTCCTTCGCAGGCCTCGCACCGGCCGCCCCGGAGATTGAACGAGAACCTCCCGGGCTTGTAGCCTCGCATCTTTGCGTCCTTGGTTTCCGCAAAGACCGCCCGGATCTCGTCAAAGAGCTTGGTATAGGTTGCCGGGTTCGACCGTGGTGTCCGGCCGATGGGGCTCTGGTCGATGACGATGACCTTGTCGATCTCAGAATCGAAGGTGATCGCTTTGTGGGCACCTGCCTGTTCCCGGGAACCGTACAGCTTCTGCATCATACCCTTGTACAGGGTGTCGTAGACCAGCGTGGATTTGCCGGACCCGGAAACGCCGGTGACGACGGAAAAAAGGCCGATGGGGATTTTAACGTTGATGTTTTTGAGATTGTTTTCCGTGCAGCCTTTGACCGTGATATACTTCGTTGCTTTGCGACGACTCGTGGGTACCTCGATCCGTTTTTTCCCGGCAAGGTACTGCCCGGTGAGGGATTTTTTGTTCTTTTCTATCTGCTGCGGTGTGCCTTCGGCTATGATCTCGCCACCATGGAGCCCGGCACCCGGCCCGATGTCAATGACATGGTCTGCACTGCGGATCATGTCCTCGTCATGTTCCACAACAATGAGCGTGTTTCCTATGTCACGGAGGGTTCGTAACGTTCCGATGAGTTTTTTGTTGTCGCGCTGGTGCAGCCCGATGGAGGGTTCATCGAGGACGTACAGGACGCCCATGAGGTTTGATCCGATCTGGGTGGCAAGCCGGATCCTTTGAATCTCGCCCCCGGAGAGGGTACCGGCGTTTCGTGAGAGCGTGATGTAGCCAAGACCGACCTTTTCCAGGAACAACAGCCGGGAATTGATCTCTTTTATGATCTGCCGGGCGATCTCCTGCTCTTTTTCGGTGAGTTGGAGACCGGAAAAGAATGCCAAGCCGTTGGTGATCGAAAGATCCGTGACATCGATGATCGATTTATCCTTGATCCGGACGGCGAGCACTTTATCCTTGAGCCGTTTTCCCTTGCAGGCCGGGCAGGGAAAGACCCGCATATAATTCTCCAGCTCCCGTTTCCGCCATTCTGACTGGGTCTGGGAATAAAGTCGGGCGGTCTGGGGGAGAAGACCCTCCCATTCGCCGTTATGCGACCACTGGGCCTCCCCGTTTTTCATGCTCATCTCGAAGTGCATCTTTTCGTTCGAGCCGAACATGAGCGCGTTGTACTGCTCTTCGGTGAGGTCTTTTATGGGCGTGAGGGCCGAGAAACCGTAGTGTTTTGCAACGGTTGCGAGGTACTGGCCCCGGAAACCGTCCATGGGGTTCCGGTAGGGGGCAACAGCACCGTCTGCGATACACCGGTCTTTATCCGGGATGATGAGATCGGCGTCGAATTCCATCTTGACGCCGAGCCCGTGACACTCTTCGCAGGCGCCAAACGGGCTGTTGAACGAGAACATCCGCGGCTGGAGCTCTTCGAACGCGAGGCCGCAGATGGGGCATGCTAACAGGGAGGAGTAGGTTGATTCTTTGCCTGATTCATCGGCAACGAGTACGAGACCCTCGGACTTTTTGAGGGTGTTTTCTACTGCTTCTGCAAGCCGCGAACGATCTGTTGTTTCTAACCGGTCGATGACGATCTCGATATCCTGCTTCTTGTACCGGTCAAGGGCGATTTCTTCATCGGTCCGGATGATGTTTTTATTGACCCGGACCCGGGCATATCCCTCTTTGTTGAGGTCTTTGAGGAGTTGCTGGTAGGTCCCTTTCTTCTGCCTTACGATTGGTGCGAGTATGGTGACCATGCCGGAGTACTCGGCCGCTATCTGGTCTGCGATTTTTTCCGGGGTCTGGGCCGCGATGGGGATGTTATGTTCAGGGCAGTAGGGAATACCGATTCTCGCAAAAAGGAGCCTGAGGTAATCGTAGATTTCGGTGGTGGTTCCTACAGTTGACCGTGGATTTTTGGAGGTGGTCTTCTGCTCTATGGAGATGGCGGGCGAGAGTCCTTCGATGCTGTCCACGTCGGGTTTGTGCATGAGGCCCAGGAACTGGCGGGCGTAGGTGGAAAGTGATTCGACGTATCTTCTCTGGCCTTCGGCATAGAGGGTGTCAAAGGCTAATGTGGATTTGCCGGAGCCGGAGACACCGGTGATGACGACAAGCTTGTCCCGGGGGATCTCCACATTGATATTTTTCAGGTTGTGCTGGCGGGCACCTTTAATGATGATATTTTTCATGTGATGTGAGGTACCAAAGGATGCCAGTGGTTAAAAGAATGATTAAGATGACAGTGCAGGGGATTTGTCAATGGCTGCCAGAAGGTGTTGGATATTTTATATCCCGACTTTTCCGACACCCTAAAAAGGGCAATAATCCGGTCATGCATTGAGCGGTACTAATTACCCCGCATTATCCATAAAAAATCCTGCATTAATGAAGGCCGTGATGATTGTCGGAATCACGAATTTGATAATGGAAACCGTGTAAAGTACCCTGCATTTCTTGCCTCACTAAAAAGGGTTATGACCAGCCCGATCACATATCCAGAGGTAATAAGTACCCGCATTATCCATAGGAAATCCCGCATTAATGAAGGCCGATATGAGTCGGAATCTTCCGCAGAGGGCATCAATACAGGCGAGCGAGTACCGGCCACACATAATAAACGTTGATTATTGTCCAGGGGGTCATCAATGTTGCGGCAGCATCCGGGAAAAATCCCGATCTTACTTTTTCCGGTATTTCTTTCCGGCCGAGAACGCCTTTTCGACCTGTTTTCCGATAGCGAAATAGGCGCCTTGGGTTAGTAAGATTGGGTTGATCTTCGTGACATCCGGTTTTCCGTCAGTTATGCAACCCTTGTCAGCGTAGACCTCGACAACTTCCCCGATATGAAGCAGGTGGCTCCCGCAGTCAACGGCTTTGAAGAATTTGCATTCGATATTGACCGGGCACTCCTCAGCCATGGGAGCAGTCTTCAGCGTACCGTAGAATGATGTGAAGACCCCGGATTTGTCCTCCTGTGCCCCGGAGACGAGACCGCAGTGGTCGGTCTCGACTGCCAGTCTGGCTGACGGTATATTCAGACTGAAAGTCTTGTTCTCCTCAATTCCCTTAACCGTGTACCGGGCCTTGTTGAGCGCAAGACAGACCATCGGCGGAGCCATGCAGGCTATCGTCGCTGCCCCAGCCGTCATATAGTTTGCTTTTCCCTTAACATTCGCGCCCACAAGCACGGCGGGCATGATACTCATATACGGCATTGGGCCGAGCGTGATTTTGTCCATGATTTCTCACTTCGATGATGTGTGTACAAGAGGCGTTTAAAGGTATCTTTGGAGGAACTTGATGCGTCTTGCGGGTGGGGACATATTTTCCTCGATGTAGGCTTAATGCTATCATTCGAAGACTTAACAGAGCCTTCTGTTGCGTTGTCGGGATTTTTAAGGGGTTAACAATACTGTCTAACGACTGTATCATTTTTATAAAGTTCCGTTAATGCAACGTCACTTTATATCGTAATCTCTTTATATTGTCCTATAGAATGTATGGTAACTAAGATGTACAGGTTTATTTGAAATTGGGAATCTCTCAATTTTGTCAAAATACTTGTAACTCCGGGTTGTTTGTTCATTTGATGGAGTTGGTGGCTAAGATGGGTTTAAAACGGTATAGTCTGGTTCTTGCATCGCTGTTGATTTTAGCGCTGGTTATTGTTGTGGCACCCACACCCGCGGCGATAATCACCATCGATAACAGTTCCCTGAATGCGCTCGCGACAAATATTTCCGCGATGCATGATGGTGATACCCTCGTTCTTGAGCCGGGAACGTATTTTGTGTCTTCCGTGATCTTGTCAAGTGGTAAGAATATCACCATCACGGCGGCAGCTGGTCATGGCCCGTCGGACACGATCATCGATGGGCAGTCCAGTTACAGGTTTATCTATATAACGGATTCCTCATCCCTCACCCTCAGCAATCTGGCCCTACAGAATATGAATTCAGAAAATGGTGGGGGTGGCGCAATTGCAGCGAGCGGCCCCCTCACCATCACTGGTTGCCAGTTCTACAATTGTACCTCGGGTACGGGTGATGGTGGATCTATCTGGTTTAATCCTCTCCATAGTGCCGCTTACACTCTCACCATTACCTCATCTTCATTTACCAAATGCACATCAAAAACAACCTCCGAAGGCGGCGGAGCGATCTTTGCCTGGACCGGCAGCACGGTTAATATCACATCCTCATCCTTCACCAATTGCGTGGTAACAATTTTGAAAGGCGGTGCAATCTATTCATCAGGCCCAGTAACCGTGACCGGGTCCACGATTACCAACTGCACTGCATCCGATACCAGTGGGTATGGAGGAGGCGGTGCTATTAACGGACCCCAGGGAGGCGGGACGGTAACCGTAACCGGGTCCACGATCACTAACTGCTATGCAAATGGAGCGGACGGTATTGGAGGTGCCATTTCGGCACAAGCGATAAACGTGAGTTCATCTACTATCTCCAACTGCGCGGCAGGAGGTTATGGTGGTGCTCTTTCCTCGTGGAGTTCGGTATTGTTGACCAATTCCTCGATAGTCTCCTGCAACACAACTACCAACTGGGGGGGTGCCATTTCGGCACAAACAGTAACTGTTCAGTCATCCCAGATTTCCAACTGTACCGCCGGGAGTAATGGTGGCGCAATACATTCGGCAGGTGTGACCACGCTGACCTCATCGACCATTACCGCTTGCACAGCTGTAACCGATGGCGGCGCAATTTACGCAGGTGGAAATGTAAACATAACGGGGTCCACGATCACCAACTGCTTAGCTACCGGCACCAGCGCTAACGGCGGGGGTATTTTCTCTGGGGGGAGCGTAACAGCAACTTCGTCCACGTTCTCCGGCTGCAGCTGCCCATCATATGCCGGAGAAGAAGAATACACCAACAACGCCGGCGGAGCAATTTATTCTACATATGGCGTGAACGTTTCCGGGTCCACCTTCACCAACTGCGGAATAGCAAGTCCCGATGGCTGGGGTGGCGCTATTTTCGTACTCACCACTCAAGGAGAGACAGCTCCCTCTCCTGGATCGATAATCCCGGCAGCTTACGCAACGGTGACCAATTCTGTATTCACCAACTGCACGGGCGGTTGGGACGGTGGCGCCGTTTACGTTCAGAACGGTGACCTTACGGTGAGTTCGTCCACGTTTACCTCCTGCACAGATTTGAATTGGGATGCCTATGGCGGTGCAATAGACGCGCGTCATGAAGGATCGGTGGGCGGTATACTGTCAGTAACTTCATCCACATTCACCAATTGCGCGGCAGGGGATGGCTATGGTCTAGGCGGTGCCATATATTCAGATAATGAAGCAGTGGTGAACCAAACGACCATTACCAACTGCTCGGTAATAGGAGCAGATAGTGACGGTGGGGCTATCTTTTCCCGGGGTACGGCAGTATTGAACCAAACGACCATTATTGATTGCTCGGCTGGAGGGGCCGGGAGTTTAGGCGGCGCTGTCTTTGCCCAAGGTGGTAACATCCAGTTCTCCCGGTTGGTCAACGATAACACAACCTTAGCAGTGGTCCAGGGGATATTTCCAGCTGCCCCGGCGGGCTCCCAGAATCCGCAAAACACCGGCACCGCATTTTCCGGCGAATATCCGGCGATGATTGCCACGGACAACTGGTGGGGCACGAACAGCAACGTCTCCAGCTTTGTAAGCAACGGCGTTTTGTATAATCCGTGGCTGGTACTGAATGTCACCGCCACACCGGCAGCCATCACCTACTATCCCCTCCAGACCTCCACGGTCCAGGCAAGCCTTATCTACGATTCCAACGGGGACAATACCTATCTACCCGGGAGTGTCGTCCCGGATGGCATCCCCGTATCTTTTAGTGTGATTTCCGGGCTAGGCGGGGTCAATCCCTCACAAACATTGACCGCCTCCGGTGTGTCGCAGACCACATTTACTCCCACGGGAACCGGGACAGCAACGGTCGACGCAACCGTTGATGGCTATCCTGCCCCTGTGACGATCAGTATCACCGGTTCTGCCCCCACATCCCACTCACACAGTGCCGGCACTGTCTATTGGGAAAATACCGGCAACACCGGAACCTCCTCCGGGTATACCGGCCCCAGTACCACCCCGGCCGCAGGAAGTCCAACCCAGATGCCTACGGTAGGTCATCCGACGGTAATGCCAACACAACCGCCAACGGTTAACCAGCCTGCTCCAGTATCTACTACAATCCCGCCAGTTCCAACTAATACACCAAAGACCGGCCTCGATGCCGTGCCCATCCTCGGTGCAATCGGCCTGTGCGGCGCAATATTCCTGTTCCGAAAGAATGGGAACTAATCTTTTTTTCTCAATCTATCTCTTTTCCTTGTGATTTTGCCGAATTCATACTCAGATATAACCCCGTAAAACACCAATATATTCAATGGCCGATTTTCAAAAACTCGCCCCGGTAGACAACGAAGGTGGGTTCTCCCACTCTTCTCATGATGTCAGGCTCCAGCGTCTCGACACGTACCTTCCCTCCACCGGTACCCCGTCCGGGAAACTGAAGTACTCCATTGACAATTTCGCCGGTACAGAAAAAGCGTGGGACAACGCTCTTGCCGTCTTCGTGCCGGAAGGCGTCCCCGTCCAGCACGTAGACCATGCCAGGTTCGCCCATGATGCACGTGCGGAGGCTGCCCGGTTAGGGTACAAAATTGTCGGGCACCATGTAGATACAAAGGTCATTGACAAAGGCCCCGGAGAGCCGCGGGTCATGACCAAAGCCGTCTTCACCGACCCCGAAGTAGACCGGCTTGCAAGCATGGGAAAACTCTTCGTCTCTTCCGGCTTCGACGCCGAAATTATCCCCGGGGAAGACCGCATGGCCGGTACCGTAACCCCAAACCCACATTCATGCCCGTTACCGGGCATCGCGGTCTGTAACATCAGACCTGACAAGAGCCCGCCCGGATCCCCCACTTTTTTTACGACCACTTTATTTTCGCACTCCTCACCACATGTTTATGCACCGCCGTTCGGAGACATGAGCTTTCAGGAGCGTTTTCCATGGCGAAAAAGGTTCAGGACCCGGCCCGGGTCATCACCGCAGACTTCGAAACGATCAGGAGTACCGCCGGTCTCGATGCAGTGGCCGAAGGGTCTGGCTGGCAGAGTTTCGAGAAGCTCGCGGCCTTCATCTTCGAGAAAAACGGGTTTGCAACAACCGTCGGGACGGTAAAGACCCGGAACCGGCACCGGAGGCAGTACGATGTCATTGCCCGGAAGAACGGCAAAACCCTTCTCGTGGAATGCAAGCAATGGTCGGGCAGCCGCTACCGCTTGTCCGCGCTCAAGAAAGCTGTCATCCAGCACCGGGAGCGGACGCTGTTTTACGAAAATATAACAAATGAGAATGCTGTTCCTGTCATCGTCACGCTCATTGAAGAGGAGATCCGGATTTTCGAAGGCGTTCCCCTAGTCCCGGTGCACCGGCTCAACGCTTTCATCGGAGAACTGGAGAATGGTGCGGATGGGATTTCGTTTGGAGAGTTTGAGGAGGTGGAGATAATAATAGAGGATCTGTCGGAGAGTTCCCGGGAGGAATAGTCACTGTCCTTGTGCGTTCAATCATGTTTGCCTGAACTTCATTTATCACCAATGCGAGAATAATTTCGGAAGACATAAGTCCAAAAAAAAGAGCATTAGCATAATTCCCGATGCCAGAGCATACGCTGTCCTTTAATCCGAAAAAGAAGTCAAAAACAGGATTTTTTTAACGAAGGAATGCGCCGGAGATCGGGATTTTGGGGTTAAGAAAACATGATTAAACCAACCAGTGAGAGCATAATAAGAGCGAATCGGTTTTCACGTACGCAAAAACTACTCATAATGATGATCCTTGCAATCTGCATTGCAGGAACCGCAAGTGCCGCAAACCTGGTAGTACACGAATCCGCGGTACGACTCGTGAACAATGTAACCGTAAGTGATCCAGACAGCACCCCGACCTCGCAGGGAATTACGCTTGACCTGAAAGAATCAGGTGTCATACCCACCACGACGAGCCAGAATGCCGTACAGTTACAGGATGTGCCCGGCACCATCGTCAATGCTGTGCTGGATCTCATTCCGGGCCATACCAGCCAGCCAGCGGTTGCTACTACACTGTCCCCGTCTACCCTAACGCCTCAGTATGCCATCGGGACCAGTTCCGTCCCTGCCGGTGCCACGGGTTCGTCAGCTATATGGTCGTGCAAACTCCAGAACTTCGCCCAGGAAACGAGTCTGGGCACCGTTGATGTCAGTCAATACACCGAAATCAGGGTGTTTGTCTATAACAATCCGGGTCCGTACTCAAGCAACGCTTATATTTCCCTGGAGGAGCCTTCGGGAGGTCAGCCTTTTGCGTATACCCTGGATACCTTTACCGTGGCACCCGGTTACACGGTAACCAAGATATATGACGTCCCTGGTGACTCTATACAGATCCTTGCAAACCCCGGATTCGGTAATGGCAATGCTCCGCCGAGCGACAGTGTCGCCGTCGAGATATTCGGGAAGTAATGCGGTTTTTGACAGATCCTGAGAAAATCTGTTTTTCCGGAGGAAAACAAGAATTTCCTTGGTCCCGGCACAATCGGAAAACCGTACGGATCGGTTCTGGTAGGATCACGGGACTTCGGGAACAACTGCTGAATATTTCTTTGACGTGAAAATTGAGAATTCCCCTATTTTTCCTTAAAATGAAAAAAGAGAGATTGCCCCATTTTCAGGACGTTTTGCGAATAAGTTCTTCAATCATCTCAATTTCGATATCCTGAATTTCCAGGAGTTTATGTCCCTGATTCGTCAGAAGAAAATCCATTTTTTTATGGAGCCGGTGAATTTCGGAATCAGTATGGATGCTTACCTGGAAATCGCGATCGGCATGGAGACGATCTCTCTTCTCCTGCCGGTTCTGGCTCATGATAATGACGGGAGCCTGAATCGCAGCAACTGCAGAGAGGGCAAGGTTAAGCAGGATATATGGATAGGGATCGAAAGGGCGGGATAGTAAAATATAGGTGTTCAGGATGACCCAAAAGAAAAATACGCCGGTAAAAATACCGATAAATGTCCAGCTCCCGGCAAAACCCGCAAGGGAGTCGGCAACATGTTCGCCAAAGGTCATTTCCTCATTATATGCGATATAGTCATTTTTCGGGAGATGATCCTCAACCTTTATGTCTTTATCGACGGTTCCTTCGAGTGATGCATACTCATCTCTTTCATTTTTTGCGACATCCCGTACATACTGTATCCGGAGCCGGTTGAGATCATCCTGACAAATATATCCTTCCGGTGACCATTTCGGATGTTCCTTTACCATGACATCAACGATTGATGCAGGAATCAAGCCTGCAGGTACAAGGTCAGAAATTTTCTTCTGTTTCCCGCAAATCTGGCAGGGAAATGTTTCCTCGTCCGGCAATCTCAGGCCCCATTATTCCCTTCGCCACCCGGGAACAGATAGTAATTGTCAATAAGTGTATACTGGTCGCCCGAGGTCATCGTGACATTAACCACGACAAGATCGGTAGTTGTTGTGCCCATTAACGTAACGACCGAACCGGTCGTGGGATAGTCTAAGTGTCCGGTTTCCACGATGCCGTCAGAACGGATTACCGTGACATCCATACGCTCGGTCATGCCAAGCCCAAAACCGCCATTGAATGCCGTGATGATTGTCGGATTTTCCGAAATTGAATTGCGGCTAACGCCTACGTCGATTGATTCGTAGCCTGGAACCGTCTGGACTGGGCCGGGGGTGGCTAAAAGGGAAGGCGCTACCGTTGGTACTTGTGTTGTTGACTGGATTTGTGGAGTCTGCGTGGGGGAGGATAGTGGGACTAAAGACTGACTGGTGCAACCCATGACGAGTGCACAGGCAGACAGGAGGAGAACAAGAATAACCAAACATGGTTGTCTCATAGCAGTACCCCGGATTCATTCAGAGGGAGACTTTGCATATCTTCGATCCTACTGGTAAATATAGCGATTTTTCCGGTGTGTCGTTCATAGTTTTCGTGCATTTACCCCCTCCATTTCCTCGTGAGCGTTTTTACGAGAGTTTCCTCATGAAAAATTATTCAATAATACCTGCGGGAATAATCAGCATACAGCGAGAAAGGGGATATAGGGAACCCCGTATTGCAAAATCTGTAACAAGGTCCCGGAACTCCTAAGGCCGTCATTGACGGATCGAACGGCACGTATTTTTCATTGTTTTCAACTTCAGTAAACGGGAGTGATATTTAATCTGCCCTGATAACTCCACGGGACACAATGAAGTTCTCGTCATGACCAAAGCCCTATTGATTCCGTAATAGTCCCAGTATTGCACCATAATAACGCAAAATATATTATATATAAAGTGATGAATAATAAAAAAAAGGAAGAACAACAATGGCGTTCGATGTAGATATCGTTAATCTTATCAATTTAGTGCTTTGCGTTATTATCGTCGTTCTGGGAGTAATTGTCTACTTAAAAAAGAACTTAGTGATTGCATTGATCATCGGCCTTGCCTTTGGACTTTTTGGCGTCTCTCATCTCTATACCTTCCTGGGACTTGAACCGTCATGGGTGGCCGCTACAATCTCTGCTCGCATTGTTGGTTACATTTTAGTAATCTTTGCGTTATGCTTGTTCCTGAATAACAAAATCGACAAAGCAGAGGGAAGCTGAGATGGTTCAGTCACCTGGTTAATTTTGACGTGGTTCACTAAATATAATCCCTCATAAAAAATTTCCAGTTATACATACTCTACGTCTGCTTCTGTTGTCCAAGTAACCGGGCAAAGTATGCGGTGAGTAGGTTACTCCCCTGGGACCCCTCACCGGTAACCAGGACATTGGGGGTGATAACAATCTTCCCATCAGCGATCTTCTGGATCGCCTGTAACATCGCAACGTTTTCAGCGCCGAGAGCGTCTTTCTGTGCGATGTAAGCCTTTGCGGTACCGATACCGACCTGTTCATTTGCATACGCGGATCCGTCAGCATTCGCTTTGGTTGCATCACGGGTACCGTATGCGGACTCTCGTGCAGCCTGGGCGTTGTCCTTGTTAATATCGATGGACAGTTTTGCCGCAATAACCTGGCCCTGCATATCAGCGCGAGCCGTCTTTTCAGCGACGGCGATCCGCTCTTCCTGCGCCTTTGCCTCCTGCTGGTACTGCTGCTGTTGCTGAACCGCGATCTGCTTTAAAGTCTGGGTCTTCAGTAAGGCTTCATCGACCTTGATGTAGGCTATCAGGAGTCCCTGTACCTCGACATGATACTTCTTGAACTCTTCCTGCGCTCTTTCAAATGCCGTCTGCTGGAGTTTAGTACGGTCATGGACGAACTGTAATGCCTGCTGGTTTCCTGCCTCGTTCCGGAAGGACGCATCAATCAGGGGGTGGGCCACCTGCTCGATGAGGTTATACACACTACCGAACCGGGCAATAACAAACGGTGCGTCATTTGCCGGAATCCGGACGATCAGTCGTACATCCACTTCAAGCTGGAACCCATCCTGCGATGTGACCCGTAATTGTCCAAACTTGAAGAATTCAGCAACATTAATGTTCGTTCCCTTGTTCTCCTGGGTGAACTGCAGGGTCTCTTTAGTCCCTTCTGGACTTGCCCAGTCAATGGTTACCGCACTGGTCGGGACAATCTCTGCCCTGTATGCAGCTGTATTCAGGTTATACTTCCCGGGTGCAATGGGGTCCCGGAGGATACCTCGTTTTGTTTTATCGGTTATCAGGAGCTGTTCAGCATCTTCGTGGATCGGCTGATCCAAGGTGGGGGATGCTACAATGGGCGGAGCAGTATCCTTTGACTTTTCGAGTTCTTCACCCACACTCGATATAATAACGGCAACATTTCCGGGGGGAATAATTGCCATATCGACCGGAACAACATCGAACAGCAGGGGGTTAATGTAGTAATCACCGGGCTGGAGGGTTTCAAGCTGGGTGCCACGGTATCCATCGCTCTTGATGAATACCTGCCCGTTCTGGAAATGGCTGTGATCACCGTGTGGCGCCGGAGCAATCGCAAACCGGGAAGGAAGCGGGATACCATCAAGTGCCGTCACAATCCCGACTTTTCCCTGCGGGACCGCTACAATCGGCTTATCCGTGACTGTAAAAATACGGGTGTTAATACGGTACGTACCAGGTTTTAAAAGAGTGATCTGTGGTCCCTTACATCCACCGTTTTCAAGAAACATCCGGGCATCCTGGAATGAGTTACTTTCTACTTCATCGCCGAGCAACCGGCCGGAAGGGATTGCTACACCATCAATAGACGAGACAATACCGATATGCTCCGGAGGAATCGTTTTAACGCTTTCGCGGTCGACTTTCCAGATAATCGGGATAAAGTAATAAAGCCCCGGCATCAGGATATCGGCTTGGACACCGATCTCTCCTTTTGTGGCGATGATCTTTCCCTGGGGCAGCTTTTTCCCGAACATCTTCCTTGTGACAATCCCGACCTCACTTGCATGTATCAGGATCAGTCCTGTGAGGAGGAACCAGATAATAATTATCACAATTATAGCTAGCAGCAGCTGCGTAATGAAATCCATAATTCCTCCTTCTTTGGTTCTTATATCTAGTTTTTTGCATGGTTAACGTAATTTCATTACCGGAACCTAAAGAAAAGAATGCTGTTATGCCCCATCAGTGCAGATTTTGTAAAAGTCCGCCAAGGCAAAAATATCACGTTGAGTATAGCAATAATTCCCGCTTCCTTATGATCTTGCACAATCCTCATTAACCCGGCCCCGGTAATACTTTCTAGAGGAACACATCCCGGGAGTACCCGCCACCATGTCACGCACCCTTTTATCCGAAGCGGAAGGCTACGAACTGCTGAAACACTACGGGATCCCGGTGCCCCGGTATGCGGTTGTCCAGACCGCAGATGAGGCCGGGCATGCAGCGGCGGATATCGGGTTCCCGCTGGCAGCTAAGATCGTCTCTCCCCAGGTTGTCCACAAAAGTGATGCAGGAGGTGTCATCACCGGCATCGCATCTGCTGCAGCCGCTGCAGAGGCATTTCGATCCATCACAAAGAACGTGAGGACTGCATATCCCGACGCTGATATCCGCGGCGTTATTCTCGAAAAGCAACAGGATGAAGGCCTTGAACTGATTGTCGGGGGAAAGACTGACCCGGCGTTTGGGAAAATAATCACGATTGGTATGGGCGGTACGCTTGTTGAACTGATCCGGGACGTCGCTATCCGGCTCCTGCCGATCACTGATGACCAGCTCCGGTCCATGATTCACAGCCTCCGGGGATACCCCTTGATCGCTGGATTTAGGCACAGTGCACCCCGGGACGAGGCTGCTCTTGTGGCAATTGCCGGTTCGCTCATCCGTATGTTCCTGGAACATCCCGAAGTCCAGGAGTTCGATATCAACCCTGTCATCCTGTATGCAAAAGGGGGGTGCGTTGTAGATGCACGTATTTATACAACCGATATCCAGGAACCAGCGAACCCGGATGAAGATCGTTTGGCCATGCCGGAGACCCTGTTAAAGATCGGATCAGTTGCGGTCGTTGGGGCTTCGCAGAATCCGGATAAAGTCGGGTATGCAATCTGCCGGAACATGCTTGGCTTTTCTGGCAACCTGTACCCGGTTAATCCCAACAATGCCGCGATTCTCGGAAGGACCTCGTACCCGTCACTGACTGCGATCCCGGGGCCGGTGGATGTTGCAGTGATCGCCATACCCGCAGCAGGCGTACCTGCCATTATGGAAGATGCGGGGAAGAAGAAAGTCCCTCTCGTGATTATTGTCTCTTCGGGGTTCCGGGAGACCGGGCCTGCAGGAAAAACACTGGAAGAACAAGTGCTTTCCACGGCAAGGAACTATGGAATCCGGGTCATGGGCCCTAATTGCTTAGGATTTATGCTGCCGAGTAAGGGTATCAACACCACGTTTGATCCGGTCTCTCCCATGTCCGGCTCCATAGCGTTTATCTCGCAGAGTGGCGCGATCATCACCACTATCGTGGACTGGAGCCTCCCAGAAGGGATCGGGTTTTCTGCGGTGATTTCTGTTGGAAACCAACTGGACCTTACGTTTGAAGATTTCATACGGTGGACTGGTTCGGATCCTGCAACAAACGCCATCATTCTTTATGTTGAGGAGATAAGGAACGGCCGTCGCTTTTTGGACGTCGTCAGCCGGATCACCCCGGTAAAACCGGTTATCGTCCTGAAATCCGGGTCCTCCCAGATTGGACAGAAAGCGGCATCGTCACATACCGGTTCCCTTGCCGGCAGTGCTGAGGTGTACCTGGCTGCATTCCGGCAGGCAGGCATGATCCCGGTCCGGTCGATCCGTGAAGCATTCCAGGCGGCTGAACTCCTGGCGTCTGAAGGGTACCCCCACGGTACCCGGGCAGTAGTGATCTCAAACGCCGGCGGGTTTGCCGTCCTCTCGTCGGATTATGCAGAACGCTTCGGGATCGAGCTGGTGACATTCCCCGATACTCTCGTTCAAGAACTGGATGCAGTATTACCTCCCAACTGGAGCCGTGAAAACCCGATTGACATGGTAGGTGATTCTCATCCCGACCAGTATGCAAAGACCTTTGACGTGATGATAAAACACCAGGATCTCTGGGACATCGCGTTTGTTATAGCTGTACCGACCGCACTTGCCAATCCCCTCAGGATAGCAAACGAACTGATCCGGTTCTCCAAGCATACAAAGAAAATGATCGTCGGCTGTATGATCGGTGGAGACTCCATGAAAACACCGCAAAGAATCCTCCGCGAAGCAAAAATCCCTAATTTCCCGGACCTTGAGGATGCATTCCGCTCTGTGGGTAATATCTGCCGGTATACGTGCCGGAACAAAAACGGCAATCCGGATGACAGGCAGGATCCCTGATTTTTTTATGGCGACCCTCTAACTTCTGCCATCATATCATCATAAATACCGGTGGATACGAAGTTCCTTTCATGACGCTGCGTCTGGTACTTGGTCCGGCTCTCCTTCTGGTACTGGTCCTTGCTGTCGCCGGATGCACGCAACCGGCTGTAATATCGCCGGCGGTATCACCGGTATCACCGACTATGACCCCCTTTCTGACCCCGGTTCAGACCGAAACCCTGGATTCAGTCACCCCGGGGCCGACCGGGGTCCTGCCTGATTACTGGGCGGTCGATGTCCAGACCCAAAGCAACGGCCAGGCAATTAACCCGCAGATTATCGTAACTTTCCGGGGCGGGATGGGCATGGATCTTATCCAGGGACTGGATATTAAGGTCATCCGCTCTGATGGTATCGTGGAAACCGGGCAGATGATCCAGCCCCTGAACATAGGTCAGAGTGTTACGTTTGGTGCGACCACCGGGTACCAGGATCGGGTGGAGATCTGGGCTCTCCCGCCGCAGGGAGATGAAGTCAAGATCCTCGACCAGTACGTGCCATTCCGGTCCTATAGTTCGTGATACCAAAAATCGGGGAAAAAGAAAATACTTTTTTTTATTCTCTACTTCTCATTAAAAATGTCATCAAGACCTTCTGCGGCAAGATCTGCGTGAATTGTCCTTGCTATAAATGGCAGGCCAGCACCCGGGGGAATCCCGAGCTCGGCAAGAACCGGGCCGGCAAGAACCTGCGGGTCCGGGGTACCGGGCATCGCTGAAGCTGCTTTCTTTATTATCTCGTGGACATACCGGATATAGGAAAGGGAATCTTTAAGACGCACATAAGTTACAGCTCCTTCTGCGGGCATATCATGCGAAGGGAGGTAGTGCCGGATACCGGAAATGTCCATGAGTCTCCGGAGCGATCGTACCAGGGCGACCGGGTCCGTGTAGATGGGAGCCCGGCCGGGAGCCTGTACTGTATCCCCGGTAAAAAGGGCGCTTTCTTCCCGGAGGAACAGGGAAATGGATTCTGGTGAATGACCCGGGGTATGGAGTACCTCAAGGGTCAGGCCTTTGCCAAGATTGATGGAATCGCCCTCGTTAAGGAATCGCCCCACCGGGACCGGTCCGGCAACCATCGGTGGAATCCCCGGGGCCGGGCTTTTCAGCATGGCCGGATCAACCTGCTCGATAAAAGGAGCGTCTGACGGGTGGGCGGCGACCATGCAGCTGGTCAGGTCGCGGATCACTTTTGCAGACCCTGTATGATCCGGATGCGCATGGGTCAGGATAACCAGCCCGATATCAGCAGGATCCCGACCGGTCGATAGAATATCTTCATAGATCAGCTTCTCAGATCCGTTGAACCCGGTATCGATGACAGTAATCTTGTCACCGTAGATAAGGTATACATTCACAAACCGGTCCGGTGCCGGTCCCAGCGGGGTCCTTATAGCATGGATATGTGGCGTAATCTGCATCAATGCACCTACATCGATCTCCACATATCTACCATAAAAATCAGACGGGTGGATGGGATCTGTCCCATACTAATTTATGCCGGTTTTTTCGCACAGAATTCAAGGACACATCTGTTTTCGTGGTGAGGAACATGGTGATGGCCATGTGGACGCTCGACAATCTCCATCACTTCAAAACCAGCGCCGGCCAGGTGCCCTGCCAGCTGATCCCTGGTCAAAATGCGTGGTGGTCCCCATTTGCCGGGAGAATCTACAAATCCTTCTCCCTTCATCCCTGCTGTCGAACCAAAAAAGATCCCGCCGGGTTTAATGGTAGACCATGCATTGGAAAGATACAATTCCAGTATGTCATCTTCAACAATCACATGGAAAACGGAGGCTGAATAGACCAGATCGAATTGATCAGGTCCGTAGGGAAATGTCTCTGACACTGTAAAAAGATCACCTATCTCATCTTGGTCGAGGTAGAGATCAAAACCGAGGTCGATGCTTGCCCGGTTGATGTCAAATGCCGTGATCCGCCCACGGGAAAAACCGTCCCTGATTAATTGCCTAACATTATCTCCAGTCCCGCATCCGTAATCCAGGAGGTTTCCTGTGGCCTTGAGCACATGAGAGCAATAGAAGTGGTTGTTGATCCGGGGTTCGCCAATTATCATGAGGATATGGGGATAAAAAACACCCTCTTTTGTGTATTTCTCAAGAAGGATCTGGTAATACCCTTCAGGATATCTTACTCCGGTGGCTTCGATCCGTTTCATGGCGGCACTCAGTTCCTCCGGGAGTGTTTTTCCCGGGGGAAATTCAAGCGGTTTTGGTGCAGGCATACTGAGATTAATGTAAGCCAAAAGAGTATTCATGGTTACCGAAAGAGGGTTACCTCAATAAGGGTGATTCCTAAAATGGTTGCGGTTTATTAAATAATTTTTATGAGGTAAAATTTATTATTCTCATTCGAAAATTAGGTAAAAACGGCACGTTTATTATTCCTAAAGGAAAAATACTGCTTAAAATATCGAGAAATGATGCAAATCACATTTTCATAGATATCAAGGTATTCTGATTATGGCTGATTTACTCTGTACCATCTGTTATTCACAAAAACGAAAAAACCTCCTTATCCTCTTAAAAGACGGCCCGAAAACTTGGGAGGAGATAAAAACGTTACTCGAAGTAACGTCAACCGGCATGCTTCCCCAGATTAAGATCCTTGAAGACGAAAAACTGGTTTGCAAAAAAGGAAAAAAATATGCTCTTACGGAACTGGGCGAGCTTATTGCCCATTTCCTTGGACCGCTCAACAAAACACTCGGCGTTCTGGAAAAAGAAAAGAAATTTTGGCAGGATCATGATATCAACGCCCTCCCCAAGGAATTTCTCCTCCGCGTCGGTGAGCTCGGCGACATCCAGATCGTGGAAAGCAGAGACGAGCAGATCTACGAGTCCCACAAAGAATTCCGGAATATCTTGGAAAATTCCACCTGGGTGAAGGGAATCACTCACATGGTTCACCCGATTTACCCGGATCTCTTCCTGTCGCTTGCAAAAAATGGCATAGATACGACTCTTGTCCTGACCCGCACTGTGTTTGAGATTGTCGCAGCCAACTATCGGACGCAGATTACCGAATGGTTGGAATACGACAATGCACACCTTTACGTTTATAATGGCGAGATAAAATTTTCCTATATCATTACAGAGAAATACCTCTCTATGGCCTTCTTTTACTCCAACGGCATATTTGATACAAAACGGGATCTCATCAGTGTCGACCCCTCAGCAGTGAAATGGGGTGAAGATCTTTTTGCGTATTTCCAGGAAAGATCCCGGATCGTCAAAAATTTAGATGATGAGATTAACCGCCCCTTGTAACAAAAGTGCTACAGGCCATTCCCCAATCACCATCCATTGGCGGAACTTTTTTATAATACCTGACGTCCGTTCTTCAAACCCGACTGAATAGAAGATAATAAATGAAGCGGTGAACAGGAAGCTCACAGCGAGCAGAGTCCATTCCGGGTGTATGAAACCGTAGAGCATGGAAAGAATCATACCTGAATATAGGGAAATGCATAGCCCAAAAAGCAGGCACTTTGTCCGGGTTTCACCGAGACAGACCGGGAGGGTACGGATCCCTGAGGCAAGGTCTCCTTTTACATCCTTGAAATCGAACAGGGTTGAATTAATGAACATTTTTATCCCAAAGAAAAAAAACACCGCAGCGACCGTGAGTATATTGGGAGTAAACCGGCTGATGATAAGTGCAATGCTTCCCCCCCACGTCAGGCCAATCACAACATTTTTACTGCCCATGCTCCCTTTGAGTTTGAGTTTATAGCCGCCGAAAGACAATCCC
This sequence comes from uncultured Methanoregula sp., assembly GCA_964409915.1. Taxonomy (GTDB): domain Archaea; phylum Halobacteriota; class Methanomicrobia; order Methanomicrobiales; family Methanospirillaceae; genus Methanoregula. The sequence continues at coordinate 20,910 of CAYPEQ010000007.1, read as the reverse complement.
TTCGAATATATGTATCCGATAATAAAGGGCAGGATTGAGGCGAGGTAGATCTGGTCTGTAGCAAGAATGAGTGCACCGGTCAGAAACGCAAACATGCTCACGCTGATACCGATATATTTGTTCGCGCCCGAAAGTTCGCTCCGGTTAACTGTGTCTTCTTCACAGCCGAATGCCCGGTCAAGAGTATACGTCGAATAGACGATCAAACCGTACGCGATAATAATCAACGGCGTTGGTATGATTGCTGCAAGAAGAATGGCGACATAGAGTCGGAAACATCCGGCGGATGCCACAATGGTCGATGTGTTCAGCAAGCGTAGTGTCGGCGAATCGAGCAAGCGTAGTGTCGGCGAATTGAACAGCCGCGTTGTTGGCGAACTGAGAGTATCCATGCATTAAACGTGCTCGCCTATACATTATTTCAAATCACCGAGTTTTTTTAACGCCATTAAAAATTTTAATGCCTTTAAAATTTCAGACACTTCGAAATTTCAGATATGGTTTGAAATATAATCTGTCAGTTCTTATTCAGAAGTATCACCGGATGACGTGAGCCAGCTATTACAACCGCAAAAACTGGGTCTCTATCCTCCGTGAGCTGCCGATGCACCTATGTCTGATTCCAGTGTAATAAAGGAAAATGGCGAAAATGCGATTAAAAAAGAGATATCTCGATCTTTTTCAGGGACATCAAAACGAGAAGGGTTAACCAAAATAACGATCCTTCTTGTCGACGATGATTCAGGTCTCCTTGAAGTGGGGAGGAGGTTCCTTGAAAAAGATCCTCAGTTCTCAGTGCATATCGCATTTTCCGCACAAGAAGCGTTTGAAAAAATGCAGGGCCGGGATTACGAAGTGATCGTCTCTGACTACCAGATGCCCGGGATAAACGGCATCGAATTCTTAAAACAGATACGGTCATCGGGAAATAACATACCTTTTATCCTTTTTTCCGGGAATGACCGGGAAATGTTTGTCATTCAGGCACTCAGCGAGGGTGCCACGTTTTGCCTTCAGAAATGCAGTAATCCCACATTATTGTTTACCGATCTCAGTAATGCAATACGTCAATCTGTTCGGCAGAAGCAGATGGAAATGTATATCAGAGATCTTGAACGAAGAGAAACAGACCTCATCGATTCCCTTCCGGATGCGATCTTTGCCATCGATAAAAACGGCGTGGTGACAGCATGGAACCATGCAATGGAGCAGCTAACGGGCATCTGCGCAGATGAAATCCTGGAAAAAGGAGACTATGCATACGCGCTTCCCTTTTACCATGAACGCCGGCCCATGCTTATCGATATAGTCACCTGTAATGATCCAAAAATCATTGCAAATTATTTCCCCTTTCTTATAAGAGATGGTAAAAAGCTTATCTCCGAGATTACAATCCCCTTTTTCAACAACGGTAATAGTGCCTCGCTTTGGTGTATCTCTTCACCCTTATACAACAGGGAGGGCAAAATGGTGGGTGCTGTAGAATTAATACGGGACAGCACCGAACGCAGGAATATTGAAGTCGAACTCCGGGAAAGTGAAGAGAAGTATCGTGCCCTTGCAGAGAACACTGCCGATCTTCTCTTCTCACTTGATGTAAATGGCATATTTACCTATGTTTCACCCCTTGTAAACCGGTATGGTTTCCTCGAAGAGGATGTAGTCTCTCACCCACTCATTGATTTCGTCTATCCGGATGATCGTAAAGGCGTGCTTGCGAGTTTAAAAAAGGTAACGTGTGGTGAACCCGAGGAAACCTCTGTATTCCGGATTGTAGATATGTGGGGGAATACCCACTGGGTGGAGGAAAAAGGTACTATCCGGGTGGATGTTTTTGGTAAGGCCGTAGGCCTGTATGGTGTGCTGAGGGATATTACCGATCACCGTCAAGCGGAAAATGCGATGCAGCTGGCCAACAAGAAACTGAACCTGCTCAACAGCATCACCCGGCACGATATTCTTAACACTGTCACCGGTGTCATCGGATGCGTTGATATGGCTGTTTCAACTAAAAATAAGGAAGAACACGATATTCTTCTCGCACAGATTAAGGATCTGGTGCGGGTCATCCAGCGCCAAATCACTTTTACCCGGGAATATCAGGAAGTTGGTGTCAACGCCCCGGTCTGGCAGAATCTCAAGGAGGTTATGGAGCGTGATATGGTCAACTTTTCCCAGTCAGAGATCACGTTTGTCCTGGATCTCGAAGACACAGAAATTTATGCCGATCCCCTCCTAGAGAAAGTATTCTATAACCTTATTGATAATGCGCTCCGTTACGGAGAGACAATAACCACCATCAGGTTCTTTTACGTAATCACTGAAAAGGGAATGACTCTTATCTGCGAGGACGATGGCATCGGTATCCCGGACGAGGCAAAAGACCGGATCTTCGAACGCGGGGTCGGCAAAAATACCGGTATGGGTCTGTTCTTATCCCGGGAGATCCTGATGATTACCGGCATAACGATTCAGGAGATTGGTACCTCCGGGAAGGGAGCACGGTTCGAGTTACTGATCCCCCATAATGCATGGCGGTTTGTAAAAACCGGTCGCAAGAAATAAAAAATCCGCATAAAAGGAAGAGACTTCATGAGGTGGACAAATACCAGGGAAAACATATGACCGGGGAAGCTGTACTGATAGTCGAAGACGAAGGATTGATCATGCTTCATCTAACCGAGATACTTGAACGAGCAGGTTACAACGTTATCGAACCGGCTTCCTCCGGCGAAATGGCCATTGAGGCACTTGAAAAATGCCCAAAACCTGATATCATTCTCATGGATATCGGTCTTGGAGGCTCCCTCGATGGCATCGATACGTCACAAAAGATCCAGCAGCGATTTTCGATCCCCGTTATTTTTATAACCGCTTTCTCATCAGAGAATGTCCTTGCGCGAATGATGGGTGTTGCTCAGAGTGGCGTGATCTTCAAACCATTTGTTGATACTGAACTCCTCGATCTTATCGGCAAAGCGCTCATTAACTCCCGGCCACAGCATTCTTTGTAAGGATACCGGGATAAATCCGATAACTATTATTGTTCTTCTACCCTATGTGGTTTTTAGAGGACGGCGAGACTTCCCTAATGGTACTACCGCTACAGGATAACGATATATTCCATGAAAGAGGAGACGGTGTGGCATTCCGGAATATCCTTTTAATCTTCATCGTTTTTGCTATCCTCATCGTACCGGTCTTTGCCAGTAACAGCCTTAACACATCAGCCGAGCCTGCCGAAACCGGCCCGGCGATAGTGCACATCGGGGTCTACGTTGTGGATTTTAGTGACTTCAGCGTCCAGCAGGGGACCTACTCAACGAATTTTTACTTAAACATCGATTCGGATGCCAATGTCTCTATAAACGACTTCGAGCTCATGAACGGCCACGTAACATCAATAGATACGATCACCAATACGCCCCAGGAAAAAAATTACCGCATCTTTGCCGTCATGACGGCAAATCCCGATCTGCGCCTGTTCCCTTTCGACAAACACACGCTTCCTATTCTCATTGAACCGAAGATCTATACCGAAAAAGACATGGTTTTTGTCATTGACGAGAACAATACCGGCATTGATTCCGAAGCAAACCTCCCGGGTTGGGCTATTACCGGGATGGATGCCCTGGTAACCAATAAGACCTATGTGGCAGGGGAAACTCCCTATTCCCGGGCTGTGTTCAATTATGGTATCGAACGGGATGTTGAATCGACTATCCTGAAGTTCTTCCTGCCTATCTCGCTTATCGTAATTGTGTCATTAGCCTCGCTTTTGATGAAAGTCTCCTCCCGGCTTGGCCTGAACGGATCGATGTTCCTTGCCGCGGTACTTATCCACTGGCGTATTGCCGATGACATTCCGCTTGTTGCCTACGCGACGTTTTTGGATTTCTTTATGATCATCACCTATGCGACACTCGTCATGGTACTGGTCTCGGGTATTCTTATCCTGAAATTCACGGAGGACAAGAATCCTCACCGGGTTGCACAAGTCAACTACTGGTCGATCCGTATCATCCCGACGCTCTCGCTCTCGCTTTATGTGCTGCTCTTCCTTTCTCTTCTTGTTTGATACCGAGCGATCGGGTGCGTATTCTTCTGTCGGGTTTCACCGAATGTTTCAAAAAATGAGTCCTATCCCAACTGTTATTAGCTCCGATACTGATACGAAGTTATCCTTACTATCGGCATACAGGAGGTAAAAAAATGGAAAAAACCTATCCTTATGGAAAAGGCGACGGAACGGTGGCATGGGTTTCCACTGAATGGCTGGAAAACCATCTCCATGACAAAGGTCTTGGTATTATAGATTGTCAGCCAAACGTCCACGAGTATATCCAGGATCACATTCCCGGGGCTCTTTTTGCACATGAAAACTTATTCCGCATTCATGAAGGTGCGATTCCGACGCGATGGATTCCGGCCGATGCAGCTGAGATCCTGTTCCGGACCCTGGGACTGGAACCGGACAAACCGGCCGTTGTATACTCAAGCAGCGGCCCCCTGACCACGTGCGGTAATTTCATTGGCGACGGACTTGAACAGACCATGGTTGCCTATACTCTAGCCCGGTATGGGCATCAGAAAGTGTTTCTCCTTGACGGTGGGCTTGAAAAATGGAAGGAGGAAAAACGTCCTGTTACCCGTCAGTTCGATCTTACAAAACCGTCATCGTTTACGGTGGACTTGCAAAAAGATTTTTTCATAGATTATTATGAATTCCTCAGGATGAAGGACGAGGCCAATGTCGTCCTCTTGGATGCACGCCCCTCGCCGGTCTATGAAGGTCAGGGCCCCTGGATCCGGCCCGGCCACATTCCCGGTGCGGTCAGCCTTCCCTGGAAGAGCCTTATGGATGATAAAAATAAAAAACTCATGAAACCAGACGACCAGATCCAGTCACTGGTGCAGGCTGCCGGGGCCACACCAGAGAAAACCATCATCTGTTCCTGTGGTACCGGAAGAGAAGCAACAAACGAGTTCCTGCTCTTCAAATATTACCTGGGCTACAATAACGTCGTTCTCTATGAAGGCGGTTTTACTGAATGGTCGTCATATCCTGACAACAAGACTATAATCGGAAAAAATCCCCGGTAACCTGACAATTTTTTCTGGATTTATGCGGGGTTCATTGCCGTATGTGGTTTGAGCGTGTCGTTTCTGAAGGGTTATCTCATAATTCGTATATGGTTGGCTCTGGGGGAAGAGCGGCAGTTATTGATCCACGGCGGGATTGTGATATCTATCTTGAGCTTGCAGACCGGCATGATTCTATAATCACCCATATCTTTGAAACACATCGGAACGAGGATTATGTGTCCGGTGCGATGGAACTTGCGCACCTGAGTAATGCGTCGATCTATCATGGCCCTCGGATGGATTTTGAGTACGGTAATATTGCCCGCGAAGGCGCCCGGTTCAAGATAGGGACATTGGAAATATCAGTCCTTGAGACCCCGGGGCACACTGAAGAAAGCCTGACTTTTGTTCTAGTAGATAATGAGGTTTCACGTGAGCCATACCTGGTCTTCTCCGGCGACACGCTTTTTGCCGGTGATATTGCACGGACGGATTTAGCCGGGCCGGATCAAAAAGCGGTGATGGCAGAAAAGATCTATGCAAGCATTACCCGAAAGATCCTGTCGCTTGGCGACGGTGTCATTCTCTGCCCGGCACACGGTGCGGGATCCGTGTGCGGAGAGGAAATTGCTGATCATCCGTTTTCCACTATCGGGTACGAAAAGCGTTCCAATCCTGTCCTGGCACTCGGACACGATGCGTTCGTCGCCCGGCGTACCACTGAATCCCCGTACCTGCCGCCCTATTTCCGGCAAATGGAAAAAGTCAACAGGGAAGGCCCTGCCCTGCTCCGTGATCTCACAAGGCCACACCCGCTATCAGCTGCTGACGTAACCTCTATTATTACTTCCGGTGGTCAAATCGTGGATATACGTTCCCCAACTGCATTTGCCGCAGGACACATTCCCGGCAGCCTTTCGATCTGGCGTGACGGCATCCCTTCGTTTGCCGGTTGGTTCCTTGATTATAAACGCCCGATTATGCTTATCGATGACTTCTCTGGTAATATTGAACCCGTATTTCAACACTTCGTGTGGTTGGGTTATGATACTTTGAGTGGCTGGCTTGCCGGTGGTTTTCCCGCATGGTGCCGTGCTGCACAACCGGTCGAGAGGACCGGCACCTGTTCAGTCCAGAAACTCTATGATGTCGTGTTCCATGAAAAACCATTCCTCCTTGACGTCCGGGACAGAAAAAACAGGGAACAGGTAGGGCATATACCTGGTTCTACATCGGTGTATATCGGTGAGCTTTTACAACACCTCGTAGAGATTCCAAAAGATCGTCCGGTTTTCGTGTACTGCGATTCCGGATACAAGGGAAGCCTTGGGGCAAGTGTGCTTGCAATGCATGGGTTTACTGATGTAACCAATGTCCTTGGCGGTATGCAGGCGTGGGTTCGTGCAGGGTACCCGGTAGAACACTGAAATAACCGGCACTATCCTATACTATAATACAGATGTTTCTGTTACACACCAGTGATCATAATGGAACATGCAAATCGGATTATTCGAAAAAGTGCTCTTCTGGGTTTTATTGTACTGGTATCTCTTGCATGTTTTATTGTACCGTATGCACATGCCTGGGAATTTCCCCCGTACCAGGAAATTGTCCTGTTTTCCTCGTCCATTTCCCAAGGCAAGTCATTGGTGCTCCAGGGAATGGAACCCAATGCAACGGCGCTCAGGTTCTGGCTTATCGGTCCTCATGAGATTTCAACGACTACGGAACAGGTAGATCCACAATCCGCATTTGTCTATGCACTCTATCCGTGGCAGACAAGAAATATGACTCCGGGGCCATATCACCTTGTAATCCAGTACCCGGGTAATAACGGGATATTTGACGTCATGGTTATGGGTAATGACGTGATCGATTCGAAGAATGAGTCCGGGCCTGCGGTCCTGTTTAACCTGAGCACATCCGGTGAACAGGAGTCCTCATTTGCATATTCAGCATTAATTGCTGCCTTAAACGATCCGGCAGTGAATGATACCTATGCAGATTATATTTTTTCCGTAACGGCGGCACAACCACCGGGGATTACTCCAGTTGGAAGTTCGGCTATTTCCATTGACCCGGTGAACATTTCTGCTGCAAACAATACCATAACCGTCAACGGATCGACAACCCTCCAGCCGGGTGAGACGCTATCAGTCTCGATCCAACATGAACCCCTTGCCGGGATAAAATGCGAATCTTCGGACACTTTTTGTGGCGATTTCTTGGGATCGGCAAATGTAACTGGTGGGTCACCAGCAAATGAATGGACACTTACTGCCGATACGACTTCATTCTGGTCAGGGAATTATTCCGTAACGATTACTTCAGCACCCGGCGGTGTAGCTCCGGTTCAGGCAACATTTACTTCGCCGATCGTCCTGATACCGTCAACAGAACGATCACGAACCGGGCATTTCCACATGAAATTTCCGGTTTAAGTTCCTCTAGCAAGAAAAAATCATTTCCGGTAGATGCCGGCGAAAAAGATTACAGGCTGATCTTCTTTAAGATCTGCCCGTTCTTGAAAATCGTGATCCCGCCGCCGCTCTGGGAGACGACGATACCAACAGCCCGGGTAACGCTCGTGATAGCCGCAACCGAATTGTGTCGTGTACCCATACCTTTTGGCAGCGTTACCTTGCTTGAGTCGACCGTGATATAGCGCCCCGATGCTTCGATAAAACCATCGCCGGAGATGACGAATGCCCCATCGAGCTGGGCAAATTCCTTGATGTTCTCGTTTAAATCGGGATTGGTAACCATACGCATATCAGGTTGGTGGCCTTCAAAAGCGTTGAGCATGATCTGCCGGGATTTTGCGAGCACGTTTTTGGTGTCGCCGATAAGAAATGTCGTGCCAACCGCTTTTCCTTCTCTTCCTTCAATTGAGATCTCGGTGCAGATGTGGAACACCGAATCGAACACTTCCTGGCGCACATCAGTATCGGCAACGACCTGATCTTTCCAGGTATCGGTGCTGATGCGAACTTCACCGGTCTGTTTACGGTCAGTAATATCATGGCCTATACACAGGACTTCAACGATGTGGCCCTGCAGATCGCGGATCGCTTTGTTGATCCAGGCAATCCAGACGATATCGCCATTCCTGCGGATGTTTTCGCTGACGTTAATGGCATATCCTTCGGCATTAAAACCCAGGTCGTTTGCCATCATCGAGAGGTCGTGGCCGCCCCGGTTCTTCTCCGGGGTAATAGTACCGACGATATTTTTTCCCACGAGGTCGGCCTCGGCATAATCAAAGAATGCAGCCGCATAGGTATTGACATAGGTGATGACACCCTGGACATCCATACGGACGATAATACTCTGGGTGTTCTGCATCATCTCCCGGTACTTTGCTTCGCTTTCCTTGATGGCATCCCGCATCTTCTTTTTATCGGAAATATCGGTTACGACGACAGTGCCGCCCTTTTTTGCATCAAGCGGATCGAGGAGCCGGGCCTGGAGGGTACAGGCAATAATACTGCCGCCCGGCCTGACTAGTTCGCATTCCGCGCAACCGTTCCCGAGAACATCACGGTGGATCTGGAGGTCACGGAATACCTGTATAAACTCTTCATCGGTCTTAAAAAGTGACCGGACGGGTTTTCCCACGATCGAAGATTCCGGTGCCCCAAGGAGAGCGGCAAGCGGGTGATTGATCCACTCGATAACAGAGTTCCGCATCTGGAATATACCGAGAGGTGTTGCTGAGAGAATCGCAGTCAGCTGGTCTTTTTCCAGTTTTACGTCCCGTTCGGCTTTCTTTCTTAATGCTGCCTGTTTGATAAGGGTGACCAGGTCAGCCCCAGGTGAGCGGAGGTCGCCGGTCCGCTGGACCACAATCTCGGCACCGTTACTGACCTCCTCAAAGGTGACCCGGCTATCCCCTTTCCGGTGGAAGATAATGACCGGTGTCGGATTTCCCATGGAGCGGATATACCGTAAAAAGCCGATACCGTCCATATCGGCAACAAATTCTATCCCGTTGACCGGTGCATTCTCCTCGTAACAGACGATGACATCAAAGCTTCTGCTTTTAAGTTTCTCAATTGCCTGCTTTGCAGAGGCCACTGTCTCCATCCGAACCTCACCGGTCTTTTCAAGCACTGGACGAAACTGGGTAAGAAAGTCGGTGTTGTCATCGACAAAGAGGACGGATATCATCAGGAACTTCCCGGGGTTGGCATCATGCCTGCATGTATACCTATGATCTGATATCGTTGCAATAAATAGTTGACTTCTATGATGGGGAAATTGCCGATTTCCTCCAATTTATGGCCGGAATGCATTCTTTTCAGGAGGTGGTTGATTCAACCGGTTCTTCATCATCGTCTTCGAAATCTCCTGTAAGTAACCAAATGCCAGCGCCGATTACGAGGGGGATGCCCACCGGAATGGAAGATCCATGTTCGTTTGCAAAAAGGGGTCCGTATTCGACGAGCATCGCGATAAAAAAGAGAGCTCCTGCGACAATGGTGAGCCCCCCTGCGGGTTTTGCGAGGCCGGGATTATCTGTAGCAAAAGCAATTGCAAGGATAATCAACGCGATAAAAAGGAGACCTGCCCCGGACACCCAGATAATGGTCCCGTAAGCACTTGACCCAGTCAGAAGACTGTCTGCGACATAATGGATATCTTTGTACACAAGGATCAGGCTGTTTCCAAGGGAACTCTGCTGGTACCGGAAAAAGGCCCACTGGATACCGTTTGCCATATGATTGCCGATAATATAGATATTGAGCGGCACAAAAAAAAGAAGGCATTCCAGGATAAGCGGCAGCTTCAGGCGGGTCATGGAAGGAAAAAAGACTGGTGAGAATAATTGAAACCGGGTGTTGCCCCGGTCACTGGTTGCCGCTCCCGACAATTGCAAGCTGGTACATCCAGTCCATAAGGGGATGGCATTCGTCAACGACACATTCAAGGTCGCATGCGATACAGGGAATCAGCTCATCGCCGGCAAGCAGGTCCTCAGGATGGACAGGCTGCATCTTTGCCTTTAAGAGATAGGTTTTGATTCCCTCTTTTTTAAATTCGACACGGTCAATGAGACCGCTCTCTTCGAGTTTCTTTACGATTCTTGAACATTTACGGCTGTCTACGCCGAGTTCCTTCCAGAGTTCACTCTGGAGCATCCCTTCCGGGTGGGACTGGATCAGGACAAATGCATCATCTTCAACTTCAGGCATCGCAGGTATACCTCGTTTTCCTCATTCAGAGAACCGGGGCTATGGTAAGAATATTATTGCCCCGGATAACAACGGTGCCAAGACTGCGCCCGCGCTCGTTGTTGACAAATTCTATCGTCTCGTCCATATGGATATTGAGGTACTCGTCCACTGCTACAAGCCGGCCCTGGAGTTTACGCCCCTCATCCTTGATTTCAACAATTATTTTGGAATCAACGAGGGCAAACACTTTCTTTATAGGCAAAACAATTCCGTTAACCATCTGTCCTGATTTGGGTCGGAAGATAATTAAAGTTTGCTAGGTGGATAAAGGAGGTTCCCGGCAGGAAAGAAAAATGTGTGCGGGCTCCTCACTCTGCAATGTCTTCCCAGCGTTTTTCCAGCGCCTTTTCCACCAGGGGAAGGGTCGTGTATTCCATTTCCTCAAGTGAAAGCCGGTGGGGTTCAAAGGGACCCTGGGCGCGGAGTGTGTCTGCAAGTTCGTTGCAACGCACCCGGACCCGGTCGAAACCGGGGTCATCGAACATATCGGCAGGGCCTATAAGGGCGCCGTTGCTGACCTGGAACCCAAAACAGATGACCCGGGGCGGGCCGTCAAACCGTGTGCAGTTTGCATCGCACAGACCGACCGGCATAAACGGACCGTGATGGGATCCGCGCATCCAGCCTGCGACCAGTACCGGCGTGGTAAACGGCTCGATCACTTCGCCCATCGAGGGAAAACCGCTCTGGGCTCTCACGATCATGACCGGGTCATCTTTTCCGACGTATCTCCCTGCAATCATGTTGAGCCGCTGGGTGCTGGTCGCGGCAGCTATAACACCGTCCTTTTTGTATACATGCTTGATTACATACCGGGACGGTGCCCCGATGTAGGTAAGCATGCTGTAAATCTCTTTTGGGCAGGAGAACCGCACCTTTCGTTTTTTGACAAGATCATGGACTTCGAATACAAATCCGTCATGGAGGGCCGGGTCGATAATGAGGCCCGGCGTGTTGAAGGGATCGGCAAAAATCTTGTACAGGTAGAAGTTCCACGCGCCGGGTTCAGTCTTATCTGCCATAAAAATAAGGACAGGGTCCGAACTCCGCTCATCAAATTCCATCTCGGCAACACCCGGGCCCATGCCCCGGATATTCCCCGCGAACGCATCGGCAAGCAAGTCCTGGCCTGCACCGTATAATTTCAGGTCTTTGGCAATTTTTGTGCATTCCAGGAAAACGTTCCATGCAAGCTTATGGATCTCCTTGTTGTCGACGCCCCGGTTATGGGTCATGATAAGTTCGAGATCGTCGCCGCAGTGCGTCACAAAGGAATCAATAATGAGTTTACCTCGTTCGGCTTTGAGCATCTGCGCTGCTTTTTCAATGAGCTTAGGATGGGTGCGGGAATGGCCAGGAAAACTGCCCACATCTGCTTTAATGACGGAGATCGTTGTTTTTGGCATACGCGTTCAATAATAAGTGATCGTTTCAGGATACTAAAATGGTTGGGGATGCTTGACCGATCAGTGCAGGGATTTCCGTATGGCTGATGCGGTACCATATGCGCCAAACGCCCGGAAAAAGACGAGGCTTTCTGCGTAGGCCATAGCCTTCATGGCTTTATTTGTCTCTTCATCGACCCCGTAAATCTCTTTATAGAAGACTTTTATCGCGTTCTTGCAGTTACCGTCGATGATCTGCTTGTCTTTTTTATTCGGGTTTTCCGGCCGGTATTTCTCAAGTGTCCAGTCCATGATATCCTTGTACAGGGCTGGTTCGTAGATTTTCAGGATACTAAACGCAACGTCCTGCCAGAACGTTCCGACATTTCCCTTGATGATGTCTCCTTTGGGGAAATGCAGGTTAATGAGGTCCCGCGGCGTGCCGGTGATACCATGCTGGGCGATCCCGACCTTGAGATGGTTGTCCCGGAGAGCCTTTGCAATCTCCTGGGTACGGGGGATATCGATTGAGAGTTGTTCGATCACGTTTCCGTTGGCATCGTAGGAATGGCCGTGCGAACTCCCGTTTGCAATAGCAAGAACATGAGGATAAACGTCGTTTTCGTTGAGCGCTTTGATAAATCCGACTGCCTCCTCAGGTTTTGTCAGGATCAGGCCTTCGGTGTCTTTTCTTCCTATCTCGCCCACTTCCACTTCAAGGCCAAATTCACTTCCGTTCATTTTCTGTTTGATATACCGGGCAATCTCAGATGTGGCCTGGATATTGAGTTCCAGTTCCTCCCGGACATTTTTTCCCTGGAAGTTAAAGAGGTGGGAGGCGTCGATGGCAAAGGATGTATACCCGGCGTTTACCTGTGCATCTATAAGCTGCTTTGTCCCGGCAATCTCAGCGGCGTCCCCTTTTTTGATGGATATGTGATCGGCATGGAGTGCCCAGATGTCACACCCCGTAGCTTTCGCTGCTGCCTGCATCTTCTCCGAAAAGACCTGCGGGGTCATCCCGGTGTATCCCCCGGAAAGATCGGATTCTGACCGGGCAAGTTCCATGAAAACCGCTGAGTCGGTATCTGTTGCTGCCTTGAAAATGCCTTCCGCAACCGTTGCAATACGGACGTTAGCGGCCATAACAATGGCTTTTTTGCCGGAAACCCCGGTTAAGATAGTCGAACCGGGAATCGGGCCAAAGGTTTTCGTATCCATAATTGATGCACCCTGTACTTATCCTTCCTTCATATATTTTTCAATCTTTGCGATCTCTTTTTTACCGCCGATATAAAGGGGGGTTACCTGGCCGATCGATGCCGGCATGATCTCCCGGTAATCGGTATGCCCGTTGCTGACTGCTCCCCCGGCCTCGCATATGATCATGCCTATAGGGTTTGCTTCGTACAGGAGGCGCAGTTTCCCTGACTCTTTTCCTTTGTACCCGGGATAAGTAAACACACCTCCTTTATGGAGGATCTGGTGGACGTCGGCCACAAAACAGCCGCTGAACCGGAGTTTGTACCCCTCGCTTTCCAGGTGGCTGATCCATTGGGCGTGAGGTGCCAGGTAATCCTTGCGGAGTGCGCCCGGCGAGTGGATTTTTCCCTCCGGGATCTTCAGGTCCCGGTGGCACAGGAAAAATTCGCCGTCTTGGCGCTGGATAAATTCATGCACGCCGTGTTTTGTGGTGAACGTCAGGAGGGTGAGTGGCCCGTACAGTATGTAGAGGGCTGCGATCATCTTTGATCCCTTTTCAAGAACATGGCCGGGATAGATGCCGATAATAGAACCGACACAGAGGTTAACGTCAAGGAGAGAGGAACCGTCGAGGGGATCGATCACCACACCAAAATTGTTCCTGGCCCCGGGTACTTCGATGATATGATCCTGCTCTTCGGTCGCAATATATTTGACCAGCCGGGACTCTTTTAGAGCGTTGATGAACACTTCATCGGCGTATTTGTCGAGTGGCTTCTGGTCTTCCCCGAAGATGTTCTGGGTGCCGCATGCTGCCGTGTTCGAACAGGTCAAAAGAAAGCCCTTTTTTACTTCAGCTGCCTGTTCACTCAGGAAGAGAATAAGACTGGCAAGATTCTTTTCCGTTCCTGCTTCTTTGAGAAACTCCTTAAGGATCATGGTCTGTCACCTGGTTCTGCCATAAAAAGTCCCGTCAGGGTGCATCGGGATATGCATCATTTTTCCGGGATTCGTTGGTAGTCGTTTGATGCCGATGTTTATCAGGATTATTGATCGGTAAGTCCCTTTTCTCCAGACTTCCCGATTTTTGCCTGTCCCTATGAGCATCCTGCACAGATTTTATATTCGACGGTAAATATAGCGGTATGCACTAATCACGTGAGCAAAATCACGCCGGTGATTTTTGCCAGTATTGCAAAAAAGGATCTTTTGGTTCTGTAGACCTACTGTTTTACGGAAGAAAATGAGGATTTACCGTGAAAAAGAAATATGAATTGTGTGATTTTTCATATTGTATGCTTGTGTCTTCGAAATAATATGCGTCTCCAGAGTCTGACAAACTAGTTCCTTATTTATGAAAAAGAGATGTATCATTGTAATTTTCTCAACGGTGATTTCCCAATGACGTTGTTTCATGGAAAAAGGATCCTAACGTTTGTGCCAGTGGCAGTTTTCGTTGTTACAATAATTTTGATCACGGGTTCCGGGTGCGTGACTTCCCCAAAAGCCAACGCACCTGTAAATGGGGTAAAAACGAATGTAACTGTAACACCGACATTTTCCCTTCAAACACCGGTAGAGGTTGTAACTCACCAGTCTTCAGGACAAGCATCTGCAGCCCAATCGTTGTGGTTGCATATGAATTCCCTCATGAACATTACCATTCCACAAGAGGAAAGAGACAATTACACTGGACCCTTCTTCATCAATGGGACTACCAATCTTCAAGCCGGCGAACCACTTTCTCTTGAGTTATCTTCAACATGTACAATCCCGGCTTGCACAGAGGAAGGAAGGCCGGGAACAATAGGCTGTTGTGGATTTAACCAGTATTATGACGGAAATACAATAGTTCAGAACAATGCTACCGGTGTTAACACGTGGTCCTTTTTGGTAAATACATCGCCTGATATAATCACCATTTATGAGATGAATGGTAAAGTCGACAATGTAAACGGTATCGCGGTCTCCGTTGTTCACGGAAACCAGACCGATGAAGACTATGTGACTGCACAAGGGTTGTTTTTCATGAAGCTTCAGGGTGTTCCCTGAATTATTACCCTTTTTCTGAATCAAACGGGGAACATTGTATTAATGGATTTTTTGGTCAACCTAAATCTTTAATAATTTAGGGCGCCCTAATTATTGATCAGGATGGCGCAGGAACACGTTGAGGAATATCTCGAAGCGATCTACGATATCGCCGGGAGTAGTGGCACCGCAAAAACCAGTGCTATTGCAAAGTGCCTCAAGGTCGCTCCGGCAAGCGTGACCGGAGAACTCCAGAGCTTAGCGGAAAAAAATCTCATAAACTACGAACCGTACCGTGGGGCAACCCTCACGGACGCGGGAAGGGAGATTGCTGAAAAGATCAAACGCCGCCACCGGCTCCTCGAAGTGTTCCTGACTGATGTCCTTAAGATCCGTCGGGAAAACGTGCATGACGAGGCGTGCAGGATGGAGCACGTAATATCCGCAGAAACCGAGTGTGCCCTTTGTAAGATGCTCGAGGCGCCGTCGCACTGCCCGCACGGGAGCCCGATAAGCCCCTGTGACAAAGGTATCACCCACTGTGCAGCATGCAGGACCGAAGCGGAAACCGCGCCAGTTTTACGGGATACAGTACCCCCGACGGGAAACATAACCACTCTTGATATGATCAAACCGCCGGCCCGGTGCCGGATCGTGGCGGTTCCTCCCAGGGGACCGTTCCGGCAGCGGCTCCTTGCCATGGGTATCACCCCGGGTACAGAAATTCACGTGATAAGAACCGCACCTATGGGCGATCCGGTTGAATACATGGTCAGAGGGTACCACCTTTCCCTCAGGAAAGACGAAGCCCGGTTTATCACCGTAAAATCTGATCCGGCGTAACAAGACAGGCAGATGCATGATGAAAAAATCACTCCGAATCGCTCTTGCTGGCAACCCGAACGTCGGCAAAAGCACGCTCTTTAATGCCATCACCGGGTCTCACCAGCATGTCGGGAACTGGCCGGGCGTGACCGTCGAAAAGAAGAGCGGGTCTGTTGAGCATGGCGGCTACGCTATCGAAATTATCGATCTCCCGGGTACCTACAGCCTGACCGCTTATTCTGCCGATGAGGTGATCGCCCGGGATTTCCTTATTGAAGAAAAACCGGATGTTGTCATCCACGTCGTGGACTCAACCAATCTCGAGCGTAACCTCTACCTCACTACCCAGCTTCTGGAAATAGGAACGCCGGTGGTGATCGCCCTCAACATGTCTGATATGTCTGATACACGGGGGGACCGGATCAACCTCAAAAAAATGGAGGAGTACCTTGAGATCCCTGTCGTCAGGACTGCGGGAAGCCGGGGCGATGGGATTTCCCAACTACTCGATGTAGCAATAAAAGAGGCGGAAACCTCACCCCACCATGAACATTCCATTGGGTACGGCAATGCAACGGAAAACGTAATTGCGCAGCTCTGCGAGGTCATTGACCGGGATACGGCACTCACGGCCCGGTACCCGGCCCGGTGGCTTGCTATCCGGCTCCTGGAAGGGGATGAGAATGCTAGGGAAAAAATCAGGGGAAGCCCGGTCCAGAAAGACGTGGAAACCGTTCTTTTAACCCTCGATTCCCTGGACTACGAAGCCACCATGGCCGACCGCCGGTATGAAGTGATCTCCGCAATCCTTCCCCAGATCTGCGTTACCTGCGTCAAGAACCTGACGGCATCCGATCTCATCGACCGGGTTGTCACGAACCGGTACCTGGGTATCCCCATTTTCCTTGCGCTGATGTGGGGGGCGTTTGAACTCACGTTTGCCGTTGCTGCACCGTTTACCGCGGCGATTCTTGCGGGTATGAGTGCACTTGGCGCCGCTGTTACCGCCGGGATAGGGACGACCTGGCTTGCCTCGTTTATCCGTGACGGTATCATTGGTGGTGTTGGAACGGTTCTCTCGTTTGTCCCCAATATTTTCATCCTGATCCTAATCCTTTCCATCCTTGAAGACAGTGGCTATCTTGCCCGTGCAGCGTTTATCATGGACCGGCTGATGTATTCCATCGGGCTTCCCGGCAAATCGTTTATCCCCATGCTGATCGGGTTTGGCTGCAATGTCCCGGCAATCATGGCAACGCGTACTATCGACGACAAGAAAGACCGGCTGATCACCATCCTTGTCAACCCGTTCATCTCCTGCGGGGCCCGCCTGCCGGTGTATATCCTCTTTGCCGGTGCTTTTTTCCCGAAAAACGCCGGGACCGTGATATTTGGCCTGTATATCCTGGGTATCGTAGTCGCAATCCTGTCGGCAAAACTGTTCCGGATGACGATTCTTCCCGGTAAACCGGCCCCGTTTTTAATGGAGATGCCGCCGTACCGGCTCCCGACCGTCAAAACGTCACTAATCCATATGTGGGACCGGGGATCAATGTATCTCCGGAAAGCAAGCGGGGTTATTTTTGGTGTTGCCATCGTTGTGTGGGGCCTTGCCTCGTTTCCCTGGGGTGTTGAGTTTGGGGGGCCGCAGAGCTATGCCGGCTTGATCGGCCACCTGATCCAGCCGCTCGTGCAGCCGCTCGGGTTTGGCTGGCAGATCGCGGTCGCCCTTCTCTTTGGCCTTGTAGCTAAAGAGGTCGTGATCGGATCGCTTGGTGTCCTGTATGGTGTCGGCACCAGTGGCGGGGCACTCAGTCACGCACTGCTTTCGGATCCATCGCTTGGCCCGGTAACGGCACTGACCATCATGGTCTTTGTGCTCCTGTACCTGCCCTGCATGTCATCTTTGGCGGTTATTAAAAAAGAGACCGGTTCGTGGAAATGGACCGGGTTTTGTGTTGTTTACGGGCTCACGGTCGCCTATATCGCTGCATTCATCGTCGCGCATGTAGGTGCATTCATCATCGGTGGTGCATGATATGTCCACGGTGCAGAAAGTGATCTTTTCCTGGCTTGTGGGCTTTTTGTATTGCCTGTTTGGTACGCTCCAGATACTCGCAGCACTCGTGCCGGGGATTGCCGGGAGTCTCGCGTCGTACCTGGTTCCTTCTGATATCGTTTCCGGTTTTGTCCTCTGGGTTATCGGGGCGGTGTTTATTGTCGGGGCCCAGGAGATGCATGCCCGGATTGCTGGGGGAGAAGCTTACCTGTATGTCGGGATGCTCCTTTCCGTGGCCTTTGGCTTTATCATGCTGCTCGATCTCGGGGCCGTGGGTATTGACACGCTATTCTTTGGGGAAGGGACAACCACCTGGTCAGTATCACAGATGTTCGTCCCGATGCTTTACCTTGCTGTATTTTCCCTCATCGGTTTTGTCGTGTGGGGACGCGGTTTTATCGCAGATATCATACCGACGTAGGTGCATTATGATCGATGCTATTCTCCAAAAGATCCATAATGGCGGATATTCGACGGCTGAGCTTGCCGAAAGCGTTGGTCTTTCCCCGGAACAGTTGAAAAACCGTCTTTTCTTCCTCGAGCGCCAGGGATATATTATCCGGGTCGAGGACTGTGCGCCGGACGGTGCATGTGGGCACTGTGCATCCTGTCCTGCATGCAGCGACAAAGACCGCTCCATGCTTCCGGTGCTGTACCGTCTCACCGAAAAAGGGGAGATCCTGGTTAAGCGTACGACGATCAGGACCTGAAGTGCCGATGCGTTCATGATTCTTGAAGGGCAATACTAGGATCAACTTTAGCGAACGTGATTGTAGTGAAGTTATCAATCCTCAATGATCGTAAAAAATGGTTGGTTATCGGTCTGGTTGGCTTTTTTATTGTTGTTGCCCTCTGGCTCCGCCTTATTCCCCTCTTGACCTCAGGCCACACCGATATCCTTTCCATGGTGGCTAGTGACGACCCCCAGTATGATTTACGGCTTGTTGAACTCTCTCTTGCCAACCATTTCCAGTATCCCTGGTTTGACCCGATGACGTACTTCCCCGTAGGTACATCGATCTACTGGGGGCCGCTCACTATCATTATTGCCGATATTTGCTGCACGATCACCGGGGCAGTTACCCGGCCGGAGATTATCGGGACCTGTCTCCTGGTCACCCCCCTGTTTGCAGCCGCAACCGTTGGTCTGATGTATTTTGTGGGAAAAGCGTTTGGTGACTGGAAGACCGGTATCCTCGCTTCCGGTTTTATGTCGGTAGTCTCCGGGACGTTTTTCCTGTATTCCCTCTACGGGTATTTCAATCACCGCGACGGCGAGGTGGTCTTTTCCACCCTGTTCTGCCTGGCCTACCTGTATATTCTGCTCGCGGAAAAGGGAACCAAAATAAATCTTGCCGATTTTAGCAGCTGGCGAAAGATTGCCTTTTTATCGGTACTCGCCGGTATCGCGTACCTGCTTGGCCTCTTTATGATGCCAACGATGATCCTGTTTGGTTTAATCGTCGGTGTATTCACCCTCGTGCAGTTTGTGTTCGATTTCTGCCGTGGACGGTCAAGCGAGTACCTGCTGATAGCAAACAGTATCATATTTGCCATTGCGACCATCGGGCTCCTCGTGTTCGGGTTCAAGAGTCCCGGGATGGATCTCTCGACGTATTCTGTCGGTCTTGTGTATGCCTTTATAGGCCTGATACTTGCAACGGCATTTCTGTATGTTCTTGCCCGGTACCTTAAAGGTAAAAAATACTACTGGTACCCCGCGTCCATTATCGGGAGCGGGCTTGTTATAGTTGGTGTTCTCTTTATTGCAGCCCCGCAGCTTTTTACCCTGTTTGTTACCGATCTCTATGCGTTTTTCGGGCAGGCCGCGGTAACCCAGACAGTTATGGATGCACGGGCATGGACACCTGCTGAAGCTTGGACATCGTTTAATTACGGGCTTCTCCTTATGGCTGGCGGGATGTGCGTCACCCTCTATAATAACTACCGGGAAGAGCGTCCCCAGGAAATTTTTGCGATGGTCTGGGCACTCATTATTTTATTTTCGACCTGGCAGCACGTCAGGTACGAATATTACCTTGCCGTCGTTATCGCGCTTCTTTCCGCGGTGTGCATTCATTTTGTTTTCGAGAAAGGATGGCCGAATCTCCGCATACTGGCCTCGGGCTTTACGTCATCTGCCGCCGATGGTCCAAAAGAAACCGATGAACCCCCCCGGGGAAAGAAACAGAAAAAGGCCACGACCCACTCTAAAGGAGCAGATCCTTTGTTCGTGGCAGCTATGGCTGTTGTGTTTGTGCTCGGTCTCCTCTTTGTGTACACATCGTTTTCCTATAACTACCAGATTGGATTATCCGGTGTTAACGAGGTGAACGGTGACTGGCAGGTGGCGCTCGAATGGCTCGGCAACAATACCCCGGATACCGGTGTGGATTATTATACCATCTATAATCCCCAGACCTTCCAGTACCCCCCCGAAGCGTATGGGATCATGTCCTGGTGGGACTACGGGCATATGATCACGTATATTGCCCACCGGATGCCCAATGCCAATCCTTTCCAGGCAGGTGTTACCGGACCCGATGGTGCTGCCGCCTATTTCATGACAACCAATGAGTCAACAGCAAACGCGATTCTGGATCATGACCGTACCCGGTACGTGATTACGGACGTGGAGATGGATACCGGAAAATTCTGGGCAATGGCGACGTGGTTCAATGCAACAGCAGCAACTACCCCGTACCAGATGCCAATTCTTGTGCCTGCCCAGTCGGGTTCCGGATATAGCAGCGCTCTCCTGTACGAGGGTGCGTACTATGATACGATGATTTCCCGGTTCCATAATTTCGATGGATCCATGGCTCCGGCAGCAAGCGCGTATTATGTAACCTATGCTGATCCGTCGGTTACCGGGGAAAATTACCCGGTTATGACGGATGCAGAGGCAATGAACGCGAGTGATGCAGCCGCAAAGGCTCATGCGTATAACCAGAATCCCCCGGCCGGCTACCATGCGACCGTGCTCAGCACTTCTCCTGTAGCACCGGACACTGATGTTCCTGCCCTCCAGCATTACCGGCTCGTTTATGAATCGCCGACCACAGCAATCTCCACCAATACGAGC
>CAYPEQ010000006.1:56977-75324 GCA_964409915.1 uncultured Methanoregula sp. | reverse complement strand
TTATAAAAAAAAGGTTCAGTGCTCGTCGCACCTGAGCACACCACCATGCCCAATGTCCTCGAGACTGTGCTCATCGATCATGATCGTGACCAGATCCGGATCGATTTTTAACGTGGCGACAAGGGTATTGGTGAATTCTTTGACAATCCTGCGTTTCTGTTCTGTGGTCCAGCCTTTGCGCATTTTAAGAATAACAACGGGCATAATGTCAGCTTCCTTTCCAAAAATATAGGAAAGATTGGTATTTAGCCGCTCCCCCGGATTGTTTAGGTTCACGTATTACAGGATTTTCATACAGAATTTATTTTCGTGCAAATGGATCCATCTTTACGGCAATTATAAAAACGAGGTAAAAATTAAACGAGCAGCGGACTCACTAATATTTACCTGACATTATGAACCAACTGCTCCAAACCAGAAAGACCCAATTGACTATCGCCGTTATCCTGACTGTTGCGCTTATTCTGGCGGTCGCAGTATCATCAGTATTTACGGCATGGGATATGATCCAAGCCCTGTTCCTTGCCATCCTTATCGCGGCCTGCGTGTTTATTACGACATGGATAGCAGTCCGGACTTTCTACAGCACAATAAAAAAGGTTGTTCTTATCGTCGATGATGAACCGGAAATTGTCAACATTATAGACATATTCCTCGGTAAAAAGGGCTATGAGACCCTTAAGGCCAATAGCGGGACTGCATGTCTCGATATCCTGAAAAAACAGATCCCGGACCTCATATTACTTGATGTGAATATGACCCCCATGGATGGATGGCGTACCCTTGAACAGATCAAGAATAATCCCAATTTCAAATCAATTCCGGTTTTAATGCTAACCGCTGATACGCTCACCACCAAGATGGCAAAACAGTATAATATCTGTCTGGAGGACTATATCACAAAACCTTTCAGGCTCGAAGAGGTTTATGCATCTATCGATAGTATTCTCCTGAGGAGAGCGAAATTGAAGGAGACTTTAGCCTTAACAAGGAAAGTAGGTATCGAGAAGGAGAAGTTCTGTGAATTTGCGACACTTACCCAGCAGATATCATTCAATAAGAAGATTCTCAATATGCTTTCCATATCTCAGGTAGTACCAGAGCAGGCAAATCTGAACATACTCGATGATCTGTTAGTCGTCGATTATATTACCATTAAAACCAGAAACAACGAAAAACGTGCCGAGCAATTACGGTATGAGTTTAATGCTGCATTGAGGGGCAAAGGCCTGCCGGAACTGTCCTTATAACCCGGATATACATTTATCCACTTTGTTCCTTTTCGCTTGATTGTCAATTCTTTACCTCGTTGTTTTTGTGGAGTAACCGCCATTGCCAGAAAAGGAGTGAAGCCGTAATAAAGAGTGAGGGTATGCGAAATGCGCAGTCCCTTCAATCAGATTTTTCAGATTCAAGGATTACATTTTTCCTTGGTCTTCCGCGTTTCCGTTTGGGACCGTCGGCAGCTTTTGTGTCAGGAGTTTTAATTTTGCGCGGTCTGCCCCGGGGCCTCTTCTCTATTTGTCCGATTTTCTCGACATTTATTACTTTTCGCGGCCGGCCTCTTTTTCGTTTCTTGCCCCCGGTAGCGGATTTCAATTGTTTCGCATCGGTAATTACTTTAATTTTTCCGTCGACGACAAATTTTAATAAAACTTTCTCAATCTCATTACTGATATCGGCATTCAACTGGGAAAAATCGCGTGGGGAGATTAGATACATGCACTGAAAAAGGCTATAATAATATAAAATATTTTGCAATTATTGTGTCTTTCCTTAAACTGTTTATCTAAAATAAAATGTTAGTAATATTAAGACAGTATACAAATTACTGACGCATCAGCATAATGAAAAGTACACGCAGTTTAGTTATAAAAAAGAGAAATTAATCATGAATTATCCGTATTTAAACCAATCTTAATAAGATAATTAAGAAAAATGTTAAAATAAGCATCTTGTGGACATGCCTTGATGTTTTCCCTGCATTCCAAATAGTGCTGTTTTTACCAAATCAAAACGAATAAAACCGCCCTTTTTATGTACAAACCTTCATAATTCATTGTAATAATAATTAAACTAGAAAATTTCTTGCCGTGATGAATAATGACAGAAAAATTTCGAACAGAATTAGCCCTGTTGAAACATGACACCATTGAAATGGCACGTTTTGCGCAGTATATG
This sequence comes from uncultured Methanoregula sp., assembly GCA_964409915.1. Taxonomy (GTDB): domain Archaea; phylum Halobacteriota; class Methanomicrobia; order Methanomicrobiales; family Methanospirillaceae; genus Methanoregula. The sequence continues at coordinate 73,143 of CAYPEQ010000006.1, read as the reverse complement.
CTCAAAGAATCGATTGTTGTTCTGATGAATGAGGATATCCCCAAGGCGGCTGAATTTAAACAAAAGAAAAATTACCTTCGTGAGTTGTCCCCGGGTCTTGAACAGAGGGCTTACCAGATGATTGCCATGAACCAGCCAATGGCAAAGGATATGCGAACTATCGTCTGCACACTTAAGATAATAGCTGCCGCTGAGCGCATCGGGAGATACGGGAAAGTAATCGCAAATATGACAAAACATGTACATAATCAGCCCGCCGTTTCCCAATCAATGGTGATACCGCAGATGGCCGATCAGGTTATCGGCATGATCGATAACGCCATTTCCGCGTATAAAAACGAGGATATTACGCTCATCAGGGATTTTTCTTCACGGGATGATGTTGTAGATACGTTGTGGCATTCGTTCTTCCAGGAAATGGTTCCGTATATGAAAGAAAACCCCACAACGGTTGAACGGGGTACCTATTACATCATGGTTGCCAGGTACCTGGAACGATCCGGAGACCATGCCTGCACTATTGCAGAAAACGTCCGTTTCATGATCTCCGGCGAGCGAATTGATAAGTAGCATCCCTGACGGATGTATCTTCAGTCACGGGATCTGTCTCTTTTTCGCCGGAGCCCTTCTTAGATCTACAGAATCTTATTATTTCGTTTGCGATTGATTCTCCGAAAAAAGAAAGGTTACCCTAAAGACTCGCATGAAAAAAACATATAAAAATTCATTCAATCCCATAAGGCGTGTTTATCCGCAGGCAGGCTGCTATATCGGCAAGGATAGGTTCGATTTTCTTTTCTTTCCGGTACCTTTCCGCGATCTGCTCGGCGAGACTGCCATGATTTATCCGTTGTTCAACGACGGGAAGGTACTGCCGCTCTTCAGGAGTGGCCTGCTGCCATGCATGGCGAAACAGGGTTTCAAGTTCAGGCCGCAATCCAGCAGTGCCGTTTCGGATTGCCGTTTTCGTAAGTGAAAGCAGCTCGTCCTGATCAGTCTCAACCGGTAGCGCCGGGCAGCGCAGGAGTGCCAGAACCAGGGCCAGGATTGCCATGTCGGAACGAATACATTCCTGTTCGTCAAGAGCCTTGATCTCAAGACAGTTCCGGGAGAACCGGATGATAAGCCCGCTCGAATTGAGCCATTCCTCGCAAAGGATCCCCGCGTCTCGTGACCGAAGTTCGTCATAGATAGATTCCTGGAATTTCCAGTACTCACCAAGAGACATGAGACGGGACGGGATAATGCCGTTGCAGATCCCGGGAATCTCCTTCTGGTTCTCCCGGTAATAGACAAGCCGGTTATCCATAACCCCGGTAAGCCTTCCTTCCACAACGGGAGAAGAAGCCGAAAGTGCGATAAGATACGGGAGAAGAGTGCGTATGCGGTTGTACTGCACAATCACATCTTTTTCTCCGGAATACGAAAGATTGATCTGGAGTGCCTGGATATTGAGCCACCCGTGCTGCCGGATATTAAAGAGCCGGTGGTAAGCATCGTAGTATTCCTTTTCATCGTGATCCCAGACAGTAATCCTGTCAAGCGTGAGGGTAGGGTGCATACCAAGACCAAGCAGGTGATATCCTCCGGGAAAAACCTGATAAAATTTCCTGATACCCCGCACGAGCATCTTTTCAAGCGCTGCAGGGCCTGATGCCGGGACACGGGGGACAAATTCGAGCACGGTCTTCTGGAGTTCCTTTCCCAGTTTCACGTCCCCAAAGAGGATCTCATCAGAAAAACTCCCGCAGATCGATTTTATAATCTGGTCAGAGACAGGAAGCGCTGTAAAGTGTGCATCATTGATCGAGTATTCGTGTTCTGTGCCGACGGTCATGCGTAATCCCGGAGGATTTCAGCGACAAGATCCGTGTCCGGTTCGTCAATCCGGTTAATTGCTGCGATCTCTGTATCAGTGAGATGGGCAACAAGACCAAGAATATTTTCTGCCGCTTTTTCATACTGCTGGCGGTACATTTCGGGTTCTTCCTTGAGAAGCGGAACAATCGGGCAGATAGCGGCGTGTTTGAGAAAAATCCTGATTTTATCGCCATTTATATCGAACGTAAACGGGCCTGCCCTGCATGTTTCTGGTTTGATTTCATGACAGGTGCACTTGTTGTCCACCATGAGTATACAGCTGCTATCCGGTCGTGTCCGAAGCCTCAGGTAGCCGTCTCGTTCGAATGACGATTCCGGAACTCCCGCGGCGATCAGCTGATCGAAGCGGTTTTCAGTGATCGGAGGATGCGCATCGTCACAGCAGTGTCCCCCGCACGCCATACAGACAGATTCAGCACGAAGCTCCCAGTTTTTTGTCAAAGGTAATCACGTAGCAAAAAGGTATTCGACAATCTGTTCATAGATCTGCGGGTAACAGGCATCTTCGCCGCTTTCCAAGGAGGGATTATCATTTACCTCAATAACACAGGCATCGCCGTTACTGTTTTTTACATCCACGCCATACAACCCGTTCCCGATGGCGTTTGCTGCATCAATACCCAGCCGGATGACCGATGGTGGGACGGCTTCCTCGGGCATGCTTTCCACGCCGCAGTACACTACATGACCGTTGACCGATGCCTGGATCTTGAACGTTACCGAGGGAATAGTATATTTACAAGCATACAGGAGTTTTCCCCCAAGGATCCCTACCCGCCAGTCATAGGTACTTTCCACAAACTGCTGGATAACAATCCAGTCGGACATCTTTATGAACCGCCGGGCTACCCGGAAAAAACCTGCAATATCTTCGACTTTTTCAACCCGGAGCGAGAACGATGTGGAAGGTTCCTTGACGATCAGCGGGGTTCCGAGCGTATCGAAGAGCTCCGTAACCTTTTCAACATTAAGATCGTTTTTTGAAAGGAATACCGTCTTTGGAAGGGCAATATTCTTTTGAATCAGGCGGGAATACATGTTGATCTTATCCCCGCAGATCTGGATCGAATTCGCATCGTCAATTACCGGTATGCCATGGAACTCTGCCATCCGGGCGGCGACATAGGTGATGTTCATAGGATCGGTCCGGGCCCGGATAAAAAGGGCGTCCATCCGGGGGATCTTGTTGATATCTACAGGAAAGAGAAATTCGGCATTATGTCCGAGTTTCTCGGCCACATCCCTGCAATGGATCAGGGCATTGAGCTGTTCGGCATTTGACAGCGTCTTTCTATCCACAAAAATGCCCAAGCGGCTCATAAGAACACCTGATGATCCCGGTATGCGGAAAGGGACGCCCGCTCCTCATCGGAGAGATGGGTGTATCGCGTTGGCGTGAGGGACGAGAGTGCAGAGTTGTTCCCTGTCTGCACAAAGACCATACTGAAAAGCGGGATAGCAAACAGATCGTAAATCTTCTTTGCATAGGCAATGATCTCATAATCGTTTCCTGTAGTCCGGCCAAAAATTGCCGTGCAGGTATGGATGGCTGTAGAGTCACCGATTTTCTGGTAGCAGAAGGGGTACTTGCCCATGTTGGTAATATGTTTGATAACCTCTTTTGCATGCGTGGTATCCTGCACTACAGTATAGTCTGAAGTTGTGGCGAAGTAATTGAGACCATACAGTATTGCCGGGAGAGGGACGTACCCTTGCGAAATTCCCCACGGAACGACTGGAATACCGGCATGTGATGCACGTTCAAGGCATACCGGGACAACAAATGCGTCAAGGACTGCCCTGCTGCACGGGCGGACGTCATCCCCGGCCAGCTCATGTGCAAGGATGGTGTAATAGGCCTCGGATTTGTATGAGTAATCCTCAGCGACCACATGGTATGCATGATCACGTCTGACTACTGTTGGCGCATCCCGGACCATCGCCGGTTCTTTTTTTTGCAGGAGATGCAGGGAGAGAGCCGGATTACTCACAGCTGCTTCACGCACCGCTGTCTGTTTTCTTATAGAGGGTCGGGCAGGCTGATCTACCCCAAACCAGTCACCGGTCCGCCCGGGAACCTTATACCTATCGTTCATCGGCAGATCAGCTCGTTTTTCACCAGAATGGACTTAGTCCATGGTGAACCGGTTCCCAGTGCAGGCGGCATACACCAGTGAAAAGAAAGATCCATAACATTACCCGCTGCAGACATGCGGTAGTCGCAGCGTATCTTTACAAAAGAAGGAGAAAACGCAAACCGTTTATCCTCTTCATCATCGTCTTCGTTGCTGACACTGACGGTCATATTCAACACTAATCCAAACAGTGTCTGGATTACTTCAATTTCTTCTATACGTATCAGGCTTTACATGAAGGTTGCGGTGATTCTTACGGTTCGTGACCGTTATTCAGGTTATACGCGGATTGAGACGTACGATCGAGGCATGCCGCGCAGGCACCATTAGATGCAGGATGATGAGAAATTATTGCCTTCCTATTTTCTAACGGCATACCCCCGGGCGGTTAGTTCCGTTATAACCAGATTATCCCACCTGTTGTCATCAGGTTCCCGTATGGGATCGATACATTCCTCAAATATCCGAGTCAGGAGTGGGTCTTCCGAGCAGAGGTACCGTGAAAACATGATCCTACCCGCCCGTAGTCCGTTCCGGTTGACAATGAGCATTCGCCAGCAGCCATAGTCCCGGCAGATCTCAGGCCTTGTCAGGTGGATAGTACAGAAGGCTTTTTCAGATCCTGGCCGGTGTCGGAAGAAGGGACAGGCCTCAGGAAGTTTTTCAAAGATGCTCATGTCTTCGTAGAGGGCATATTTGTCAGCGTCAACTGTAACCACATCAGATTCGTTGGTGTACCGGTTGAAAACCACAAACTCATAGTTCCCATGATCTTCGGTAATGCTATGTACCAGCCCCAGATGGCTGCAGCATTCCCCGCATTGCTGGCAGTTAAATACCATTATGTTCCCGACACGTTTGTACTTTGGAATATATCTGCCGGTGGTTTAAAGCCACCGTTCCAGAATTTCCCATCAGCTCAGCATTCAATAGTAACCCCCTGAGCCAAAATTAATACCGGTCTGGCACCTACAGGAACATAGATCCATGGATATTTTCTCCATCCTCCTGACCATTGCCGGGCTCTGCCTGTTCGAGACGATAACAAGTATCGACAATGCCATTATCAATGCCGATGTCCTCTCGACAATGTCACAGAAAGCATGCCGCTGGTTTCTGGTCTGGGGTCTCCTCTTTGCCGTCTTTGTAATCCGGGGAGGGTTGCCATGGCTTATCGTTTGGACCAGTGCTCCGTCACTAGGACCGGTCGGGGCATTTACCGCGGCATTCTCGAACGATCCCGTAGTGGCCGCTGCCATTGCCCAATCAGCGCCGGTGCTCCTGATTGGCGGCGGTACATTCCTTATCTTCCTCTTTTGTCATTGGCTTTTTCTTGAGGAGAAAGAATTCGGGATCCGGGGCGAACGTTACATCGCAACAAAAGGGGTCTGGTTCTTTGCTGTCATTTCAATCCTACTTGCGGCCATTGTCTGGTTCGCGGTCGGGAAAAACCCGCTGATGGCATTTGGCGCAGTGATTGGGTCAACCGCGTTTTTCATTGTCAACGGGTTCCGGCAGAATGCCGAGGAGAAGGAGCGAACAATGATCGCGGGCGATCTTTCTGACGTCAGCAAGATCTTTTATCTGGAAATAATAGACGCCACCTTTTCCATCGACGGTGTTATGGGGGCATTTGCCTTTACCATGGCAGTCCCGTTCATCATCATCGGAAACGGCATCGGGGCGTTGATCGTGCGGGAAATTACGGTCAGGAATGTGGAGACGATCAGGAAGTACCGGTTCCTCAAGAACGGGGCGATGTATTCGATTTTCTGTCTGGGCATTATCATGATCCTCGACAGTTTTGGTTTTGGGATCCCGACTTTTGTTTCACCGGTCATTACGTTTGGTATTGTGGGTTACTTCCTGTTCAGGTCGATCCATGAAATGCCTCCTGCAGGTACCGTATGAGATCTCATGTGCTGTAGTACTCATTGCCGCGATCCATAAGACCGGACATGATCCTGAATGCGGTCATATGGCCCGGATGAAGGGCTTTCTTTGGAGTACATTCTCATGTCAGTACGGTTATACTGATCCCGGTCCTTACCGACAGGGCAGACCTTGATACAGCACCCGCATGGAGAAATGTACCGGTCTTTAAGTTGTCCCGATCGTTTGGCACAGGCATGTTTGTCGGTGAGCCCCTGCGGGTACCCTTCGCTCGCCACCGCAGAGACCGGGCAGACAGAAACACACCGCTTGCACCGTATGCAGAGGGGATCGTCAATCACCGGCTCCCCGGGGATCTCAGCGGTGGAAAGGATGGATGCAAACCTGACCCGGGGACCGTACTGAGGTGTCAGGAGCATGTTGTTTTCCCCGAAATTCCCGAGACCTGCACAGAAAGCAGCGTGCCGGTGCGAGAAAAACGCAATCGGTTTCTCCTGTAAGACTTCGATAGACCCATAGCCGTCCCGGGGCACCCAGACCGATGGATATCCTTTATCAGTTAAGAAGGTAGCCAGGCGATATCCACAGGAATCAAGCAACGTATTGACGGTCCGGTAGAGCTCGTGGTACCAGATTGACGGTGCAGTATCTACGATAGGGAGACTTACCGGAAACCCGATTACAATCACGGTCTTTGTCCCGGGAAAGAGGGAGGCAGGCCGGAATGCCTCCGGCACCCATGGTTCAAAAGGTGGATCATCCCAACGACTCGCCGGGGCGAACCCCACAAGGGGGACATCCATGCCACTGCATTTCCTGAGGATCTGACGCCGGAGGATCGCACTCATGGATCAATGATTGCACCGGGAATAATAAGAGTATTTGTCCGAAAAATGAAAACAGCCCGGGAGTTATTCGCCTGTCACGGTACAGATAACTTCCCGTTCCCGTCCCGCATTTACATCCAGTTCAAGGAGGACAACCTGCTGCCATGTCCCGCAGCTGAGTTCTCCGCCAACAACAGGTACAGTCAGGGACGGGCCGACAAGTGCTGCCTTAACATGTGAACGTCCGTTACCATCCCCCCATTTTTTATCGTGGGCATACACGGCATCATCGGGTGCCAGGATAGATAATGCCCGGGAAAGATCCGCAAGCACGCCCGGTTCGTACTCTATCGTTGTCAGTGCAGCAGTCGAGTGCTTGACAAAAAGATGAACTAGACCTTCCTGTATTTTGCTTTCGCGGATCACTGCTGCAACCTGAAGCGTCAGGTTGATAACTTCCCCTTCGTGCCGGGTGGATACCGTGATGATCTTCCGAAAAAGAGGCATAATCCCTTTGTTAACCTGTTCCACCTATAAAGGGATAGTGTTCAAACCGTTACCGCAAGCGAATTCACCACAACCTTCGTTGCCTGATCGGTAATATAAATAATCCAGAGACCATGGGGCATGTCTGTCAGTGCCCCCTGCCCGTTCCTTGCGATAACCGTGGAAATATCGTCGGTTGCCCAGAAATGTGAACCGTCGAAATAAATGGTTATTATGCCAGCGCGGGCCCAGGGATTCCCGGTCATGACCGGAGAGGGCGACACTGCAATTTTTTCGCCGTCTGGGGCTTCTAGACTAAAAAAGACCCCGGATGAGAAAGGGCCGACAATTTGAACCGGATCACCTGCCATGTGGACAAGGCTAATGACGCTTTTGTCAGAGTACAACATAGTGACCTTAGCCTGGACGGCAAAAGAGGGGGGTTTCTCGAGCAGAGAGGCCACAAAACCTGTTGAAACACTAAAAATCAGGACAACACCAATCCCGGTAAGCACGATCAAGAGCAGTATTCCGTAGAATTCGGTAAGTGCCCGATCAGATCGTACAATAGTCAAGAGCTCAAGTCCGTATCACTCTTTTGGGAGAGACACTCAAAAAAGATTCTGATCAACTATCCGCCGGATCAAAAAAGGAAGATTATTCCGGTGCCGGGGCATCTGTATCAGGCCCGGGCTCTTCAACGACTTCAGTCTCAGGATTTACGATGGCGACGCCAACGACTTTGTCGTTCTCGTCAAGACGCATAATGCGCACACCCTTTGTTCCCCGGCCGATGATTCTGACTTCACTTACCGGGGTTCGTATAACGACGCCGCCGGCCGTCATAACAACGATCTCGTCAGTCTCTGAAACTGCCCGGGACATGATAACAACTGCGTCGCGTTCGAGCGAGATGTTCCGGACGCCCATCGTGCCCCTCCCGTGTCCGCGGAATTCGTCGAACTCGGTTCTCTTACCAAACCCGACATCGGATATGGTGAGCAGGTGATCTTTTTCCAGAAGGGTTACCGCAACGACCGTATCTTCTCCCCGCAGATTCATGCCTCTGACACCCTGGGCGCCTCTTCCGACAGTCCTCACGGTATTCTCATGGAACCGCAGGCTCTGGCCGAAACGTGACGTGAGTACGAGTTCGTTTGTTCCGTTTGTCGAGATGACTTCAACCAGCTGGTCGTTCTCCCGGAGCTTGATGGCGTTTGTACCGACAGAACGCGGGTTGGAAAACTCTGTCTGGGGGATCTTGATAACCTGGCCTTTCTTTGTTGCAAACAAGAGGAACCGGTCTTCCCTGAACTCGCGGATCGGGATAACGGTTGTAACGATCTCCTCTTTTAAATTAAGGAGGTTGACAATCGGTTTTCCTTTGGCTATCCGGGAACTTTCGGGTATCTCGTAGACCTTGAGCCAGTAGACCCGGCCAAGATTGGTAAAACACAACAGGTAATCTTTCATGCCGGCGACAAAGACTGAATCCACAAAGTCTTCTTCTTTAGTGGTCATCCCGGTGATACCTCTGCCACCCCGGCGCTGTTTACGATAAGTGTCGAGGTCCATACGCTTGATGTAATTTGCTGTCGTTATGGAAACAAGGACCGTCTTGTCTTCGATAAGGTCCTCGGTCGAAATATCGCCTACCGCAAGGGCGATCTGCGTTCTCCGGGCATCGCCAAACTTGTTGGCAATTTCAGTAACCTCCCGCCGGATCTCATCCTTGATAGTACTTTCACTGGAAAGAATAGAAGTAAGCCGGGCAATCTCTACCAAAAGACCGGTCCTCTCATCCGTTATCTTCTGCTGCTCAAGTGCCGCGAGCCTGCGCAGCTGCATCTGGAGGATGGCATTTGCCTGGGGTTCGTCAAGCCCGAAACGGGAAACGAGGGTAAGCCGGGCATTTTCAACGGTGTCAGATGCACGGATGGCAGCTATAATCTCGTCTATCCGAGCAAGTGCGAGGAGTAGTCCCTCGAGGATATGCACCTTTTCCCGCGCTTTTTTGAGGTCAAACTCAGAACGACGCCGGATCACTTCGATCCGGTGCTGGACAAAGGCGGAAAGAAGACCGGGCAGGGTGAGTACACGGGGCTGGCCGTCAACAATTGCAAGATTGATAACTGAGAAGCCGGATTCAAGCGCTGTGTGCCGGTAGAGATTGTTTAAAATGACCGGCGCCATCGTGCCTTTCCTGAGCTCGAAGACAACCCGGATCCCGTCCTTGTCGGATTCATCCCGTATATCGGAGATACCGTCAAGCCGCTTTTCCTTGACCATATCAGCAATGCCTTCAATCCACTGGGCTTTGTTGACCTGGTACGGGAGCTCGGTGACGAGAATACGGTCGCCCCGGTTGCCGCTCTCGCCATCTTCGATGGTTGCCACACCGCGGACGACAAACCTTCCCTGGCCGGTCATATAGGCATTTTTTGCCCCGTCAGTGCCCATGATAATGCCACCAGTGGGGAAGTCCGGGGCCGGCATAACCTTCATGAGCTCTTCGACCGTAACCTCCGGGTTCTCAAGGTACAGGGTCACCGCAGCACAGACTTCGCGGAGGTTGTGGGGAGGCATCTTTGTGGCCATACCGACCGCAATACCATCGGTACCATTCACTAGCAGTGCAGGTATTTTTGCCGGAAGAACGAGTGGCTCTTCGAGAGACTCATCATAGTTGGGGACGAAGTTTACCGTCTCTTTTTCGATATCTTTGAGCATCTCTTCGGCAAGAGGGGTAAGCCTGACTTCGGTGTACCTGCTTGCCGCAGCAGAGTCGCCGTCGATAGATCCGAAGTTACCCTGTCCCTGGACAAGCATGTACCGGTAGGAGAAAGGCTGGGCCATCTTGACGATAGTGTCGTAGATGGACGCGTCACCGTGCGGGTGGAATTTACCCATCACGTCACCGACCACCCTTGCGCTCTTTTTTGTGGGTTTGTCAGAAGTATTGCCCATCTCCCACATGGCAAAGAGTGACCTGCGGTGGACGGGTTTGAGGCCGTCCCGGACATCGGGAATCGCACGCCCGATGATCACACTCATCGCGTAGTTGATGTAGGAGACTTTCATCTCCTGTTCAATACTGACCGGTTCCACCCGGTGCGTAATCTCACCGGATTCCTGAAGCCGGTTATTCTCAGATGTCAAGGTTGGTCACCTCCTTTGCATGACGGATGATAAACTCTTTACGTATATCCACATCTTTTCCCATCAGCGTCTTGAAGATCTCATTTGCCTCCATCGCGTCTTCAATGGTTACCAGACGGAAAACACGGTTGGCCGGGTTCATGGTCGTCTCCCAGAGCTGCGTGGCGTTCATTTCACCAAGACCCTTGTACCGCTGGACAGAGACACCTTTGTCCCCCATCTCCCCGGAGACTTTCTTCATCTCCTCTTCGGTAAAGACGTATTTTTCTTCCTTTCCCCGGGCAATCCGGAAAAGGGGAGGCTGGGCAATATACACATAACCGGCCTCAATTACCCTGAGCATGTACCGGTAAAAAAACGTCAGAAGGAGCGTCCTGATATGCGCCCCGTCCACATCGGCATCGGTCATGATAACGATGCGATGATACCGTGCACGTTCGACATCGAACTTGTCGCCGATACCGGTCCCTATCGCTGATATGAGGGTCTGGATTTCAGCATTTTTTAAGATCTGGTGTTCGCCGGCTTTTTCAACATTGAGGATCTTTCCCCGGAGAGGAAGGATTGCCTGGAACTTGCGGTCACGGCCCTGCTTCGCACTGCCCCCTGCCGAATCTCCCTCTACAATATAGATCTCGCTTTTCATCGGGTCGCGTTCCGAACAGTCCGCGAGCTTGCCGGGAAGACCGGAACTCTCAAGCGAGCTCTTTCGCCGGGCCAGGTCCCGTGCATTGCGTGCTGCTTCACGAGCTTTTGCAGCCGAAAGGGCTTTTTCGATAATAATGGCGAGTACCTTGGGGTTCTCGTCAAAATACTGGCTTAAGGCTGCATAGACAAGGGAATCCACGATACCCCGTATATTGCTGTTCCCCAGACGCATCTTGGTCTGTCCCTCGAACTGGGGGTTTGCCATCTTGACCGATATTACAGAGGTCGAGCCTTCACGGACATCCTCGCCACGAAGAGTGATCGTCGCATTCTCTTTTATCAGGTTATTCCTTTTAGCCACCGTGTTTATGGCCCGGGTGATAGCACTCCGGAATCCTTCGAGATGGGTACCGCCTTCACGGGTATTGACACTGTTGACATAGGAATAGGTCTTCTCATCGTAACCGGTCGTGTACTGGAGGGCAACCTCAACTTCGACTTTGTTTTCGGCGTCTTTCTGGGTGATATCAATGGGAACAGGGTGAAGACATTCTGCTCCTTCGTTGAGGTATTTAACAAATTCCGAGAGCCCACCCGTACAATAGGATGCACGGGTTCCGGTGCGTTCATCGGTTATACGTATAGTAAGACCGGCGTTTAAGAAAGCCAGCTCGCGGAGCCGCGTGGCAAGAATATCGTAATCAAACGTGACCGTCTCAAAGATAGTCGGATCGGGCAGGAAGGTTATCTTTGTGCCCGTAAGTTTGTTACCGAATTCAGCAAAAAACTGTGCACGATCCTCTATGTCAGAACTGGCCGAAAGTGTGCTCTGCCCGGAGGTCCTAGTGAATGGCGGCGCTTCGCCATACCACTGCTGGTACCGGATGAGTCCCTCGTTGAGCGTTTCTTCCCGTTGAACAAGGGCGCCGGTCGGGATGCCCCGTGCAAAATGCATCTCGTAGATATTGCCATCCCGGAAAACCCGGGCAGAAAGTGTAACGGATAATGCGTTTACTACCGAAACCCCAACACCATGAAGACCACCGGAAACCTGGTAGGTTGCTTTGTCAAATTTGCCACCAGCATGCAGGACGGTGAGCACAACTTCAAGGGCACTCTTGTGGTTCTTTTCCATCGTGTCGACCGGGATGCCCCGGCCGTTGTCCTCGACCGACATTGATCCATCGCCGTTGATGACAACAGAGATCAACGTACAGAAACCGGCCAAGGCCTCATCGATGGAATTGTCCACAACTTCATACACGAGATGGTGGAGCCCACGGGTATCGGTACTCCCGATATACATTGCAGGGCGTTCACGTACTGGCTGGAGCCCTTCAAGTACCGTAATATGGGATGCATCGTACGAATCAGTCAAGGATTAACCTCCCTCGAAAAAGTCAATAAAAAAATTCCTTATAATTAGCACAATTACTATTGGTTCTGCGACCAATAAAACCTACGGTTGAAAAACAGACGTAAAAAACTGCTGATAGAACGCCATTTTTTTAGAGAGATAAAACAAGAGTGTAAAATTCCTCTATGACAAATCGGGATGAAGATTGCATCCTTGATCAAGCCGGACGATAATTCAACAAGCCCGATATACCGGTTTGTCAACAGTATCGTGTCTTCTCACCATTTGTTTTGCATAAAAGGGTCAGAGACGCCGTTCCTTAGCTCTTTCATTGGTACAGCCTTTTTAGAGAGGTTTTCTGCAAAAGCCCGATTTTTGTCTGTCCCCATGGGGGCCTTCGTGGACATTTACGTTCGGCGAGAGATATAAGGATATACACCAATTGCAGTTCAATTCCACATAGGTGATTTTTGTCAGTGTTTCAAAAGGGCATCTTTTGGCTCTATAACAATGCTGGTCTTCGAATGAAATTGAGGATTTTTTCAACGCCAACAATGTAGGAATATATAACACAGGTTTTTGGCTGATGTAAGAACCAATTCATAATTTTATCTGTTTTTGTAGTAGCCAGTAACACAAATCGGCAGTTTTTTATAACTATGTGGTTGTATTCTTTTTAGGTGTTATGAACAATGCACATTCCTGATGGATACTTAGGTCCGACGACTTTTATCACCATGTACCTGATCATGATTCCCATCTGGCTTTACGCCGGGTACTGGGTACAGAAAAATCTTCGGACCCGGCAGGTGCCCTACCTTGCACTGGCAGCAGCGTTTTCATTTGTAATCATGATGTTTAACGTGCCGGTTCCCGGTGGCAGTTCAGGGCACGCAGTCGGTAGCGCACTGGTGGCAATTATCCTTGGCCCCTGGGCGGCAGTGGTGACCACTTCCTGTGCTCTGCTTATCCAATGTCTCATATTCGGCGATGGGGGGATTACTGCTTTTGGAGCAAATTGTTTCAACATGGGCACCGTCATACCATTCGTTGGATATTTTCTCTATAAACTCATCGCCGGGAAATCGTCAATTGACTCTTACCGGAGAATTGCAGCCGCAGCGATTGGGGGCTATTTCGGGTTAGGTATTGCCGCAGGGGTTGCCGGGTTTGAGATGGGCATCCAGCCGATCCTTGAACACACAGCCGCCGGCGTTCCCCTCTACATGCCGTACGGACTCAATGTTACGGTGCCGGCAATGCTGATTGATCATTTTGGTTTCTTCTGCTGGGTAGAATTGATCGTCACCGGTCTGGCATTTGCCTACATCGCACGAAACAGTCCGGATGTCATCTTTAATTATAAATCAGAGATTGAACAATACTCAAAAACAGATGCCAACCGGGGAGTGGCTCCAGCGTGAGGCGAGCAAGATGGATATTATGGGTAAATTCAACAAACTGGATAAGACATTTAAAGTTCTTGTTATTGCCCTGATCGTCCTCATGGTGTGTGTACCGGTTGGATTAATTGCAAGCGGGACAGCCTTTGGAGAATGGGGTCCGGACGAACTACAGCAGGCGGTAGGTTATGTTCCCACCGGGTTTCAACAATTAACAGGCCTCTGGAGTGCGCCGTTAGATGGTTATGATTTACCAGGAAACCATCCCGACATCCCCACCCAGACACCGGGCTATTATGTTTCGGCAATTGTCGGGGTTCTCGTTGCCGCGGCGATTGCATATGGAATCGGTAAAGTCATAATCAAACGGAATGACTGATTCGCAGAAAATTATCCTTCTTTTTTGTATTATTAGCATAAGACTAAAACCGGAACAATTTCATGTATGTCACGGGATTCTCTTACAGAAAACCTGAGGAAGTCAAATACCGGAAATTAACCCAGTCTCGGTGAGTGCCACGTCAAAGAAAAAGCAGACCACAGTAAAGGATTCCGGGATTATTTTGGCCCGGATAAAATTGATCAACGAGTGGATACATGAGAACCAGAACTGGTTTTACATTGCCATCATCGGATTCTGCCTCTCAGTAACAATCCTCTACAAGCTCTTTCAATAAAAATACGGTACGCATAAAACAATGGATTACCAGACAGTAAATTATCCTCCCTTTTACGAGTTAAAACTCGAAAAAAGTGAGGGAAAATATACAGATATTGATTGTCAGAACTCTTCTGCGATCCCGTATCCCCATGCATACAGATTCACTACCGGATCGTTCTTCGGGAAGAGATTACAGACAAGGCCTTTGGTTTTCAGGAAACGATCAGCCATAGAAGGTGACAGTGGCAGAATCTTTTCCTTAATAGTACGGTTGTTAGACCAGAGATGAAGATAGTACATGATGCTCTTGTCCTGATTGGCCGCTATATGCATGTAGAGATCTTTTCCCGTTATTTTTACATCCGGCTGGTCAGAAACAGGCCGGGGTGCAAAATAGAGACATTCATCATACCGTGTATTAACTGTCGTTTTCCGGCTCCCATCATACAGTGTTTGTTTCAAGGTAATCACCCAGCTGCTGTTTTCCGGGATCATTCCCCAATGATCACGGTTTTGTGGGCTGAAAAACAGCACAACCCTGGCGCTATCTTGTCGAAGTGTGAGGAGACGTTCTTATATAAAGGGACATCTCCGTATGGAGTATGGAACGCCCCAGTTAATATGTTTATTTATTTTCGTAGCAAAAAATATGTAAATTTTTAATTTTAATATGATTGGGGATTATCTGAAAGGTGCGTTATCCGGCCCAACTTTCGCCGATTAATCATGAAGTTCCCGGAGCACTCGGCAGTCACTACACTCCTGACATTCGAACTCCAGCGTCGAATGCCCGATCCTGAACGCTTCGAGCCTGTGCTTGATTTCAGCCTTAATCTGTTCCAGGATTTCACGGTCGGTCTCGCAGCAGTATACATGGGCATCAAGGACGTTGATGTTCGAGCACAACGTCCATAAATGGACATTGTGTACACCCGAGACACCCTTCACGGATTCCATCGCCGCTATCACATCCTCGACTGCCACATCCATGGGAGCGAACTGAAGAAGTATCCGGAATGCTTCGTTCAGTATCGAAAGAGACGAGAAGAGGATTACCACAGCAATCACCAGTCCAAGCAGGGGATCGACAATGGTTTGGCCGGTAAGGGCAATCCAGACCGCTGCCACTATAACTGCCAATGATGAGAGCGCGTCCCCCAGCACATGCAGAAAGGCACTGCGCGAATTGAGATCATGGCTGCCATGTAGCACACATGCAGCCACAAGATTTGCCACAAGTGCAACAATTGCGACGGCCAGCATTATTATGCTGTTCACCGGCTGGGGATGAGAAAATCGCGCCAATGCTTCCCAGATAATAACTCCACTGATCCCGATCAGGAGTATACCGTTCGTGACTGCTGCGGCAATTTCGAGCCGGTGGTACCCAAATGTGCAGGTCGGTGTCGGTAGGCGCTCAGCAATGATCATCGCTCCAAGCGATAGCATGAGTGCAATAACATCCTGGAGCATATGGGCAGCGTCACCCATGAGTGAAAGGGATCCGGAGAGCAGGCCGCCGATTACTTCAGCCACAAAAATAAGCGCTGTAAGAATAATGGCAAGTTTCAGTGGTTTCGTTCTGGCATGATTGTGATTTTCGGTATGGTCATGATCTCCGCAATGGTCATGGTTTCCGGTATGGTGGTCGTGCATGAAAATCCTCTACCAGCAGACATGCCGGCGATTGAAAGTATCCATTTTAAAGGTAGTATC
>CAYPEQ010000006.1:12341-56877 GCA_964409915.1 uncultured Methanoregula sp. | reverse complement strand
AGTATCCATTTTAAAGGTAGTATCTATTTTTTAGGTAATAAGGCGAAAAGTTGCAAGGGGAGTAGGTAGTATCCATGAAGAAACCTGCATTAGTGGAGAATGAGATCTGCCTCTGCCCGCTTTTTGGGCTGCTTGATGTCGTGGCTAAGAAATGGGCACTCCTCATTATTGCTATTCTGGGAAATGAAGGCCAGAAAGGATTCAATGAATTAAAAAAGGAACTCGACTACATCAGTCCTAAGACACTCTCTGATACGCTGAAAAATCTGGAGCGGATCGGGCTTGTGAACCGCAAAATTTTGACAACCTCTCCGCCGACTACTCAGTATTCCCTGACGGATGACGGTCATGAGCTGAGGGAGCATCTTATCCCGCTGCTTGTATGGGTATCTGAGCGCGGAGCTCAGGATCTTCCCGGCTGCCCGATAAAAATGAAGAATAATCGATAGAAGTTCTGTTAAATTGGAGAGAGATCGGATATTTTATCAAGCGTGGGAAAGTAGATAATTTCCTAACAAGTTAACAAAACAATGTCAGCCGGTCCGTCCAAGTATCTTTCCGATATCCGGGATAAAATATGTGACAACACCGGTAATCAGCACCACTACCCCTGAAATGGTAAAAAAAAGATTCATCACAAAATTTTCCGGTGCCTGGAAAATTGCCCATCCTATACACAGTAACGCCAGACCCACGACGATTGCTACTTGGCTCTTACAGACCATAACTACGTGCGCTCCCTTTCTTCAGAAAGGTCTAATCGATGTGCTAGTATTTATACAAGCATATATTGATGCAACCGGGCAATTGCTTTATTATCAGGACTGCCGGAAAAATCCGAAAAATGAAAGAGAAGCGGTTAAAAAAAATTCTTATCGAGATATAATTATTCCCAGAATCCTTGGGAAGGGATACATTCCCCCTCAATGGTCTTGTCGAAGTCTTTCTCGTATCCCTTGTACCGGTAATAGACTATAGACGTCAGCCATGAGAGGAGAAAGATGGCAATAATCCCAAACCCGAGCGTCTCAAAGTCAAGGGCATTTAAACCATCCCAGAACGGTCCCCCCCAAGAAAGTTCCGTGGAGAACACCTGGAGAAGCTCAATTCCGCCGATAACAAACGCCACTAAAACCGACATTATAGTGATTGTTAGGTTGTAGTACACCTTGCGGATCGGATGCTGAAAAGCCCAGCCGTACGCGAGGCGCATGGAGATTCCATCCGTCGTATCGGTAATGATCATACCGCAGGCAAAAGCAAACGGCAGTGTCAAGATGGCCCACAGCGGCACGTTGGATGAGACCCCGGCACCCACGCTGACGCCAATGAGTACCATTTCAGTCGCGGTATCGAAGCCAAGACCGAAGAGGAAACCGACCACGAACATTTGGTAAGGTTTTTGCACGATCTTAAACAGCCAGCCGAAATGCGTGTTCATGAACCCGTTCTTGTTGAGTTCACAGTCAAGTTCGGCCTGTTTGATAGTGCCGTCCTTGAGGCCTTTGAAGATCCGGTAGGTATCGAGGACGATGATCACATTGATGATACCAATAACGAAGAGGAATGCACCCGAAATGAGGGTACTGAGATTATCGGTACCGCTTTCAAGATACGTGCCGAGGATGGACTTGGCCGCAAATACTAGTGAGAGTACCATGACACCTACGACAACCGCATGACCGATGGAGAACCACATGCCAACCGTGATTGGCTTTTTTCCTTCCTGGAGCAGCTTACGGGTGGTGTTGTCTATAGCAGCAATATGATCGGCATCCACCCCATGGCGGAGACCCAACACAAAGGCCATAACCCCTAGGCCGCCAAGGACGAGGTACATTTGTCCCATCCATGAAGTTAAGAGAAACGCGAAAATGCTGGCTACTGCAAGAATGACATAAATCGAAACGATTGTAATCTTCTCATTCCTGGAGAGGCTGATGATCGCTTTCATGTAGCCCTGATTCTGATCCGTCACGAAACCACTGGATCAGGTTTACTTGATAATGATAAATAAAACTTGCCTTTCTTTAGTAGTGTAAATCATTCTTCATGTCGAAAATTCCCGAATCTTTTCTTTATTTTAGTTCCGTCAATGCAGCAAAGCAGTGAACCGTCTCCAGGGAGAAAAACCTCAAATTACCGGCAATAGACGGAAATATATCGATATGAGGATACTCCGAAAGAATAATCAGCTCCCGGTCGTCACTCTTTTTCCTGGTACATAAGACGCCGGAGCTGATGCAGACTGACCCAGGATACAAAGGGACCCATACCATTCCTCATGCGGAGCAAGGGAGATGTCTCGCGCTTCCAGATCCTCGTAGAGATTGCCGAACGCCAGCCGGCTGTACGCCAGCTGGAGATTGCCGACAAGATTGGCATGACACCGCAGGCAGTCTCCGAATATATCCGCGAGCTGGTTGACGAGGGTATGGTAGCTGTGAGCGGCCGGAGCAATTATGCAGTGACTAAGACCGGGATGGCATGGGTCATGGAGAATGCAGCTACCCTGGAATTATATGTCCGGCATATCCGCCGTGACATCATCAAGCATGTCTCGGTATGGACTGCAATTGCTGCTGACGACTTGAAAAAGGGCGACATCGCCGGTCTTTATATGAAGGACGGGTATCTCTATGCGGGGAAGAACCCAACGTCGGCGACGGCAACGGTCTATGCAGATGCAAAGAAGAACGATGACGTGGGAATTTTCGATGTGAACGGGATAATCGAGCATCAAGAGGGGGTTATCCATGTCTGCATAGTACCCAGGATCCAGCGTGGGGGTTCAAACAGCGTCAGAAAGGATAAACTCAAAAAGATCGTTGCAATGGCCGGATTGACCGCTGCTGTCGGGATCGAAGCATCGGTCGCACTGAAATCCATTGGCAGGACTCCCGATCTCTTTTTTGGATCGGCCGAAGGTGTCATCGATGCCGCATACCATGGGATCACCTGTGCAATTGTTATCGTTGACGAAGAGTCCCCGAATTTTGTCAAGAGACTGGAGAACACCCCACTTGAACACAAGATCCACGATTTGATCATACCCGAAGACTAATGAGGCTCGATAAAGTTGTTAGAAGATTCTCAACTCTCCAGAGCTTGATAAAAACCCGATCCCTCGTTAAGTTAACAAAACCCGGAAGGCCATTGAAAAACTGAATATTAGGCTGGAAATAAACTACGCCACGCCCGGACCATGCACATGATCATGTTCCTGTGAGTGAACATGAAGGTGCTCATGCTGAAGTTTACCATGGCGGTGCTTGTGCCGGTGGACAAGGTTGGCAGATATCAACAGATCCATGTTGTTCATGACACTCGCACAATCAGCATCCACTTTTATCGTATGGTCTTCCCCGACCACAATGGCACGGGTGCTAATCTGTTCAACGATGTCGAGGTCGTGCGTCGCTGTAATAATGGTCTTACCGCACTTTGCAAGATTCTGGATAAGCTCAATCAGCCACATCTGGCTGCGGGGGTCAAGACCCCCGGTAGGTTCATCAAGAAGCAGGACATCAGGATTTGTTGACAGGATCGACGCGATACAGACTTTTTTCTTTTCACCGCCGCTCAGCATATGAGGTGCCCGGCCCTGCAGGTTTTCGATCCCAAGCATGGCGATAACATCTTCTGTCCGTTTCTGGACTTCATCAGGAGGTAAATCAAGCTGGAGCGGACCAAAGGCAATCTCGTCAAAGACCGTCGAGGAGAAGAGCTGGATATCAGGGTTCTGGAATAAAAAACCAACTTTTGTCCGGAAGAAACGATTGAATTTATTATCTTCGAGAGTATCGAATACTTCTTCTTTTATCAGGGTGCCAAATGCATAAAATTCTCCTGAGGTCGGGTAATTCAGGGCATTTAAAATCGCAAGAAGCGTCGATTTACCACTCCCGTTCGCGCCGAGAATTGCAACCTGTTCACCAGTGTAAAACGATGCAGTCACACCTCTGAGTGCTTCAAACCGTCTCAGGTACGTGTAAGAAACGTTACGCAGGTCAAAGATCGGGTCCATGGTTTATTTCGTATCTCCTCGTTAAATTCGTATCAGGTTCTGGGAGACCAGCATCAGGAAAAAACTGAGTGCGAATACGCTCACGCATGCAACATAGTCACGCTTGTGTAATGCATACCGGTACATAATTTTGATATCACCGTTGAACCCTCGCGAAACCATTGCACCGTGCACTTTCTCGCTCATGTTCAGTGCTTTAATGAGCGTATAGCCAATTCGGCTTCCTACCCATTTTTGTTCCTCAATCATGGGCAGGGTTTTGAGGGTTCGGCTTTTCTTTGCCGTATAAAAATCCCTGACCATGCTGGTAAAGAGGAAGATATACCGGTAGCACATGTCCAGGGTAAGGACATAAACCTTAGGTACTTTGAGCGATCGCAGAGATTTAAAAAGCAGGGCCCGGGGTGTGGTAAGGAAAAGCAATACTGCTGCTGACACACAGGTAGCCACCCTTAACACAAAGAGTGCCGCTACCATCACACCCTGCCGGGTGATCGTCAAGACAGAAGGAAGTGCAAATGGGCCAAAGTGTGCATTCGGGCCGAAGGTTGCAAGAGTAAACAATGCGTCACCGGGCATAAACACGTTAAAGAGAATCGGGATCATAATGATGCCCGCAAAAATCGGAATAAAAACCCAGACACGTTTGATGAAAAACCCGAGTTCTATTCTGCTCGACCAGGCAAAAATGAGCGTAAGCAGATATACAACTGCAAGAAGGATAATAGAATGGGTCATTGCCACAGCGAATATAAGGACGATAATCGATACTAGTTTTACGCGGGGATCCAGACTCTGCAGCAGGCCTTTCCTCTGCGCCATATTGTCATTTACCAGGCATTCCTCAAAAAAAGTAAAGATATCGGAGATGGCTTTCTGGACAAACCCTTTCTTTTTGCCGATACCGACGGTACAGCAGGCGCAGGGGCCGATTTCAATCTTTTGCATCCATTCCGGTATCATTGGATTTTCATTCCTGTAATCCCCGGATTCCATTCAAATTAGGAATGGGAAGAATCCGGAAAGATGTTGCTACGATTATGACATAGTGTGATACCTAGTAGTTAAAAAGCATTGGTATTTGCGATTCTGTTTGATCGATATAAAAAATGGTAGCGAAAAAAGTACATAAATTGATCATTATGTATCCGATAATTAAACCCGACCTTATTTCACTCTATTTCACGGAGCCAAAAAAACAAGGGAGAAACTTCGTTTTGTTATTAAAGTTTGACTCATTTCTGATTTTGAAGGTAATCATACTTATTTAACTCAATTTTAAAGTTAAAAGGAAAATATTATAATACTAACTGACCAATAGAGAAACTGTCTCTTTGGAAAAAGCACGCACCCAAAGGGCACACATGCACACAGACACACAGGAACAAGGAAATATCCGAGCATTGCTCGAAGATAGCAGATTAAATAATTCGTGACACCGGCCTCACCATATTTTGAGCAGAAGCATACCATCGTCTCTTAAGGCCGGTGTCAAAATCTGCTGTGAGTGATATAACCGGCAATTTTAAAATTCAATCAGCACCTTTAGCCCTGTTTTTCATTAGAGAATCTAGCCACAGCATGAAAAACGTGCGGGATTTCACCGTAATATATCTTACAAAGTATTACCGGATGCACCTATTTTTCAAAACCTTAAAAAACAAGCAGCTATGATATTCACATACCTGATCTTATGACCTTTGAAAATGATCTCTCCCGTATTGGGATATCCCTCCCTAAAAATCTGCTCGACAGGTTCGATGAAATCATCAATGCCAGAGGGTATTCCTCCCGGTCCGAAGGCATTCGCGATGCAATACGCACATATATTACCTATTACCGGTGGATGGCCGACGTTAAAGGGGAACGTGAAGGGGTAATCACGATGGTCTATGATCACGACCAACGCGGACTACTTACTACCATCACGGATGTGCAGCACGAATTCCATGAGATCATCAAGGCATCTCTCCATTCGCATGTAACGCATAACCGGTGCCTGGAAGTGATCCTTGTTCACGGCGACGGTGCTCAGCTTAAGGCACTCGCCGAGAGACTCATGTCCCAGAAAGGAGTCGAATCGGTGAAACTCACTACCATCCAGATTGAAGAATAAGGATATCTTATTTTACGAAACTGTTGTCATCTATTTCAATACCGCATGCAAAATACCCATCACGCCTAACGTGTCATGTACCGGTAAGCGGTCGAGGGAGAAGAGATAATTATCTGCGATAAATTCCAGCAAAGCCGGATTTGGAGGCGGGCCGATCGGAGGGAAATGTAATTCCATTTCTATTCTTCTTATCCCGGCAAGATCCTGCGGACGGATCAACCACTCCGCACCTTCTGCGTCACACTTCAGGAAATCGCACCCTCCGGCGATTTTGATAAGGTCTTTAAGAGTTAACGTGGCCGTTATAACCTTACAATCATCCCATACTATTTCTGCTGGATGTCCTGTACCAAGTGCTCCTTTGATGACCAAGACCTTCGCGTCGTTAAGGGCAATATTTTCTTCGAGAATGTCGAAAGTTATTGGCTCCACTGCGACAATACGATCGGCAACACGGGCTGCCCTGATACAGAATGCACCGACATTTGCCCCGATATCGATGACGTGATCTTCTCTGAGAATATCATCAAAATGATATTCGGGTACTTCAAAGATTTGCCGGTATGGTACGGGATGCACGCGGAAGTGGACCTGATCGTGAGTGACGATGTTTTGGGGTGAAGGATAACCCTTGAAAAAACCGGATCCAGACATAATCACACTAAACCTACCTGTTATGATCCTATGAAAATACCAATGTTCTTTACCGTATTGAAGACGTAACCCGCTTTAAAATAAAACAATCCCAGATAAAAAGAAAACGAAGAAATTCACATATGCCTCCTGCAAAAGGGATTTCAGAGAAAATAGACGTACTGTGATCAGGCTATGAAGATTCAGGATGCTCTCGCCGGTTCGATGCCCCACGATGAACTCAGGGGTTTTTCCGGCCGTTTCGATGTGGTTGGCGATATTGCTATACTCACTATTCCACCCGCCCTTCAAAAATACGATCACGTCATAGCAGATGCGATCCTCAAACACCGGCATGGCATCCGGACAGTTGTGAACAAGAGCTCGCATATAACAGGGGATTTTCGTACCGCTCATTACAAGGTCATAGTCGGAAAAGATATGGTAACCACCCACCGCGAATTCGGGTTTTCGTATCACCTTGACCTGACTACAAGTTTCTTTAATCCCCGACTGGCACAGGAACGCATGAGGGTGACCGGTCAGGTACAGTCCGGGGAAAACGTGATTGTTCCCTTTTGTGGCGTGGGACCATTCGCGATACCTGCTGCTGCCCGGGATGCATCGGTCGTAGCAATTGAGCAAAACCCGGATGCATTCCACTGGCTTAAGGAGAATATACGCGAAAACGAGGTTGTCGGTAAAATTGCAGCTATCCGGGGAGATGCATTCAATCCGGAGATTCTTCCCGCCGGTCTGTTTGACCGGGCGATTATCCCAACACCGTATGGGTGGGACCACATACTTGACGTGATAGCACCCCGGGTTAAAAGTGGCGGGATAATTCATTTCTATACTTTCAAAAACCGGGCACAGAGCGAAATACTGAAGAATGAATTTGTAAAAAGGAGATATCGTGTACTCATCCGGCGCCGGTGCGGCAACGTTGCCCCTGCCGTGAGCCGGTGGGTCTTCGATCTACAGGTCCCTTAAACATCTATAAGATAAAAATGGGGCGATCAATTAAAACTCTTTAAAAATCTCATAGATCGCAGAGAAATCGAGGTTATCGACGCCTTTTGACCGTGTAATGCCATACAGCTCTTTGACAGTGCAGCCGGTAAACAGGGGTTTATTCAGGGTTCGGCAGAGATCCTGAAGATAATGCAGATCCTTGTAGATGAGTGCAGACGAAAAATGCGGGGAAAACTCCGCATTTTTGAGTTTATCTTTTTTTGCTGCAAGGATCATGGAATTACCTGCACCGGAAAGCAGGATATCGATTACTTCATCCCTGCTGATACCTACCGCTTCCCCCAGCGCTACTGCTTCTGCACAGGTGGCCATAAATGAACCAAGAACAAGGTTGTTGACCAGTTTCATCTTTGTAGCAAGGCCAGGTTCCTTGAGGTAAAACAGGGAAGAGCCAATCTGGGAAAGGAGTGGTTTAACCGATGCGTAGGCTTGCTCATCCCCACTCACAAGAACAGTAAGTTTTCCCTGGGATGCAGGAACAACGCTCCCAAGCACCGGGCATTCAAGATAGGTAGCTCCACGTTCGCGTACCTGGGAATGGAATTCAGCGACCCGCCCGAAATGGTTCGTTGTAGTATCGATGATGATCTTTCCTTTGCAGGGACCAGAGAAAATCCCGTCTTTTCCGGCAAGGACAGATGCTACAGCATCGCTGTCAAAAAGGTTGAGAACAACAACATCGACACGCCCTATCAGATCTCCGGGAGACCGGGCTACCGGCAGACCGAGATCGTCTGCCTTTGCAGGGGTCCGGTTCCATACGGTAAGTGAAATGCCCTGTTCGACCAGATGCTGTACTATTGAATGGCCGAGATGTCCAAGGCCGATAAAACCAACGTTCATGGGGGGTTTCATATATCATTCACATGAAATCCTTGAACGATTGGATTCATTAAAGTATCACCGGATAATGATTCGATAGCCCGATACAGAGCAAAATTTTGGGAAAAATAGAGAGTAATTAATCGGCTCTAAGGGCATCGATCGGGTCCATGTTCGAGGCGGCCCATGCAGGATACATCCCGGATGCTACACATACCACAACACCGATGATCATGCCGTAGGGGATGTAAATCAGGCTGTCCCAGGTGAAGAAATACTGGGTGGTACCGATCATGGCATTTACGACAGAGTACCCGATGATAAAGCTCATGATGCCACCCACCACCGCACCGATGAGGCCCAGGATGAGCGCCTCATAAAGGAACATCCTACGTACTTCGCCTTTTTCAGTTCCGATCGAGAGCAGTATACCGATTTCTTGCACCCGTTCCTTGACAGACATCATCATGACATTGAAGATACTTACCGCAGCCACCACAAGGGAAATGCCACCTATAGCCATGATAAAGGTGGTAATCGTGCCAAGCGTACTGGCGATAGTAGACAACCGGGAACTGGCGTCAGATACTCTCACAACATCGCTGTTCCGGTTTACTTTAGCATTGATAGCTGCCTCGGTCTGGTTGATTTGGGATACATCAGCCATAACAACGTTGACCTGGTCATACTGGTCGAGGCCACCGAACTCGTTCGTATACCAGGTGTCGTCAACTATCATCCCATTATCCACGTTGACACCGTCAGCCGCAATGCCCCGTGCCTGGAGGATGCCGGCCACTCGCACAACCGGACGTGTGACGGTTGCACATTTCTCGCCGATCTGTATTGTGCTTCCGACAACAAGGTTGAAGTTGCTGGCAATAGTCGCGCCGACCAGAACATCACTGCCCCGTATGTTCGAACCTTGTGCTATAGTAAGAAATTTTGGGACATCGCTGGGGGCAAGCCCATAGATCGTTCCCCGACCGTTCTGGTCTCCGACACTGAACTGGACAGATGTATGGTGGATCGGTATCACATCATTCTGTCCGACTGAACCTTTGATATCGTTAAGTGTACTTTCATCAATGGTACTGGAAGTAGGTGCAGCACCAAGACCAGTGCCAATTTTCACTACATCAGAAGTGAGCATAATCGTATTGACATCTGCCGAAAGCTGGTCCTTTACCGATAGCTGCATGTTGGTTCCGAGCATGCCCATGGAAGAAATGGCTACGACACCGATCACGATCCCGATAGAAGCAAGCAGCGAGCGCAGGAAATTCAGCTTGACACTCCTAACCGAGAGATCGAAGAAGATATCTCTCATGAGGCCACGACCTTTCCGTCGGCGAGACGGATTGTCCGTTGCGCGTATTCTGCAATATTCGGATCATGTGTCACGATGATAACCGTTTTACCCTTCCGGTGAAGATCACAGAGAATCTCCATAATCTGGAGACCGGTCTTGCTATCCAGATTGCCCGTGGGCTCGTCACAGAGGAGAATTTTGGGATCGTTAACCAAGGCCCGTGCAATGGCTACACGCTGCTGCTGACCACCGGACAGCTGGTTGGGACGGTGGGCACTCATATCTTTATCGATCCCCACGGCCTTTAGATATTCCGCAGCTCTTCCAGTAGTGTCCCTCTTTTTATATTTAAGGATGAGCGGGTATTCCACGTTCTCATATGCGGATAGAAGAGGGATAAGGTAGAATTTCTGGAAAATATATCCGATAATATCCCGGCGCATATGGGTCCGTTCCAGACTTGACATTTTTGCAACATTCTGACCAGCGATAAGAAGCTCTCCGGTTGAGGGTACATCGAGAATTCCAAGCTGGTTCATCATTGTCGATTTACCCGAACCGGAAGGTCCCATAATCGCCACAAATTCATTCTCTGCAATATCGAGAGTTACATGGTCGAGCGCAATATAGTCACCACTCTCCAGATGATAAATTTTTGAAACATCAGTAAGCCGGATAAGTGGCATATCGCTCATGAACAATCACCTAATTATTGCTTCCTGATTTTTCCGAGAATCCATTTTCTCTTCACATAGAGGACAACAGCGATAATAAACACAATCCCGCCGATAATGACAGGGTAGAAAGAACTCAGACCGCCACCCCGGCCGCCACCGAAACTAAACAGGCCGCCGCCTCGGGGTGCTCCTCCATACCCCCCAGCTGCTGCACTCCCTCCAGTCGTTCCGGTTGCACCTGATCCGGACCCTAGGAAGCCCCCACTGCTCTTCGAGCTAGCTGCTAATGCAGAGGCAAGGGATCGAAGATCAAAGGTCTGCACAGAACTCATTGTATTACCACTATCATCCTTCCATACGGTTTCGACCGGAATTGCTGATAGATCAGAGCTGGTAAAAGTGAGCGTGAAACTGGAAAAGTCATTCGAAGTTAAGGATCCGACGGCATAGTTGGAATAAGGCTCGACCGGTGTTGCCGGTGCTCCAACAGATACTACGACACCGTTTGCGTCATTAATCCCTGTGTTAGTTACGTCACCGGTTAATTGGTATGCCCCATCTACAACGGTAAGTGCCAGATCGTTTACAACCGTTGCTGGTGCGGTTTTGCTTGTACCTAAATTGAGGGGTAGGATTACGGTATCCTCATGAGGATTCTGGATAGCCTGCCCATTACTGTACTGAATATCGAAGGTAACATTTGATGCCGCGTAAGGAGTAATGGCAAACGGGAAGTTGACTGAACTACCACCAGGTATAGAGGCTACATAGGACTGGCGCGGGCTGATACCGAAACCGGAACCTGTGGGTGTTACAATGACATCGCTTATGCCACCTACACGAGGGTTGGTGATAGTAAGGTTAACGTTATCGGTGCTGTTAAGGGCGAAATTATCCGGTCTAAGAGAAATCGCTTCTTCAATCGGTGTTGAAGATACCTGAACTTCAATGGGATAGATGATACTGTCGGCACCAGGTGACGACACACTAAAATCAGGGTAGTATATTCCATCAGGAGGCCGTGAAACAACCTTAAGCGTGTACGACATCGTGTTTCCGGGCCCAAGGTAGGTCATAACCTGGTAGGGGTTGAGGGTTTCATCCGGGATAAAGATGTTTTGGGAGTTGAGAATATCTGCATGTTCAAAGGGAACATCCTGGGTCCCGGTATTTGTCAACTGAACCGTGATGATTCCCTGTTCACCGGGATAGAATTCCTGCGGATCGACGGAGACTGAACTCACGAAAACCTGTGACAGTGCCTGATCAGGAGACTGCGTCGTAGTCGACGCGCTGACAGAGCTGGTACTCGTGCTTGTGCTAGAGGCGGCACTCACAGCGCCAACCATCAGACAAATCATTAGAAGGCCGATAAAAGCTGTATAAATTTTCATAAATAACACCATTTTGTAACAATCAAAAGTTAAGTGAACGGTTTCATTAATATACCATTCGTGCATTTACAAGAGGTCATAACTGAATCTTCAATGTAATGTATGTTTTACTTATTGTTATTTAATTGATACTCAACGTTATAAATACATTTCTCTCGCAGCAATGTCATTACTTAAAGAGAAATCCCTGATTTGTGAAAAACAGGAAAAATCAGATAATAACACTTAGGTGATCCAGTGAACCGACGGATAGTGCAAAAAGGGAGAATGCGGCTAGAGCAGCATAATAAATTACCGGGGCTTTCATGGAGACAACCTGCCATACTAGAGGGCTAGTCCTCTTGACATAATGTAAACTAAATTAGACATTTTGTAATTTATACCTTCTTATCTGACATTTGGCCGAAAAGATCCTATGTTGGGTAAAAACTGGGGATCTCTTTCAATATGACAAATATTCTAAAAAAAGAGAGTTGATCCTGTAGCGAAAGAAAGGAGCGAAATTGAGATATCCTAACTCTTTACCAGAGTTCAGTCTATATCAATAGTCCTGACGATCTCATCATACATGAATACTTCTTCAATATTCACCTTAAAATAACGTGAAATCCTGAATGCTAAATCCAAGGAGGGAATGTACTTTCCTTTTTCTATCGCAAGGATTGTCTGTCGGGTCACGCCTATTGCTTTAGCTAGATCTTCCTGCGTAAGATCCTGCATCGCGCGGTAAACCTTTATTTTATTCTTCATCGGTTTCCCAGTCCCCGAATTTTCTTGCATAATAGATTCTGAAACCGACATAGAGGAAGATCATCAGGCAGAGAAGGAGTAATTGGGTGTATCCAATTATTTTCGGTGACATCAGCATCGGAGGAACCGTTTCAGTCCCGCGATTTAACCAGAATTCACGGGAAAAACGGGGTAAATAAAGCAGGTTCATCACAGCCAGAATAGAAAAAGCGCAGAAACACACCCAGAAAACCTGGAGTGTCCTCATCGCTGCCTTTTCGGTGATTCTGGCACTCCGTTCATCCTCGACAAAATCTTCCACCTTGCGGTATACCAGATAAAGAAGAATAACCCCTATCACAAAAGCAATCGTAAAGATAACAGGAGTAAAGTTTTCTACGGAATACCAGAAGATCGCAAGGAGAATAAATGCGACAACGCCGGTAATCAGGTAAAAGATATTTTTTTTCATAGCGTTCCTATAGTAAACATTTTAACCATACCGTGATATAAACATAAGCCTTTCCTGATGTTTTAACATTCCGGACGTAATTTCTAACGATTTAAGGGGCAATAAAGTTTTATAGAGGCAGATTTACCCTACATTATGAATGAAAAAACCTCTACACCAATCCTATTGCGGTTGATTGCAGCAGTATTTCTGGGGATTATCGTCGGATTTATTTTATTCCTTATTGTGGCGATGTTCATTGGAGCATTTAACAACCTGATGGGCATGGCAATTCCGGTTGGAATGGATTTCACAGAGAATATCATCAGTGCAATTCTCCTTGTTATCTTTGAAATTGGCTGTGTTGCAGGATTCTGCTGGAAAGTCTGGACAACACCACCCAGTAAGGAGAAGGAAGATATAGTTACACCCGAAGAATAGGGTTCCCTGTTATTTTTTGTATTTCAGTCTTTTTACCAGTACAACGAAGTGACGGCGGTTCCTGAATCAGGGATTTTTAAAGCACCCGGATAACTACAAGGGTAATATCATCTGATTGGGGAGCTGAACCAGTAAACTCCCGGATCCCCGAAATAATCCTTTCCATCACTATGCTGGCAGGAAGAGTGCGGCATTCTTTTACAATACGAACCAGCCGCTCTTCACCGAATGCAGCATACTGTGCATCAAATGCTTCCGTTACACCATCCGTATACATGATTACCAGATCTCCAGGTCCAAGTGCCACACAATCCGGGGTACTCTTCATTTCAGCAAGAACGCCCATCGCGATGCCGCCTTCCTTGAGGTATACTGGATCATCACCACTACGAACGACAAGAGGCGGGTTATGGCCGGCATTAATACAAGTCAGCGTCTGATTCACCGGATCAAGAAGTGTTGAAAACACAGTAACGAACATGCCGGATGGCGCATTCTGGGTGATCATACGGTTTGCAGCGCTGAGTGCATCTGACAGATTCGTCGTACCTTCAAGACTCGCTCGTAACAGAGTGCGGGACATTGCCATGAAAAGTGCAGCACTCACGCCTTTACCAGACACATCGGCGATCACAAACGCCCATTTCCCCGACTCTGCTGGAATAAAATCATAGAAATCCCCGCCGACTTCCATTGCCGGGATCATTACTGCGGAAACGTCGTAACCAATAATTTTCGGCATTTTTTCAGGAAGGAAGCTGGTCTGGATACTCCGGGCGATCTCCAGTTCTTTTGAATAGCGCTCTTTTTCTGCCGTTGTTTTCCGAAGATTTTCGATGTTTTCCTTAAGCTCTTTGGCCATCAGGTTAAATGACCGGGCGAGATCCTCGAATTCATCACCCGATTGAATCGTTACCCGGAAATCCAGATCGCCTTTACCAAGAGCTGCGGTTCCTTCTTTGAGCGTGGCTACAGGCCGGGTAATCACCCGGCTGAGAATAATAGAAACCATAAGCACAACCAACAGAATCGCAACAAAAAGGATAGAAAAAACGGTACTGAGCCATGCAGTCTGGGTATTAATGTCGGCCTCAGTGTCCTGAGTTGATCCATTAATCCGATCCGTAAACGCTTCAACAGGCCCTGTTATCTGGCTTGCCGGCTGGGAAAGTGCAAGACTCCAGTTCATAGACTGTATCGGTGCATATGCGACGTACATTTCCGTTCCGTTAAACCAGACCTTACCGGTACCGGTCATACCGGAAGTCATGTTCTCTGCGACAGCATTGAGGCCCGGGCTATTGGTGGAGAATGCATTCTCCCGGGTAAACTGTTCGTCCCATGTTGTTTCTCCAGGAGAGAGTCCAGGACGACTTATTACATCACCCTGGGAGTTGAGAAGTACAGCATAACCGTCACCGCCAAGTGTCTGACCGATATAACTCTCATCAATCGTTTTTGTTGATACATCAGAGCCAACGACCCAGGTACCATACTCTGGGCTGGTAACTGCCTCCGAACAGGTCATAATCAGATTGTGACTGAATGCCGCGTCGACGTATGGGCCATCTGACCAGACCGGCCCTTGCTGGGCTTTTGCATCTAAAAACCATTGACGGGCGCGGGGATCGTACCCTTGAGGGAAAGTGCCTATTCCCGGATAGAACAGCATCATCCCGGAGTCAGTAGCTATGTATACACCGGTCATTTCTGAATCGGATGTATACACAGCCTTGAGGTCATCAGAAAGCCCGGCAAGAGTGCGTGCCTCCTCCGAGCCGGGAGTTGCTGTTGCACCGGGAGCAAAAAGAAGTACAGCTCCAGACAGGGAATCGACCGGAGGAGTGTTTGCAGGATATGTTGGTATAGAAGGAGATACCGGGGGATTACGCTGGAGTTCGGCAGTCTGACATGCAAAGATCTCCATTTCACTATTGGTATCCTGAAATAATGCATCGGTTAAATTTGCCTGGTCAGTGGTAACGCGGACAAGATATGCTTCCCCACGGGACAGTAAAACCACAGAACTATCGTTAGCTACACCTTTACCCAATGCTTCGCTACTACTCTGGGCATAGGATCCTACGTTAGTTATCGCAGAAAATGCAAAATAGCCGGTTATAGCGAGTGCTGCAAGTGACACCGCCAGAAAGAGGATAAGAATCTTCACCCTTATGGTGAGCGCAATTCTTGGGGGAACAAACTTCATGATGATACCGATAGTGCGAAAGCAGATATTTTGATAAAGGTCGTGATCGGTAAAAAGGGCATCTCTTTAATTCCTCCTACCAGAATAAAAATCAATCTCCAGTGTTTCAGGAGTAAAGGTAAGACAACTGCAACGATTAAAAAAAAAGGAACGCCGCGCCCCTCACATATTCACGTTCAACACAAGTCGGATCAAAAGTCCTATGATAAAGGATATTGCCGCAATACCAAGGCTGATTGCAGCCATTTCGAAAAAGCGTGTCCAGAAAGGTAAATCCTTTGCAATGGAAATATAGAAGGTAAATACGAAAATGACCAGAACTGCACCTACCAGAGTAAATATAAGCGCAAAATAAGGGTTGGAAAAAATGAGGAACGGTAGTATCAAAAGAGCAACTGTTACGATATAGGTGGCCCCGGTATAGATTGCGGCTTTTTTCGGGCTCATGCCACTGACCAGATCAGATCGCTGCGAAAGATACTCTGATGCAGCCATGGAAAGCGAAGCAGCAATGCCAGTAATCAGGCCGGCCATTGCGATGATCCGGGAATTCTGAATCGCAAATGTCAGCCCGGCCAACGTGCCGGTAAATTCTACAAGGGCATCGTTAAGACCGAGTACAACGGACCCGACATACTTGAGCCGCTCTTCATCGATAAGTGCAATAAGATCCCGCTCATGCTTTGCTTCGTTAGCAAGCATTGCCGGTATCTCGGGAATGGATGAGAGGAGTTCACTGTCGCTGACCTGCGCCCCCCGTTCAACGCCTTCCATCAGTTTGATTGCAAAGGTCATACCAAGCAGGCGGGCGATAAGAAAGTAGAACCAAATCCGGAAAAATGCCGGTGCTATATCACGTCCTGTGTACTTTTTCCAGATAGTATAATGATCCAATTCTTCTGCGGCAATCCGCGTCAGGATCTCGTGGTTATGGGGATCCTGCGTAACCTGCGCAATTTTCCGGTAGATATAGTGTTCAGTGATTTCATTTCTCTGGAGGAGAAGTATCTTTTTAAGTGATTTTTCGGGTAACATATCGCTCGCCCTAATCATTTTTACTAGACCAAGCACCGGTAAAGACCATTAGTAATACCCGGAACGTGGGCCAAATCATAGAGATATATTAACCAGAAGGGGTGTGATAAGCATTCGGATTCGATCTTCTGGAGAGAACTTCGGAAAGTATGGTGCACTTGACTTAATATTTTTTCTTCGCATACCCGATTATCTTTAGAAAAAATATAATCTTGTTATTCAAGCACTGCAAGCAGGTTCCCGCACGGAACAGGTTCCGCGATTCCCAGGTGACCAAAATAAGGAGTGGTAATCTTTTCACGTGCAACCCGACGCATCTGCTTTTTTGAGAGACGTCCCCGTTCCGCCAGTTCTTCCTCACAAAGGTTCAGGGAAGCAAGCCGGTGGGATGTGAGAGCGATGTTGAACGCGGCATTAATATCGGCGTGAGCAACAAAACCGCAATGCGGGCATTCAAAATGTTTCCTGCTTCGTCGCCCGATATTCCCACAACGGCTGCACCGTTTTGAGGTATAGGCCGGGTTCACATAGATTACCGGGATACCCCGCCGCATGGCCATTTTTTCAACCAGTCGCTGGAGCGAGAAAAACGATCCGTTCGCAAACGAGAACTCGATAAAACCCGCAGCATCGTGGGAGTGCGAGTAACGGCTGGAGAAGAGCTTTTCGAATTTGATACCCGAGCCAAGCGATTCCGCGAAGGATACGATTTGCCGGGAGATTTTGTTGAGTGCAGCTTTGAACGCTTTACGTTCACGGCTTTTATCTTTTTTTAGTTTCCAGAGTTTTCCTTCCTTGTAGAGTTTCGTGCAGTTTTTAATGGAGCTGCTGCGGACATAGTGTACATTTTTTCCTAGTTTCAGGACTCTCCCGCTTTCCGGCTCGGCGGCAACGGCCGCATGACCGGTAGTGTTGAGATCAACACCAATCCAGCGGGCAGGTACGTGTTCGGATGGATGAACTTTGATCACCTTAACCTAACCAAGTTCGCCTGCGGTACAAACTGCCAATACAGGATTATTGTTGAGATCCGATCTCCTTTTCCTCCCTCTCTATATACGTCGGTATGCATGCCATTCCTTTATATCTTGTGGTCAGACGGCCCCGGATTTGAAAAAAATATGCTAAATAGTGCGAAATTATGAATAGGGCGAATATTTGGATGTATTCGCAAACAAGAACATAGAGAACAATAGAAGTAGATATATTCTCTATATTTACATGTGCCCGGTTGGGGTGCTGACAGACGATCTCACACCATCAGTACGTACGCTGCAAGTGAGAGGAAAAATGCCAGAAGCAACATGGCCAACGAAAGGGGCGCGACAAAAATAAGCATGGCATTTACCGTGCTTGCAAGCTGAGATATCCGGTTCGAACCAAACACGACAATATGTTCACACAGGGCTGTCGTTGCTGCACATTCGGCTGGTTCAAGATCGTCGATTGCGGCTTGAACAATACGCATGACTGCCGGAAGGAACATTTCTACCGGCACTTCCATACCAACCGGGTTTTTCCCGGTGATCGTGTTGACTACATGCGAATCAGTCGTCATCACTTCTGCCGCATCGACCACGGTGAGAATCTTTTCAAGCAGGATTTCACGGACTCCTTCGGCCATATTATTGCCATCAAAGAGCACATAAGCAGTCTTCTGGCCGGTAGATTCGACAACCATAACCTGCACTCCCAGGTCACCAAAACCCTGCTCACGTGAGTAGGGCAGATGCTCGTGGGCATACCCGACAGAAAACAGGTCAAGTGCCGCGGTACTACATGCCTCCATGGCAAGGATTGCTCCATGCTGGTACTCGGTCGCCGTCAGGGTTGCCGGTAATACTGCCGAGGAGAGATCACACATACAATTGTGAGCGTCCACAAAAGCTACGTGGGGGAACCAGCGGTGCCCCTCTGCCATAATAGCCATACCAATTGAGTAATCGAGATCCTCGGTCATCTTGGGGGACCGAGTGGTGATCATCAAAACAGCATCACCGAACCGCTGATACAAGACCTGCACGGAACCAAACGAGAGCCGGGCAGAACGGGTAGCGCCCGCGGTATAAATACGATCTTTTTTGGATCGTTCGATCGCATCAATCACTTTTTCGATCTCGCTTTCGGAAACCAGGTTGAAATCGTGCGAGGCGCACCCGTGGGGGACCAGGGATTCTTCTTCCATATGGTCATAGATGACCCGGGGGAGATTGCCACCGCCAATTTCACCCATAGGACCGGGGTGGAGGTTAGGAGTAGTAAAAAGCAACGGTTTCTTTTGCCGGCGGTTAAAGAAAAGGCAGACCTGTGGGACAAAAATCTCCTCGCCAATCTGGCGAAAGAAATTTTCCATTTCTTTTGAACCATCGGTCATATTGGCAATAAATGCATTGACAAACGCGAGCCCCCGTATATGGAATGCACGGTAAAGTGGACGCTCGATCAACCAAACGAGAATCGCGAAGCCAAGACCAAAGACAATATGAAGGACAATGGCAAAAACTGCCCACCCGGGGGAGAAGAGGAAAAATCCGACAATGACACCTATACCGCTCTGGCTTAATGCAGGCAGTATCATGCGATGCAGGCGGTAATCGGAGATCGCAACAAGCACGAAGAGGCGCAGCCCAAAAACAAAACCAAGGGAAATCCCATAGAAAAGGGGAAGGTACCTGATACCACCGGCAAGAGAGGCAAAGGTTATGATCACGCCAAATATCGTACAGGCAAGCGCAAGAAGTGCCGAGCGGTTCCAGGTCATCGTTTTACCGGAATATTCGATAATGGGTTTTGTCAAAAGAAATGCTGCAATAGCCGGGAGAGTAAAGGCAAGGGTACCCGAGAACGGCAGATATACCCACGCACGGGCACTCGCGCCGTCAATGATGATGCCAAGGACAATAAGAATAAGAAGTGATACCGGCCAAGAGGGCGCAGTAAAAAGGTATTTGGTCAGCTGACCAAGTTTTACGTCACTCGCAGTTTCCATCAGGCAAAACCCCCAGGGAGATTGGCTGATGGAGAAAAGGAGGGCTCCTGACTTTTAGACACGAATGTCAGGAACCGGACAGCCTTCCCCATTTCGATAGCATTCAGACCGGCATACAGCGAATCTCTGTTTCTGGAGATAGGCGATGACCGGATCATTGCGTTACTCCTGATCCTGCTCTTTTTCGAGCTTGCCGAAATGGACATGGTACCGTTCAAGCATCTGATCCCACGTCGGCAGGTTTGTCTGGCAACCGGCGCGCTCAACAGCATAGGAAGCGGTTACCGTGCCGATCTGGCAGCAGGTAAGAGGCGCAAATTCCCTGACGTACGCTGAAAGGAAGCCGGCCCGGTACGCATCGCCGGCGCCGGTCGGATCCACAAGTGTCACCGGTACAGCCGGGATGAACTGTTCCCTGCCCCCAAAATAAAGCATACTGCCATCACCACTCATGGTAAATATTGCCATAGTCACTTCTTTGATGAGATCCGCTTTTGTCTTCCCGAGAGTGGTGCACATCTGTTGCACTTCATGCTGGTTTGCAAACAGGATGTCGGTATTGGCAATAATGGATTCGAGCTGCTCTTTTGTGTACCAGAACACATCCTGCCCCGGATCAAAAGAGACAAACTCGCTCTTTTGTGCCACCCGGCAGTTGAAATCAGGATCTGCTGTCGCCATATGGACAAGCGGCAGCCCCGGTGCCTCTGCCGTCGCAAACGCTTTTGAAGCGCCCCATTCAAAGAACGTCATCTGGCTTTCCGATTCATCAGTAAACATAAATGCGGTGGGTGTATGGGTTCCCGGTACTTCAAAAAACTGCCGTCGAATACCCAATTTTTCCATCCACTTCTCATAGTCGCTTCCGGAAAAGTCATCACCCACGCAAGAGTGAAGGGTAACTGATTCGCCAAGGAGAGCAATCCCGGCTGCAATATTAGCGGCCCCGCCACCGAAAAATATCTGCCTGTCGGTTATATGGGTCGACTGGTTTTTTTCCGGGAGATGATGCACACGGGAGATATGATCAACGGCCGTGTGCCCCACAACATGGATCATAGTTCCTGCACATCCAAAAGTTTCAAGGGAATCTCACGGAGTGCTTTTCCGATTACCGACTTCGCAATACGGCCGGCATGCTCCTTGGATTCAGCCCTGAATACTTTCATTTCGAGAACAAGCCCGACAAGCGCGGTGTCTGCGACGACAATTGCGCTTGAGAGCTGTTGTTCGCAAAACGGACATTCAAGAATGCCTGCCTCGACTTCAACAAACTTTGCTGAAGGATTAAGTCGTTTTCCCGCTTCGCTGATCGCTATCCCGATTGCATCATCAAGCGATTTTGCTTCCTTGATATACCACGCTGATTCGAGACTCACCAGATAGTCCGGCATCGTTTTTCACCCCAAAGATTTTCTGCTTGATATTTACCAGCCGTCACTATGGACGTGTTCCCCGATATTCATGCGTCCTGCCCGCACTGCCGTGGCATGGCCGTGCCCTGCCGCAAGAATTGCAAGCGGCCGTACGTGAGGGGGTAAACCGAGAACTTGCCGTACTTCATCTTCCTCAAATGCCCCGGTCCAGCACGTACTGATGTTTTGGGTATGAGCGGCAAGCATCATGTATGTGCAGGCAATGGTCGCATCCTGAACCGCATACAGGATGCCTCGTTCACCGTATTGGGACATTGACCTCACGTAGTTGGCGCAGACCACGAAGAGTGCGGGAGCTTTGCTGACATGCTGCTGCCCGAATGCAGATTCTGCAAGATCAAGCCGCAGTTCGGCATCGGTAACCACGACAACATCCCATGCTTCAAGGTTGCCCGCGCTTGGTGCAGTTCCTGCACAGGATATGATAAAGTCGATCTCGGCCTGATTCAACGGTGTTTCCGAAAATTCCCTAACCGATGACCGGCCAGAGAGAAATCGGGAGAAATCAGAGGAGTTCATGATCTGAGAGTACCTGCCATGCTTTCTGCGCCGGTGTAGTTGACGCGCTTATGGCAGCAGCAAGTTTTTCCGATGCCTGATCGGGCTTATCACTCTCAACAAGCGATATCGCCTCGTTCAAGGAGTTTACGGCATGTTCAAAGTCCTTTTCACCCGTACTCTTTGCTGCAAAAGCCACCTCGTTTCTAACCTGATCCATGAGAAGGAGCAGCATTTTTTTACCGCCGCTTTTCTGGGTGTCAGGAAAACCGGTGAGCGCCGAACAGAGCTGCGAGACGACAATCAGTTCGGATTTCGCGCGTTCCCCGAACTGATAACTTTTCACTGCGGTTGGAATATCCATACTCACCATAGTAACTGGAGATAAAAGATAATTATGATTCATCTGTCATGAATGATCTGCCAACGAAAACTCCGTAAAACCGCAAAAAAATTGCTTGTCCGGGAAGAACCTCCCGGATATTACCTGCCGATCAGACCAGAGAAATCTATTGGTGTTACCGCGCAGCCTTTGCCTTGGCACCAAGGATAGATACTTTTGACCGGCGCATGCGCCGGCGAATAAGCGGGCTTGCCGTGGACTCGTTCATACCTGAGCCACCAGACCGGTCGCCACCGCGCCTTCCGCCGCGGCTGCCGCCGCGTCTCTGGCCGCCGCCCCTGCCCCGCTGCTCTTCTGCTGCTGCCTGATCAACCTTCTTGAGATTGATGCTGGATCTGAATCTCTGGTTGGGACCCGGGCTTTTACGTTCTCCCTCTTTTTTGGGAACGAGCCGGATCTGACCCTTGACACCTTTAACCTGTGACCACAGGGTTGTACCTGTCTTGCCCATATTCTAAAACTCCTTATTCAATTCTGCCGTGCGGCAGATAAAGGTTGGGGAAAAATTGCACTTTTATGTAATTATTCGAGGGGTTTTTTCGCATCCACACAGATGTTATAGGCCAGCTGGGGAATCCGGCGCTCAATAAACGGTTCCATCCGCCGCGCGAGATGGAAAAACGGATCTGCCATATCGATATGAGCAAACGAGCACCAACTGACCTTGACATCACAAAACCCGGCTTCACAAAAGAGCTCGTGCATCTCCCCTTCATCATAATAGTGTTCGCCGAAATCTTTCATAACAACATGCCGGATCCGGATCTTCTCACTTATATGGTAAATAGCCGGGATGCCGCGGGTCAGCAGTTTTTTCCCAAGCGTGCAGATAGAGATTGCACCACCAGGACGCAGCACACGGTACGCCTCCTGAAGCATAGCCGGGGGATCACGCAGGTAGCTGAAAACAAGGAGACTTGCGATCGCATCAAACGAGTTATCGCGAAAAGGAAGTGATTCTCCTGTTCCAAGGGAGAAATCCGTTGATCCACACCGTCTTTGAGCCCGGGCAATCATGTTCCTGCTCAGGTCGATGCCGACCGCAGTCCCCCCGTTGCGGAGATATTTTTCGACAAAGAGTCCGGTACCACAACCGACATCAAGGAGTAAGCCACCCCGGGGAAGCGCTTCCATCACATGACGGCTTATACGGGTATGATAGATCCGGCCGCGAGGATAATCATAATGGTGATCATAAACATCGGCTATCTCATCATAGTGCTGCTGAATCTTCTCCTGCTTTGCCACATTCATGGAAATATCTCCTTAATTCTGGTTGCGAATGAGTCGATCTGGATATATTCGTTGTTTGCGTGACCCATATGGGCATCTGCATCGGCAAGAGCGATAGCAAGCAGAGGGTGGTTGTATTCACGCTGCGCGGCCATTCTTATCTCTGAGAGTACTTCTCTTCCCGACAGACCGTAATCGATCATCAGGGACTCAAGCAGACGCACACCCCCCCGCATGTCTCCCGCCTTGATCAGGCTGACAGCGGATTCGGCAACAGTACCGGTTTCGGTATGCGACAACGTTGCAAGATTGTTGCAGGAGCCGGCCTGAAAAACGGCCTGGAGCATAAGGATTCCCCGGCGCATGTCACCTTGCGCGGCTTCGGCAATCAGTTCGAGATCGTCGTTAGTACAACTGAACTGCACATTCTGCACTTCCTTCTCTCTTATTGCTGTAAACTGCGAGACAAGCACAGCGGAAGGCAGAGGTGCAAAGAAGAGCGGTAGGCAGCGAGAGCTGATTGCGGGGATGATTGCGCTCTGGTTGGTAGTTGAAAAGATAAACCGGCAGGTTTTGCTGTACTGTTCCATGATCCTGCGTAATCCCTGCTGAGCTTCGCGGGGAAGGGCATGGGCATCCTCAAAGACCATCAGCTTAAAGTCTGCGTCGAGCGGACGCATCGATGCGTACCATTTCAGGATATACTTGAAGTTCACAATCAGGCTCTGTCCTTTCCGGTACAGATGTGCATACCGCTCATCCTCTTCAAGAAGTTTTTTCCCTTGGGAAAAGAGATCCGCGGTCTGGAACAGAGAGGTGTTTGCCGCCCAGTTCTCACCGAACATCTGCTCAGCGAAGCACCGGATCGCAGTGCTCTTCCCCGTACCGTGCGGGCCGGCAAGCATCAGATGAGGGATAGTGCCAGACTCCGAGAAGGATGACAGGATCTCGATGACACGATCCTGTCCTACGATATCACCAAGCCGCACAGGGTGATAACGTTCAGTCCAGAGCATGACACAACCTCGCTTTCATTTCGTTTCGGGCTTCCTTCAGGAATACCTTGTTATCGAGCTTTGCGACCAGATCGCCGCATTCTTCGTCAGTGAGTGATGAACATGCATCAGCGATAACTGGCAGTGCCCGGGTCACTTCATCAACCACAGTCAGGGTCGCCATATTTGAGGTGCGGGACAGAGGATTGAGATCGATGGCAATCACTTTTTTTCCCATTGCAGCCAATACGCCACAACGATCACCATCCTCGAGGGGGACAAGAACCACGTCGGCTGCATACATGCCATCGCGCCGGCAGAATGCCCGGTCATGTGAGAGGGGGAGAAGACGCTCTGCTTCTCCGGAAAAGACAGCGGCACCTGCAGACTGGAGTAGGGATTCTATCTGCCGTACACGATCGGGAGTCCGGTGAAAGAGGTTGACTTCGACAAGCGCACCACTTACTTTCTGGAGATGCGCAATGAGCGGCGCCGCAAGCGCTGCAGTATTGCCGTTCACCGAAATTACCGGGTGGCTGGCAGTGCGAAGCAACGCTGCTGCAGTCTGAGCTGAACGACGGGCACTCTCGCTTGTCTTTTCCCCAAGAAGGTAATCGAATGCCTCACCGCGACCATGCGCAATAAGTCCCTCCCATGACACAATACCTAAACGTGCATAGTCTGCAAGATGTTCCCGGGTAACAAGCGACGTGTATCTGGGGTGATCCCGGGGAATCATCTGGCAACCCCCACAATTTGAATCCCGGACTTTGCCATACACATGTTATACACTTCGCCAAACGAAGAAAGCACATCGCAGGCACGATCACCATAGGCAAAAACGCCCTCACCAAGCATGGTCATTGCCGCCGGGATACCGTGCCGGTCACATGCAGTTAGTACGCTTTGGACCTTCGGCGTTTCAAGCCCGCTTTCTGATGAGAATTCACGGCAGCAGGCAAAAAAATCCATGGTGTCCGCCGGCTGCTGCAGCGGGAATGCCTCTGCCACACGTGCCATCCGCGAAGGAGATCCCAGAACCTCCGGAGTATGGATCGGGCCAAAACTCATTGCACAGACCGGCGCATCAAGATCGAAACTGCGGAAAATAGTTCCATGAATGCCCGGACCTGTTCTTACGACACGACCTCCACCCTGGCATGCAGCTACATCCCCAAGGCCGGTTCGGAAGGTAACTTCAGTCTCATGGGCAAGTTCGGCAATATCATCTATAGAAAGGTTGAGAGAGAAAAGCCGGTTCGTAGCGGTAAGTGTGGCAAGCAGCGCTGCTGCAGAAAGACCAAAACCTGCACCTATCGGAAGGTGGCAGATCGTCTCCACTGCTACTGAGACCCCCAAACGGTCGAGTACTGATGAAAGCGGCGGTGATTCACGGAGGACTTCCCGGGACACGCCTTGCCTTGACTCGACCCGCACCACAACGGACGATTCGCGAGCGGATCTTACAGTAGCGGTAACACCCTCACTTATCACAATACCGGCACCAATGCTTCCCGTAGTTGCCGGATTGTGCCCATTAACTCTCCGGAAATACCCGGAGATGTGGCCGGGACAGAACGCTGTCACATATGCAGGTGTCATGGCTGTCTTGTACCTGTCATATCTGGTTGGACGTCAGGCTCTTTTAGGAGTTGCGTTTGCGGGATATAACCGGGGGTTCATCATACGTCGTTCCTTTTATACCCGACAAAAGTGCCTGCCAGATCCGGGCTGCAATCTCCTCTTTTGTCCCGGAAACAGGTGTGCCCATTTTGTCCGCACGGGTCAGCATACAGTATGTACCGGTTGCCGTTCCCATGCTTTCCGGGGTATTGGTAACCACCATCCATGCGCCACGTTCGAGAAGAGCCTTTGCCTCTGGCAGGGGATTTCTCCCGATTTTAAAGGCGACCACACGCGTCGCTTTTTTTCCCATGAGATGATCAATGATTTTTGGAAGGGGAAGAAGATCAATTGTAACCGGTTTCCCGCTCTTGATTTTTCCCTCCCTTTTCCGTGGGGCAAAATCCGAGATGGCAGCCGCGCTGATATACAGGTCAGGGTTGCCTTTTTTGAGATAGGCATCAACTGCTTCCTGCATCTCCCCGGCCGTTTCCACAAAAACATTGTAGATGCAGGGGAGTGTGCCGTTATGGACAATGGTAACGTCGGCACCGAGACGGTACGCTTCGAATGCAATTTCCTGTCCCATCCGGCCGCTCGACCGGGTGGTCAGTATCCGCACGTCATCTACCGGTTCCCTGCAGGCGCCGCTCGTGACAAGAACATTTTTTCCAGCTAGCGGTCTGCCAAGGATGGCACGTTCACAGCGGAGAACAATCTCATCGATATCGGCAATCTTTGCTTTTTCTTCCTCAATTCTTGGCCCGGCAAACCCGACACCCCATGATTCAAGTGTCCTGATATTCTTGGCCACCGCCATGTGCCGGAACATACTATGGTGCATTGCAGGCACCACAAGGACCGGTATCCCACTCCCCAGTGCCGTCGTGGCAAAAGTGGTAACCGGTGTATCATCAATGCCGCACGCAATTTTCCCGAGCGTGTTTGCGGTACATGGTGCAATGAGCAGAAGGGACGCACTTCCCCCGTCACCGCAGCAGGTTACATGCTCTACCATTCCAGTAAGGCGGGTGATTGTCTGCTTGCCACTTGCGTACGTAAGCGCATCGGGATGGATGATACCCTGTGCCGCTTCGCTCATAACCGGCTGGACTGTTGCACCTTTCCTGCGCAACGCGTGGATCAGTTTAACCGTTTCGACAGCCCCGATGCTTCCGGTAACACCGATCACGATCTCTCTTCCGGCAAGCGTCTGAACAGTCATGAGAGCATCACGTCCTGCACCACATGCCATGCATGCGGACGATATTTCTTAACCTTATGTACTTGGATAGATGCAGAAAAACCTGCGCCTTCAACCAGATCCTGGATTCTGTCGGTAACCTCATCGATACTATGGACATGGATAATACTGCCTACGTGCACATGGGAAAAGACCACCGGTAACATATCGATCGCATCAAAATGACCCATAACTACACGGTCATAAAAACCGGTAAGCAACGATCGGCAGTCCCCACAGGAAGCGTTAACCTGAGGGGTAAGACCATTCCTTGTTATATTCATCTTCAGGTACTTAAAGGCAATCGGGTTAATCTCCATAGCATGGACCCGGGCCCCGTTTCCCGCCATGGGTACAGTGAAGTACCCGATACCGGCAAACATATCGGCCACGCGTTCATTGCCGGACCTCTCGCAGATGACGCGGGCCATCCGGGACTTTTCGCAGAGATTTCCTTGTGCGAACATCACTTTGCACGGATCAAGATAGTATTCATACCCGTTTTCCCGGTGGCAGACTTCAGCGACACTACCCCACATGATCTCTGATTCGGGTGTGCGGGTCACATCGGTAAGAGATGCGATCCAAAGGACTCCCCGAGGGGAACGGAACTGGACAATCTCCTCCACTTCCTG
The DNA here is from genome assembly GCA_964409915.1 of uncultured Methanoregula sp. GTDB lineage: Archaea > Halobacteriota > Methanomicrobia > Methanomicrobiales > Methanospirillaceae > Methanoregula. The sequence continues at coordinate 28,941 of CAYPEQ010000006.1, read as the reverse complement.
TTCCGTTGGTCGGGCCCCATGGACGACCGCTACATCACCCAGCATAAAAAAACCGCGGCCTGAGTACGCGTTCCGTTCCGGTAACTCGCACTCATACGAAAAGCCATCCCTGACCGGCACCCATGCTGTGTTCCCTTCAATATAGGGGTGTCTGGTTGTATCTATCCACGATTCACCACGAATCACGGCTAATTGATCTTTTTGTAGTGCCCTTACTCGCATACGGGACCGAAAGTTACCGCATTACAACCAAGGTGTTCCCGTCACGGAGCACCTGCACGTTCTCTCCTGCATTTACGATATGCCATGTTTTTTTTGGCACTTCTCTGGTCGCACCGGTTGCCGGGTCAAGGAGTCCCATCATCCCTCCGGAGACATATGCGACAAGAGCCGGTTCGGCATTACGGACATTACCGATCATGCTTATGATATCCTCCTCAGTTATTGACCGGCTCCGGCCTTCGGACAGATCAAAAACCCGGATATGGCGGGAATCTACCTGTTCGACCTCCGCATAGGCACGGCCCAGTTTCACTACATCATGACGCTGGTAACGGGGCAGCCGGATCAGGTACGTGATCCTGAATATCTGTCTGCCACATTTCTCCCCGACAAGTTTCGGGTGGGTCGTATATCTCCCGCCGAGCTGTGCCGTTATTCCCTGTACAATAAGTAATCCGATATGCTGGGATCCAACAGTAATATCGAGGCCGTCCCGGTTCTCGGTCATATCCGATATAAACGAGAGCCGCTCCCCACCTTCCTGCAGGGTTTCCTCGATCTGGGTCGCAATGGCAGCGGCTTTCTGCATCTCAAAGGTACTTATTGTTCGCTCCTCCGCACGGACCTGTACTATGCCTTCGTAGTAACTGCCGGTGATCCGGTTGCACCGGTCGCACTGCTCTTTGTTCCAAGCCAGTTCAACCGTGCAGGTCTTATCAACCGGATGCCCGTACAAGGTACCGGTGATAGTAAGATTTGCACGCGACCGGTTCTGGCTGATATCGCGTACTTCTACCTTAATCGCGCGATTTTTTACGTCAGGGTGAAAATGAACCGCGGTTCGTGCCAAGTCAGGTGCAAGCTCCGCACGTTCGCGGTTCGTATCCGTCCATGTATTAACCTGTTTGGTCGCACCGCAACTGGGACAATGAGTGCTTGTCACCCGGGTATCGCATACGGCCCACGGTGTATCTGCAACCTGGCATTTTGCGCACAACCCTTCTTTATCCGAAGGTTCGCCACACTTTGGACAGAACCTATCCCTGATCGTGGTCATAGCTGGTAGATTTGAGCATGCGGCACACTGCCGATCATGATACAGTCGGCACGGGTAATCAACCCCATCTTTATGGCCACACCGACAGCGCGTTCCCCAATGATATTGATATTGCCACCTTTACTAAGGGCCTCAGCCACTGCAGCCTCGTCTACTCGCGTGGTTCCGTAAAAATATCCCAACGGCGTAACCTTGAGATCGCCACCAGTAATGGTGGTATTGAGCAATTCATAGTCACAGACTGCGACCACATCACCGATTTCCGGTGAGTGGTGGACTTTAAGAAACATTGATTAGCTCTTTTGTGTGGCCACCAGATAAAAGATGGGAAGGATACCCTTACTTTACAACGTAATGCGGACGCCGTAAACCTTCTCCACAATCTCACCGTGGATACGCCAGCAGTCATCCTCAGTGATCGCGCCCGACTCAAGCATTTTTTTTGTGATCCGTGGAACGGATTTAGGACCTGTTACAGCACCCGGCCGGGAGTTCTCATCCATGAAATCGCTTTCCATTGTGAAAGGCCGGTGCTCACGGGCAAGCACCGGAACAGATTCGTGCCGGGCGACAAGCGATGGATGCAGTGGCGTCTCGGGGGAGCCGTAATGCTTAACAACACGATCAACCGGCATACCAACAGATTCGGCCATACCAACAATATCGGCACACGGCCCGCTTTCTGCATGGATCTGGAGAGCGCACCGGTATCCTGCAGCTAGTTCGAGAGCATAGGACAAAACTTCATTTGATGCCGCCAATACCTCAGGGCTTACCTCATAATGCGGCCGCCCGCTCTTGAGCGCTACGGCACGGCCGTCCCTGATATAACCTGCGGCATGTTCAAGTCCTTCTTTCATGACCGTGACTGCCTGGGAGAGAGACATACGTTCGGAAAGCCGGCTTATTTCGGCGGGATGGATGCCAAGGATAGGAAACACGACAAGACCGGTCTCGCGTATCAACCCGGCAATCCGGAGCGTTTCATCGAAAACTGTTGCAAAATCGGAGCCAGAGACCGGTGTGACTCCAAGTGACCATGAAGGTTTCGATACCAGAAAGATATGCGTCCCTCCTGCGTGCAGGAAATCCTTTGCCGCTTCGACTCCCCGTCCGTTTATGGGATCGAAATGGATATGGTCGTCAGTGATCGGAAAGAGCCGGGATCTCATGGCACTCCAGAATCCTCATGAGGGGGTAGCCGTTCTCAGGGGTGAGCGTGGCCCGGCAGTACGAAAATCCTACCCGGGTAACGATCTCCACATCAAACATCAATCCGGAGAGCTCGCTATACCCAAATACATTCTTTTTCATCAGCGAGTGATCGAGATTCACCGTAATCTCTTCGACAAAAGGCTGGAGAATTACCGCTTTCTCGATCGCCGATTCCACACTTGTTGCCGTTTCCTGTGCAATCGGCGTTCCCACCCATTGGTGATAGAGCGCCCCGAGTTTGATCCCGGCTTCAAAGATCGCCCGTTCACGATCCGTTGGCTTTTCTCCGGCCTGTGATGGTTTCATTCTCATCCACCTCATTAAATCAACTGGATGATGCCCTGTTTTGGTTCCATGGCTTCACCGTGTCGCAGGAGCATCTCGATACCTTCCCGCACTTTATCGTGCGCGAATCCCTTGCCCGTAACGCTCTCTATTACCTGATCTACAGCAGCACGGCGTCCTTCTCCACCAATTTCCCGGATTGCATCTTTGATCACCCGGATTATATCGCGTTTTTCCTTGGATATCCCTGTCGCTACCTTGTCGATATCGAAGTTTCCGGTCTTTGCATCGTACGCGATCTGGCGCAGACAGGCATCAACTATGCGTATCACACGCTCTGCATCCCCGGCTTCAATCTTATCCGAGAGCCGGATCCGGGCGCTTGCTTCTCCAAGCCGGACAAGCGCTTCAAGCTGCCGGGCGGTTACCGGTACCGGTTTGTTTGGTTCCGCAATCCCCCTGAGCTTGAGATAGTAACCCACCAAAGCCTCTTTTGCTTCTGCTGAAAGGATAGGAAAACAGGTGCGTTTGGCGTACGCGACGTATTTCCTGAAAAGTGCCGGTTCAATGTCCGGCATAACCGGTTTGAGCTGCTGATCGATGTACTCCTGGGTGATGCCCGGGATAGGTGTCTTCTTGTGCTGGGCAATAAGCTCCCCAATACCGTGCGCTTTGAGAATATGTTCAGCAATCGCAAGATCCCTTTTCTGCTCCGGCTGATCGGTCATGATAAAGATCAGGTCAAAACGCGAGAGAAGCGAAGGGGGCATGTTGATCTGATCGGCAATATCACCGAACATATCGAAGCGGCCGTATTTCGGGTTAGCAGCCCCGAGAAGGGCACACCGGGACTTAAGTGTCGCGGTTATTCCGGCTTTCGCAACACTGATGGTCTGCTGCTCCATTGCTTCGTGAAGGGCAGACCGGTCCTCTTTTTGCATTTTATCCATTTCATCGACAGCGGCAATACCCATATCGGCAAGCACAAGAGCGCCGGCTTCCAGGGTCCAGCGGCCTTCGCCAAACTCATCCTTGACTGCGGTTGCGGTAAGACCAGCTGATGTTGACGACTGGCCGCTTGTATAGATCGCACGCGGCGAACATTTGACGATGTAGCGAAGGAGCTGGCTTTTTGCGATACCGGGATCTCCTATCAAAAGGACATGGATATCCCCTCTCAGGTGGCTCCCGTCCGGCATCTCTTTTGCAATCCCCCCGAAAAGCTGGAGGGTGATCGCATCCTTGACATCATCATTTCCATAGATAGTCGGGGCAATAGAATGGGTTGCCATCCGGTAGATCATGGGATTCTTGGAGAGTTTCTTTATTTCATCTTCTGCCTTTTCGTCAATTTCGACCTCTTCGAATTCCTTTTCAGCGATCTCGATCGAGTTGCATTCAAGGAAAATATCAAAGACCGTGCTTTTCTCTCCTTTCACCATCCGCTGCATGGATCGGAGGACTCCATTGATGATAACCCGGTCTCCCGCTGCAACCATACCGGTAAGGTCGTCCGTCACATCTATGTCGAGAGTCTGCGGTTGTTCTCCGCCCCTCAGCCCTTCGGGAGACTCCTGGACCCTGAGTTTCTGGGAATCGACAAACGTAGACCGTTTGGGGATCAGTTCCAGTTTCTTGAACGTACAGCCATCGGTTGAGCAGCCTTCTGGCTCGATGAATTTACCATATTTCTGGGATTTTTTAGTAAAATGCCCGGCAGGACACTTAAAAACCGCTTCCACTATCCGGGGTCGCACTTCTGTGGTCTTCCGGAGAATACCTTCGACAGAAACAAACCGGTTAATATCATCTGACCGAATCTCACGGATAGCAGTCTTTTTGGGAAGGTTTGTAAACCGGATATTGATGCCCTTTGGCTCTTTTCCGTCTTTAGTCCGGATCAGTTGGTTATGTTTAATCCCGTCCCAGACATCCTCGAGCACTTTGCCAGGGTTCTCAAGAAGTTCATCTGCAAGCGTTATTCCTGTCTTCCCGAACCGTTCGATCTGGCGGTAATCGATAACAAGTGAGCGTTTATGGGGATAGAGTCGGGTGATTTCGCCAAGTTCTTTCTTGTACCGGCTTTTGAGGAACCGGCCCCAGTCATCGGCGCGGTCACCTTGCTGTAGTTCGGGGGTCTTTTCCATGATCCTTCACCGCTTTTTTGTGCTGGCAAGAATGAAGCGGGCGATCAGCGCCTCCATCTGGATATCGCTGCTTGCCCCCTCAGAAAGCCGGAAATCGGTTTCCCCAAGAGCATCAATCAATTCCACCTTGAGTGTCCTGTCCATTTCACGTTTTACCAGAGCCCGGTAACACTGGTTGATCAGTTCGTTTGGCGAGATCCCCCGCTCGCGAAGCAGGCGCATAAGCAGGGATTCAGCCCCGTCAAAATCACCACTGAGCGTAACTTTGAGGAGATCCTCAATTTCGTCAGGTCGCGCATTGGAAGTGATTGCATAAACCATCGGGGCTTCGATCTTTGTGCTGATGATTGCAGCACCCTGCAGAGCGTTGATTGCCTTTCTCATATCGCCTTGTGCGATATAGACAATCGCGTCCATTGCTTCAGGGGTCACAGTCAGGTGTTCCTTTGTTGCAATTCGTGCAATCTCCTCTTTTACCGCGTCTGAGCCCAGCGGCCTGAAGCGGTAGATCGCACACCGGCTTTGAATAGGGTCTATGATCTTCGCCGAGTAATTGCAGGAAAGAATAAACCGGCAGATATTTGCATAGCTCTCCATAGTCCTGCGCAGCGCAGCCTGGGCATCAGTCGTGAGTGCATCTGCTTCATCAAGGAACAGTATTTTGAAATCTGCATCACCAAGGGGTCTTGTCCGGGCGAACTCTTTGATCTGGTTGCGCACAACATCAATACCCCGTTCATCGGATGCATTGAGTTCGCGGAAGTTCATCTGCCAGGAAGAGCCGAAAAACTCCCTAGCGAGCGTGACCGCAGCTGTCGTTTTTCCCACGCCGGCGCTCCCGGTGAAAAGAAGATGAGGGAGGTTGCCGGATTTCACATAGGATGAGAGCCGTTCAACAATATCGTCCTGCCCGACAATATCAGCGAGCCGTGCCGGGCGATACTTTTCTATCCAGATAGTATGGGTCTCATCCATGCGCATCACCTGTTCGTACTGACTAGGTTGTCTTTGGACTATGATTGATTTTTCCTGCCAGAAACCCGAAAAGATTCCGGGATCCCGTTCAGAAACGGATCCTGTAGATGATCACTAGAATGTCATAATCTTTATCATAAGAGTTTTGAAATTACTTTTCATGTTATCAAGCCGAATCTCTCTTGTTTTTCTCCTGCTCGTAATATTTCTTCTGGCTCCTGCATATGCAAGCCTTGAAAAGGTCAATTCCGGTGCACCGGTTTTTATCGGAGAACGTAACCTCGATGTTACGGCAGCTTTGAACGGGCATTCGGTTATCGCGTGGTGGCCACAAGGATCTGACCTGACCACAAGTCCGTCTCAAACGGTAACGATCACCGGGAGTCAAACATCATATTACATAGACCCGGCTCTTTTTACCGGGTATACTGGTACATGGTATTCATACGACACAAAACCGAATGTCCCGGTATTTGTGGTGTACCAACCCCAGATTAATCTCTCAATCTGGGATGTTGACACCAATACGGATATCACCGGTCAGAGCATCCCGATGTCCACAAATATCACTTACCATATCGATACCAACCTATGGATGGTGTACAATTATTCAGAACGCCCCAATGCCAACCCTTCAGACAGTTTTTTAATGGTTACGCTCACCTCACCATCAGGAGATAATATTCCCCATATCTTCACCGGAAATGTGGGAAACCCGACAACAAGGATCCTCCCGTTCAACAACAATCCGATCATAACCTCGTCACCCTATATATGGACCGATGGCCCGTCATGGTACCGTAATGCAATATCTACTGACGGAAGTAAGGTGTATCAAGCCGGGACGTACACGTTTATTGTCTCCCAGAATCTCGACGGAATGAGTGATAGTTATCCCAATGAGACAGCGATAGGAAACGTAACCAGCGGGGATAAAACAATCACTTTTACTGTCGCTGCTTACGCCATACCGACAACGGTCCTGCCAACCGTTACTGCACCTGCCGCAACAACACCTGCGACACCGATCACGACGGTGGCGTCAACCATCCAACCAACAGCAACGGTGATCCCAAAAAAGACCACCTATTCTCCAATGCCTGAATATATCGCCATCTTGGGCCTTGGTATAGCGGCGTTTGCCTTTGCAATGAGGCGGAAGTATTAATCTTCAAAATCGCCTTCTTTTAAGCTATGAGCGGCAAGAAAAGCAAACCCGGCAAAGCGAAATCTTCGAAGAGGATACCGAAAAGTTATATCCTTGCAGTCGGGATTGTTGTTATCATCTGCATTGTAATTGTCGCCGGTTTTGTTATAATAAAACAGGGAGCAACTGCAGCTAATACATCAGCAAACACAACACCGTTTAACCAAGCCGGGGCACTGTACTCGAAAAGTGTCGACCTCGCAAATGCCGGGAATTATCAGGATGCACTCACAGCAGCAAATGAGGCGCTTGCACTGAATATCAGTTCTCTTATACCTATAATCCAATCGAACAGGGCAGGAATTCTTGTAGAACTGGGCCGCTATAATGATGCAATTGATGCAGCGAACGTCGCCATTAATGCAACCGGGAACCTGACAAACCTGCGTGCCATTGCCTATTACAATAAGGCAAATGCTCTGGAGGATCTCGGAGAAACTGCCGCTGCAAATGCAGCGTACGCGAATGCATCGGCACTGAACCCCGCACTCAAACACCCCTAGGCACCCATAAGGTAATTCTTTACCAAAGAAGGATAGTTTTCCGGAAATCCTGGAAATACCAGTATCTTAAAGACGCGATTATCAACTCCTATACTTTGAATACATCTCTTTTGCAAGTAATTATCACAACTATGGAAGGTGCAGCCCGCGTTTTTGCCAGAGATTTTTCCGGATCGACCCTTGCCGTTCCAGACAAAGATTCTGGTAGCACAGCATGGGTCGTGACTCCAAGCGGGGCATGGTGCCGATCCGTCTACCTGTGTGGGGCGCTTACCGAGATCACTGAGAGCGCCGATGTACTTTACTGCCGGCTTGCCGATCCTACCGGTGCGTTTGACCTGGTTACCGGAGGCCGGCGAGGATCGGTCATGGAACAGATCCGGACAGTTCCGGTACCATCATTCGTGGCTGTTACCGGAACAGCCCGGTTATACCGCAAGAACGGGATCTGGGACATCTCTGTCAGACCTGAACATATCCAGGAAATCGATAAATCAATCCGCAACCGCTGGATCGTCATCACAGCAGACATGATGCTTGACCGGCTCGAGATCCTGCTCGCCGCACTGGAAGGACAATCAGGTGATGCAAAGGCTGATCAAGTGGTCCGGCATTACAATCTCACCCGGGAGCAGATCAGCACTATGGTTGCAATGATAGAAGGTGCGCTCTCCGGTATCCCATCAACCACCGTTGAATCGGCTGTTACTGAAAACGACATAAGTGCAAAGATTATGGAGATAATCTGTGCAAAAAGCGGTCCCCGGGGCATTGCTGTCCAGAACGTGATCGACGAGGGCATATCTTTAGGGTATACTCAGGCAGCAGTTCTTGCCGCGATCGAAACCCTGGTAACCAACGACGATTGCTACCAGCCCCAGAAAGGATATGTAAAACTATTATGAGACTGGAGTTTGTCAAAGACGGCCCGGCGCTTGTTATCGAAAACACTGAGCGCATGCTTATCGTTGCCGATCTTCACTTCGGAATTGAAGCCGATCTTGCTGCACATGGTCTTCATTTCCGGAGTCACAGCAAAGAACGTCTTGACCGGCTTTTGAAGACCGTAGAAGTGACTAAGCCGGACCGGCTTATCCTCCTCGGGGATGTAAAGCACAGCATTCCCTCGCTTACCTGGCAGGAATGGGCAGAAATCCCCGGAATTCTCGACACCATACGCAGCCGTATCCCTATTCTTGTTTTCCCGGGAAACCACGACATTGGTATCGAGCGGTTCCTCAAAGAGGGCGAGCTCCAGCCAAAAGAAGGAACGGTTATTGACGATATCGCATACTTCCATGGCCACACGTACCCAGCTGCGCACCTGGGAGGTCATCTCCTCATAACCGGTCATCATCACCCTCAGGTAAACCTGCGCGATCAGGTGGGCTGCTCCCTCCAGGCACCGGCATACCTGCGGGCATCCATCGACACCGTGGCACTTGGCCTTGACTTACCTGCAGGAAGCGGCCCGGCGAGGGCCCTGTTTGTGCCTGCGTTTAACGAGATCGCCGGCTATGATATCGTCAAGATAGCCCGCGATCCATTCTCACCGGTCTCCCGGTGCATGCGACAGGATGATGCAGAGATAATCCTCGCCGATGGATCCTACATCGGTCCGCTTTCGATGTTCCTCAAAGATGATGATACAAATACGACGCCGGGGGTAGGTCGCCATGGTGCTTGAACTGCTCGGGCGTCAGGTACGTGAACGCATCAGGAAAAGAGGTTTTTTGCGACTTTCCCCGGCACAGGAACAGGCAATTCCCCTTATCCTTAAAAAGAAAAACCTCGTCCTGATTGCCCCAACAGGTACGGGAAAAACCGAGAGCGCAATGTTTCCGGTCTTTGATGAACTCCTGAAAATGCCACCGGGCGGGGGATTCAAGGCAATATATGTAACACCTTTACGCTCACTCAACCGGGATATCCTTGCCCGGATGGAATGGTGGTGCGGCGAGCTTGGTCTTACTGTCGGTGTCCGTCATGGCGATACTCCGCTCAACGAACGCCGTAAACAAGCCCTGTCACCTCCGGATCTGCTCATCATAACGCCGGAGACGCTCCAAGCACTCTTTATGGGGAAAAGACTGCGCAAACATCTCGAACATGTGCAGTTTGTAGTAATCGATGAAATCCATGAGATGGCGGCAAGCAAGCGAGGCGTACAACTCGCAGTCGCGCTTGAACGGCTCGCTGAATATGCCGGCGAGTTCCAGAGGATAGGTCTTTCCGCGACCGTAGGGAACCCGGAGACGATTGCCCGGTTCCTGTGCGGTTCGCGCCCCTGCGAAGTCGTGCAGGTACCAGTTGCAAAACAACTGGATATATCCGTCAGTTTTGTCGGTGACGACTTCAAGCACCAGGTACAGGCACTTGAAAAAGCACTTGAACGGGAAGGTTCGACGCTTGTTTTTGTTAACACCCGGGTGACTGCGGAGGCACTAGGTCATGCCCTGTTTTCCCGGGGAGACGTTGAAGTGCACCATGGTTCTCTCTCAAAAGAGATACGCATCGACGCCGAAGACCGGTTCAAAAAAGGCGAGATCCGAACCCTTATCTGTACCTCGTCCATGGAGCTCGGGATCGATATCGGCAGGGTTGATCACGTTATCCAGTTCGGGTCACCCCGTGAGGTTGCCCGGCTTGTACAGAGAGTGGGAAGGGCCGGACACCAGCTCAACACCATCTCCCGTGGCACGATCCTTGCCACCGGTTTCGATGACCTGCTGGAGTCCCAGGTCATTGCACGTCGCGCTCAGGCAAACGAGATCGAACCGGTGATACCAGATGCACACGCCGCGGATGTACTTGCAAACCAGGTTGCGGCAATTGCCGTAGAGTACGGCGAGATTGAACGGTCCCGGATCCGGAATATTATCGGTCGTACCTCCCTTTTTTCAGGTGATGACAAGCTTCTTGATGACGTCTGTTCACAGCTCGAAGAGCACCGGCTCATAAGGATCGATGGCAGCCGGATCATCACTACCGCCCGTGCCCGGCGTTATCTCTCAGGTAACCTTTCGATGATCCATGATGAACGCAAAATCCCGGTCTTTGACATGGTCTCGCGGCGGACCGTAGGGACCCTTGACGAATCATTTGTTGTGGGATGGGTACATACCGGGGCGGTCTTTATTACCAAAGGCCAACTCTGGAGGGTACTTGAAATAAACGAAGGCCGTCTCACCGTCGAACCGGCAAAAAAAGCAATTGGTGAACTCCCCTCATGGGAGGGTGAACAGATACCGGTCCCGTTTGCCGTTGCCCGGGAGGTCGGAGCGATACGGCGTGAACGCACTACCGGGCAGTATACTAAAGAAAAAGAGAGCATCGCATTTGCCGCCCATATCCTTTCCGAGATGGAGAAGAACCGGTGCAAAATCCCGACAGACCGGCTTATTACGCTCGAGAATATCGATGACGGCGTTGTTTGCAATGTCTGCGCCGGCCACAAAGCTAACGAAGCGTTAGCGCGCGTACTGTCTATCCTGATCTCGGCACGGTACGGGACTACCGTGGGGATAGAACTGGATGCATACCGGATCCTGTTGCGCCTGCCATTTGATGTTCGTGCCGCTGATATCCGCGATTTCCTTGTCTCCCTTGAATCCGCGCATATGCCAGGCATACTCAGGCTCGCTCTCAAACGAACGGCTCTTTTCAAATGGAAACTGGTGCAGATCGCAAAAAAATTCGGCGCCATTGACCCTGATGCCGATTATGAGAGAATAAGCATCCAGCGGTTGCTTGACTATTTCGATAATACGGTTGTCCAGCAGGAAGCATACCGCGAGCTTTTGTCCGGTTACATGGATGTGGATGCAGCAGCCCACATTGTAAACCTCATTAAAACCGGGGAAATCGAGATCGCCATAGGCCCCCACTCGATTATCGGGGCGGACGGCATCCTCTCCTCCCGTGACCAGATTCCCCCGCCGACTGCGGATCAGGCTGTCCTTGCCACCCTGAAACGAAGGCTTGAACAGGATGAGGTTATCCTTGCCTGCATGAACTGCCGGAACTGGAAGAGCAGGACAGTTGTTTCACGCGTACCGGAGATCCCCCAGTGTCCCAAGTGCGGCGCGAGACTTATAGCCGCCATCAAACCCTATGAAGCCGATTCCTACGACATAATCGCAAAGAAGAAGAAATCTGAGGAGGAGCGGGCAATCGAACAGCGCCTGCTCAGGAATGCAAATATCGTACTCTCAAGCGGAAAAAAAGCAGTTATCGCGCTCTCGGCACGGGGGGTGGGACCAGAGAATGCATCACGGATTCTTGCTACCCTTTCAGATGGGGATGCTTTTTACCGTGAGATCCTCAAAGCAGAACGAACGTTTATCCAGACACACCGGTACTGGGCATAGAGATTTTTCGTTGTTTCCCGGAAAGGCTCGGTTTCGCCGGAGGAAAACGGCAGGATCTAAACGTCCTAAATAGTTCGAAGAAGATACCAAAAAGATACCAAAAAAAGTTGTGGTGCAGGTACGAACCGGCACCGGCATTACATTATACTTTCAAGTTTCTGTTCGAGGAAATCGAGACCTTTCTTGATATCATCGAGGTTTTTTCCTCCGGTCAGGATGATCTTTCCTGAAGAGAAGAGAAGTGCCACGATTTTAGGGTCTTTAATCCGGTAGACGAGACCGGGGAACTGCTCGGGTTCATACTCAATATTTTCGAGATTGAGCGTGACAACGACCTTGTTGAGGTTGATGTACTTGCCAATATCGTAGGAACAGACAATATTAGTGACTGCAACCCGGGGTTTGTCAAGCGTCTTTACGCCCGCTTCCTTGAGGGACTTGATAATGATTGCAAGGCCCTCTTTCAACGCCTTGTCATCGCGGATTCCGGTAAGCACAACTTTACCTGAGGAAAAGATCAGGGATGCGATCTTCGGGTTCTCTATACGGTATACTGCACCGGGGAACCTCTTGGTGTTAAGCTCGCAGCTCTTGATCTTACTGGATACCTCGTTGAGATCTATGGACTCGGCGATGACTCCTGAAGCCACGACGTTCTCAATTTTTAATGATTCGTACCGTTTGTCAGCCATCCTGTGTACTATGAAGTGTATCGAATCATAATACTAATGGGGAACCTTTATGTCCCCAGTCCCTTCTCTGACGTTAGACTGGCACGTGGACTAAAAAAATCCGGGTAGGTACCGTAAGCATACTCAGGCACATCCAAAAGACAGATTGAAAAGGGAGTACCATTAATATTTTCGCATTATCCAGGTGGATTGCATGGGCGAAGACCGGCATAACATGGAAGATTACGAAAAGACAAAGGCAACCTTTACCATCGATGTTCCCGAGTATTACAATTTTGGTTTCGACGTTGTTGACGCATGGGCACGAAAGGACCGGAACAAGCTTGCCATGATCTGGGCAAACCAGAAAGGTGAAGAGAAAAAGTTCAGTTTTCTGGATATTTCCAACCTATCCAACCAAGCAGCGAACGTTCTTTTGAAATACGGGATCAACAAAGGAGACCGTGTGCTCATCATGCTCCCCCGGATACCCGAATGGTGGATATTCGTGATCGCACTCATCAAGCTTGGCGCGGTTTTTTGTCCCTGCCCCACCATGCTGACACCCCGGGACATCAAATACAGGATCAATAAGGGAAAATTCCGGATGGTCATAACCGATCTGGAAAATTCCGGTAAGGTCGAAGAGATCTGCAACGAATGCCCGACACTTTCCTGCCGGTTTGTGGTGGACGCGGAGATAAAAGGCTGGGCAAGCTGGCCCTACGAGCTGTTGTACCCGGCGCCGGTTTCCCATCATTCTGTGAGCATCCCGGATGAACACCGTACGAAAAGTTCTGATCCGATGCTGATCTATTTCACGTCCGGTACTGTGGGAGAGCCGAAGATGGTAATTCACAATCATGACCACCCCTTGGGACAGATCGTTACCGCCCGGTTCTGGCAGGATATCCGGCACAACGATTTGCACTTTACGGTCACGGATACCGGCTGGGCTAAATGCGGGTGGGGCAAAATCTTTGGCCAGTGGATAGAAGGTGCCTGTCTCTTTGTCTATAATTTTACCGGGAAGTTCAATGCGACCGAGATACTTCCCCTGCTTGAACGATACCAAATCACCACCTTCTGCGCCCCCCCAACAATTTACAGAATGTTGATCTTAGCAGATCTCGACAAGTTCGATCTCTCGTCACTGCGCCACTGCACAAGTGCCGGTGAGCCCCTCAACCCCGAGGTGATCCGGGTCTGGAGGGAAGGAACCGGCCTTGCTATCCGGGAGGGATACGGCCAGAGCGAGACCTGCTGCTGTGTTGCCGAATTTCCCTGTCTTGAGCTGAGACCGGGATCTATGGGAAAACCTTCACCCTGCTGGAACGTGGAGATCCATGATGATGAAGGAAGGCCGGTCAAAATCCATGAAGAAGGCAGGATAGCAATTTCCTGTACGCCACCACCGCCCGGTCTTTTTGTAGAGTACCTGGATAACCCCGAAGAAAATAAAAAATCGTTTGTCAACGGCTGGTACTACACCGGGGACAAGGCATATGCCGATGAGGACGGATTCTTCTGGTTCGTGGGCCGGGACGATGACGTAATAAAATCGTCTGGTTATCGCATCGGCCCGTTCGAAGTAGAGAGCGCACTTATCGAGCATCCGGCAGTCCAGGAAGCCGCTGTCGTAGGTGCACCGGACCGGCTCCGGGGCTTAATCGTGAAAGCATTTGTTGTCCTCAAAGAGGGGTACGAACCTTCTGAAATGCTTGTCAGGGAGATCAAGAACTATGTCAAACGCACCACGGCACCTTATAAATACCCCCGGGCAATTGAGTTTGTTAAAGAACTTCCCAAAACCCATTCCGGCAAGATAAGACGTGCCGAGTTGCGCGAACGGGAGCTGCGGAAACACCGTGAATTCCGGTGATTTACATTTTTGTATATCCTTTTTTAAGCTCACGTTTGTCAATCCGAAGCACCAATGAAAGCAATATTAAACGTTTTTTGGTGCACGAAAAAGCAAAATGCTCATAAAGTGCACCAACAAAAAGAGATGTATGGTGCGGTATTCAATTTCCATGGACGATACTCTTACTGATAGTATCGATAAGGTCTGTGAAGATCGGAAGATTTCGCGTTCCGACTGGATCGCGGAGGCTTGTTCCGGTCACCTTACCACGAATGCATCCAGCCTTGCATGCACCCTCCCGGACACTGGTGCTCCCGGGCCCAACATGCGGGATTACGATGCCACGTACCGGGACTTCCACATCGCTGTTCCCGAGTACTTCAATTTCGGTTTTGACGTGATTGATGCTTGGGCAAAAAAAGACCGTAACAAGATTGCCATGATCTGGACCAACCAGAAAGGCGCTGAAAAGAAATTCACGTTCTGGGATCTGATGCGCTCCTCCAATCAGGTCGTGAACATGCTCATCAAGTATGGCGTCAACAAAGGCGATCGTGTTCTCATTATGCTGCCCCGGGTACCAGAATGGTGGATCGCCACCATTGCCCTTATTAAACGGGGAGCAGTCTACTGCCCTGCCCCCACCATGCTTACTGAACACGACCTGAAGTACCGGATCAATGCGGCAGAAATCAAGATGGTGATTACCTCAGAAGAACATGCGGACAAAATCGATGCTATTGCAAACCAATGCCCATCCCTGACCTGCCGCTTTCTTATTGATGGCAAAAGACCAGGATGGATCAGTTATCCCGTCGAACTCGACTACCCGGCACCGGTCTCAGCAAAACTGGTTAATCTCCCCGGTATGAAAAAGACCAAAGCCACCGATCCGATGCTGATATTCTTTACGTCAGGGACCACCGGTGAGGCAAAGATGGTGTTGCACAGCCAGAGCTATGCACTTGGTCATATGGTAACCTCCCGGTTCTGGCATGATGTCCGCCAAAACGACCTCCATTTCACGTTTTCCGATACCGGCTGGGGAAAAAGTGCCTGGGGGAAACTCTATGGACCCTGGCTTGAGGGCTGTGCCATCTTTGTCTATGATATCCGGGGCCGGTTTAACGCGACCGAACTCCTGCCATTGATCGAACGATACGGTATATCGACATTTTGCTGCCCCCCGACCATTTACCGGATGCTGATCCTTGCCGACCTCGACAAGTTTGACTTCTCCGAACTACGGCACTGCGTAAGCGCAGGTGAACCCCTTAACCCCGAGGTTATCAAAGCCTGGAAAGACGCGACCGGCCTGACCATCTACGAGGGTTATGGCCAGACAGAAACCGTACTCTGCATCGGTACATTCCCCTGCATGGAAGCGCGGTTTGGGTCTATGGGCAAACCTGCGCCCGGGTGGATTATCGAACTACACGATGAGCATGGGAACCCGGCAGGTGTCCATGAAGAAGGGAGAATTGCGATAAAGCTTGATCCATGGCCGGTCGGGATGTTTACCGAGTATATCGATAACTCCGACGAGAACAAGAAATCGTTTGTGAACGGTTGGTATTATACCGGGGACAAGGCATACAAGGATGAAGATGGTTATTACTGGTTCATCGGCCGTGACGATGATGTGATCAAAGCTTCCGGGTACCGGATTGGACCGTTCGAAGTGGAAAGTGCCCTTATCGAGCATCCTTCCGTCCAGGAGGCAGCGGTTGTTGGTTCTCCCGATGATATCCGGGGCCTGATCGTCAAGGCCTTTGTAATCTTAAAACCCGGATTTAGTCCGTCAGATGCGCTGGTCCGGGATCTCCAGAGTCATGTAAAAAAGGTGACAGCGCCGTATAAATATCCCCGGGCAATCGAGTTTGTTGATTCCCTGCCTAAAACCATCTCCGGTAAAATCCGGAGAATTGAACTGCGTGAACGGGAACTTAAACGGGCTGCAAACGGACAGGACATGCAATAGACTTCTGTCACAAACCCCATTTCCCTTACCTTTATTAAACCGGGAACGTAATCTATACAGGCGCGAGGGTAGCCAAGCCAGGTCAACGGCGCTAGGTTCAGGG
>CAYPEQ010000006.1:0-12241 GCA_964409915.1 uncultured Methanoregula sp. | reverse complement strand
TAATCTATACAGGCGCGAGGGTAGCCAAGCCAGGTCAACGGCGCTAGGTTCAGGGCCTAGTCTCGCAGGAGTTCTTGGGTTCGAATCCCATCCCTCGCATTAACTCTTTTATAAGTTCTTATAGAGTGACGGGATTTCGTTGAAAAAATTTGGCGAATACCAAATTTTCACGATAAAGAAATTTGTGACTGTTGTCCCAAGTCCCGATAGTTATCAGAACCAACTTAACAGAACCTTTTATAGTATCCTGCTGTTCAGACTCTGTCACAGTACTTCCGGATTCTGTTTGGCAGATCTAGTTCCGCATGAAATTTGTATTCCAGTGACAGTCTCCGCGGTACAACGGGAGGGTGTATGATAGACAGCAATAGTATATGGAGGAAAACCCCCGGGCTTGATCCCCGCTTGGCCCTGATTCTCATCTTTATGGGTATGTTTGCCATAACCGGTGCGTTTGAACTTGGCCGGGATTTTTTCCTTCCGTATGTAGGGATATGGCAGATATCGCTTCTCACAATTATCGTGGTGAGTGCAAGCGCAGCATTTATTGCGTTTTTCCCGCTACGGTCTCTCCGTACTGCGGAAGCCCAGCTGGATACGCTCCTAAATGGTTCCCCGACCCCACAGTTTGTGATCGACGCCAATCACCGGGTCATTTTCTGGAACCGGGCTTTGGAGATCGCAAGCGGTATTAAAGCCTCAGAGGTGTACGGCACTACGGATCCTTGGCGTGCCTCTTATGCCGCAAAATGCCCAACCCTTGCCGATCTTCTCGTAGACGGGATGATCGAACAACTTCCTGAAATGTACAAGGGCAAGATCAGCAGATCGCAGATTATTGACGGATCGTATGAAACACTGGATTTTTTTCCGCATATCGGAAAAAACGGTACCTGGCTCCACTTTACCGCCATACCAGTACGAGATGACAAGGGTGTTCTCCTCGGAGCTGTTGAAACATTGATTGATGTGACCGAACGCAAGCGTGCTGAAGAGGCCCTTATGGCGAATCAGTTCCTGCTGGATGATTCGATGGAAATGTCGCATATGGCATACTGGGAATATGATCAACCCTCGGGCATATTCACCTTCAATGATCGATTCTATGCCCTCTATGGGACAAACGCTGATCGTGAAGGTGGGTACCAGATGCCAGCGGATGATTACATCAAAAAATTTATCCACCCTGAAGATATCGGGCGTGTTCAGGAGGTGATCGCTGCTAATTC
Organism: uncultured Methanoregula sp.; assembly: GCA_964409915.1. Taxonomy (GTDB): domain Archaea; phylum Halobacteriota; class Methanomicrobia; order Methanomicrobiales; family Methanospirillaceae; genus Methanoregula. Next base: position 11,012 of record CAYPEQ010000006.1, on the reverse strand, counting down.
CAAGGGATCCCAGGATTCGGGAACACTCTCTGAAGTGGAGCACCGGATTATCCGAGGGGATGGGAAGATCCGGTATATCAATGTGTGTATTCGAACGGTCCGGGACGAAACGGGTCGCACGATCCGGGTCAACGGTGCAAACCAGGATATTACTGATCAGCGGCAAGCAAAGATCGCCCTTGAAGACGCCAAGAAGGCAGCCGAGAAGTCCCTTGTATTGTTTACGACGCTGTACGAGAATATACCGGTCGGATTTGGTTTTATCGATACGGAATTCCGTGTTGTCCTCATAAACAGGCCGTTTTCGGAATTTCGTGATATCCCGCTCACAGGAAGTATTGGAAAAACCCTCGAAGAATTAGTCCCGTCTCTCTGGTCAAAGCTGAGTTCCCAATATATTCGTGTGCTCCAGACCGGACAACCGGTCACTGGTATTGAACGGGAGAGCTCGTCCCGGGATCGTCATGGTGTCATCCGCCACTGGCTTTCGAACCTGTACCCGGTTCGCACCGGCGACGGGACCATTATCGGGATCGGGACTATTGTTGTGGAAATAACCGAATTAAAGAAAGCAGAAGAGGCCCTCAAGGAAAGTGAGACCCAGTTCCTCGCGTTTATCAAGGAGGCGGCAATGCGGCTGAAAAATCCCTTGGAGGTGGTGGAAGGAAACCTCGAGTCTGTGGTCGGTGATATTGATCGGGGCGACGTGGTCGGCCCGAATATCACCCTCCAACTCAGGCTCCAGAAAAAGAACCTTGAGCAGATCCGAAATAATATCATCGAATTGAATAAGGTGATTGTCGATCGTTCTGGCGAGATCACGAATGCCGCCAAGAAATTTTTGACCGAATAAGGTGATTGTGCATGGCGATTTCCCGGATTGAGATAAAGGACAAGACCCTGTATCTGATCATGGCCTCTGCTTCACGGCTGCGGGAGGAGAATATCGAGCTGGTTCAGATGATGCTGAAACGGGATTATTACGTGCTTGTGGTCTCGGCAAACCAGCCCTACGAGATCCTCAAACAGAATTATGAGCGAAACGGTATCCCGATGGAAAAGATATTTGTGGTAGATACTGTCACGAAATACGCGATGGGGCAAGATCACACGCCGGTGCCAAACTGCCGGTTCGTCAGCAATCCTTCAGATCTCACAGGTCTGGGAATTGCCATTACGGATCTCTTAAGCAGTAACAAGGAGAAGAAAATTACGCTGCTCTTTGATTCGATCAATGCCATACTGATCTATATTTCGTCCCAGAATATCACCCGGTTCATCCACTTTGTCACGAACAAACTGCGACTGATGAATTTTTCCGGGATCTTCCTCTCCGTAGAAAAGGGGCTTGACCCGGACCTGCTCATTCAACTGACGACATTTGTGGATCAAGTCATCGATGTAGATGTGGAGGGATAAACCGGGGACGGCACCCCAATCTCCCGGCAGGGTCAACCTCTTCTTTTAAAATTCCCCGGGTTCACAAATCGAACGCTCGTTGTTGCCCCCTAAAAATAATAAATTCAGAATAAAAGGAAAACCTAATACCTATTTAACTGTAGAACTAAATAACGTGAATTATCCGCGTGGCTCTTTGTTTCTCTGTCTTTTTCTTCTGGCATCTCTTTTCGTGGTGCCGGGCATAGCGGCAAGCCAGAACGAGGGTATCCTGCACTACGACTCTGGAAAACCCACATCATTTTATTTTTTTAAAAATTATGGACACGCGGTTTATTTTTCCAATGCTGGGAACATCACCATAGAAGGTATCCAGATCTATGGGTGTAAATGGGATACCTCCAATCAGGATGCATTTATCAATATTGCCATATGGGATGAAAATTTGAAAACCCTCTATCAGGACCAGATTCCCTATTCGGACATCTCACTAAATGAACTGGGATCGAGCCAAAAATGTGACCCAAAATGGGTTGAGATTCCCTTACCCGGTTATAATGTCAACGATAATTTTTATGTCTCCGTATTTACGGATTCCACTCCGGTAAATGAGAATAATCATGGTATTGAGATCGGCTTTTCATCCCCCTCGACAACGGAGTCATCCCATACCACACTTACTGATCCCAACAGGATTGACGATACAACACTCATCATTCCACCACCGTTAAACGATAAATTCGATCTACAGAATATTGACTGGATGATACGGGTTCACTATGAAACTGCCGGAAACGTGACTTCACCGGTAACTGTCACATCCGGTAAAGTATCCCCTGCACCGTTCCCTCTTCTCCTGCCCGGAATCGGAGTTATCCTCTTATTTGCCGTTATCGGATGTCTGGCATATTTCTTTATAAAACGGCAGGGTAAAAAGAGCGGAGGCGAGAAACCTGCGGTTGCACCTGTTACAATAGGCCGGACATTACCGACGCACCACGATGTGTTTATCAGTTATGCTCGTCCAGATAAACCAATCGCCGATGCAGTATGTGCTAAACTCGAATCCGCAAATATCCGTTGCTGGATTGCCCCCCGTGATGTTCCCCCGGGCATGGAGTTTCCAGCAGCTATTATCCAGGGAATTGAGGGCAGCCTGATTATGGTGCTGGTTTTTTCTTCCCATTCAAATGTCTCACCCCATGTACTCAGGGAGATAACCAGTGCAGTAAACAAGGGAATTATTATTGTCCCGTTCCGGATCGAAGAGATCCAACCATCACAATCCATGGAATACCTTATCAGCGTCCCTCACTGGCTTGATGCTATTACCCCTCCGCTTGATCAATATCTGGTACTTCTTACGGCAAGGATTGAGAAAATCTTATCTGAAAATCCCCGGCAGCAAAATAAGGGAAAACAGGGACCGGATTCATGAGCCTTCTAGACATTTCAACAATTATCGGTTCAATAATTAACCTGACTTCATCATCTGGCGGAACCATAACTATTCCAGGCATTCAGGGAACCATTGGATCACAGGATTATACATTTATCAGGACCATTGTAGGATCTTTTGCCGGGTCAGGTCTTGCAGGAGCTATTTTCCTGCATTTCCGGGAAAAACTCTACCTTCTGCCGTTGAGATTCCGCAGGAACCATACTATTGTCTGCGGCCTGAATTCCTATTCACTCCTGGTCCTGCGGGATCTGGAGGGAAGGAATCAGAAACCGGTCATAATAGAAAACGACAGCCAGAACAATTATCTTGATTCCTGTAAGCTGGAAGGAATGTCAGTGATTATCGGTGATCCCGCCGATAAAAAAATTCTTACTTATGCTGGGGTAAAAAAAGCCCGGTATATCCTTGCATTCAGCGAAAATGACGAAACCAATGCTGAGGTTGCTCTTGAAATAATGCAGAGGCTACCCTGTACAACCCGGGAAAAAACAACACCCATTATACAGATCCTCGATCCCCGTCTCTATATGCTGATCCGGAGGCAGACCTTCTCCCTGGGGAAAAGTTCGGGGTTTTGTGTCCAGTTCTTCAACCGGTACACTCTGGGGGCAAAACTAATTCTGGACAGTTATCCTCCACTTTATAAAGAGGGATCAGGATCTTTACCCTATCCGGTGATAATTTTCGGTGGAGGAAATCTAGGGGAGATGCTCACAACCCGTATCGCCCGCTCATGGTATGATAAAAAAATTTCTGCCGGACAAAAACCGCAGATATTCCTGGTTGATATCCATGCCGAAGAAATATGTGAAAACCTCCGACGGCGCTATAAACGGATAAATGATGCATGCGATCTGGTTCCGATCGCACTAGACGTTAGCTCTGCTGTATCGGGGAAATGGACATTTCTTGAAAATCCTGAACTGATGCAGGGATTTACTGCATATATCTGTTTTGAGGATGATGCCCAAGGATTGTTCACTGCAACCTCACTTACTCATCTGGAAAATGGACGAAGGATACAGATTATTTTAAGGGCCGAACACAATCCCCATCTGGCCCGTCTTATCTCGGATGAACAGAAAACCCGGGACGGCATGTTGAAAATTATCCCGGTCGACACGAATGCACTGACTGCAGACAGCACATTAATACAGGCTGGTGAGCAGGAACTTATTGCACAGGCAATCCATGAATTCTATTGTATCAACCAGCAACAACGAGGAGAAACCGTTCTAACAAACCGGCTGCTTGTTTCTTGGGATACGCTGGGAACACTTACCCTGAAAAAGGATGGAATTGATGGCAAAAAATTCCAGGAATCCAACCGTAACCAGGCACGAATGATCCGGAATAAACTCAATGCGATTGGCTGTGATATCGGCCCGATTACTGACTGGGATGCTCCTGAGAATTTTTCCTTTTCCTCATATGAGATAGAATTCCTCTCGGAACTTGAGCATGAACGATGGATGCAGGAAAAAATCGCTGAAGGGTGGCATTATGGCGCTAAACGTGACGACAGGAAAAAAACTCATCCTTCTATAATTCCTTACAAAGATCTCTCCGAATCTGAAAAAGAAAAAGACCGGGATACGGTGAAGCTGATTCCACAGATAATTTCCCTGATCGATTACCAGATCTATCGTTTTGATACCGCCCCTCAATTTAGTGTAGTTCCATCAATCAGTCTGCCACAGAGCGAATAGGTTTCCCCTGATGTTCTGCTGCGATCGGCGACCAGCATTTCACTTTGTTAGAAGTATATCGTCCACTACCAACGCGACAGCATTGAACTACCTAAAATAAGAGTATCACCGATTGAGCCTTCACCAGCTCGTTCCACATTTAAACAACCGCATCCTGTCTGCGTATCATGATACCAAGCTATATCTTTGCCATCAGCACAGTGGACTGCTATGGCAAAAACCCGGTTTGCCGCAGAACCTGGAAAAAAGGAGATTGTCATATCACGTGTTTTCGACGCGCCACGTGAACGTGTGTTTAGGACTATAACAGATCCCTATTTCATCCCCCTATGGTGGGGGCCGAAACGTCTCACGACCACTGTCGATAAAATGGATGTTCAGCCTGGAGGAACCTGGCGGTTTATCCAGCGGGACACTGAGGACAATACATACGCTTTCCACGGAGTATATCGGGAGATCGTCCCTCCGGAGCGACTCGTTTCTACGTTCGAATACGAAGGAATACCGGGGCATGAACTGATCGAAACCGTGACACTGGAAGATCAGAATGGCAGGACCCTGATTACCGATACGGTTCTTTTTAAATCAGTGGGAGATAGGGAAAACACGCTTCAATCCGGCATGGAGAGTGGCGCCATTGAATCTATGGAACGTTTTGCCGACCTGCTTTCTACAGTCAACGGCGACATAAAAAAGTGACAATACAAAAACCTCTGATACAAGGGGAGATTTTTCATTAGATATTTGTAATGATTAAAAATTGCATAGAACATTTGGAGAAAAGAAAATACGTGTGGACGTGAGAATGACACATAAAGATAAAGGATGGTTTCTGCATGGATCTTTACATTCTCCGCCACGGGAAAGCAGGACAGTCATTCAATCGTCCCGATGACAGTGAGCGAAAGCTAACTTCTGAGGGACGAAGCGATATACGAAAGGTGGCACGATGGATACGTTCGAAAAAAATCCGGTTTGAGGTCATTGCGACAAGCCCCCTCACGCGCGCATATGAAACAGCAGAGATTGTTGCCCGTACTCTCAAAGAAAAAGGCCGGCTTGAAGTATGGGACGAACTTTCCCCGGGAGGCAACCAGAAAACCCTGTTCTCCCATGCCGCACAGTATAACAAAGATGCGGCAATTATCCTTGTAGGGCATGAACCTGCGTTATCCGGCCTTATCGGAAGCATTATTACCGGCGGTGACACGGCTTCTATTATTCTCACAAAAGGGGGCATGGCTAAAATCCGGACATATTCATTTGACCGTAAACCCTCCGGTGACCTCCAATGGTTACTGACACCCCGGCAAATGGCGGAGATGCAATAATACGGTCTTTTTCTCCTTTTTTCATAGCATCTCATGAGAGCGCTGTTCGGGAAGAAAGTTCGAAAATTTTTTTGAGAAGGTTCATCGAAACACCGGATCTGATACGATATTCAATTGGGCCAATCTCATCATCATTCCAAAATGACATGAATACACTTTTTCGTAGTTTCATTTTTTGAAACTGTAATTCCCTGTTTATTAACTGGTGATTGATATAATGAAATACAAGAGGTATGAAAACGATAGCAGACACACGAATCCTGATCGTAGAAGATCAAGCCATCATCGCCATGACACTTGAGGAAACTCTCAAGAGAATGGGATATGTAGTGATAGGTTCCGTCAGCACCGCAGACGATGCGATACACATGGCCGGGGAGACTAGGCCTGAACTTGTATTGATGGATATCAGGCTCCAAGGAGCAAAAGACGGGATCACTGCAGCAGAGGAAATTAACCAGTTATATCAAATCCCGATAGTGTACCTCACTGCGCATTCGGACAACGAGACGCTTGAACGCGCGCGGAAAACATTGCCATACGGGTATCTTATCAAACCGTTCCGCGAGAGGGAGCTTCATTCCACTATTCAGATTGCCCTCTTTAAGCACCGGCTGTTACAAAAAGAACATGAGGCTAACACCGGTGGAATGTCGTCTGCAGTCCAACCTATACACAAACTTCGGGGAGAAGTTCCAGCCGGGAAAACACATGTGTCTAAAGATTTTGAAAAAATGATTCTTACCGTTATTGATACTCCGGTTTTTATACTCAATACCGACTTACGGCCCGTGTACTTTAACACAGCGCTTGAACGACTTTTCCTGAAAATGGGCTATACCACAACGTGGCTTGATGAAGAGGTCTTCCAAAATGTTCCCGGATCGTATCTGGGCAGCAGCCGGGAGTACAAAGAGGTTCTGGAAACCAAACAGATAACCCGGGTGGAAAAGTCGTTCATGGTAGGGGATACCCCAAAAACCTATGTTCTTATCCGTTTCCCTCTTGTTGAAAAGAACACACGATACGTGGCAGTGATCCTTCAGGATATTACCCGGGAGAAGGGACAGGAACAGCAATTACTGGCCCTGCAGGCAAACTATGAACTACTGCTCGCCAGATTAGGGGAGACACTGCAGGATGGCGGAAAGGATAATCCTGTTATTCAAAAGATCTCTGGGGTCGTTGACGATATGATAATCACGTTAACAAAACTGAGCCCGAAGGTGCAGGAAACCCGGTAACGATACGGAGCGGTGATCGGGCACCTTACATTACCAGGTTACACCAACGGAAAAGGAGACCCCGGGATAACCCGGATGGAGCCCGGTCCTGCCAAACACATATCAGAGTCCGGGAGCGATTGTACCTGTATCCATGAGCGGCACGGCACGGTATCCCGAAATCGATCTTTTCCGGGGTATCGCCATCATAATGATGATCCTTTTTCATACTATTTTCGATCTTTCGTTTTTCCAGATTGTGTCGTTTGATGTTACCGATGGCTTCTGGCGGTTTTTTGCGTATGCAACAGCCTCATTGTTCCTGCTTATTGTCGGGATATCACTTTCGATAAGCCATGCACGCGCAGTGTCCCGGATAAACGGTCTGGCACTGGTAAAAAAATTCGTTTTCCGGGGAGCGGGCATTTTCTGCTGCGGGCTTCTGGTGACCGTTGCGACCTGGTGGTACCTTCATGAGGGGTATGTTATATTCGGTATCCTGCACCTGATCGGTGTCGCTGTCATGCTTTCGCCCCTTTTTTTCAGGTTCCGCACCTGGAACGCAGTGATTGGAATCGTGTTTATTATCGTCGGGTGGATCCTTGGAACAATCCCCGGGCCGATGGGCCTTTTGGTCTTTGGGATCCACCCGCTTATGTTCCAGAGTGTGGATTACACCCCGATATTCCCGTGGATGGGCCTTGTCCTACTCGGGCTGGCACTCGGAGAGTTTGCCTATCCCAATGGAGAACGACGCTGGGCACTTCCCAAAATTCCCAAACGGGCATTCGCACCTCTTGAATTTCTTGGCAGGCATTCACTTATTATTTATCTCGTGCACCAGATCGTGATTGTGCTGATAATTTATCTCGTAACAGGTGCCCCCGTTCTCTGACCTATGTAGATGGAGGATCGGATAGTTTGTGTAAAAAGAAGAAAAATCCTGGGAAACCCCAGCATTCATTTTTTTGTCAGATCCTTGATACTGAACGTCTTAAGGATTTCAAGTGAGATTTTGGTCCCAAGGGAGGGTTGAAGCGATTCTATCCAAAGGAAAAATCCCACCCGCGAGGGCGTCGGTCGTTCAAACCGGAAGTGACCTTCTTTTGTCTGCACCATCTTGAGGTACTCCGTCTTCTCCCGGGAACGGAGATACAGGATAAGCTCAAATCCGGGGAGATCGGTAGCGAGGATCGCTTTTGAAAAATACTGGAAAAATTCTGCCCATTCAACACGTTTTCCCCGAACCATAAGACCGTACTGTTCACAGACTGCTTTTATCGCGTGGGGGTACAGTGCCCCATAGAGAATTTTCTTTACCAGTGCCTCGGTATCCGTGGAAGGTGCCAGTTCATTCTGGCCCCTCTTGCCTTTAGTAATGTCGGAGAACAGGCGGTTCCTGAACTCATCGTGACATTTCCGGTAATCAATAGGATGGCTTTGCGGAATATCGGTGGCACGGATCAGTTTGGGATGGTTCGTGGGTTTTGTGTACAGGATACGTGGCCGGTAATGTTTGACCAGTGATTTGATCTGCTCGCAGGAGCTTGTATGGATAATCGCATTATCCGGATCTTTTGCAAGCCGTTTTACAACAGAATAGTTGGAGATATCAAACGAAGATACGAGGACAAATGAGACATGCTCCTGAGCATAGAGATAGCCAAGTAACCGTTTTTTGAAAGCGATCTCAACTTCAAATTCCTTGAGATCTGCTGGCGAAGTAACCACTTCGCCAAATGCGACCTGATTTGCGGAATCGACAAGCATGAGATCAAATTCTGCCAGGTCCTGACCGTTTCCCCGGAAGGTTATATCCCCATATTTGGAATAGAAAATGCCATTCTGGCCTAAGTGCGCCTGAGCACCGGCATGCGGTGCATCGGCGCCTTTACGCGCGAGATATTTTATCTGGCCGGATTTCTGTGAAATCTCAAGGAACATCTCGTATACGATTGCCTCAAACCAGCGTCCTTCTGCAGTCCGCATGGGCTCAATATCGGGAGAGAAGAGTTTTTTACGTTCCACTGTGTTCATGTGCCGCGTGGCATTGAGAGCAATTGCCGCTGTTGGTTTAAAATTTTTAAAATTGGAATTAAGCCACGGGATCATGATAGATATCCTATGATTTTCGCCGGCTGGCTAAATAACAATATGCGAGAGAGCCGACAGGTATAGTCCGGGAGTTCGTGCTAAGTATATAATTGCGAGAAATATATTTCCACCGTCTCCACCAGAAGAAAGAAAATCCATAAAAATGGGGGAGGAAGAAGCCGGATTGAGAAGGCCCTACTTCCCGGAAATTACTAGACGGTATGCCTGATCATTACCTCGGTTTTACGATTCGATGTCGCCGGTCCTGATCCGTATCGATTTTTCGACCGGAAGAATGAAGATCTTTCCGTCACCAATCTTTCCTGTTCGCGCCGCACCGGTCAGTGTTGCGATAACGTTATCAACTTCATTGTCGTGGATCACGATCTCGAGTTTTACTTTAGGAAGAAGGTCGACAATCATTTTGCCGCCGCGGTATTCTAGGGAGATCCCTTTCTGTGCACCGCGGCCTTTAACCTCGGTGACCGTCATGCCGACAACACCCTTATCCTCAAGTGCTTTTTTCACGAACTCAAACCGTTCTGGTTTGATGATTGCAATAATCATTTTCATAGTAATCACCCGAATTATCCTGCCCGTTCCCCATGCTGGGAAATATCAAGCCCGACGTATTCTTCTTCTTCAGTCACACGCAGTCCTAATGTTTTGTCCACGATAATCGCTAGGATATACGTGACCACAAATGCATAGATAACTGCCGCACCTGCCCCGACAATCTGGGCTAGGAACTGGTGGACATTACCTTCAATAAGACCCGATGCACCGTTGACTGCTGCGGATGCAAAGATACCCGTTGCAAGCGCACCCCACAGGCCACCCATACCGTGAACAGCCCATGCATCGAGACTCTCATCGATACCCCGGCCTTGGCGCCAGAGCATGATGAAGTAACACATCACGCCGGCTACTGCACCAATCGCGATCGATGCCATTGGAGTAACGTATCCGGCAGCTGGCGTAATGGCGACAAGTCCTGCAACCGCGCCAGAAACAAAACCGAGCGAACTTGGTTTACCACCATGTGCCCAGGAAACCAGTAGCCATGCCATGGCGGCAACCGCTGTTGCAGTATTGGTAGTGACAAAGGCGTTCACCGCAAGACCGTTCGCTGCAACGGCACTTCCCGCGTTAAATCCGAACCAGCCAAACCACAGCAGCACGGCACCGAGAATCGACCATGGGATGTTCCCCGGTTCCATCGCATACTTGCCATACCCCACCCGTTTACCTATCACAAGGGCCAGTGCAAGTGCGGCAAAACCGGAGCTGATGTGGACGACAGTTCCCCCTGCAAAATCGATCGAGCCAAACTGGGATGTCCAGCCTCCGCCCCACACCCAGTGGGCAAGCGGGTCGTAGACGATCGTGGTCCAGATAAAAGCAAAGACAAGATATGAGCTGAATTTTATACGCTCGGCAAAACCGGACGTGACAATTGCCATCGTAACTGTGGCAAAGACGAGCTGGAACACCATGTACAGCATCCCTGGTACCACTGTACTATAGGGTCCGGGAGCATTCATACTCACACCGGCTAACCCTAGGTTACTCAGGTTCCCGACAAATCCACCAACATCAGGGCCAAAGGCAAGCGAATACCCGATCAGCACCCATTGGATGCTCACTAGTGCAAAAGCCACAAATGAAAGCGTGATCATGTCGATGAAGTTTTTCTTCCGTACAAGACCGCCATAGAAGAACCCGACTCCCGGCGTCATTATCATGACAAGCGCCGTTGAGGCGAGCACCCATGCAATTGCTCCTGAATCCAAAG
>CAYPEQ010000005.1:0-84451 GCA_964409915.1 uncultured Methanoregula sp. | reverse complement strand
AAGAAAATACGGGAAAAATTGCCCGGTTCAAAAATTAAGACAAAAAATGAGTTCCCATGCCCCAGCCCGGATTTGAACCGGGCATTTGTTCATTTATCTTGTTGAATAGTCCTCAATCGTTCCGAGCACTTTGTCAAACGCCCCATTGAAATCCGGTATCTCGCTCATCTGGTGGCCTAAAGAAACCCGCCAATCAGCTCCAAACCGGTCCCGCTTGAGTATCAACGTCGCCGTGTCTACAATGACACCTTTGTATTCGCATTTTTGGTGGAGAATGGATCTTACGCCCTCGCAGTTCACACAGTCTGCAAGTTGCCAGATATCATAGAGATCACGCGAACGGGTCCGCTGGAACGCAGAGCGGATCTTTTCTGCCATAATCTCTTCGAGCGCATACGATGTTGTTGATGCCTTAAGTCCATCGGAATAGGGATGGAAGATTGGGCGCATACTGACTGGCAGCATGACATTCTCCTGGTCCGGGCCGGTCAGGTCCAGATCGATTTTTACCGGGGATGCAGAACTACGGTTCAGGATCCGGAACCGGGCTGTTGCCTTAAATCCTGTCTTGGTTTCCCGGAAGCTGAGCTCATCCTCGAACGGGATACCGCTCTCATCACGAACCCGCATGACTGCATCTGTCACTGCGGCTCGCAATGTTACAGCATCGACTGGTTCAAGGAGCGTAAAATCAAGGTCATCAGAAAACCGGTAATTTTCGATGAATACTTTCCGGATGCCGGTCCCTCCTTTAAGTGCTATATTGATCGGATGCAGAGTTGCAAGGAGCCAGTTCTGTGCATAGTCTCGTTCTATGGTAGATGGTGGCACGCCAAGCTCACGTGCACGCTCCATGATTTCGATGGTCGGTATCATTCAAGTGACTCCGGCGAGATGGTTTCCTGATTAATCAAGAGCCGCCATTTAGGATCGTTTGTCCCTTTTGCGGGCATCGTGGGATCCAGCAACAGATATTTATTCGAACGGGGTGGCGGGAGATCAATGGGTAAGCCCATCTTCTCGCACAGATAACCGAGCCTCCGGACCACGGCAAAGTTGTCGAGTTTGAGAGCGTATTCCCTGAGCTTATCGTAATTAAGCGAACTATTCCTGAGGGCTTTTGCTACTTCGATAATGCCGCCAGCATAGTGGGGCTTGTCGAAACAGTCAATAATCGTTTTTTCTTTGTCCGTGACACTGACCCGGGTATCCTCGATCCATTCCTTACGGACGCCGAAAAACTTGTCCTCTTTCACCCGCACGATCTGATAATTGGCGCCAAAAATCTCCATCCGGCTTTTTTTCTTACGTGCAGTAGTCTGGACAAAGACGGTGCTTGGTATCTGTTCTGTGAACCCATAGTGGTGAAGGGCGCTCCAGTAGGAGAGTGCGTATGGTTTTACAAGATACGATGCGATAATAAATTCGTGGAGCGTGTATTTTCCTTTCTCACTTCCGAGCGGGATGATCAGGTACTTGCCTTTTTCAATGCGCTCGATGAACCCTTTCTCTTCCATGCGAAACAGGATGACCTTAAGCATCTCTTTTTTGATATGTGTCTTTTGGTACAGCTGATCAAAAGAAAAGACCTGGTTCTCCTTTGCCATGGCCTTCAGGATCTCAATAGTCATAAGCCGCTTTCCCTCCCTATTTCCCCTTTAGATACACTCAGGTTAACATTTATGTTAACTTTGGTGTACTTGAAGAGGAATTTTGGGGTTTCGTATATTTGGTTCTTGTGTGCGTGTGTGACAGACTTATCAGTGATCAAGTTTTTCCCACAAAAATACGAAAGAGGAAATACGGGCAGATTATGCCCGGTTCAAAAATTAAGACAAAAAATGAGTTCCAATGCCCCAGCCCGGATTTGAACCGGGGACAACCAGATCTTCAGTCTGGCGCTCTCCCAGTCTGAGCTACTAGGGCAGGAGTACAATTGTTGGCACTTGGGATTTATAAATAATACGCAAAGACGAAGGGATTTTGACCGCTCCTATTTAAGTCCCGCAATGCCAGTATTAAACGAAATGACACGCCCGCCTGCGTCAGATGAAGATACCGGTCTTTCCCGTGCAGTTGCCTCGCGAACAGCCCATGTTGTCCACCTGACGCATAACGATCTTGACGCAGTCGGTGCAGATGCCATCCACCGGATGAAGTTTGGGAAGGACGGCGTGTTCACGGTCTGGAGTTCGGTCGGGAAATTTACGCGTCTTTTCTCCCTTATCGCGTCCTGCCCCGGAAAAGGCGACCTTCTTTCGATTTCGGATCTGGGACACCAGCGGGATATCAGGGCAGTTGTCGTCAGGGCACGGTCCAACGGCTGGGTTATCGAATGGCGTGATCATCACCGGTGGCGGGATGAAGAAGTGGCAGAGATCAAAAAAGAGGTCTCGCTCCTCCACATCGATACCAGTGTCTGCGCTACCGGGATAGTGGCACGGGATCTTGCGCCGGAAAACCCGGTGGCAGCCGAGGTTGCCCGGGTTGTCTGTGATTACGATCTCTGGAACCATGCCGATCCCCGGTCTGCAGTGCTTGGCCAGGTACTCCAGAGAAAGAAAAACCGGGACCACGTCCGTGACTGCCTTATCGCAGGGATCTTTTCTGACAAACTCATCGAAACCGAGTATGCCGAGATAAAAGCTGAAATGGGTGCCATGATGGACAGGAGCCTTTCGCACGCCACATTCCGGGAAAAAAAGTACCGTATCGTTTTTGCCCCGCTGTACGGGTATCCCAGTGAAACGGCGCATTTTATCCGCAACACAAAGAAGACCGACATCGAGGTAATTATTTCAAAAGACGGCAAGTTCTCGATCCGGTCGGTCCCGCCCATCAGTCACCTCATCGCCCGGGAGTTTGGCGGCGGCGGTCACCCGAACGCGGCGGGAGGAAGTTTCTCTTTTACCGTTGTCGAGCGGTTTACCTGGTGGCTTTTCAAGAAAAGCCGGCACTTCGACGAGCTGCAAAAGATCGCCGAATCGTTATAACCTCGGTGGTTCTGGCCGATAACCCCATTGATCTAACCTGCCAGTTCAACAAACGTATATACCAGAAATTGTAATGTATGCTTGACATTTATGAAACCGAGTTATCTTATCCTGGGATGCATCCTTATCGTCCTGTTAGCAGTTATGCCGGCACAGGCATTCACTGCAAAGACCCTTACTATTACCCTGAACAGTAATGGGGATGCGGAAGCTGTTATGCAGTACGACCTCTCGTTTGTCGAACAGGCAGCGATCTTTGTCCACGCTACAAACCCCGGTGCGGATCTCCAGAATGCGCTTGAAGCAAACCTTAACCGGCCCGTTACCGTGGTCAGAGCTGACACGTCCTCGGCAGATGTGATTATCTCCTCCTTTGCCACGGTCACACCGTCTGGCAACGCAACCACCGTGACAACACCGTCATTCTCGTTTGCGAACGCCCAGCAAGATATACAGAACCAGTGGTACGCTTCGCTTATCTCGGCAGATTTTGCACCCCAGACGACGACCATAACGTTCCCGGATGGCTACCAGGCAACCTACTATAACCAGATCAGTATCCCCCCGGTCACCCATACGTTCTAAGAAACCCGGTATACCTTTGAGCAAAAAGGGCATATCCGGTCAAGACCTCTTTTTTAATTATTCATCGTTAACGGTGCATTTAATAAAAAATGATGATGAGAACTCTTTTATTTACTAATCATATACAATTAAACATTTAATATTAACTCATCAATAAAAGAAACCGGAAGACTTTTATATGATTAATAAATATTTCGGTATTACATAATATTCAAAGGATCATCATGTTTCGTATTCTCTATGTCGACGATGACCCGATACTGCTTACTCTAGCCAAAAATTTTATGGAAAAAACCGGGGAATACGAAGTTACCACGATGACATCTGCCGCAGAAGCACTGAAATCCCCTGAAATTTTGTCCTATGATGTCATTGTTTCTGATTATGAGATGCCAGAAATAAACGGGATAGCGTTTTTAAGGGCAGTAAAAGACACGTCGCAAAATCTTCCCTTTATTATTTTCACCGGTCGCGGCCGTGAAGAGATTGTCATCAAAGCCATAGACAATGGAGCGGATTTTTATGTCCAGAAAGGCGGGGACCCGGGACCACTCTTTGCAGAGTTGATGCATAAGATAAAAACAGCCATAGAACGCAGACGGGCCATTAATGCCTTGAGAAAAAGCGAGGTACGGTTCCGCTCGATCATCCAATCCTTAGATGAGTACATCACGATCCTGAACGAAAAATGGGAATTAGTTTATTCATCACCGGCCTCTCTGAAAATGTTTGGTTATTCCCCGGAATACCTGGTGGGAAAAAATGCTTTTGATTTTATGCATCCGGATGATGTGGAACTGGTGAGAATGGAAGCAGAAGAGTCCTTAAAAAAGGACCATGTATCAGTTCCCCTTCCGTATCGTCTCCGGAAAGCGGATGGCTCGTACCTCTATGTCGAGTCCAAAATGGCGAATCTGCTTGATGTCCCCGAGGTGAACGGGCTTGTCGTCACGACGCGGGATATTTCAGAACACAAGAATATTGATAATGATATCTCTCTGAAAGATGCCCAGCTCGTAGCGATTAGCAGCAAATGAGCAGCTCAATATGAGGGTAAAGACACTACAGAATAACAATACTTTTTTTAAATATTGTACCGCAGATTACCGGTCTCCCTTTGCGTTTCCCGGGTAAACGCGTTTAAAAAGATTTATCTTCCCACAAGGCGGAAGGCGATAATTGTTGCCTATGGCTGGAAATGCACTTCCGTTTGAAAACGCCATGATGGTCAGGTGGGGAGCACTTGTCCTCCTTGGCGTACTCTCGTTGATATTTGGTCTTCTTGTTATCCTGTTCCCGCAGGTATCGGCGGCGGTCCTGGTGGAACTTATCGGGATCCTGATCATCCTTATTTCGTTTTCCGCGCTGGTGTTCGCGGCACTTGCCCCGGGCGGCTGGAAAGAATCGGTGCTTTTGGCCCTTCTTGGGATCCTCGGGTTCTTCTTTGGTATAGCCACGATCATCCATCCCATTGTCATGGGCCAGGTAATCTTTGTGATCGTGGGCATTTCCCTTTTCCTGGGAGGTCTCATCGGGCTTGTGCTCGCCTTTGGCGAACCGTATATGATGCACCGGGGTCTCTTTGCCCTGCAGGGGGTCCTTGCCATCATCATCGGATTAATATTGTCTTTCTTTCCCGTGTTCGGGGTCGCCCTGGCAGTCCTCTGGGTGGGGGTAGTATTGGCCATTTACGGCATTGCCGGGATCGTCCTCGGGTATTCAATTCAGGCTGTTACCAAAGCCTGACCTCTCTTTCATTTATCCCTTTTTCCTCCGGTTAAATACCAGATTGCTCTTCACGTGACCTCACGTAACAGTCAATTATTGATTGTCTACCAAAAAGCCGGAGATGATGAAGTGAATCACCGGTGAAAAAAGAAAAGAATTGAAGAAAACAGATGCCGGTGTTAATCCAGCGGAATGGTCTCGAGCTGGGATACCAGTTCCCATATCCGGGTCCGTGCATGGATGGGCATGTTGGGATCGTTTGAGATTTCATCGATTTTTGATATTGCTTCAGCAGCGCGCAGGCCCATGGCCTTAGCATTGTTGGAGAGCAGCGTCCGGGTCTCATCGGCTACGCGCCTGATGTTCCGGGGGATTGTGCTGTCCTCCTGAATGTGCTGCAGCATCAAGATACAGTTTTCCATTGTTTTTTCGGGATTTGGCATGGTATCACCTACCGCGTACCTGTAGTTAATACGTAGAACTCGCATATATAGTTTGAATATTAAGCAGACGGTGATGTATGCCCGAAAGAAAAGACGACGAGATTATGGCTGAGTACCTCCTCAAAGGCGGAAAGATGCTTGAAAAGGCCTGTCCCACCTGCGGCTGCCCGCTTTTTGAATACAAGAAAAAGACCTTCTGTGTTGTCTGCGCCGAAAAAAAACCGGTACTGGAGACCGCTCCTCTTCCCCCGGCGATAACCCCGGCAAAGAATGCTTCACCGGTAGCAGAAGCCGCATCCCCTGTCCATCCTTCGCTCACGCCGGAAGCAGAGATGCTGTCCCGCGAACTGTCAGGCACGATTGCAGTCCTGTGCCAGCGCATTAAAAACGACGGTGATCCCGATAATTGCTTAGCGTTTATGGATGCCGTAAAGATTGGTACGGAAGCACTCCTGAACCTGCGTCAGCTGTAAGGCCGGCGGCAGATCTCATACACTTTTTGCGCGGTTTTCTCCCCGATGCCTTTCACGGCGACAAGATCTTCAAGGCTCGCATTTACAACAGCCTGGACCGATCCAAAATGCGCCAGGAGAATCCGGGCATTTTTCATGCCAATGTCAGGAAACGCAGAGATAATATATTCCTGCTCTTCTTTTATGGATTTAAACGATTTACGGGGGTGAAATTTTCGTTCACCGCGTTCTCCTTCTTCCCGTCGGGCAATGACAAAGAGCATCCGGGCTGTCTCTTGTTCATCCCGGGTAAAGAGGAGCGAGATGCCCATGTCGATAGCCAGTGCCGAGAGCACACCGCGGAGTGCATTTGGTTCAATGTTTCTCTCGGTATAGATGTCGCCGCCTTCGATCACCATGACCGGCCGGGGAACGGCTTCTGCAAGGGCCTTAGCCTGGCCAAGCAGATCCCGGTTGATGAGGGTATCGACAAAATCACGGGCGGTTTTGCGTTCGACAAGGATCCGGTCCCCGATTGCGTAGTCTCCCTGGGGAAGGCGTTCGAGCCTGATCGCCGCTCCCATAGAAGAGAGCTCTTCGACAACCTTTGAGGAGGTTTCACGATCATCGATCCGGATGGCCGGGCCCTGCGGGGTGAACTCTTCGATGAGCGCCTGGCTTTCAACAACCTGCTGGGGGAGTGACGTCCTGCTCATCTGCTGCATGTTCTTTTGCATCCTTTTTTCCTTGGACTGGCTCACGTACCGGAACACATCGTCTGAAGTGCCTTTTGTCGCGAGGATAACTACTCGTCCCGCGGCAGACCGGCCGGTTCTTCCTTTACGCTGGATGGACCGGATTTCAGAAGGTACCGGCTCATAGAAGATCACAAGGTCAGTGGAAGGAACATCAAGGCCCTCTTCACCGACAGAGGTTGCAATAAGGACCTTAAATTCTCCTTCCCGGAACCGGCTCAGGGCAGCGATCTGCTTTTTCTGGGAAAGCCCTTTCTCCGCGTCTTTTGTAGCTTGTCCCACAAACCGCTCGCAGGAGATCCCGTTTACGGTAAGGTAATCCACCAGCAGCTGCACGGTATCCCGGAACGTTGCAAAGATGATAATGCGGCTTTCAGGATGGGATACGAGCTGGTCCCTGACTATACTAAGAACGGCAGCGGGTTTTGGGTGGAGCTCCCCGGACCATTGTTGTGTCTGGCCATACAGCTCGCGAAACGTCGGATCACTGCTCAGTCTCTGGCTGGCCTTACTGCAGCCCGGTCCTTGTCCTTCTGCCACGAGTTTTCCGATATACCCCCGGAATACTTCGCTTCCCTGTGATTCGGCAAGGGTGACGGCATGTTTGAGTTTCATGCATTCTGCATAGACTGAGGCAGCCGCATAGCCATGGGGATCACGGTTCTGGATCTTCTGCTGGATCTGGGCATTGATGCCATTGAGCTCCTTCATCGAAAGCCGGTCCCTTTTCGGGACCACAAAACCAAGCGAGGCAAGCAGTGCCAGCCGGTCGTCAATCAGGGTCTGGATGGCATGGACGGCTTTTTTGAGTTCAGGAGGAAGGTCTATCTGGATGATTTCGCTGTCCCGTTCGTGGACGTACGGGCTGACATCAGGGTCGCTTTCTGTTCTGTTTTCTATGTGGGCAATCCCGAGGTTCGCGCACACTTCCTGAACTTTCTCCGGGGAACCACCTGGTGACGCCGTCATGGCGAGAACAAGGGGTTTATCGGCGGTGTCATGATACCGCCGGGCAAGAAAGACGTACGCATAATTGCCCACTGCCCGGTGGCATTCATCGACAATGAGAAGGGTTACATCCTTTAATGTATAGCGACCTGCGATGAGATCGTTTTTGACTACCTGGGGTGTAGCAAAGATTACCTGTGATCGCTCCCATTCAGCAGTGCGTTCCGCTGGCGGGGCATCACCGGTAAACATAACAAATGGCGGTAAATCCGGATCTTTGGGGCTTTTTGCAACCAGGAATTTTTCAAAAAAACGGAGATGCTGTTCCACCAGCGGCTTTGTCGGGGCAAGCATCAGTATCCGGCCCCCTTCGTTGTAGATCCGGGATGCGGCTACCAGAAGGGCGATTGCCGTTTTCCCAAGGCCCGTCGGAAGGATCACCATCGTATTTGCGTCGAGCGCCTTCATCGCGATCGCAAGCTGGTACTCCCGCGACTCGATGCTGTCAGGACGGACGAGGGGATGGTTGATACAGCTCATAGGTTAGGTATCCGGGCCGGTATACTTTCGTTACAGCGCCGCAAATTTGATGCTCCCGTCAATAAGTGCCGGAATTATTTTCTGGAGATCGTCTGTTTTCAATCTCACCTGTTTCATACTGTCCCGGTCCCTCAGGGTTACAGTGCCGGTTTCCTTTGTCTCATAATCTACCGTAACCGCAAACGGTGTACCGATCTCGTCCTGCCGGCGGTACCGGCGGCCAATAGCCCCGGAATCGTCATATTCTGCGAGGATACCCTGTTTCTGGAGGGTTGCGGTGATCTCCTGGGAGATCGTGTCAAGGCTGTCCCGGGCCATGAGCGGGAATACGGCGACCTGGACGGGAGCGACCTTTGGCGTGAGCCTGAGCACGACGCGTTTCTCCCCGTCTGCGGTATCCTCGTCATAGGCCTGCTCGAGTACGGCATAGCACATCCGGTCGATACCATACGAGGGTTCAATCACGTGAGGGACAATCTCCTCCCCCCTGACGTCGACAATCTCATCCCGGACTTCAAAAAGGTCAGCCGGGATATGGATCGTCTCACCATCGACAGTTACGTCAGCGCCTTCTTTGGTAGGTGTTGCTGTTTCAAGTGCGGCAAAGATAGCTTTTGCTTTCTGCCGGTATTGTTTACCGAGCACACCCATGTTGGGGATGATCCTCCGGCGCTCGATTTTCTTTGGCGTGTCGTATTGGATGAAAACACTCATTGACGTTTTGCTTTGTGCTGCGTGGGCATGGAGATCGTAATTTGTCCGGTCGGCGATCCCGACCGTCTCCACCCAGCCAAAACGTTCCGAGTATACCTCAGCATCCCAGCAGTCAGTCGCGTAGTGCGCCCGTTCATCAGGGAGGTGCTGGCGGAACCGGAGCCGGTCCGGTCGTATCCCTACCATGACGAGCAGTTCGTGGGTGAGGGCGACATAGTAGGCAACGTACTCGTTTGCGATAATACCGCTATCAACCGCATCCCGCATCGTCATTTCAACCGCCGGTTCGCATTTCTGCTGGTGGACAAAGGTCAGGAGAGGCATGCGATAGTCAGCGTATCTTTTGAACGCCGGGTGGTGGTTTTTCTCGCCGGGATGGACAAAGATCTCCGCTTCTGCCTGGGTGAATTCACGCAGCCGGATCATGCCCTGCCGGGGAGAAATTTCGTTCCGGTAGGACTTTCCTATCTGCACAGCACCAAAGGGAAGCTTGTCCCGGTAAAACCTGAGTAACCGGGCAAAGTCCACAAACATACCCTGGGCAGTTTCCGGGCGCAGGTAGCCGACCCGCTGGGAACCGGGGCCGATGGTGGTCGAAAACATCAGGTTAAAGTTGTAGACGTCGACACTACCAAGCACTTCCTCACACGCGGGGCATTTGCATCCTGCTATCGCAGCGGCGAGTGTTGCATTATCCATCGTGGCGGCACCACTTACGCCCCCACCGTCAGCGACGTGATCTGCCCGCAGGTATTCTTTGCAGTGCGGGCACTGGCACATCTTGTCGGAGAACCCTTTTACGTGGCCGGACGCGATAAAAACCGCTTCTTGGGCAATCGTCGGGCACTCGATTTCGTAATAGCCTTCCTGGACAACGTAAAAATGCCGCCAGATATTCTCGATCCGCCGCTTCATCATTGCGCCAAGCGGACCGTAATCAATAAAACCGGCTACCGCGCCGTAACATTCCGATGTGGGCCAGATAAAACCCCGGCGTTTGGCCAGATCCATTACATTCTCAAAAACGTCACTCATGCAGGATCCCTGGTACTTGTCTCTTATACAGTTACACGACTCCCGACAAAAAGGCTCTTGTCCGGCTATAGTGTTCTTTCCTCCTGCATCCTTTCAATTCCATGAACGGGATTTTGGTGAGAAATTACTACTGATGAACCTTCTGGATTTATAAACTTTTTAAAATGCTATCCGGACTTAAATAAAAGGCTTTTGGTCAAAAGGACTGTAAAGATAAGATTAAATAGTTAACCACGTATTGTATATCCTAATCCCAAGATGGGGTATCCAATGACGGAAGACAAACGGAAATCACAGCTGCTGGAACTTTTCAGCACCATGTCTGGTAAGACAAAGATTGTCGAACCGATGAAAAACATTCATGGCACCCTCAGGGATAGCGATGCGATTGAACGTGAAGTTGCACTGGTGATGCGGGAGATTATAGAACAGGGCATTTTCAAGACATCACTTAAACCGATCCAGCTTGCCAAGCTTGTCACTTCGTTTTACGCAGGGAAAAACGATACCGAGATCGCCCGCGAGCTCGGTGATGAGAAACTCAGTAAGACTGTTGCCCGGGCACGGGTCAGGCTCAAGCTTTTCCGTGATCTTGACTTCAGGATGCCGTTTGACAAGACAAAAATGGAAGAACTGGTGGCATCCGGTAAGACCATGAAGGAAGTTTCTGATGAACTGGGTGTCAGTCCTTCAACGCTTAGGGAATACCGGCACGTGATCGAAGAACAGGAAGATCCCACTATAGACCCCTATATTCATCGTATCCGTGATGTTATGGAAGACCGTGACCTCTCTGAGCAGATGACCCGGAGCGCTACGGCAGATAACCTGGGTGAATCCATCGATATCACAGAAGCTGAAATGATCGATGTAACGTAGAATGTTACATCACAAAGATCCTTTTTTTCGACCTTGATATGTGACCGGGTGTAACAGCCCGGCACGTCCGGTACAATAATCTTCATCCCTGTAAAATCCCATCACCATATATGCAATGTACCTGGCTTGGCCATGCCTGCGTTCTTCTCACCGGCATACAAAAAGTCCTGATAGACCCGTTTATACCTGATGGTAGTGTTGTCCCGTTAAATCCTGATCTCGTCCTGGTAACTCACGGCCACGCTGACCACTTGGGTGAAACGGTGGTACTCAAAAAGACAACCATTACCACTGGAGAGATAGCCCAGTACCTCACAGCAAAAGGGGTACCTGCCGAAGGAATGAATATCGGTGGTACGATCACACAAAATGGTGTCACCATCACCATGACACCGGCAATCCATTCATCAAGGATCGATGATGCAGGCACACAGGGAAACCCGGGTACTGCAGCGGGTTTTGTTGTCCGGATGGATGGGATTTGTGTCTACCATGCAGGAGATACCGCACTTTTCTCCGATATGAAACTCATCGGTGAGCTCTACCATCCCGATATCGCGTTTCTTCCTATAGGCGGGAGATACACCATGGGTCCCAATGAAGCCATGATTGCAGCACAATTTGTAGGGGCAAAGATAGTAGTGCCGATTCACTACAATACCTGGGACAAGATCGCAGCAGATCCGGTGGCGTTTAAGACCGCTATTGAACGGACGACTGATCTAACGGTAAAAATCCTCAAACCCGGCGAAAGTATCGCGATTAATCTGTAACTAGAAAAAATTTTTTTAAAATTTCTTACACTTGTTAGTAAATTCTGCCGAAAAAAAATCGGGTACTGTTGTATCTACGGTTGATGGTTCATTTTTCACCTCAAAAGAATTTGTATCTTAACCGCAGACGCAACAGCACCTGAGGGGAGGTCCGGGACCATCATACCTCTACCTGAAGCGCCGGGTTGAAGGTAAAGGTGAACGTTGTCCCATTGTTGCCTTCAATCAGGATGGATCCGTTCAGCTGGTCGCGGCCAAGAAGGTAGATGAGCTGCAGCCCCATTGCGACAGGTTTTTCCTGGATGCAGGCATCAGGAATTCCGATCCCGTCGTCATGGATGGAAAGGGTCATATCGTTGTTTTCTTCCCGGTGGAATGAAAGGGTAATGGTTCCGGTATCCCGGTTGGGAAATGCATGGTTGAGTGAATTTGAAACTACTTCAGTTATAAGAAGCCCCAGGTGAATCAGCGTCGGCTGATCAATTTTAATGTTTTCAATATTATATTCAACTTTGATAATCGTTTTCGTCCTGTAGGTGTAGATAAGATTGTCAATAAGATCCCGTAAATACGACTCCAGGGGGATATTAATAAGATCGTCGGATCTATAGAGCCTTTCATGGATAAGGACCATTGATCGGATGCGGGTCTCGGTATCGAGGACAATTCGTGCGATCTCCGGTGATGAGACGGCCGATGCCTGGAACTGGAGAAGACCGATCACGAGCTGCATGTTGTTCTTGACCCGGTGATGGATCTCCCGTAAGAGTATATTCTTCTCTACAAGTGATGTTTTCAGGGACTCTTCTGCAAGCTTAAGGTCCGTTATGTCCAGATGAATACCTACAAAGGAGATAATCTTCCCCGTGCCATCACGCAGTGGAGAGCCGCGGCTTAAAACAAAATGCTCCCCGTGTGCTTTGTCAAAGATCCGGTACTCGTAATCCCAGAAACCCCCGGTCCGCACAGTTTCAATCCAGTCATTTTTCGTGCGCTCTGCATCCTCGGGGGTGAGCCGTTTCATCCAGGCAAAATTGCCGCACTCCTCCTGTTTCATATCAAGGAGCACGAGGAAGGATTCCGAGCAATAGGTAAACTGGCCTGACGCGTCAGAGATCCAGACACCGTAGGGGATGAGGTCCCCGGTCATACGGAACCTCAGTTCACGCTCCCGGATCTGGGCTTCGGCTCGTTTCCGTTCGCTGATATCTGCTACCGAACAGACAACAAGATTCTCCATACTGCGGGATACTGTCACCTGACCCCATATCCGATTCCCATCCTTTTTTACAAACGAGGTCTCTGCATCGCTCACGGGGCTGCCTGATCGGACCCGAAAAAGAATAGCATTCATTTCATCAGGGAGATCCCAGATTGTAGAGATCTCCCGGTTATCGAGCTCCCCTTCCCCATAGCCAAGGATATGGTCAAGGCGGAGGTTATGCTGCTGGATTTTGAGGGTCTCGAGATCAAAAGTGAAGATCCCGGACTGGGAGCTTACAAAAATATCATGGTATTTCCGCTGTTTGACAATCTCGTTCATGTATGCGGAGATCAGGACACCCAGCGAGACAAAGATATAGAACCAGGCAGTGCTTGAGGCAACCAGGCGCAGGTCAAGCACGCCGTACAGGTAAACGAGGCCCAGAAACAGCCAACCCAAAAGGATAGTAAAATAGACACCTGTCCGGGGAGAGGCGTAGGCAATCAGGATGACCGGGACGAGATACAGGTAGGGATAAATCTCTAAAATGCCGTTTTTGAGGCTGAAGATCGTGATAAGTACACAGGCCAGTGTCAGGAGCACAGCCAGCAGAATAATGATGAACCAGGATTTTTTGATATCAGGCATAAAGAATCAATTCTTTGGGACATTCTTCACATAGTCCGAGAGAATCCGGATTTACCTGATCTCTCATCAGTGCAGGGAATTGATATTAGGTATATTTCTCCAAAAACATTTTTTGGCCTCATGTTTATAATTTACTTGCTCGGTCTAATTATCAATATATCATATCCATCTTGCTCTATGATTCCCGTTATTCAATTAACAGAAAAAGACCTGAAGTATTCTTAAGATACGTCATGCAATTTTACGACAAAATTGTAATCTGCTGGTACGTTATATTAGCGAAAAAATTTTGTGAATTTAGACCTTCCGGGTATTGAAATCAGAGTTTCTCCTATTAACTCTGCATTTATTAGGATTATCGGCATATCGAAAATCACCCCTTCCTTCTAAAAGAGCATGTATATGATTAATTTTTTTAAACAAACGCCTGACCGGGATAAATCGAGTATATGCTGTCCGGAGCCAGAGATTGTCTCTTTCTTTACCCGATCACTTCAAGAGTTTTTTTATGTATTAAAATGAGAACTACACGCGATAGCTATGAAAAAACACCGGCCGCAGTTCCATGATGCCGATCTCAGGACCATCGCGTGGCGTGCGATGGAAAAATACGGTTTTGAACCCCGTTTTCCCCCCCGGGTTATGGACGAGGTCAACAGGATGCAGGAGCGGACCTTTTCTGAAATACCAAAAGATACCCGCGACCTTCGGGCGCTCCTGTGGTCATCAATAGATAATGTCGATTCACAGGACCTTGACCAGCTGGAGTACTGCGAGCGTTTACCGGAGGGAAAGATCCGGGTTTTGGTTGCTATAGCAGATGTTGATTCTTATGTAGTAAACCACTCAGCCACTGATGAATGTGCGGCCCATAACGGGACATCAGTGTATACCGGCATAATCACGTTTCCGATGCTTCCCGACAGGCTCTCGTACGGGATTACCTCCCTTTTACAGGATAGGGACCGCATGGCGGTAATTATTGAGTTATTGGTAAAACCCGATGGCAGTTTTACACCGGCAGAGGTATACCGGGCGCTGGTACGGAATAAAGCAAAACTGGTATACGAGACGGTGGGAGCGTGGCTTGAAGGGACGGGCGCTATGCCTCCGGGAATTCAGGGCATACCGGGGCTTGAAGCACAGGTACGTCTCCAGAACGAGGCGGCGCAACTGCTCCGGAAATACCGGCGGTCTCAGGGAGCACTTGAGTTTGATACCCTGGAGGCAGAAGTTGAAGTGGAAAATGGCGAGGTCAAGGGGCTTGTCACAAAGATGCCCAATCTGGCCCGGTCACTCATTGAGGAATTCATGGTTGCGGCTAACGGAACGATGGTCGCCCGGATGGGAGTAGCCGGGGTCCCGATGATCCAGCGTATAGTAAAAACGCCAAAAAACTGGGCCGGTATTATGCTCACGGCTGCCGCTGTCGGGGAAACCCTGCCTGAGGAGCCGGATGCAAAAGCGCTTGCACTGTTTCTGTTAAAAGAAAAAGCTGTCGACCCCCTCCATTTCCCTGACCTTTCTCTTACGATAATCAAACTGATGGGGCCTGGTGAATATACGATGCTTGAACCCGGGGCTACACCGACAGGTCATTTTGCCCTTGCGGTTGTCGATTATACTCATGCGACCGCGCCGAACCGGCGCTACGTGGATATCATCAACCAGCGCCAGATAAAAGCTATTCTTGCGGGGGCCCCGGGTCCATATTCCTCATCTGATCTTCAGAATCGAGCCCAATGGCTGACCGACCGCGAGAAAGCGTCAAAGAAAGTCAAACGGTTCATGAGAAAATCGGTTGCGGCTATACTGCTCGAGGATTCTATTGGTAAAACATTCGATGCACTGGTGACCGGAGCTGCAGATAAAGGGACATATGTCCGGCTCCTTACCCCGCCTGCGGAAGGCCGGATAATGAAAGGAGAGCACGGCCTGAGGGTGGGCCAGAAAGTCCGGGTGAGGCTGTTAAAAACCGATCCGTATAATGGTTTTATTGATTTTGAGTGTATCGGCAGGGAAAAAATGGTATAATCCAGAAAAATTTTTCTTTTCTCTAAAATTTCTTTATTGATAAAAAAAGTGAGGGATACCCCCGTTTAAAGGTCGCCGCCCCGGTATCTTCTCCTGCCACCGGATTGCCCGCCACGGCGAAGAACAAGGGCAATCACGACAAGTACCAGGATAACGACAACAATCAAAGGCAGGGTCCATGAAGGAGATGTCCCGGCAGACGCCGGTGCGGCCGTCGTCTCTGTCGTGGATTGTATCGCGGTAGCTTGTTGCGTCACGGTTGCCAATGTCGGCGATGTTGTGAGTAACACCGGGGTTGCACTTGTCGTTGCATACTGTGGCGACACGGTGATATAGCCTGTCATTGTGGTTGTATTGCTGCCACCTGCATTCTCCGTTGTCAGGGTGACGGTATAGGTACCGCTCTGGATATAGGTGTGTGTCGGGTTTTCTGCGCTACTGAGGGCGCCGTCCCCAAAGGACCATTGCCAGTAATCAGGCGAATTTGTTGATGTATCTTCGAACATTATAGACAGGGGAACGGTTCCCGTTTTTGTATTTGTGAAAAAGGAGCTTACCGGCGGAGATATGACATTTGATACGTTTATGTACGCCGGTATGGTGCTTGTGTTGCTACCGGCAGTGTTCGATGCACCTAACGAAACAGCGTAGGATCCAACTGTAGTGTAGGTATGAACGGGGTTTTCATTCGTAGAAGTCGCTCCGTCACCGAATGACCAGTACCATCCCGTCGGGGTGTTGTTGGATGTGTCAGAGAACTGAACACTCAGGGGACTAGCACCTGATGTTACGTTCGAAGTAAATGAGGCAACAGGAGTTGCGGCATTTACTACAATATACCCCGGCTCGGCTTCAGTGCTACTGCCCATGGCATTGGATGCAGTGAGCGTCACTTCAAAGGTTCCGGATGCTGCATAGGTGTGTGTCGGGTTCTGGATCGTAGAGGTCCCGCCGTCACCAAAAGACCATACCCATGAATTGGGGGAGTTTGTTGAAACATCGACAAATTGGACGGTCAGCGGTTCATACCCTTGAGTCACGGTCGCTTTAAACAGGGCCGTGGGGGCAACAGTTACCTGAGTTACATCGATGTAATTGTTGAGCGATGTCGTGTTACTGCCAGCAGAGTTGGTGGCGGTAAGAGTTACTGTGTACTGGCCTGCTGTTGTGTACGTATGCACAGGGTCGTAAATTGTCGAAGTTCCCCCATCCCCGAATGACCATACCCAGGAACTCGGGGAGTTTGTCGAGGAATCCAAGAACTGAACGCTGAGAGGCGCATTGCCTGAGGTAATATTGGTGACAAATGAGACAACCGGAACAGCTGCTGCTTTTGATACCGTAATATACCCGTTTTGGGTTACGGTGTTACTACCGTAAAAGTTTTTTGCGATAAGGGTAACGGTGTAGGTACCGGCGGTTGTATAGGTATGTGTCGGATTCTGGCTCGAAGATATTCCGCCATCGCCGAACAACCAGGTCCAGGACGTGGGCGAATTCTGTGAGGAATCCACAAACTGTACAGTGAGCGGTACGGTTCCTGAAGTAGTATTCGATATGAAGGATGCAACAGGTGCATCTGCAAGAACCGGACTTATAAGAAATATGCCTGAAATAAGGATAACTAATAACCAGACTACAGTTTTTGCTTTCATGGAATATCATCCAAAGCTGTTTTTGGGAGCGGTATGTTGTGTACAACCTCTCCTTCTACTATAACAATGCTTTTATCCCTTGTTATTAATGCTTGTTTATTAGGAATAATTTTCCCGTTTTATAATCGTTGATTCTTCAATCCCCGGCTCTCTAAAGAGGCGGCAGATGATGAAAAGTGACTGGATCCTCAATATGAGTCCGATACTTTATTTTATATAAACGGCACTATCCACGAGGTTTTTCCAGTACGTCCCGGATTCAACCGTGCAATATCCCCCGGCGACAACCTGATCAGGATCGCAATGCGATAGAATAAACCGGATTCCTTCTTTGTCAGGATTGAGAACGATCCATCGGTTAATTTCGTACCCGTTTGCAAGATCGATTGCACTATCAAGCATCCTATTGCCGACGGCTATCTGGCGCTGATATTCCATGAGGAGTGCAAGGTCTTTCTTCCCGGGAGACGGTGAAAAAAAGAAGACCTTCTTTCCGGCAAGTGCTGAAATCTCCCTTTCATCCAGAGTATTATCGATAAGAACATGCCCTCCGATACCAGCATCCCGCATCGTCCGCATCATGATGCGGTATGCCCCTGTGACAGCCTCGTACCACTCATCATCGTCACCGTAGTATTTGTCCGTAATACCAAGGGCGTGCGGCGCCGGGAATGCGCACCATACCTCATTTTTTTGGGAAGTGACCAGAATTGAATCGCTAATCAATACGGCGCTATCTACCTGGATTTCCCCGATGGCCGTATCCTGTTTGTTGTTTAAACCGGTGAGACATTCGCGGATCCGTTCATGGTAGAACAGGCCTCCTGCGCAGGGAAAAGAAATGCCGGCGGCAAGTTCAGGTGCGAGAGAGGCGTCGAGCCGGTATGCCATGAGATCGGCCTGAATTCCCCGGTGTTTGGAAATCCACTCAGAAAGTGAGGAAAGATCCGGTTTGCCGGGTTCTGTGCCGAGTGCCCTTGTAGTGAGGGGAATCTCCTTTGGCATAGTACATGAATTATTACCTATCACATGCTAAAAAGTACCGTAATGTCTCAACAACCGCTGCTGGTCACCTGCGGGCTTCCCTATACGAATGGGCCCTGCCACCTCGGGCACTTGCGAACGTACGTCCCTGCCGACTGTTACGTCCGCTACATGCGGCGGATTGGTGAAGAGGTCGTATTTGTATCAGGCTCAGACAATCACGGGACCCCAATTGTCGTGTCTGCAGAAGAGCGGGGAATTTCGCCCCGGGCACTTTCCGAAGAGTTCCACCGGCATTTTGATGAAACGTTTAAACGAATCGGGGTTAATTTCGATTATTTTGGCATGACTGATGACCCGGTTAATCATCACCGAACCCAGAAGATCATGCGGAGACTGGAAGAAAACGGGTATATCTATAAGCAGATTGTTCATCAGGCGTATTGTCCGAAATGCAGGCGGTTCCTCCCGGACAGGTATGTCGAAGGAACCTGTCCTTACTGCGGCAAGCAGGCCCGTGGGGATGAATGTGACCAGGGTTGTGGCAAACATCTCGAACCAGGCGAGATTCAGGACCCCTTCTGCAAAGTCTGCGGGACCAAGGCAGAGTTCCGGGATCAGGAACATTTTTTCTTCAGGCTCTCTGCATTCAGGGATTATCTCCTGCCGTTTCTTGACCGTCTCAGGGGGACCAGTAATGCAAAAAATTATGCTATCGGTTGGATCCGGGATGAATTGCACGACTGGTGTATTACCCGAACACTTGACTGGGGCGTGAAATTCCCTGGCCGTGACGATCTTGTTGTATATGTCTGGGTTGATGCACCGATAGGATACATCGCATTCACCGAAGAGTGGACGGCTAAGACGGGAAAAGACTGGAAACGGTACTGGTGCGGTAATAACCGTGTCACCCATTTCATCGGTGGTGATATCATCTATCACCATTGTATATTCTGGCCTGCCCTCCTCAAAGGGGCGGGTTATGGAGAGCCGCATGCTGTTATCGCAAGCGGAATGGTAAAAGTGGATGATCACAAATTTTCGAAATCCCGTGGTTACGTGGTGTGGACGAATGAGGATTATCTTGACAAAGGTCTTCCTGCAGATTACCTTCGTTACTACATGCTTGCCTATACGAATCACACAAAAGAACTCAACTTCTCGTGGAAAGTCTTTGGTGAACGGATCAACAACGAGGTCGTCAATATTTTCGGAAACTTTGTGCATCGCACACTCTTTTTTGCACACAAGGAGTTCAGTGGCGTTCCCCCGGGAACAGCCGAGCCGGTGATTATTGCTGAAATCGAAAAGTGCCTGAAGGGTGTAGACGCCCAGATGAAGGAATACGAGTTCAAGGGGGCAGTTGATACTATTATGGGGCTTGCCGCTTTCGGGAACTCGTATATCCAGACTAATGCACCGTGGAAATTAATTAAAACGGATCGGACTGCAGCAGCCCAGATCATAAGGAATAGTATCCAGATCGTAAAAGCGCTCGCTCTGCTGATCGAGCCGGTAATGCCGGTAAAAGCACAGGAATGCTGGACGCAGCTGGGCTATGGGGATAGTGTGGCAATTCACAGGATTGATGAGGCGGCCGTTCTTGTCCCTGAACGTGAACTTCCGGCACCAGTTCCGCTGTTTAGCAGGCTTGAGGAAACACAGATAGCAGAGCTGGACGCTGTGCTCCAGCAGCGTGTTATGGAGGCGAATAAAAAAATGGAAAAGATACCTTTGATCTCAATCGAGGATTTCAGTAAAATCGAGATGAAAACCGGAACCGTGCTTGCGGCCGAAGCGATCCAGAAGTCGAGCAAGCTCCTTAAACTCAAGGTTGATACCGGTGGAGAGATACGCCAGATTGTGAGCGGTATTGCACAGTTCTACAAACCCGAAGAACTTGTGGGGAAAAATGTTGTTGTTCTCACAAACCTTGCACCGGCAAAAATTTTCGGTGTAGAAAGCAACGGCATGATCCTTGCGGCCGGTGATACGGCATCGCTTCTGGCACCGGAAAAACCGGTTGATCCAGGGACAAAAATCCGTTAATTTTTTTTATTTCCTGCATTGGTTACTGGAGAGAAATAAAGGAAAATTCTGGATTTTTATTGAAATGATATGAAAATCCTGATTATTTTTGCTCCCTGAAACGCCCTTTTGGCACTGCGATTTCAAAACGTACGCCATGACCGGGTTCTCCAGTTTCTATGATTGAAATGCCGGTAAAGCCGAGCAGCTCGCGGATCAAAAAGAGGCTCACAATATTTTCTTGGCTGTACCCGAATTCAAAGATCCGCGCTTTCTCTTCGGCCGGAAGACCTGAACTATCGTCCTCGTAGATCAAAGTAATCTTGTTGTCGTTCTTCGTTGTGGTCATCCGGATTGAAGAAAGTACCGATCCACCATGGCGGAAAGATAAGGACAGGAGGCTGAAGAATATCCGGGGTAACAGGGGATCGGCAAAGATTTCAATCTCCCCGACACTGGTGCTGATATCGACGGTGTTTTCCGGGAGCATCTGGATAGCTTCGGCAAATGCCTGATTTACTGACTGCCACCGCGGTGATATGACTTCTGGATTCTGAAGGGCCCGTTCATACGCGATCTGGTTCTTTATGGATTCCACCGATCCAATGGTTTTATCAAAAAACATCTGCATTTCTTCGTGAGTCGTTTTAAGCTGGGCCCTTTCGAGATGGGTCATGATGATGGCAAGCTGATCGAGAATATCACTACGGGTGATGCTGAATATCAGGTCCCTTTTTAATGAGGTAGCTTCATCGGTCACATCTTCTGCAATGCCAAGCATGTATCGCACGGATCTCTTCGAGTCGTAGATTGGTACAATAATCATATGGATTACATGCTCCCCGCCTGCTTTCGATGTGATTTTCTTATATTTTATCTCTACTTTGGATACCAGTGCGTCGCCGTCCTCTTTTTTGATCTCGGCCGCTATTGCAGGAGAAAAAATCTCCTCGTCAGTTTTTCCGATTACGTCCGTTGATGCCCGCTCAAAGATTTCCTCACTGGCCCGGTTCCAGAAAACGTACGTTCCTGTATCTGACTCCTTTAGGAAAATCCCCACCGGCATTTGATCGATAAGATCCCGGTGGAAGATTTCTTCGTCATGGAGCTTCATTGTTGCTGATTTAAGCGAGTCCACCATGGTATTGATGCCTTTTTCGAGGATGGTGAATTCCAATGCATCCGTTCTACCAATACGGTGGTCGAAATCCCCGCTTGAAATAATATCTGCGTCACGGGCTATGTTTTCTATCGGGCGGATAATTCTGCGGGAAAGTAAAAAGGCAATAATACAGCCAACCACAAGGGCAACCCCCCCGAACAGGAGATTAACAAAGACGAGATGGTTAAGGTCATCTTGGACAAGGCCTGTATTGTAGGTGAGTACTACAATCCTGCTCATATCGGAACCATACTGGGGATTACTCAGATTGACGTAAAGGTACCGTGTCTCCGTATGGTTTGTTATATCTTCTGTTTGTAAGGTCGACCGGCCTGCAATCACCTGCATGAGTGTTGCTTCCGTGGCGTTATCCGGCAGGCTGTCATCATCTGTACTGTGACCTAATGTATCGAAGACCTGAGACTGCACAATAAATGGATTAAGTGAAACATATTTTTCGATGTCGTTTTTGTCGTTGAGTACGATATATGTGGAGCTTAGATTAGGTGGAATATATCCAAGTTCCATGACGTACTGGTGATCTTGGGTTGGCTCATAGGCAAATTTCTCCAGATTTCCAGTGGAAATGTCCCGAACTACCCGATCGGCAAAGAAACCCTGAGATAATCGGATTTTGGTAAGGTACGCAAAAAAATAGGGGATGGTATGGAAATCCTCACCTTGTTCCATTGGGGAGGTTGTGTAAACAATAACGCCGGACTCATTGATGATATAGATATCATATTCATTTCCCAGTGCCTCTTTTACTCTGGCAAGATTCATATTTGCCGGGTTCTTCCCGGAACGGTTATATTCAGCAAAGAGCGGGTCAAAACTGTTTTCCATCTGCCAGTTGAGCTGGTCATCCAAAATGGTTGTCGCCAGGTCATCCTGTCGTAAGGCCTCGGAAATGCTTATTTCAGATTGATTCTGGAAACTGGTAAATTCGGATTCAATACTGTTTTTGAGATTGATGTAATCATACACTGTCATGAATCCAACAATAAAGATGACGAGAATGAGCATGGAGATAAGCAGCGTCCGTGAGAATGAATGGTTCTTTCCGGAAACTTGTTTACTGACTCCCACGCGGCATCACTCGGCAATATATATGCTGGTGTTCTAACTTTATTTACAAGAGATTCGCTCATGAGATAAGATAAAGATACTTAATTGATATTTCCGGTATATCGTAATAAAAAATTAATATAAAAAAGGAATTCATTATCTGCACAATTTTGTCCGTTTCCCGGTTGAGTGCTGGGAACAGATCACCGGGGTAATTATTTTAATCCCGCTTGTATCGCTTCCCTGACACTTTCATCTTTTTCCCCGGTAAGGGCATCCTTCAGGGCCTCCTGAACCTTTTTCCCCCCCATAGCGCTAAGCGCTTTAACTGTCATTTTCCTTACAATTGGATTTTCGTCCTTTAAGAGAATTATCAGAGGATCAACGGCTGATGAATCCCCGAGTCCTGTAAGCCCTTTTGCAGCCATGTACCGCACATGGTCACGGCTGTCCTGTAGTCCCTGGATAAGAGGTTTTACTACACTCTCATCAGCAAGTTTTCCAAGCGCTTCTGCTGCACGATACCGTGTCTCCCATTGGGGCTCATTCATAGCAGCTGTCAGCGGTTCTATTGCAGCCTTACCTGTCTCAACAAGGGCAAGCACTGCTTGTTCCCGCACGGATTTGTCAACGTCAGCAAGTGCTTCGATCAGCGGCCTGATGCCTTGGGGGTTTTTTGCTTTACCCAGCAGGTACGCGGCATATCCTCTGACAGCTGGCTCTGTACTGGTATGGAGCGTTACGATCAGGACGTCAATTCCTTTGGACTCAAGATCCTCTGCCCCTTCCGGTACTGGTGGTGCATGTGTATCAGTCATTTTGTGGCCTCATTGACTACTATGATCGCGCAAATATTAAAAAAAGATTTCTTTGAACAAGATCGTTCCGGTAACCGGCTGCCGAATCTTTTGGGATGCTCTTATTATAAATTTTGATGGACGCCAGGGTGATCGCTGATCCCTTGGCATTGTGATTTTCCTACAATTTTATCTTCAGCAGGACAACAGCAGCGATCACGGCGATGATAATAATGACTATGATACCTGCTACCAGTATAATTTTATTCTTGTTTGAAGGTTTTTTGGGTTGGGGACTAACGGCATTAGGCATGGATGAGGGAACAAGCGGTGTAGAAGGCAGATCTTTTGGTGAGAAAAGTTTTGGCATAAACCGCTTCTCTGCCAAGAGTGTCTTTTCTGATACAGGGGCATCATTTGGCGGGAACATCTGGTCAGGTTCCGATGATGGAGGTACAACAGATTCAGGAGCAAATGTCACGGGTCTCGGTCTGGTTTCAGATGGGCTGTCGATCGGCCGCTCTTTTGGGGCTGCTGGTTCAGGTATGGATGAAACTGGAACTGAGGCCGCTGCCTGATTACTTATAGCCGGGGCTAAAATCCGTGTGCCGCATTTCGTACAGAAATCAGATCCATCCGGTACTCTTGTGCCGCACCGCGTGCAATAGGTGCCAAGAATTGTTTCCTGCGTTTTTTCCGGCTGTTGCATGGATTCCCTAACCGTTTCAATCCTCTTTTTTGGAGACCCGGCTACGTCAGGAGATTGTGGCAAAGGAACCGGGGGATTTGCAACCTTTGGATCTGGCATTTCCTGGTTTGCGAGATCGATACCCGGAATGACCTTTTTCATTACCTGCTCAAATGAAGGAGTAATATGGGCCCGGATCTGGCTGACCCATTCATCCCGTTCTTTTACATGGTTTCCTCCACCTTCGCGGGAAAAGGTGAGCACCATTTGTCGTGTTCCACCAGATTTAGTGATAACGCCAAGAGCAATGACGAGATCCCGGATCGCGTTCTCTCCTGGTTCGATGGACTGTATGGTGACAAGAGGAATTTCTTTTGGCGGCAGGAGGTTTTTTATTCTGTCAATGAGGATGATTCGTTTACTGGTGAGAATCGCCTCAAAAGAGATCGATTTTACATGAACCCCCTGGGTCCGTATCAGTATCTGTTCATCACCACGAAGTTCTGGATCGTCCATGCTTTGCCCTTCCACTATCTTTCTACCGTGGGATGTTTGCCAAGAAAAAGATATTTGTCGTTTCCCTGTTACAGATGGACGTTTTTTTCTTGAATAGTGATATCCTCGACAAGCATTTTATCTGGTCTGGTCAATCGTATTTCATGCATACTGCATCAGCTGTCCTTGGTGCTGCGCTTGTAGCAGTACTGGTCAGTGCGGGCTGCCTGTCAGCTATTTTTCCCTATCCCTCGGCGCCTGCCCCGGTCCAAACATCTCCTGTAACTTCAGTGCCGACGACAGAAAGTCCGGTTTCAACAGTACCGGTATCACAGGTGGCACTGCAGCTTTCAGATATGCCATCAGGCTATATACTCAAGGACAGATCTGATATCAGTTATCAGGAAATGGATCAGATGTCGCAGAATCTGGGCTGGAAAGCCGGATATTCCGTCACTTATTACCAGTTAAATCAGCAGGAATACGAAATGACTGAAATCAACCAGGTCATCGATCTCTATCCTCTGGCAAGCATGAATGATGTATTTAATATCGGTGAGAATGCTGTCACGTCACAGGATAATGGGACAACCCAGATCTACCAGCTCCCCTGCCCGAATATGGGTCAACAGACTTATGCCTATCGCGAAACGGATTCCCAGAATCCCCTTTCTGAAACGACATATTCGATTATCTTTATCAACAAGGATGTTTACGAACAACTGACGATGACGGGTACAACAACGGATTTTGAAACATTAAAGGGATTGGCCCAAACTGCGGCAGATAAAATTCAATAAAGAGGGAAGGGTCTGCAGATTGCTATGAACACGAACCTGCTATTCGTTGCGCATCACGGTAAACCCGGTTTTTTTGACGGTTCCAAGGTGAGCAGCTGATGACGTTTACCTGCCGGCAGTGTGGCACCTGCTGTATGTATCTGGGAGATTACATTATCATCGATCACCAGATCGGGCCTTTTGAGTTCGCATGCGAGTCTGTTTCTACAGGGACCCAGTTTACTGCCTGCATAGATGAGGATAAGCGGGAGATATTCTCTGACCTCTCCTTTGCCGATGAACATCCTCATGCCTGCCGTTTTCTCAGGCCTGATGGGAGTCTCCTGCGATGCACCATTCATAACGACAGTCCTGCCCAATGCAAATTCTACCGATGTATTCTCATGCGGATCACGAATCATGAGGGAACGTTATGTGGCACCGTGACCGGGACCCTTCACCTTCATACGGATGATTCCCGGTTGCGTTCAACATGGGAAGAGGCAGAAAAAAGCATCCCGGAATCCTCTCCAGGTGCCGAAGAACGCCGCCAGCAGTATCTCCGGGATCACGGGTATTCCGTTGAATAAAGAAAAAACGATGCTTCGACAGAGAATATTTCATTTTAGTGGAACGGGGATGACCTGATCCTGTGGATATATTAAAAAGCATACAAAAGCATAATCGTCTGTACTGGTATTCCAGAATCATCTCCAGTTCCGGGGAGGGGATCGGAATCTGGACATAAGAGAAACGCATCAGATATTCGTTTTACACTGGTAGTCAAATGGGCTCAGCGCTTGATTATTATAATGAGGGAATCGCACGGGGAAAGGAAGGCCGGCACGACGAGGCTCTTACCTTATTTACCCTTGCACTTGCAGTAAACCCGTC
The DNA here is from genome assembly GCA_964409915.1 of uncultured Methanoregula sp. Classification (GTDB taxonomy): domain Archaea; phylum Halobacteriota; class Methanomicrobia; order Methanomicrobiales; family Methanospirillaceae; genus Methanoregula. Next base: position 58,167 of record CAYPEQ010000005.1, on the reverse strand, counting down.
TCTTGCCACTGCATGGGCCGGACGGGGTTTTGCCTTAGGTAAACTAGGCCGGTTCCAGGAAGAGATCGAGTGTTGTGACCAGGCGCTGAGTATCGATCCTGCCTGTATAGATGCTTGGAATTACAAGGCTTTTGCGCTTGGAAAACTCTGCATGTTTGAGGAAAAAATCGTCTGTTGTGACCAGGCTCTCGCTCTCGATCCCGATAATCCGTTGGCCTGGAACAACAAAGGTGTCGCTCTGGGGATGCTTGGGCGATATGAATCTGAAATTCAGTGCTGTGACCGTGCACTTGAGTTACGGAGCCGGTATCTTTCGGCGTGGGTAAATAAAGGGTATGCTCTTGGCAAATTGAAACGGTACGATGAGGAGATTTCCTGTTACGACCGGGCACTGAAAATTTATCCTTTCTACTTTTCTGCCCTTTTCAACCGGGGTATTGCCCTCATTAACCGGAAGAAATACCGTGAGGCTCTTGAATCCTTCGAGGCTGCCCTTGCTATTCATCCAATTCATCCGCAGGCACTCTACCGGAAAGGCCTTGCGCTCTCACAGCTTGGCTCCCATGAGGAAGCGATTCAGTGTCTTGAAAAGGCACTTTCTCTGGATCCGACTATAGCCGATGCCTGGGTGGTTTTAAGCAACTCCTGTTTTGCTTTAGGAAGGCTCGAGGAGTCTGCCCGCGCTTTTGACCAGGCCTATTATATTGATATCCATGACGTCAGAGCCGGTGTGGTCAAGGGACTTTCTCTTTTCAAGGCAAAAAAATTTGATGACGCCCTCCACTCCTTTTCAGAAGTGCTTGGTATCCTTCGCCGGTAAAAGCCGTTTTCAACCGCCCTGATAATGGTGGTATTTATGGCTCGGCGGCAAATACGCAATACATGGATGTGGAGGAGTATGTCCGGAGGCACCTTGCCGCCGGCGAGGATGAAAATACTGTTACACACAATCTCGTCGGGTACATTGCGGAAATAAAACACGCCTCAATTCCGTACACAACTGCGTTTGCCCGGGCTGTTGTAGAAGAAGTCAAAAATACACAAGGACTTGCCGGGGACTTTTTCTCGTTTGAACCCGCACAAGTCGGCATGGGAAAATTCGGGGTCGGTTCTCGGGGAAAAGGTGATTTCTTTGCACACCGGGAAATCGCCCGGATTATTGGAAAGACCGGGGCATCAGTAGGTGTGGATGAGATGGACGATGCCGGTGCGGTTAAGGCCGGTGGAGAGTACATCGTTTGTACCGTTGACGGGATGCACTCCCGGCTCTCAGACTATCCCTACCTTGCCGGTTTTCATGTGACCCGGGCAACGCTGCGGGATCTCTATGTGATGGGTGCGACTCCGGTTATGCTCTTTTCCGATATCCATGTGGCCGATGACGGGGACGTAGCAAAAATATTCGATTACACGGCAGGGATAACTACCGTTGGCGAGATGATGGATGTGCCCCTGGTGACCGGTTCGACGCTCCGAATCGGTGGAGACATGGTTCTTGGCAACCGATTGACCGGATGCGTAGGTGCTGTGGGTGTGGCCCGGCACCTGACTGCCCGGAAATCAACTCAGCCCGGTGACGTACTCATTATGACCGAAGGTGCCGGTGGCGGGACAATTGCTACCGCAGCTATCTATTCCGGGTTTCCCGAAGTTGTTGACGAAACAATTAATCTCAACTTCCTTGTAACCTGTGAGGCTCTTATTAAAAACCCGGTTTTCGATCAGATTCATGCGATGACTGATGTGACCAACGGCGGTCTCCGGGGCGACATCTTCGAGATGGCAGAGACTGCAGGATGCCGGATGATAGTGCGGGAGGAGGATACGCTCCCCCTTGTCAATCCCAAAGTCCAGGCTATGCTTGAGGCGCTTGAGATTGATTATCTCGGGGTTTCTCTTGATGCGCTTCTGATTGTTGCCCCTGCATCCTCGGCTGCTGAGATTATCCGGGTCATACGGGCAACCGGTGTAAATTGCCGCGAGATTGGGAATGTCGAATCAGGAAAACCTGAATCAGTACTGGTGACCGAAGGAAAGGAACATGATTTCCAACCCCGTTTCCGGGAATCTGCCTATACTCCGGTCAAAAAAGTGGTTGATACCGAAGCCGGGGATTTCGAGGAGATGAAAAAAGGTGTTGTGCGGGCCTCTCAGGCAGCCATTGCCAAAAAAGAACGTGTGCTTGCACAGTTGAGGCAAAAAAAGAAATCTGCGTGACAGGTAAGGGTATAGTCAGGGAACGTATTTTGCAAGCTCGATGAACTGCTGGACTGCGCCGGTCACTTCCTCTTCAGCATCTTCCAGAATCGCAGCCTTGACAAAATAACTATTCCCGGCAAGATTCCTGCCATCAAAGTGTTCAATTGCGGAACATTCACCGGCATTGAATTTAAACTGTGACAGGTTCAATTGCCTGACCTGTTCATTGTTGAATTTCTTCCGGGTCAGCTCATTTTCCAGCAGAAAATCAACAAGGCATGGTTTTTTCTGTGCATACAGGATCTCTTCGTGGTCTTTTGTTCCCAAGACCTTTTTAGCCGGGATGCCGGTTAAGTGTTCCATGCCTGCGTTCCAGAACAATATGATATGATCAGGTCCGATACCGAACTGCGGGATCTCGAAACGATTTACAATGGCATCAAGGACCTGCTCCCGGCTTTTTATTGCGTCCTGGGCCTTTTTGAGCTCATGAATATCACGCATTGCAATAAAAATAGCCCGGGGCCTGTTTTGTGTATCGACATCCGGGGAAATGGTCAGTTCGTACCACCGGTAAACGCCGTTTTTGTTTTTCATTTGGCATGGTATCGGGACATGGTTTTTCCGGGGATCCATAAGGTACTTAGTATTGAAAAGGAATACAGGATTGTCAATTGAGGATTCCGGTAAAATAAATTCCCGGATATTATGGTTAATTATGTCGTCCTCTGTAAAATCGGTTAAATCTCTTACGGTTTTCTTATAGGATTTTATTGTGCCTTTCAGATCTACGGTCACAAACGCTTCGCTCACCTGTTCGACAAGTGCCCGGTATTTCTGTTCGCTCTGTATAAGCTCAATTTCAGCGACTTTTCTTTTAGTAATGTCTTCAATAACAATTTCCCAGCCGGCCGGGTTTTCGACAAACTCCATACGAGCAATTTTGATTAAAAAATAATAGCTATGGTTATACCGCTTCAGAGAGATCTCCAGCATTTTTTCTGTTTGTTCGTACCCCTGTCCAAACAGGGGCATGATTTTTTCAATAAGATCGCAGGGGATCTCGGATATGGATGCACCGATAGTATCCTTTTCAGATAATCCGGCAAAATCCAGGAACCGGGGATTACACATCACAACGTGGTGTTCATTATCGAGAATAAGGATGAGATTGGATGTATATTCCGTCAGGCTGCGTGCCGGGACATTCCTTGCCCGAAAATAAACTTTGGATTTACCAAATAATCTCAGTTCCAATTTACCCTCAACGGTCATGAGATCGAGATATTTTGCTACCGTTATCCGGTTCATGGACAATTTCTGGGAAATTTGCCGGATATTGAGGCCCCGGGGATTATCTTTGAGTAGTGAGTCGATTTGCGAACATTCCTTGGTATACATAGCCTGTATACCCGGTGTTTTCTGGGAATATATGAGCCTCTCGATTGGTATTATTACAAAAAAAAGATAAACCGGTTCTAAAGGATGAGCATTAAACCAGTAGTGATATACGATATGGTGATATCATACGTATCATAAAATAAGGACTGATGGCTTGTTCAGTATTGGGATCAGTTCAGGGCATTGCTTGCTGCGTCAACAGAAGGAAGGAATTCTTAGCAGCTGATTATACTGGCTGAAATAATAGGACACATTCCGGGTAATGAACATTGGCGTCTGGGGGCGGGGTTAGGATATGGATAGAAAAGACAAGAAAATATCAACAATCCTCGTCGTCGATGATTCCCCGGTCACCATCCAGTCCATTAGTGCTGTACTTATTCGTTTTGGGTACCTTGTCCTGAGTGCAGAACGGGGTTCGGCTGCTCTGGAACTGCTAAAAGCCGAAACGCCCGATCTCATTATTCTTGATATCGATATGCCGGAACTTGACGGATACAAGATCTGTGCACGGATTAAACAGAACCAGGAGACGCGGGATATTCCGGTTCTCTTCCTATCGGGATTCGAGGAGACATTTGATATCGTGAAAGGATTTAATGCCGGTGCGATTGATTATATAACCAAACCTGTTGCGACCGATGAATTAATGGTCCGGGTTCAGACACATCTTTCTCAATTGTCGAGGCACCGGGAACTTTTGGAGACCAATGTGGCCCTTGTTACTGAGAACCGGGAGTATATTGTTAATGAGGCGCGATTAAAAGCCCGGGTAGCCGAGCTGGAACAAGAACTCCGTTTGAAGAGTACGAAGTTGGCCAAATGACGGGTTTATTTGTATTGGATAAAGGGAAAAAATTTTTTTTAAAAAAAAAATTGCGATTTTCCGGCCGAAATTTTTCGCCGAAATTGGAATTCTCCCTATAACCTGGCTTCGATTTCGTTTACGATACGATCAACAGCGATCCTTCCTATTCGCGTAAGTTTCCCGTTAACAAGAACCATCGGGATAGGAGGATACTCCGTTTCGAGTATCGCACGGACGTGATCGGGCACGTTATCGTCGATAAGAGTAAGTTTCACTTCAACACGATTATCGTAGGTTTCTCTGATCATTGTTTTCAGCGCTTCAAATGCCTTTATCAGGCTTCCTGAGGGATAGCATTGTGACAAACCGCAGGTTCGATTTGCATCACAGGGAAACGGGGAACATTCAGAGGACTTTAGCCCCACAATCTCGACAAGGACAGGATCATTCATATAGGAAAGTTAGTGTGGAATCATATTTTTAGTATTGGCATGATGCTACGTTGACAACCCACTAATAAAAAGAGTCGCTGGAAAAAATTATAAAAATGTCAGGCAAACCGTTCAAACCGTTCTTTTGTGGCTTTGCAAATAGGACAAACACCGGGGGGGTCCTCACGTGCACAAAGGTATCCACATACTTTGCAACGCCAAATTGGCAAGGCAAAACCCGGGGGCGATCCTGCAGCCATAACCCGGATCGTGTTTTTCCCCCTCAGGGATCGGGGCGGACGTCGCTCAGGGATCGGGGCAACTTTCTGGGTACCGTGGGCTATGGCCTCATTTACATACAGGGCGCAATAACAGGCCCCAAATTCTTCGATATCCTGGTCCCGGTAATCACAGGGGCATATTATGTCAAGATCCTCTTCTTTTTTACCGGATGCTAAGCGACAGGGACATGAACCATAACCGTACCTCTGCCCGTTTTTTAGAATGCCCCGGATAAGGTTCTTGGTAAACTCGATGTCCGGATTCAACCGGTAGCCGTTTTTTTCTGCATCTGTTTTGAGCTTGATATAGGTGACATCCACTGCATTTTCTGTAACTTCAGGGACATTCATTAAGCCAGCGCCTCCCGGATTTCCTGTTCCCGGAATCCCACGATAACACGTTTGTTGTCGATGATAAGGGTGGGGAATGATCCATGAGGATTCCATCGCTCGATGACGTCCATCGCATCATCCTGTTCTTTTCCTTCGAGAAGATCAACATAATCGTAATCAAACGCAACCCCGAGTCCTTCCAGCAGTACCTTGGTCTTGTGGCACCACTGGCAGGTCGAAAGCGCATACAACATGATTGAGCCCCGGTTTCTTCCATCGACATGTGTAGACGTTATAAAACACTTCCAGTGAAAAACTTGCGACCGGTACTATATAATAATGGGGATAGAGGATGTGTTTGCGGCTGGTAGGTTCATGCGACACAATGCATTATAGAAAAAGACCCGGGGAAAATTCTCGGTGTAAACATAAACGCCGAGGACAGATTCAGACCTGTGCATCAGCGTTAATAACTAATCCGGCACATAATGTATGGAAATCATGAAGGCGGTTCTGGGTTTTGAAGACGGTGACTTTGTCACCGGTGAAGGATTTGGGGTAAAAGGTGAGTGTGCAGGTGAACTGGTTTTTAATACCCAGATGACCGGTTACATGGAATCCCTTACCGATCCGAGTTATTTCGGCCAGATCCTGATGTTCACGTTCCCCCAGATAGGAAATTACGGCGTGGATGAAAAAAATTTCCAGAACCCGCGTGTGTGTGCATTGGGCTGTATCGCAAAAGAGATCTGTGAAATGCCCGAGCATGAACCCACTATCAGAACCTATTTTGAAGAACATGGCCTTTTGGGAATGACCGGTGTGGATACCCGTGCCCTTACCATCAAAGCCCGGGTTTACGGTACCATGCGTGCAGCCCTCGTTGTAGGCAGTGACGATGGGGCATATGCCGTGGGACTTGCAAAAAGGACGCCTACCATTTGTGATATAATCCCTATCCCCGAAGTATCATGCAAAGAACCATATCATATCCCCGGCAGCGGGAAACGAATCGCCGTCATCGATCTGGGTATAAAGAAAAATATGCTTCTCAGTCTCTCCAAGCGGAATGGGGATTTGTATGTCTTCCCGTATAATGCCACCGCCGATCAGGTCAGGGCCTGCAAACCTGATGCCCTTTTTATCAGTAATGGTCCGGGAGACCCCAAGCAGGCCCCGGATGCGATAAAGTGCATACAGGATCTCCTCGGTGAACTTCCTATCTTTGGGATTTGTATGGGAAACCAGGTCTCTGCTCTTGCTCTTGGCGGGGATACCTATAAACTTAAATTCGGTCACCGGGGTGCAAACCAACCGGTCCGGTTCAAAGACGGACGGATTTTTATTACGACCCAGAACCATGGTTTTGCCGTTGATGCCGAATCCCTACCGGAAGGTTGTGAGGTAACCTACACGAATGTTAACGATGGCACGGTTGAAGGATTCGAAAACCAGGATCTTTGCCTGACTACGGTACAGTTCCACCCGGAAGCTCATGGGGGCCCACGGGACACCGAGGCACATTTCTTTGATGCGCTTTTCAGGAGGTTGAAGTAAATGCCCCGGCGCAGTGATATCCGTAAGGTCCTGCTTATCGGTTCGGGGCCAATCCAGATAGGTCAGGCAGCGGAATTCGATTTCTCCGGTTCGCAGGCCTGCCGGTCCCTCAAGGAAGAGGGTATTGAGGTTGTGCTGGTCAATTCCAATCCGGCAACGATTATGACGGATCCTGATATGGCCGATGAGATTTACATCGAACCATTACGGGCCGATATTATAGCACGGATCATTGAAAAGGAACGACCGGATGGCATTCTCTCTGGTATGGGCGGCCAGACTGGCCTCAACCTGACTGCAGAACTAGCAGAGATGGGTGCGCTTAAAGGTGTGGAGATTCTTGGAACACCTCTTGAAGCGATCTACAAAGGCGAAGACCGTGAGAAATTCCGGGACCTTATGAATGAGATCAATGAACCGGTCCCCAAGAGTATGGTGATCAACTCCCTTGGTCAGATCGATGAGGCGATTTCAAAAATCGGTCTGCCTGCCGTTGTACGCCCGGCATACACATTGGGTGGCGCCGGGGGTGGAATAGGCCGGACCCGGGAAGAACTGACCCGGATTGTCGAACTGGGCCTTTCGCGATCCCGTATTCACCAGGTGCTCATTGAGCAGAGCGTGATGGGCTGGAAAGAGATTGAATTTGAAGTGATGCGGGACTCAGCCGATACCTGTATTATTGTCTGCAGTATGGAAAATGTCGATCCTATGGGCATCCACACCGGTGAGAGTGTCGTGGTCGCACCCATTCTTACCTTACGCGATGACGAGTATCAGATGATGCGCAGTGCCGCAATTCATATCATCAGGTCTCTTGACGTTCAGGGTGGCTGCAACATCCAGTTTGCGTTTAAGGACGGCGAGTACCGGGTTATCGAGGTCAATCCACGTGTCTCCCGGTCTTCTGCACTTGCTTCAAAAGCCACGGGCTATCCTATTGCACGTGTCGCCGCAAAAATTGCTATCGGCCTTCGCCTTGATGAGATCAAGAATATGGTGACCGGATGTACCGCTGCCTCGTTCGAACCGACCATTGATTATATCGTTGTTAAGGTACCCCGCTGGCCGTTCGACAAGTTCAAAGGAGCCGACCGGACACTCACCACGTCCATGAAAAGCACCGGAGAAGTGATGGCTATTGGGAGGACGCTTGAAGAAGCGTTCATGAAAGCCAAGCGGTCTATTGATACCGATGTCCGGACTCATACGAGCCACAGCGAGATCCGGATGATCCTTTCCCGACCAACCGATGAACGTTTCCACTGCCTTTTTGATGCATTCCGGCAGGGCTTCAGTGTCGAAGAGATTACGCACCTCACCGCTATCGTGCCGTTTTTCCTTGAAAAGATTAAAAATATTGTTGACCTTGAAAAACGCCTTGCTGCTGAGGGTAAGGATGAGGATATTCTCCTCGCAAAAACCTATGGGTTCTCAAACACCGAACTGGCTGCATTAACCGGCAAAGAACCGGCTATTATCGAAGACCTTGTGGGAGCCCCGGTTTATAAGATGGTAGACACCTGCGCTGCGGAATTTCCAGCATGTACACCTTATTTTTACTCAACTTGGGAAGGGACAAGCGAAATTGTTCCGGACAAAAAGCAGAAAATACTCATTCTGGGGTCAGGGCCCATACGGATTGGCCAGGGGATCGAGTTTGATTATTGCACGGTACATGCGGTAAAAGCTTTGCGGGAAGAAGGCGTTGAAGTACACATTGTCAATAACAATCCGGAGACCGTTTCCACGGATTTTGATACTTCGGATCGTCTCTTCTTTGAACCGATGCTGCTTGAGGATGTTACAAACATCCTGAAGACTGATGAATATTACGGCGTGATGGTGCAGTTTGGGGGCCAGAACGCGGTTAATCTTGCAGTACCTCTTGAAAAAGAGATAAAACGACGGGGCCTGCCTACACGCATTCTTGGGACAACCCCGGAAGCGATGGACGTTGCTGAAGATCGTGAACGTTTCAGCCTTCTTCTTGATACCCTGCATATCCCCAGTCCTGCCAACAGTTCAGCGTATTCAGAAGCGGAGGCAAAGGAAAAAGCAGAGAAAATCGGATATCCTGTTCTTGTTCGGCCTTCATACGTGCTTGGCGGACGGGCAATGGAGATTGTCCACAATACGGCAGAACTCGAGACGTACATGAAAGAAGCCGTTCGGGTGAGCCAGCACCACCCGGTGTTGATCGATTCCTATCTGAGAAATGCCATTGAGCTCGATGTCGATGCCGTCTGTGACGGAGAAGAAGTCCTTATCGGCGGTATCATGGAACATATCGAGCAGGCCGGCATACATTCCGGGGATTCTGCCTGTGTTATCCCGACCCAGTCTCTCCCACCTGAAATAATTGCAACCGTCCGGGAATATACCAAGAGGATTGCCATTGGCCTTGGTGTTGTGGGACTTGTCAATATACAGATGGCTGTCAAGGACAGTGTGGTCTATATTCTTGAGGCTAATCCCCGGGCAAGCCGGACCGTTCCGTTCGTATCAAAAGCAACAGGTCTTCCCATCGCAAAGATAGCAGCGAAAGTAATGATCGGGAAAAAACTGCGGAATCTGGGATTCCATGAAAAGAAAATCAATCATGTAGCTGTAAAGGAAGTCCTCCTGCCTTTCAACAAACTGGCTGGCGTCGATACTATCCTTGGTCCCGAGATGAAAAGTACCGGTGAGGTGATGGGGATCGATTATGATTTCGGGCTTGCCTTTTATAAGGCCTGTATATCAGCAGATAACGAGTTGCCACTCCAGGGCAATGTTTTCATCTCGGTAAATATCGGCCAGAAAGATGAAGTGATCCCTATAGCCCGGCGCCTGCGTGATCTCGGTCTCACCTTGTACGGGACAGAAGGTACTGTGGATTATCTCTATGAAGCGGGTGTTGAAGCGCATCTTGTCCGGAAAGTGCAGGAGGGATCCCCAAATGTGCTTGATATGATGCACCATGGTGAGATACGCCTCATCATAAACACACCTCAGGATCGCCAGTCCCGCCAGGATCATTACCAGATCATGAGGGCGGCGGTCGATTTCCAAATCCCGTATATTACGACCCTGCAGGCTGCGCGGGCAGCGGCACTTGCCATTGATGCGATCAAGCGTGAGCAGATGACGCTCGAACCGATCAGCCATTATCACAAATAATTCCGGCGGTTGAGCTCATCCCTCCCTTTTTATAGTGTGGCCATAAAAAAACGCAGGCGTTCCTGAAGCGGGCTAAAACCCGTATAATAATAGAATATCCTTATATACCGAGATAACAAAAAAACATGCATGAAGAAAGTTATTGTTGTTCTTGTAGTCCTGTTTATCGGGATCCTGTTCGCAGGGTGCACTTCCCAGCAAGCCCCTGCCGCCACACCAACGCCAACAGCTGTACCCACTGTAGTTGCAACGCCCGTTCCGACCGCCATTCCGACCCCTGTTGTCACCTCCAATGTGACCGCAAATACGACGGCTAATGTTACCGCAAACGTCACTGTCGTACCCGTGATTCCAACGCCAAAACCCGTTGTGGTTACTTTCACCAGTTCTTTGACCATTACGCCGCCAATAGCGACGCTCTATGTGCCGGTAAACACGACGGTAGCCTGGTTCAATGCCGATCCCTATAAGCCACATGGTATCCAGTCAGCCGATTCGGTGACTGCGAAATATTTCGGTACCGTTGTGATCCCGTACCATAAGTTCTTTAATGTTACCTTCAGCAAGGCAGGAACGTACCAATACGCCACCGTATTCCAGCCGGTCGCCAGCGGGAAAATCATTGTAAAGTAAGGAAGTTATATTTGTGTTCGGGAAATTTTTCCCGAACTGTTCTTTTTTATTCTGGATTTTTCACTGGTTGAAGAGTTATTGACTCCTTCTCTCTTCCTTTGCAAATATATGGTGAGACATCCAACCTGATGTCTGAAATGGAAGTATCCATTATGGGAAAAGGTACTATCGTATTAGCATATTCCGGGGGGCTTGACACCTCCATATGTATTCCTCTCTTAAAAGAACGATATGACTATGATCGCGTCGTCACGGTTGCGGTCAATGTCGGCCAGAGAGATGAAGAGATCGAGGAAGCCACACAAAAGGGTGAGAAACTTGCTGATCGCCATTATACGGTCGATGTCCGGGAAAGGTTTGTGATTGAGCATATCTTCCCTGCTATCAAGGCAAACGGATCCTATGAGGGATATCCCATGGGGACTTCACTTGCCCGGCCCCTGATAGCACAGGAAGTTGTGAAAATTGCAAGAAAGGAGAAGGCAAAAGCAATTGCGCACGGGTGCACGGGTAAAGGAAATGATCAACTGCGGTTTGATTTTATTATCCGTGCAGCTGGCCTCGACGTTGTCGCTCCTATCCGCGAGCAGAACCTCACCCGGGACTGGGAAATTGAATACGCAAAAGAACACCGTATTCCGGTACCTGTCAAGAAAGGAAAACCCTGGAGCATGGACGAGAACTGCTGGAGCCGGAGTATCGAAGGAGGAAAACTCGAGGATCCCGCGTATTATCCTCCTGAAGAGATTTTTCTCTGGACTGTATCACCGCAAAAAGCTCCTGCAAAACCAGAGAAGATCACTCTTGGGTTTTCCCGGGGGGTTCCGGATTCCTTAAACGGGAAAAAACTCGCTGGCTACGACCTTATCCAGAAACTCAACATCCTCGCAGGGAAACATGGTGTCGGCAGGAATGATATAATCGAAGATCGTATTCTTGGCCTTAAGGCACGGGAAAATTATGAGCACCCTGCTGCAACGGTAATTCTCACTGCACACCGGGATCTCGAAAGTCTGGTCCTCACGCGTCAGGAACTGGTATTCAAGCGGATGGTTGATGATAAATGGTCAGAGTTGGCGTATAAGGGGCTTGTCTATGAACCACTTTATACTGCGCTCAACGCATTTATCGATACAACACAGGAACGGGTTAACGGCAGTGTCGATCTCGAACTGTACAAGGGTAGTGTCCGGGTTCTTGGCCGCAGCTCTCCGCAGGCAATTTATTCGGGTGATCTTGTTTCCTTTGACAGTGCTTCTATAGATCAGTGCCATGCTATCGGTGTTTCCCACTATTTCGGTATTCAGGCCCGTCTGGTTCATGGAATGAAGGAGAGGTCAAAGAAGACAACCGCAAAAAAATAAGGTCTCTTCTTCCCTTTTTCCTGCTAGTGCCTTAGATTATCCGGGTTTATTACTCCCATCGAACACAAAAAAGAAACATATATCCTCTAACAACCAGATCGTAAGAATATGTGCGCCAGTTTTTTCAGCCGGTGGGTCAAACCGAAACCCCATATCGTAGAAAGCCCTCCACCCCCTCAAATTGCGCACGGTGCGGGTATGCAGATCCCGGAATACAAGAACAAACCCTATTTTATTGTGGCCTCTGTAGAGATGGGCAATACCACAACAAAATGCATTCTTACCGGGGTAAGCCTGGAAACCGGTAAATCCTATGTTATCAACAAGACCGTAAGCATGAGCCGGGATATACGGCCGCCAAAATCCGGAGAAGAGATTTTTGGTGAGACGCTTGACGGGACAAAACTCTCGCGTCAGGCCGTCACTGAGCTGGTGCGGGATACCTTACTCCAGTGCCACAAAGAAGCGCACCTCGACGTACAAACCGACCTTGACTTTGTCGTCCGCAGTACCGGTGTCGTGGCAGAGATGGAATCCCCTGATCAGGTTGGGGACTTTGTCATAGCTCTTGCAAATGGTTGCCTGATTGCCGGGGTCCCTCCAAGAAAGATGACACCGCCCATGACCAAAGCAAACCAGGCTGAAAAGCTCCAGCCATTCAGTTTTGCTGACAAGGTTGTGTTTATCGGGGCGGTTGCCGGTGTGATTCCCCCGGTGGGTTCTACCGGAGTCGAGATGGTAGCAAACGAAATGGAAGGTGAACTGGCAATGGCCGGGATCAAGGAAGGTGCAAAGTGGACCCCGGTCGATTTCCGGAACCCCTGCATTTCCGCAGATTTCGGCACGACGCTGGATGGGAGGATCACAAGCGACGTCAGCCCGGACGATATAAACCCATTTGCAAAAACAATCGGGAACTTCTGTGGTCTTGCCGGGGCAATTCCTGATGCGATTGTCCGTGGTACCGGTCTTGTCCAGGAACGAACCGGAACTGCGCTTGACATTTTTGGCGAGCACAGCGTTTCCGGAGGGTTTTTTTCCGGGGGCAATCGTAAAGTCATTGATGATTTTGTCACCCGGTGTCACGAACATATCGACATCAGGATTGTACCCGCGGACCGGGATCGGTTCGGGCGTGTTCCGGTAAATGCGAAGCTGGCAAAAGAGTCCAAAGTTGCGATGATTGGTTGTGATTGCGGGGTCAACAGCAGCGATCTCGATAAACTGTACGAGATTGGTGCTGAAATTCATAAAAATTACAACCTCTCTGTTCTTAACGAAGTAGTTGACCGTGTATGCGCAAAGATGGCACTGCGGCTTATCGATGTGGCCGTAGAAGAGCACCTTGTCCCACGAAATGCATCCATCGGTTTTACCGGGCGGGCGGCTATTTCCGGAAGAAAACCCGAGTATATCTTGGAGGGGATTACCGAGCGTAATCTCTTTGATGATCCAAACGACCATCTTGTCTTTGTGGATGACGGTCTTGCCCGCGGGGCAGCCCTTATGGGACGATGCATGAATTCCCTTGGAAAACCCAAAAACCCTATCGGGGGAGTTCGGGGAGGGCCCTGTATTATGAGCCGGCGCATCAAAATCGGTAAGTAGGAATGGATTAACTATGTCAGACCAACCAGAAACCAATCAGATACCTGAAGAATCGCTCTGTGATGTCCTTATCCCCCCGGGGGTTCCGCGTTCCATTATTCTTGATATAGCAAAAAAATTCGATGTTGAAGTCGTGGAACGCAAACAGAAACTCAAATTCGCAAATATGGATGGCGACGAACGGGAGCTTCTTGCGTTTCGTGGAAGCCGCGAAGTTGCAGAACAGGTTGAAAAATATATGATCGATGAAGTCCGTAAGTTCATCGGAGAATGAAATCGGTTTTTTCTCCGGTGATGTGGACTTCAGTTACTGTTTTTTAAGGAGTTTTACCAGCAACGCTTTCTGGGCGTGGAGCCGGTTTTCGGCCTCGTCCCAAACAAGGCTTTGTGGCCCGTCAAGGACATCCCCGGTAATTTCCTCGCCCCTGTGGGCGGGCAGGCAGTGTAGTACACGGGCATCCGGGGCTGCCTTTCGGAGTAACTGATCGTTTACCGTGTACTGGTGAAATGCGGCAAGACGTTTTTCCCGCTCTTTCTCATCACCCATCGAAACCCATGTATCCGTGACAATCACATGTGCATCCTTTACCGCTTCTTCAGGTGTAGCGACAGTCCTGACATTTCCCCCAAGTTTACGTGCACGTTCAAGAGTTCCAGGATCCACGCCATACCCTTTCGGGCTTGCTACTGTAACGGCCATGCCGGTGAGGGCAGATGAAAGGACAAGGGATGTACAGACATTATTCCCGTCGCCTATCCACGCGACGCTAAGATCCCTCACATCCCCGAAATGTTCGCGGATAGTCAGGATATCGGCAAGAAGCTGGCAGGGATGCTCGCGATCGGAAAGGCCGTTAATCACCGGAATTGTTGCATATTCCGCCAGTTCCTCGATCGTACCGTGGCGATAAGCACGGATCATCACTCCTGACACATAGCGGGAAGTAACCCTTGCAGTATCGCGTATCTCTTCTCCCCTTCCTATCTGGAGATCTTTTGCATTTAAGAAAAGTGCATGGCCTCCAAGTTCATGCATGCCCACTTCAAACGAGATATGTGTTCGTGTCGAGGATTTTTCAAATATCATGGCCAGTGACATGCCCCGCAACAGTTCGTGGGGAACACCAGCCCGTTTCTGACGTTTAAGTCGTTCTGCATCGGAAAGGATCTCACCTAATTCTGTTTTGGTAATATCCAGAATGGAAAGAAAATCTTTCTTCATCGTAGCTCCTTCATATGGGAAATCCGTTGATCAAGGAGCGTCTGGGTACCGATATCACTGCGATGGAAGACCTCTCCCTCTACTTTCGACGCGGCCTTTTCAGCAATCTGTTCTGCTTCGGGAAGAGTATCAGCTTTTCCCACAAATGCAAGGGTTCGGGATGTAAGGGTATAGAGTTTACCCTCTCGCTCCTCTACGTTCGCGTAATAAAGGATAGCATTGCCCTTTTCACCGGTGACTAGCGGCCTGCCGGACAGGGGCGCCTGCGGATAGCCTTCCGGTACAAGGTATTTGCAGACCGTCGCTGCCTTTTCAAATGCAACGTTCGATGCCGTAAGTGTCCCTTCTGTTATCCCGGTAACCACCCTGCTAAAATCAGAACAAAGAAGGGTAAGCACATTCATCGCTTCAGGATCGCCGAACCGTGCATTGAACTCTATGACTTTGGGGCCGTCGGAAGTGTTCATAAACTGGCCGTACAGTATTCCTTTATAGGGATGCCCCTCTTTTTTCAGAGCAGCGACAACGGAAGCCATAATGGAAAGAGCCGTCGTGTGATCCTTCCTGCTCACAAACGGGAGCATATGATCCGGCATTGAGTAGGAACCCATCCCTCCGGTATTTGGCCCGGTGTCACCTTTACCTGCCCGTTTGTGATCCTGCACCAGCGGCATGGGGACGATATGAAAACCATCGACAAATGCCTGGAGTGTGAACTCCTCACCTTTTAACCGTTCTTCGAGAACAACGCCGCCATTAACTTCCCTGATATATTCAATGGCCCCTGCCTTGTCAACCTGCTCTCCCATGATCCGGACACCTTTTCCACCGGTAAGGCCGACTGGTTTGACAGCCAGGTCGCCTTCATGATCCTTGACAAACGCTATAGCTTCTGACGGGTCCTGGTAGACCCGGTAGTCGGGGTTCCCGCTAATATTATACTTTGTCATGAGATTCCGGCAGAACGCTTTATCGGTCTCAATGCGTGCCGCATTTTTAGTCGGGCCCACACATGCAACGCCCGCGCCTGAGAGTCGATCAACAACACCCGCTTCAAGGGGTGCTTCAGGGCCGATAATAGCATGGGTAACACCGGTCTTTCCGGCAAATGCCTCAATCCGGGCCAGATCCGTCTCTGGAACGAGGCAGATCTCCTTTGCGAGCCGGGCGATGCCGGGATTCTTTTTTGCCATCACGGAAAAGATTTCTGTCTCGCCGGTGCGATGTAGTGCAGATGCTATTGCATGTTCCCTTCCACCGCCACCAACAACGAGAATCCTCATCATCAATCACATGGGTTCTTTTGTTAAAAATGGTTTATGTTTCGTCCTTTCTCATCAGAGGATCTCACTGACCCTGACAAGCGGGAAAAGATTGATGGCCTGTTTTTTTAAGGCTTCCTCTGCACCCTGCTCACGGTCTACCACCGTGACAACACGATCCGCTGTGGCACCAGCGTTTCTTAACACAGCAATGCCATACAACGCAGAGCCTCCCGATGTGGTAACATCCTCGACAAGGAGTATCTCCTTTCCCTTAACATCACCAATGATCAGGGATTTTTTGCCGTGATCTTTTTCCTCTGCACGGATAATTGCAAAGGGTTTTTTGGCAGCGAGGGAGACTGCGACTGCCAGAGGAACCCCCCCGACGGCAACTCCTGCTACGACATCAAATGTATACCGGCAGGCTATTTCGCGTGCTATAGCCTCGAGGAATTCCGGATGGGTCACGGCAGTTTTTATGTCAACGTAGTACCGGCTTTTTGCCCCCGAGGCTAAGGTAAAATCACCAAATTCTATGGCTTTACACCGGATCAGGAGATCTGCTATCGCGTTCATGAAAATCACCAGGGCTCCTTCTTAACCCTGATATGGTAACCGATAATATTAACCGTACGGTGGAGGATAGGAGTCAGGATCAGGATAACGACGAGAATTTGCCACGTTATATTGGTGAATAACCACGCCGGGTCAAAGACCAGCATGAGGATAAAGGCACCGGCAACCAGGTCGTACTGGTCAGCTATCGGCCACGATTCTCCCCGGTTTTTCCCGATCCGCCGCTTAATGAAACTCTTTCCCATATCTCCGAGAAGTGCGCCGAAAGCAAGGATTACCACTGAGGCTGCGGTTTGCTCCGGAAGGAATGTCCAGCCAAAAGCCCCCCAAAGCCAGATCTGTAGTGCGCCGACAGCTATACCTGCACACACCCCGCTCACGAGGCCCCGGTAGGTCTTTCCATCGCCAAGGATCCTGTGCCCGTCTGCGTACGTTTTGCCAAAATCTATCGGAGTCCCGCCGCCACAAAGTGCGGCGACTGGATTTGGGATATACGCAGGGACCATGATCCAGAATGCTGCAAGCAGTGTAGAAAACAATGGTATTATGAATGACTCAGCACTAATAGTGTAGCACTCCAATACCTCTAATAAAGAGCAGATAAAAAGATTAAGGTTACTCAAAAAGCCAAAGTGATTGTCGTGTCCTTGGTGCATCGGGTGGAGATATGGTGATCAAAAAAACACGCAGCCTTTGCCCTGTCTGTGGGAAAGTCCTAGAAGGGGAAATCGTTGAAGAGGAGGGGAAGATCTGGCTTGTACGGACGTGCCCCGAACACGGGAAGTTCCGACACGTCTACTGGTCTGATGCGGAGATGTACCATCGGTTCGCGAAGTATGACGTCGTCGGTCGCGGTGTATCCAATCCCCAGAATCCGGTAGTCTCTGATTCCTGTCCCAATGCCTGTGGCCTGTGTAGTAACCACCACTCGGGGACACTGCTTGCCAATATAGATCTGACCAACCGGTGCAACTTAGATTGTGATTTCTGTTTTGCCAATGCCCGTGCCTGTGGTTTTGTCTACGAGCCCACGTTTGACGAGATTGTCGGTATGATGCAGGTGCTCCGGCGCGAGGAACCAGTACCGGCGCCCGCTGTGCAGTTTTCCGGTGGAGAACCGACCATGCGGGACGATCTTGTTGACATTGTCAAAAAGGCAAAGGAACTGGGATTTCCCCAGGTGCAGATCGCAACAAACGGCGTTAAACTGGCGAATAACCCGGTGCTTGCCCAGCAGCTCAAGGACGCCGGTCTTTCAACCGTTTACCTCCACTTCGATGGTGTCACCCCTGCAACCAATCCGTTCCTGAAAATCCATATCAAGGCACTGGAAAACCTCAGTAAGGCCGGTCTTGGCGTAGTCCTCGTTCCAACCGTTATCAAGGGAAGAAATTCCAGTGAAGTTGGCGAAATCCTGAAATTTGCCGCTGAACACATCTCCATTGTACGGGGTGTAAATTTCCAGCCGGTCGCATTTACCGGGGCCGCTAACGACGAAGATATCGATAAGGAACGAATAACGATACCAGAGTTGCTTGGGGAACTCGAGAGCCAGACTCACGGTATCCTTAAAAAAGAAGATTTTTATCCGGTGCCTTGCGTTCTGCCCTTCTCTGACCTGGTTGAGGCATATACCGGCCGTCCTCAGGTGCGCTTCACCGCTCATGAGCATTGCGGTGCTGCCACCTATGTTTTTATCACAAAAGACGGGATGGTACCGGTAACGAGGATGGTTGATGTAGAGAGCCTCTTTGCCGCAATTGAACTGATGGCAAACAAACTCAAAAAAGGCGGAACTATCAACAAATATGCCACCCTGCTTGAAGGGGTAAAAGAGCTCCATGCCTCGTTCAAGAAAGGCGAAAAGGGAAGTACAGCGGACTTCTGGAAATTGATCGGAAAAACGCTGATAGCCCAGAACTTTGATGCGTTGCGTGAGTTCCACTGGAACGCCCTTTTCATCGGGACAATGCATTTCATGGACAAATATAATTACGATATTGAGCGTGTCCAGCGATGCTGCATTCATTACGCGACACCGGATGGCAGACTTATTCCTTTCTGTACGTATAACAGCGGTCCGGTCTATCGTGAACAGGTCTGGAAAAAATACGCAAAAGAAAAGCAATAATTTTTTTCATTATATTTGTGTGCCGGATGATCCGGTTCATTGGCTCTTAAGGACGAGAAAAATTCCTGAACTAAAACAGGATGAACTTGATTTCACATAAACGGTAGTTCTATGCTGGATGCCTGGCGCATCGCAATCGACGCAATCGCCAGATCCTGGATGGCAAGCCCCGTGGAATCAAAGATGGTGATCTCGTCTTTGCTTTCGCGTTTTCGTTTGCCGGTCACGACCTCCCCTAGAGTGCCGGCGATCATCCAGGTTTGGTATAGTCCCTTATTGATGGGAACGTTAATTTCGCCGGAATGGAATGCCTGGGCCGGATCATCGACAAAAACCCTGGCCCGGTGCAGGATCTCCGGATCGAGTTCCTCTTTTCCGGGAGCATCGGCGCCAATGGCATTAATGTGTGTGCCGGCATGGATCCATTCGCTTTTTATTATCGGGGTGCGGGACGGTGTCGTTGTTACCAGAATATCACAGTCACAGACTTTTTCCATAGACTGGCTTTCTGCAGAAAGGGGCGTGAGCCGTGCTGCAAAAGCTTCGGCATGTACAGGGTCCCGGCTCCAGACTTTTACCTGAGTGAGCGACAATTCCAGTGCTGTAGCCCGGACCTGGGCTTCAGCCTGCCGGCCGGTACCTATGACGCCAAGGACGCACTCTTTTTTTGGTGCAAGATATTTTGCCGCAATGGCTCCTGCTGCCCCGGTCCGCATATCCGTGAGTTTTGTAGCGTTGAGGATCGCCATAGGCCTCCCGGTCGCCAGGTCAAGAATAACCGTCAACGCCATTACCGTCGGAAGGCCTACTTTTGGGTTATC
Source organism: uncultured Methanoregula sp. (assembly GCA_964409915.1). Taxonomy (GTDB): domain Archaea; phylum Halobacteriota; class Methanomicrobia; order Methanomicrobiales; family Methanospirillaceae; genus Methanoregula. The sequence continues at coordinate 38,375 of CAYPEQ010000005.1, read as the reverse complement.
CGGGTGGACGTTGACAATCTTTACACCTGCAATCCCGAGAGAAGGAAGGTACCCGGGCATTGTCCGGAAATCCCCGGCAGGAAGTGTGATGTAGACTTTGGGCGGCATCTGTACCAGTCCCTTTCCATGATCAGCAAATGCAGCTTCGACAACCCGGTTTACATCACTGAGGTTGAGATCCCGGTCCGGTTCAGGGAAATATCGCATACAGGATTGATTCATCTGCTCGGATTTAGCGGTTACGCCCCCTAGCAGATATATCGCCAGAACTCAGTGATATCAGGAATGGGCAGTTCCTATAGAATCTAAAATTGCAGGGGAAAAAAATGGACCTTTAAGGATTCAGGCATATTCCATTTCTTTGAGGGTTTTTTCGGCAAGGTCTTTCATCCGTGCCGAAATACGTGAAGACGAGGTATAATCGACCTCTTTCATTGCATTGGCAATCTCGTTACCCAGCACAAAAATGGCGTATTTATGCTCGAGTTTGCTCTTATGCATCTGGGACGGCGTAATCTTTAATGCACTGTACTGGGAAAACTTCAGGTCCGGATTGATCTCTTCGAAATAGTCCTTGACCTCGTAAAGTATTTTGTGAAGATTAACGAGTTCTTCCTTGTGCACAGTTCCACTCCAAGGTGTAACATAGTGCATACCCTCCATAAATAAATTTGCGCTGTCTCTCCTTTACGAGCTCATTTTCATTAACCTGATATTTAATGGTCTTTTTATAATCCCTTTGAAATCTTTTGCCGCGACATATTCAAGGCCTTTCCAGACCAGGCGGTCAAGCAGTTTCTGGTCTACCGTGCGGTCGACGATAAGACCTGCGGCAGGTTCGTCCAGGGATTCAACCGCTTTTTCAATCTCTTCAGATCGGATCTCCCGGATTACACCCATATCGCCGTTAAGGAATCGGGCGACGCTCTTACCTTTCACGTCCTCCATATGATCGCGGATGGTGACCGGGACTTTAGGCGAAGTTTCTTTTTGTTTCTTCTGTCCCATTCTTCCCGTAACATCATTGCGATTGCCCTCATCAGAACCTGGTACTGTACGGGATTGTCGGACGAGATCTGTGGGGAGTTCGGCGGCATCCTCAAAATACTGGTCCCGGACATATTCGACCGGAACCTTGTTGCGCAGCGTTTTTATGACCTCTTTTTTGGTCATATCCTCTACACTTTTTCCCCGTGGGGAAAATGCGACATAATCAATGTCTGCAACCTGCAGGAGTTCCCGGAGGATCAGTTCGCCACCCCGGTCGCCATCGAAAAAAGCCGTAGTGGTTTTTCTCTCAGTGAGATCGACGATTGATTTGGGGATGTTTGTTCCTTCCACGGCCACGGCATTCTTGATGCCATACCGGAGAAGATTGATTACATCAGCCCTTCCTTCAACAATGATGATTGCATCTGATTCAAGGACATTTGGGCCCGCCGGGAGTTTCTCGTCGCCAATCGTCCCGATCTTTTCAATTCTTATCGTCTGGCGGACATCGTCAAGCAGTTCATCGCTGTCAATGGTACCCTCATCAAATCGCTCGATGAGGATCTCCTTGGCCCGTTCGACAATTTTCTTCCGTTTGCTGACCCGGATATCTTCGATCGTGTTTACTGACACGTGTGCGACGCAGGGGCCTATCCGGTCAATGGTCTCAAGTGATGCAGCAAGAACCGCTGTCTCTGCCCGGTCAAGGGAGGTAGCTATCAGGATCTCTCCGGTAGTCTCCCCCTTCTTGCTCGCTATCTGGACGTCGATTCTTCCGACACGTCCGGTCCTCTGGAGATCCCTCAGGTCCAGGTCTTCGCCGAGTAACCCTTCAGTCTGCCCGAAAATGGCACCGACTACGTCAGGTTTCTCGACCACCCCCTCTGCGCTGAGGCTGATGTGAATAAGGTACTTGGTAGTATCCGGTGAATACACGTAAATGCACCCCCATGTATCATGCGATAGGTTGAAAGCCTGATCATAGGTATAACATATATATATTACGGGAAATTACTTAAAGTGTAGGTTCGCGGATTCGTTTTTTTATCCCTGTGAAGTACCCGCATCTCCTTCTGGCATTTATTTTATAAGTGTCTTTGATCCTTTTCTTTCCCGTTTTCAACGAGTATCCGGTTAATTTCGACTTTTGAGACACCAACAATTCTTATTTTCTTCTGGGATGAAGTAAGCCCGGAGACAATAGAAACCGCAGAAACCGGCACTCCGGTTGTAGAGCTGATAAGACCGATGACTGCTTTATTTGCTTTTCCGTTAACGGCAGGAGCTGTGACGCGACAACCAATGGTATTTCGCCACGCGTTAAATCCTGCAGGAAAGAGATCGCTCTTTGCACCAGCCGAGACTTCAATATGCAGAAGTGTATTGCCACTGTCTTCGGAAATTGCATCAGCAATCGTGGACATAAAGATCCTTTTTTAAAGGAAGTGTCGCCCGGCTTAAACACACATGGATCATCAGTGGCTGCTACCGTTCTTCACCTGTGTATAAAACCCTCAGCCGGGCGATGCCTGTCGCGCACCCGGGTTGTCCCATGGATCATTTCCAGGCGCTTGCCATTCGATCACCCGGGGACCTATGGGTGCGCTGTATCGGCACCCTTTCTCATCTGTTGCTTGAGGTCTTTAGGGTTTGTGTCGCGGCTCTCAGATAGTCGATCTATTGACCCGGAGATGTTTATAATGGGGGTATGTAGCCTTTACCAGCAAACCATGTGGGATTTGAAGGGGAAAAATCCCCATCGCGGTATACTACAGCACCGCTAAGGATCACCGTTGTGGGAAATACCGCGCGAAACCCTTCAAATGGTGTCCACCCGCACCTGCTATGAAGCAGTTCCGGTTCTATTGTCGCTGCAGCGTTGGGATAAAGGGCAAAATCAGCCCGATCACCCGGAGCAAATCCTGATGGCGGGATACCCAGGAGGGTTGCTGGTGCCGTTGCCGTTTTATGGATCAGGTCGGGAAGGGTGATCTTCCGGTCGAGCACTTTAGCCATCAGGAGTGGTACCATGGTTTCAACGCCCGGAACCCCGGAAGGTGCGTCAGGAAACGGCAGTCCTTTTTCAGCCGTTGTATGAGGTGCGTGATCTGAAGCGATGACATCGATCCGGTCCCACACCGTCCAGATTTTCTCCCGCTCTTTTTCACTTCTGACAGGAGGATTTACCTTAAAACGGGTATTTTCATCGCTTGTTTTTTCACGGGAAAGAAAGAGGTGGTGGGGCGTTACTTCAACAGTTCCCTGTACAGCTTCGATCGCTGCCGCGGTACTCATGTGACAGAAGTGAAGCCGGCATCCGTCAGTGTTTCCTTCTTGCACCGCTCTGACTGCTTCTGTTTCGTGGCGGGCTGATCGCAGGGTATCGTGAGCAGCAAGACCGGTATCTTTACCTTGGACGATTCCCTCTGCGTGGATGGTTGCAAGGCCACCAAGGGCCCGGATGCGCCTGAGTGCGCAGGAAATGTCCGCGATGTCAACAGACTCAGCATAACTGGAAGGCGCATAGAAAATCTCACCAAATGCTGCCGCTCCTTTTACCCACATCTCCTCGAGTGGCGTATCCGGGGTTACGCCGCTGTTTATCGCATAACTACACAGTGAATGCTCTTTTGCCTCACGAACCCGGGCTGCATATGCATCAGGTGTAGTAAGGGGTGGTAGGGTATTTGGCTGGTCTACCACAACGGTCACACCGCCGGCAAGAGCACTTGCACTCCCGGTTTTCCAGTCTTCTTTTGCCGACTGGCTCCCTCCTCTCATGTGGACATGGACATCGACAGCCGCAGGAAGGACAAAAAGACCTGTGCAATCGATGACCTTGTCACCGGAGGTTCCTGCTCCGGTATGAATGACCCGGCCATCCCGGATCGCGATATCCGCTTTTCGCCCTCCGGGGGTCTGGACATTTTTAAGGACAAGCTCGGGGCGACGTTCCATGCAGATATGATCGGCACCGGATCATATAGACGTGCTGTTTTTTTAGGAAAGATCCGGAACCCTATCTGCAAATACAATGTTTTTTTAGCTGGGTTCCAGAATAGTATGCTAGTGTGCCGGAGAACCAGGGCCTGTCGTACAGCAGCATTCCTGATAGGGATCCGGTGCGATGGGGGATATTATGGATAAGATCATCAAAATCGTGCTAGGACTTTTCATTATCATTGTTGTGGCGTTCATAGCGTGTGCGAGCTACTTTGGCTATACTGATGTGGCGTACAGGAACTCGCTCTCCGCAAACTACCTATATACCTGCACTATTTCTACCAATGACGTTTTGACAAATGTTACCCTTTTCTTACCGGTTCCTGCAGAACCAAACGGGAATTCGCCTGTAGTGACACAGATCAGTAACCATGATGTTTCCGGAGTTCCCGACACCATGAACCTGACGCTGTATGATACCGGAAAGGCGACGCTTCTGAAAGTTTCTGCAAATAGTATTGGTAGTCCGGTAATCAACGGGACTACACAACCTGTCACTGTGATGTTTACGGTGAATGAATCGTCTCATGAGCATATAGATACAACTTCTCCGGTCCAAAATGCAGCGGTGTTCCGCCCGCTTAACGGGATTCACACGACTGCCTGTCCTGCCGTGGATAGTACATCCAACACTACACCGGTATGTTACCAGTATCTAACCTATACATATGCCGATTATTCTGCTGCCCCATCTACAACCGTTAATATCAACGAAAGCGTTACCGGGACTAATACCTGGACGGTTTTTTCACCTGCATCTAACCAGTTCAACAACCAGATCACCGTTCTTACGCTGCATGGTGGAAACCATGGATGGGTGACTGCCCTAGGCTGGCTTGAATCCGGTCTGGGCTCTCCTGATGTACCTTATTTATAATATTTTTTGACGGTTCCGGTAATTCCTGAAATGTGCTGAAATCTTGTTTAATAAGGAGTGTTTCGGATTCTCATGGATAAAAACGTTCGAACCAGTGGCAGATGTCGTAACGATATTTCCCCTGGCTGCATTGTGGATATAATTCTCAAAGAAGACCAGTGTTCCGGAAAAGTGACGCGTGGCATTGTCAAGGATATCCTGACCAATTCATTGACACATCCTCATGGTATCAAAGTCCGGCTCCGTGACGGGCGTGTTGGCCGTGTAGCGACCATTTTAGGGACTGAGTCGTCAAACGAAAAATAAGCGTGTAACCATGCAACCGGAAATCAGGAAAATAGCCGAATATCACGAATTCGAAACAAATGAACGATGCTTTGTTACCGAGGTTGCTAATGACACCGGGGATGAACAGGTATCAATCGCACGCGCCCGGGTAAAAAGGAATACGACAACGGCATGGCACAGGTTGGACGGAATAACGGAGAGATACATTATTACTTCCGGGAAAGGTCGAGTGGAAATTGGGGATCTGGAACCCGTTGATGTTTGTGAAGGCGATGTAGTCCGCATCCTGGTGTACGTCAACGTATAACGAATTGTGGTGATGCGGATCTTATTTTCTATTGCGTGTGTTCACCGCGGTTTGATCGTTGTCGTTATGAAATTCTTGAATAATCTTTTATAAGCGGTATGCTTGGATCAAAACGCAGGCTGTATTCGATTTTTCAAAAGGAAATGCGAGGGATGGGAGTCGAACCCATGAATCCCTGCGGAACTGGATCTTAAGTCCAGCCGAGTTGGCCACTTTCGTACCCTCGCGTCCTATAGTATTTTCGTCAGTACCATAAAAAGAATCGTCACCTTAGGGTTAGTGATTCCGAGTGCGGCACGTTTGCCACGCATTATATGCATTGCCGTTTCCATACTGTATCCGGCGAGTAGATGGCTTCCTTTGAATGCACCGGCTGGGTAGAACAGGATGGTACCCGGCTTTCCAAGGCAGAGGTTGAAAAGATAGTCAGAGGGGACCCGGAACAGGTTCGTTCATTTGGCGGTGAATTTGCATTCTCATTTGATGACTGCTCTGCACGTGACCATTTTGGTATAATCCCAGGCCCTGGTCCCAAGGGTGCGCTGGTCTGTAACGGGAAGGTCCGGTTTGCTATCGCACCAGACCCGGCACCTTCATCTCTTGAAGAAGCAATTGTGACCGCAATAAAACTCAGGAGCGACGAAGGCATAACCGCATTATCCGGGGGTGTGGATTCAAGCCTTGTTGCGGCTCTTGCGGGAAGGGATTGCGTGTCGGTCGGTCTTCCCGGTTCGCATGATCTTGCGCGGGCACGGCAGGCAGCAGAGTTGCTTGGTCTGAGCTGTACCGAAGTTGAAATTACTCCTGAAGATATTGAGTCCGCGCTTCCCTCAGTGATCGCAGCGATCCCCAGAAAAGACCCGGTGAACACCAGTATTGCCGTGACCCTGTACTTCGTCGCGCAATGGGCTGGGGAGCACGGGTACCAGCGTATCCTTGCCGGCCAGGGAGCAGATGAGCTCTTTGGCGGCTATTCCCGGTACCTGGCCTCCCCTACGCTCGAAGAAGATCTTGCGCGGGATGTTGCCGGTCTGGAACTTCAGGCTGCCCGGGATCAAGCGGTTGCTGCACTCCATGGCACCTATCTCTCCATGCCGTACCTGGACATCCGGGTTATGCGCGCTGCAGCCGCGATCCCGGCTCAGGAAAAGGTATGCAACGGCCAGCGGAAAATCCCGTTGCGTGCGGTTGCAGAGCGCTATATCCCGCAAGAACTTGCCGGATACCGCAAAAAAGCCATGCAATATGGGAGCGGGGTGTGGGGAGTACTAAAAAAACTTGCCCGTAAAAATGGTTATAAAACGTCCGTGCAAGATTACATAGACCACATCGGACAGGTGAAACATGGTCACTGAAAAAGACGTGGAGCATATCGGGGAACTTGCTGATATTGGTATCGATACTACGGAGCTGGCTGCTTTTACGGGCCAGTTTAATGCCATTGTGGAATATTTTGATGTTCTTGACCAGGTAAAGGGTGATAAAACGGTCACGCGCGATCTCTTGAATGTTTTCAGGGATGACGTTGTAGAACCGTCACTCTCCCTGGAAGAGGCGACAAGAAATGCCGGTGCAAAAGAAGATGGCTATATCAAGGCACCCCGGGTGATGTAGTGGCCGGAAATACGATCTGTTTCGCGTTCGAAGACCGGTACAATGCCTTTTTGAAAGTGTGTACAAAGGCAGACCATGGCGAAGGAAAACTCAAAGGGATCGCGATAGCGGTCAAAGACAATATCTCGACCAAGGGTATCGAGACCACCTGTGCCTCGAAAATTCTCAAAGGGTATGTCCCGCCGTATGATGCGCATGCGGCCAGCCTGATCAAGCATGCCGGTGCAGCAATCGCCGGTAAGACCAATATGGATGAATTCGGTATGGGGACCAGTACCGAAAACTCCGCGTTTGGCCCGACACTAAACCCTGTCGATATAAAAAGGGTGCCTGGCGGATCTTCAGGAGGCAGTGCAGCCGCTGTCGCAGCAGGTATGGTCCGCATGGCCCTTGGTACCGACACCGGGGGATCAATACGGTGTCCTGCTGCATTCTGCGGTATTGTCGGGCTTAAGCCTACCTATGGAAGGGTCTCCCGGTACGGCCTGATTGCCTACGCAAACTCTCTCGAAACCATAGGGCCCATGGCAAACAACGTCACCGATGTCTCGCTCCTGATGTCGGTAATTGCAGGCCATGACAAAAAAGACGCCACTTCTTATAACCGACCGTATAACCACACCCCGTCTGCCGAAATAAAAGGCCTGCGGGTTGGGATCCCCAAAGAATATTTCGGGCAAGGTGTCGACCCGGAAGTCGCAGCTGTCGTTCAACGTGCGATCGGCAGGCTCGAAGAACTCGGCGCTGTTACGGTGCCCTGCAGTATCCCTTCGATGGAGTATGCGCTTGCCGCTTACTATGTGATTTGTACCAGTGAAGCCAGCTCCAACCTTGCGCGGTTTGACGGCGTGCGGTATGGCCCTGCGGTAGATACTAAGAAATCGTGGCATGCAGCGTACCAGGATATAAGAAAACAGGGGTTCGGCACTGAAGTCAGGCGCCGGATCATGCTCGGGACCTTTGCACTCTCGTCGGGGTATTACGGGAAGTATTACGCAAAGGCACAGATTGCACGGGAGAATGTCAGGAAGGATTTTGCCCGGCTTTTTGCTGACGTCGACGTGCTTTGCGGTCCTACGATGCCCACGATCGCGTTCAAACTTGGCGAGAAAAGCGATCCGCTGTCCATGTACCTCTCCGATATCCTTACCGTACCAGTGAACCTTGCCGGTATTCCAGCGATTTCGGTTCCTTGTGGGAAAGTTCAGGGAATGCCGGTCGGTCTTCAGGTTATGGGCAGGCCGTTTGAGGATGAGCGGGTTGTTGACGTGGCATATGCATACGAACAGGCGGTGAAATCATGATTGACGCAGAGGTCATTGTCGGCCTTGAAGTCCACTGCCAGCTGGACACGAAAAGCAAGCTCTTCTGTGGCTGCTCCACCGATTACCGGGACGATGGTCCCAATACCCATGTCTGCCCGATCTGTCTCGGGCTTCCCGGTACGATGCCGGGCATCAACAAACGCGCAATTGAATATGCAATAAAAGTGGCAAAGTCGCTGAACTGCACTGTTATACCAGAATCTGAATTTGCCCGGAAAAACTACTTCTATCCCGACCTGGACAAGGCATACCAGATAACGCAGTACGATAAGCCCCTTGCTGAGGGTGGCTATATCGAGATTGAAGGAGATGACGGCAAGGAACGAAAGATCCAGCTTACCCGGATCCATGTCGAGGAAGACCCGGGAAGACTCGTCCATATGGGAAATGCCGAACGTGGCCGGTACTCTCTTGTCGATTATAACCGTGCGGGTATTCCGCTCATTGAAATCGTCTCTGAGCCCGACATGCAATCGCCTAAAGAGGCTCGGAAATTCTTAAACAAACTGCGGGCAACACTCGAATATCTTGGTGTTTTCGATTCAGAAAAGGAAGGGTCGCTCCGTGTTGATGCAAACATCTCTCTCCGGGGGAACAATCGCGTTGAGATAAAGAACATCTCTTCATATAAAGGCGTCGAGAAAGCGCTTACGTTTGAGGTTACCCGGCAGAAAAACCTGATACGGCGTGGCCTAACCGTCGAGCGTGAAACGCGACACTATATCGAGACACGGGGCATCACCCAGTCGGCCCGGTCAAAGGAAATGGAGAACGATTACCGGTATTTTCCTGAGCCGGATCTCCGGCCGCTCCACGTCCAGTCTTGGGTAAAAGACATCGCGCTCCCTGAACTCCCCGATGCACGGCGCGAACGTTTTGTTACTCAGTACTCGTGTTCACTGAACCATGCCCGAACACTTACCGGCGAACTAAAAATGGCCAACTTCTTTGAAACAGTAGTCGCTGGCGACCAGAAAAACCTTTGCTCGCTTGCAGCAACCTGGATAGCCGATACCCTTGCCGGCGAACTTAACTACCGTAACATGGGCATCGATACCGTGGATCCGAAACTGTTCGCTGGTGTTTTAGTTCTTCTTAAAAACGGGACCATAACGGACAAAAGCGGGATTGAGGTTCTCCGGGTCGTGCTTGATGAGCATCTCAAGGGTGAAATGGTAGAGACCCCGGATGCAATTGTCAAACGACTGAATCTGGCAAAAACGGCCGGTGATGATGGTGCATTGCTTGCTGCTATAAGGCAGGTTATTGCGGAAAACCCAAAGGCCGTTGAGGATTATAAAGCCGGGAAGAGCGGGGCCCTGAACTTCCTTGTCGGTCAGACCATGAAAAAGACACGAGGCTGTGCCGATCCAGGCGAACTCAACCAGCTTATGGTTACGACTCTGAAGACTATGGAGCACTGATCTAACGTGCACCTGATTGTTGCAGAAAAGAATATCTCAGCTCACCGGATTGCCCAGATCCTTGCCGGGAGTCACAAGGTTGTCGAGAAAAAAGACGCCGGGGTTTCGACTTACAGTTTTGGCGAGACTACAACCGTGGGACTTCGCGGCCATGTGGTCGAGGTTGATTTTGAACCGGGATACGAGAACTGGAGGAGCGAAAAATATACTCCCCGGAGCCTTATCGATGCAAAAACAATCAAGGTACCGACAGAGAAGAGGATTGTGTCGCTCCTCCAGAAACTGGCGCGTCATGCCGACCGGGTCACTATTGCAACTGATTTTGATACTGAAGGAGAACTGATCGGGAAAGAAGCATACGAGCTGGTCCGGGCCGTCAACAAGAATGTTAAGATAGATCGGGCCCGGTTTTCCGCTATTACCCCACAGGAAATTCGATCTGCATTTACCAATACGACTGATCTTGATTTCGCCCTTGCTGAAGCGGGAGAGGCACGGCAGTCTATTGATCTCATGTGGGGGGCGTCGCTGACCCGGTTTATTTCTCTTGCAGCCCGGCGTGGTGGTAACAATATCCTCTCCGTCGGTCGGGTGCAAAGTCCCACGCTTTCGATGATCGTTGACCGGGAAAAAGAGATCGAGAAGTTTGTCCCGGAAAAATACTGGCAGCTGGGTCTCCTTACGGAAAAAGCTGGAGAGCAGATCGAAGCCAGGCATACCAATGGCAGGTTCAAGGAGCAGAAAGCCGCAGAGCTTGCCCGGGACCGGACTAAAGAACCCCTTGTGGTAACCGAGGTTAAGGAAGGAACAAAGCAGGACCGGTCGCCGTCACCGTTTGATACGACAACGTACATTGTTGCAGCAGCACGGCTTGGTTTTTCCGCGGCAAACGCGATGCGGATTGCCGAAGACCTGTATATGAACGGGTACATCTCGTACCCGAGGACAGATAACACCGTCTATCCTCCTTCACTCAACCTTAACGATGTACTTGCCACTATCCGGAATTCACCGTTCAAAAAAGAAGTGGAATGGATCCTTGCCCACCGGCGTCCGGAGCCGACCCGGGGCAAAAAATCCACCACTGACCATCCGCCAATCTATCCGACCGGGGTTGCCACCCGCGAAGGTATAGGGGACGATGCGTTCCGGATCTACGAACTTGTCCTTCGTCGTTTCCTTGCAACCCTTGCCCCGGATGCACTCTGGCAGACCATGAAGGTGAATTTTGATGCCGGTGGTGAAATCTACACGACGACCGGCGGGCGGTTGATCGAACCGGGCTGGCATGCCGTCTACCCGTTTTCTGAGGCAAAAGAGACCATTCTCCCGGTTTTTGTCACCGGGGAGAAATTACCTATACGGAAAGTCAGCCTCGATGAAAAAGAGACCATGCCCCCGGCCCGGTATACACAGAGTAAGCTTATCCAGAGGATGGAAGAACTCGGGCTAGGTACAAAAAGCACCAGGCACGAAGTAATCGCAAAACTGGTCTCCCGCAAATACGTTGAAGGAAACCCCTTGCGCCCGACTCTTGTAGGGCGGGTCGTGACAGAAGCACTCGAGCATAATGCCGACGCGATCACAAAACCCGATATGACCCAGACGATAGAATCGCATATGCAGCAGATTAAAGAGAGTACTCGCACCCGCGATGATGTCATCGCCGAATCGCGGACCATGCTGCATGCCGCATTTGATCAGCTTGAGGCTAACGAGAAGGTAATCGGTGATGATATCCGGGATCGGACTGCAGAGGAGCTCAATCTCGGCCATTGTCCGGCCTGCGGCGGTACCTTGGCGATCAAGCATATGCGGGGATCCACCCAGTTCATCGGCTGTTCCCGGTATCCGGAATGTACCTTCAATATCGGTCTTCCGGTAACCCAGTGGGGCTGGGCAGTTCGTACTGATGATATCTGCGAGAAGCATCACCTCCATTTTGTGCGTCTTGTAAGGAAAGGTGCCCGTCCCTGGGATATCGGTTGTCCTCTGTGCCATCACATCACTTCAAACGTGGAATCACTTATCGAGATACCCTCGATGAATGAAACGCTCCTTGAAAAAGCCCGGGCACATCATATCTACACAGTTGCCGAGATCGCCCGCAGCGAACCTGAATCACTCGTGAAGGTTTTTGACATTTCCCTGGTAGCAGCGCAGAAACTCAAGAGCGAGGCAGGGGACGTTCTTGAAAAACTGCGGCGGCGATCAGAGTGCCGTAAGTTTATGAGAAACCACCTCATCCCCAGAAAAGGCCGCAGCTATGCAAAAATCATGAGTACATTAAAAGAGCACGGTGTAACTGATCTGGCAAGCCTTGCAAAGGCCAGTCCGGCCACGATCCAACAGGCAGGCATAGGGGAGAACGAATCTGTTGCTCTCGTCAATGAGGCACGCGTTACTCATAACAGTCAGGTCTTAAAAGAAATTGGTATTCCCGCAATAAGTTTAAAAAAATACATCGCGGCAGGGATTACCGGTCCTGAAGATTTTGCATCACACAGCCCGGAAAACCTGGGTAAAAAAGCCGGCATGAGTGTTGGTACGGTCAACCGGCATATGGCTCTCGTCTGCGAATACCTGCACCGGCCTGTTCCTGTAACCCTGCCAAAAAAACGGGTGGAAAAGGGACGAAAAGAACTCCTCTCGATCAAAGGTTTGACCAGTACAGTCGCAGATAAACTCATCACGGCCGGGGTAATCAATGGCGACAGCCTGCTTGCCGCTGATGCACATAAACTCTCTACAATGACCGGTGTTGATGAAGATAAGATCCGGACATTCCAGACGATCATGCGAAAAAAACAGGAAAACGCGATTATTCAACTCTGATTGAACTTTAAAAGACACATGGTGAGGGAAACCAATTTATCGTCATCTCTTGTATCCCTCACACCGGAAACGGTTTTTGTCAGATCTTCGAAAAACGCCCGGAGCACCGGTTTATTTTGATAAACGACGTACGTATTACTGATATTGATATGAAATGGAAAGACTGGGTACACGTGACCAAACTCGATCCTGACAAACAGCTTAAACCGGGGGACATCGACGCAATTGCTACGAGTGGAACTGATGCACTGATGCTCTCGGGCACACTCAATGTGACCAAAGAGAACCTGCTTGCCCTCCAGAAGCAGATAGCCCGGTACGATCTTCCTCTCGTTATGGAACCTGCAGGTCCTGAAGCTGTCCTTATTGATGGGATTGAATATGTCTTTGTCCCAAGCGTGATGAACACGACGGATGTGCAATGGATTGTCGGTAAACACCGGTACTGGGTTCAGCAGCAGGACGGCAACATTCCTTGGGACAAGGTAGTCCCTGAAGCATATATCGTCCTTAACCCAAACTCTTCGGTAGGCCGGGTAACAAAAGCCATCTGCGATCTCAAACCGGCTGAGGTTGCCGCGTATACCGCTGTCGCCGACCGGTACTTCCATTTCCCGATAGTTTATATCGAATATTCAGGCACCTATGGCGATCCCACTGTCGTAAAAGCTGCGTCCGAAACTGTCGACCATGCGATACTCTACTATGGTGGAGGGATCAATTCAGCACAAAAAGCAGCTGAAATGGGGAAGTATGCAGATACGGTCGTCGTAGGAAACGCGGTGTATGATCAGGGTGCCTCCGTCCTTAAAGACACGGTGGACGCGGTCCAGTAACTTTTTTTTATGCCCGAGATCGACATTGTGCTCGTGGCCCCTCTCTATGAAGGGAATGTAGGGTTTGCCGCACGGGTGATGAAGAATTTCGGGTTTACCAGAATGGTTTTGGTAGATCCCTGCAAGATGGGGGAGGAAGCAAAAGGCAGGGCCTCCCATGCGCAGGATGTTTTAAAAAATGCCGAAATGTGCACCATCGAGGACGTTTTTTCCCGGAGCAGTATTGTTGTTGCGACCACCGGCCAAGTGAGCAAATCCGTCTGTACTCCTATGAGGATGCCTTTTTTTTCGCCCCGTGAATTACGCGAACGTATCGGAACTGCAGATGGCCGGGTGTCTATCCTGTTTGGCCGCGAGAACTGGGGACTCAACAACGAGGAAGTGAAACGCAGTGATATGATCTGCACAATCCCGACTGCCCCGGATTACCCCATTATGAATCTCTCCCATGCGGTCGGTGTCGTCTGCTATGAGCTGGCTGATCTTCCCTCTGCCAAATACAAACTTGCCTCTCCCTATGAATTGGGTCATCTCTACCAGCACATCGACCGGTTCCTGGATTCTGTCCATCACCCGGCATTTAAACGCGAAAATACGATGATCATGATCCGTCGCATCCTCGGGAGGGCAGGACTTACGACTAGGGAGGCCAGTACCATCCACGGTCTCCTTCGCAGGACCGAATGGCATGTCGATCCTGACGCCCTTGACCGGGAAAAAGAGATGCAGAGAAAGCACAAGAACCAGCATCACGAACTGGGTCAATCCCCGGATTTTGATAAAGAGAATGAGTAAGATCTTCATGCTGCGGGTGCATGAGGAAAAACAGACATTTTTGTTTTATTTAACATTTTGACCATGTTAACCAGTCAACCACATTTGAATTATTTGAAAAGTCATTTACTAAAACTTTTTTACTTAATTTAACAAACAGTCTTTGGGTGTTAACTAATGGGGCTGAATAACATTGACACAAAGCAGGTTGTAGATTTCAAAAAAGAGATCCAGAAAAAGCCTGAGGATGCAAAGTTTACCGCAAAGATCGAAGGGGACTGGCTCTTCGAAGAAGGTGGGGCCCAGTTCCGGTCTGTTGTAAAAGTAAAGGATGGCACCTATACCATGGAAGCAAGCCACCCGAACTTCGCCGGTCCCGGTGTACGCCCCGGGCCGATGGCGTTTGGACTCTTCTGGTTCGCTGCCTGTTACTCGAGCACCTTTGTTACTGAAGCTTCTTTGCGAAACATCCGGCTCACCTCAGTCAAGACCCGGGTCGAAGCAGATCTCGATTATACTGCCCAGTTTGATCTGGGTAAGACACCCCTTGTCAACGAGTTCCGGGTAATCCTGGACGTTAAAGGAGACCTGACCAATGCACAGGCAGAGGATCTCAAAGAGTATTCCTTGGGGCATTGCATGGGCATGTTCACCATAAAGAACCCGATTGGGCTGAAAGCAGAGATCAGAAAAATTTAATGGTTATACACAAAAGAGGAAGGTCGTAAAACATGACAGATTACACAAAAATGTGGCAGTCACTCGGACTCGATCTCAAGAGCCACGATGCACTTCTTGCCGGTCTTGGGAAAGCCTACACGGATATATTCCTTTCACAAAAGAACCGCCCTGAGGGGATGAAGTACTTTGACTTTGTCATGAGTGAAGTTCATGGGCTCCGTATCAAGGAGATTGTGGATGCCAAAGAACAAGGTCGGGTAATAATCGGTTCATATTGTGTTTTTGTTCCAGAAGAGCTTGTTCTTGCTGTTGACGGTGTTGCGGTCGGCCTGTGTGCGGGTGCCGAATTTAATTTTGAAGGTGCTGAAACGCTCCTTCCACGGAATACGTGTTCACTGATTAAATCCGCATTTGGTTTCAAGCTTGGGAAAGTATGCCCCTATCTGGAGTCCTGCGATGTTGTTGTGGGAGAGAATACCTGCGACGGTAAGAAAAAGGCTTATGAGATAATGGGCCCGCTGGTAAAAGACCTGTATATCATGGATCTTCCCCAGACAAAGTCTGAAATGGGAAAAGCGTTACTCAAGGAAGAATACCGCAAGTTTATCGCAAAGCTCGAAAAAGTGAGCGGCAAAAAGGTAACCTTTGCGTCCTTGAAAAAGGCGGTTGATCTGGTCAATGCGAAACGCATGGCAGTTAAAAGACTTGCTGCAATTCGCGCTGCCGATCCGGCACCCATATCAGGACTTGACTCCCTCTTGGTAAACCAGGTCTTTTTCCACGATGATCCGGTACGGTTTACCGATGCGGTCAACAAACTCTGCGATGAGCTGGAAGCCCGTGTGAAAAATCACAATGGCGTGTTTCCGAAGGGGACCACACGTGTCATTGTTTCAGGATGTCCCATGGCCGTTCCGAACTGGAAACTGCCTATGCTTATCGAAACAAGCAATGCTGTGATCGTTGGTGAGGAGTCGTGTGTCGGAGAACGGGGCTCACGGTGGCTGACGGAAGTAAAGGGCAACACGGTGGAAGAACTACTGGATGCTATCACGGATCGGTATTTCAATATTGATTGTGCTGTGTTTACGCCGAACCCATCACGGGTTGAATATGTAAAAGAGATGACAAAAAAGCTCCATGCACAGGGTGTCATTCATTTCAGCCTCCAATTCTGCCAGCCTTATATCATGGAAAGCGGTCCGGTAGAAAAAGATCTGGAAAAGTCTGGCATACCTACATTACGCCTGGAAACGGATTATGGTATGGAAGACGCCGGACAGCTTAAGACAAGGATTGAGGCATTTGGCGAGCGCCTGAAGAAAAAATGAGATGCGCGGGAATTGACATCGGATCACGCACCATCAAGCTTGCCGTGATAGAAAACGGCGAGCTCATTTTTTCCCGCAAGATTATTACATCCCATGACCCGCTGGGGACGGCGCGGGATCTTATGGCCGAGACTGTATTTGATCGTATCACTGCTACCGGATACGGGAGACATCTGATCAAAAGTCATCTTTCCTGTCCGGTGATAAGTGAGATAACAGCCTTCGTTCTTGGTTCCCGTTTTTTCTCTGACAGTTGCGAATCAATTCTGGACATCGGCGGACAGGATACAAAAGCAATTTCCCTTGATAAGAACGGCAGTTTATGTAAATTCGAAATGAACGACCGGTGTGCTGCGGGGACCGGCCGTTTCCTTGAGGTCATGGCAACCGTGCTCGGCTTCACGTTGGAAGAATTCTCAGCTGCGGCTCTCTCCGCCAAAAAGGCAGAAAAGATCAACAGCATGTGTACGGTCTTTGCAGAATCTGAAGTTGTATCACTCGTTTCCCAGGGAGCACTGCGTAATGAAGTCGCGCTCGGTATCCACAAATCTATTGTAAGCCGTTCCGCCGGCCTCCTGAAACGGGTTGCACCAACAGGAAAAATATTTTTTGCAGGTGGTGTGGCATTGAACGACTGTGTGCGGATTCTCCTTGAAAACGAGATGGGCAGACCTGTTTTTGTACCCCCCGATCCACAAATAGTCGGTGCTATAGGAGCCGCGCTGAGTGCGTCAGAAAATGTATAGAAAAGATTTGGATCCGGCACATATACGGAAGATCGCAGAGGAATACTACCGCTCCGGCCAGTATTACTGTTCAGAGGCGATCGTAAAGACCATTAACGAAGAGTTCAGACTCGGTTACCCGGACGATATCGTAAAAGTGGCATCCGGTTTTCCCATTGGTATCGGTGGTGCCGGATGCTCCTGTGGTGCTGTAACCGGAGGTGTGATGGCGATAGGCATGGTCTTTGGCCGGTCGGCCCCCGGTGATCCGGCAATCGAGCGCTGTCTTTCCCTCTGCCGGGAGCTCCACGACAGGTTCTCGGGCAGGCACGGATGCCTGTGCTGCCGCTCCCTTACCCGCGGCATGATTTTAAAATCTCCCGAACACATCCGGAAGTGTGCAGTCATTACAGGAGAAATTGCAGAAGAAACTGCAGTAATAATTTTGCGGGAACTGCGGTGTCCTGGAGACTTTCCCCATCCATTATAAAAAAAGCGGTAGGCTTACCATGAGACCAGAACAAATGACCTATTTTGAATCGGCAGGTTCGCAGGTATCCTCAGGCATTAAGACTGCCCGCGAACAGGGTAAAAAGTTCGTGGGATTCTATTGCATTTTCGCACCCCAGGAACTTATCGTAGCGGCAGGTGCGATCCCGGTGACCCTTTGCTCAACAAAGGAAGAGCCTATCGCAGACGGTGAGAAGTACCTGCCCCGGAACTTCTGCCCCCTGATCAAATCATCTTATGGCTTTGCAATAACCGGGAACTGCACGTTCTTCAACAATTCCGAATTTATCATAGGAGAAACCACGTGCGATGGCAAGAAGAAGATGTTTGAGCTCATGGCCGGGTTCAAGCCCACAGTCGTCCTTGAAATTCCCCAGAGTGCTAAAGGTGAAATCCAGAAACAGTTCTGGCGTTCAGAAGTCGTACGGTGCAAGGATGAAATCGAAAAACGTCTTGGCGTCACGCTGACCGATGAAAAACTCAAAGCCGCAATCCGGGATCTTAACGAACAGCGTGGCCTGATGCGGGAACTTGCCGATATAAACAGGGCTGTCCCAGCACCGATCTCTGGCATGGACCTGCTCAAAGTGATGTGGGCAAAAAACTTTGCGTTCGACAGCCGTGCCTTCAATGAGAAGCTCCGTGAGCTCATAGCGGAACTCTGGAAGATGGAAGCGCGCGGCGAAGGGGCACTTTCCAGGAGTGCCAGACGCATTATAGTAACCGGAGTGCCTACTGGTGTCGGGGCAGAGAAGGTCATCAAGCTTATCGAGGAAGCCGGTGCATCGGTAGTCTATCTCGAAAACTGTTCGGGCATGAAGCAGTATCTCCATGACGTTGACATCCATGAATCGCCCCTTGATGCAATTGCGGATAAGTACCTTCTCACACCCTGCTCCTGCATGAGCCCTAACACCGGCCGGCTCGACCTCCTCACCCGGCTGGTAAAAGACTTTCATGCAGACGGTATCGTTGATGTTACCTGGATTGGTTGCCACACATACAATGTGGAGTCCCGTGTCCTCGGAGCACATCTGTCAAAGCAGGGTAGTGTACCTCTCCTCCAGATTGAAACCGATTACTCCCAGGGAGATACAGGCCAGATCAGGACACGCATCGAGGCGTTCCTTGAAATGGTTTCAAAAAAATAATCTTTTTAGTTTTTCACCGGAAATTCCGGAGGACCTGGAAAAATATCTGGTATACTTGAAAGAATACATGATCCTTTAAAAGAACAATACTCTCTGGTGGGAGGCAACGACGCCGGTTGGCATGAAGAAGAGCAGGTTTCCGAGATCTGCAATAGTGATAGGTATCACTCCGGTCAACTTACGGTTTTTGTTGATATTCCTTGCTGTGAGGGAGGGGGTATATACAAAAAACTGGAGGTTTTCGCTGCCGGATGCGGCATCTATGGCTTCCTGAAGGTTGAAACCGTTTGTTTTCTTGTTAGGCGATTGCACCCCGGTAAGTGCATAAACGCCATCTTCGATGAAGATAACGCGTGTCTGGATATCCCGCAAAGCACATGCGATGGCAAATTCAAGGGCGCCCGAAGCGTACTCAGACCCTAACGGATGCCGGGCAATAAGGATAGTTATTGGGGGGACCCGTCCTTTCTCATCAAAGCCAAGCGACTGCTTTGTATTCTCTTTTTTTGCAAAAAACGTGGCGCAATTCTCGGAGATGATGATATGGTTGCTTCTGAACTGCAGGGCTATATCTTTTAATTCACGGAGTTTTACCTGCTTGATAATACAGGTCGGTACAAGTCCCTCCTTCTCATCCCGGACACAATATCCCCGGGTTTCGGCACAACGGGCACTTGCATATACCTGGAGATGGAGGCCCCGTTTTCCCGCCCGTGTATCGAGGTTTTCCAGTGCAACACCAATATTTTCAGCATCCATCGGGTTCTGACCATGCTGACCGATATGAACGCCATCGAGGTAGCAATAGAGATCACATGAGGCATGTGATTCAAGCGCCGCGGAAAGACAATCAAGCAAGATGCCGGAGGAACGGTTCATATATGGAGATGCCATGAGAAGATACCCGATAGTACTGGGAATAGGCTGGTCATGCTGGCGGGCGTATCTCGTGACATCTTTCCAAAATGACGATCTCCCGTTAAGGGCGAGGCTGTTATGGGTAATTACTAGTTCAGGATTTTTCATCTTGAGCCGTTCTGTGGTAATACCCCGGAACGCAAGTTCTTCCTGGTCACAGACCAATTTTATCGATGGCAGGGAAAGAAACTTTTCCCAAATTTCGATCATTGAAGGGTCCTGGAGACTATACAGGGCGTCACCGGTTAAAAAAAAGATAAACACTGCGTCGCGTTCCTTTGAGGCGTGGAGGAAACTCTGCGGATTGAGTTTTAGAAAATAGAATTTCAATAGCTCTTCCATCCAGCCGAGTCGTTCCGGACTGAGAGCATCCCTTAAAAGGAAAAAATGTGAGGTCATAAAGGAATACTGATGATTTGAAAATAGCGTTATTTATCTATTAGCATATTTTGTCAGTAAAGATTTTTTTTAATAGGTTATTGAGGGTATTTCCCGAAAAGGCACGTTTCGCAATATTAACATTATTTTTAAAAGGTTAATGGATATGAAATGCTCTTTCAAAAGGTTTATTAATTATTGTAAACCTATGATCGATCATTAAAAATATTGTTAACTTTTTCAATCTGAGTGTGATGTGCATGGCGTTTTCAGTACATGTCAACATGAACCGTTGCACCGGGTGCGGGAACTGTGTGGCCTCCTGCCCGGTGAATGCCCTCGAACTTCATACGTTCGATCCGGTAACAAAGGAAAAGATCTACCATGTCAAGGATGGAAAAGCAATCAATCTTGACGTGAAGATGGAACTTTGCGCAGGGTGCGGCGTCTGTGTCGGGGCCTGCCCGTACAAAGTGATTACCCTCTCGGGGAAGGGAGAATTTGGCGCCCCGGTGTCTTCCTAGCATTAAACATCGAGGAAAAAGCATGGCAAAAGTTATCCTGAACATGATTACCCAGCGTTCGATCGAAGAAGGAGCCGCGATGGAAAAGGGTAAAACCAACCCCGATTATTTCGACGCCTGCTCGATCTGTGAGATGAACCCGGAGGACATGAAGAAACTGGGCATCTGGAAAAACACCAATGTCCGGGTTACAAGCGAGTGCGGCAGTGTTATTGTAAAGGCAATTGAACCGACCCAGTACTGCCCGCCAGGTCTTGCTCATATCCGGCAGGGTGTATGGGCAAACCAGGTTGTACCGCCCCGGACCCAGTCCACAGGCACACCACAGTACAGTGGTTTCCCCGTGACGATCGAGCCGGCACCGCAGGAGAAATTAAAATCAGCCCTCGAGCTCGTGCAGGGTTCTGTCGGGCTCTGGAAAGGAGGAAAGTAACATGACAAAACTGATCAAGGGTGTCGGTTGCCCGTATTGCGGGTCGTCCTGCGATGACATCGAGGTTCTGGTCTCCGATGATGAGACGCAGATCCTCGAGGTCCACAACGCATGCATTATCGGAAACAACCTCTTCCACCATGCAAACGACCCCACCCGCCCGAAACTCCCGCGGATGCGCCAGCCCGACGGTTCCATGAAAGAGATCCCGTACGACGAGGCGATTGACTGGATGGCAAAAACCATGCTCGCCGCAAAAAAGCCCCTCATTTATGGCTTTGGCTCAACCAACTGCGAGGGCATGAGTGCGGTCGGCCGCATTGCTGAGAAGTCGGGGGCAGTACTCGACAACTGTGCGACCATCTGCCACGGCCCCTCATTCCTTGCGATCTTCGACAACGGTTACCCGAGCTGCACTCTTGGAGAGGCGAAGAACCGTGCCGATGTCGTGGTTTTCTGGGGTTGCAACCCGATGCATGCCCACCCCCGGCACACCTCCAGGTACTCGATTTTCCCCCGTGGCTACTTCACCAATAAAGGCCAGATGCAGCGAACGGTGATCAGTGTCGACCCGCGAGAGACTGATACCGCGAAACTCGCCGACGTTCACTTGATGCTTGACCAGGGGCACGATTACGAGCTCTTCGATGCATTCCGGACCGTACTCAGGGGCTATGACATCCCCGACAAGGTAGCCGGTATCGATAAGGAGACGATCAAGAAATCGGTCGAGATCATGAAGAATGCCCGCTTCTGCATGATATTCTTCGGTATGGGCTGCACGCACTCCGATGGACGTAACCACAATATTGACCACGCGATCAGCCTGACCCGTGACCTCAACTCCTATACCAAGTGTTCGATCATGGCTATGCGGGGCCATTACAATATCGCCGGCCCTGGCCAGGTTTGGTCATGGCAGTTCGGGTTCCCGTACTGCATCGATCTTTCCAAGGGCACTCACGCTCATATGAACCCCGGCGAAACGAGCTCCATTGACCTTGCAATGCGGGATGAAGTGGACTGTTTTGTCAATGTCGGTACGGATGCCGGCGCCCACTTCCCCATCCAGGCAGTCCAGCACTTAAAGAAACACCCATTCATCACGGTGGACCCCAACTTCTGCATGGCAAGCGAGATCGCTGATCTCCATATCCCGGTCAGGATCGCCGGCGTCGATGAGCCGGGGGTCGTCTACCGTATGGACAACGTCCCGATCCAGTTCCGGGCGGTCATCAAGGGTCTCCCGGGCGTACCCAGCGACGAGGAGCTCTTTGACCGGGTCTATGAGCGGATGTGCGAACTAACTAATTCAGAACCCATCTGGCTTGCGGCAAAGGAAAACAGGAAGTACCCCCAGTCCCCGGCGGTGATCTGAGATGTCTTCAGGTGAACTTATCGTAAAGGGTGGATTTATCCTCGATCCTACTCTGAAGATCGAGGGAGAAGTCGGTGATATCGCCATCAAAGACGGCAAAATTGTCGAG
The DNA here is from genome assembly GCA_964409915.1 of uncultured Methanoregula sp. Classification (GTDB taxonomy): domain Archaea; phylum Halobacteriota; class Methanomicrobia; order Methanomicrobiales; family Methanospirillaceae; genus Methanoregula. The sequence continues at coordinate 15,964 of CAYPEQ010000005.1, read as the reverse complement.
AAAGTCAGCTCCTCTGCCAAGATCATTGACGCCAAAGGCAAGATTGTCATGGCGGGCGGTGTCGATGTCCACTCCCATGTCGCCGGCCCCAAGGTAAATGCCGGGCGGTTGCTCAGGCCCGAGGACAAGCTTTTATCAGGAACTTGCAGGAGTGCGATGGCACAGAAGAACGGCTACCGCATGGAATCCGGATTCTCAATTCCCTCTGTATTCAAGACCGGGTACGATTACGGCCGTATGGGATATTCATTTGTCATGGAAGCGGCGATGCCTCCGCTCCTTGCTCCGCATGTGCACGAGGAGATTCATGATACCCCCATTATTGATGAAGCAGCGCTACCGGTTTTTGGTAACAACTGGTTTGTCATGGAGTACATTAAAAACAACGAGATCGAGAACATCGCAGCCTATATAGCGTGGCTTCTCAAGACCACGAAAGGCTACGGAGTCAAGATCGTTAATCCCGGTGGCACCGCTGCCTGGGCATGGGGTCTCAACTGCTTGAATCTTGGCGACCAGGTCCCGTATTTCGAGATTACACCCGGGGACATCATCAAGGGCCTTATGGAAGCAAACGAGTATCTCGGTCTTCCCCATTCAATTCACGTCCACCAGAATAATCTCGGAAATCCCGGCAACTACCCGGATACTATTGAATCCCTCAAAATCGCTGAGGGTGTCAAAGCTAAAAACAAGTTTGGACGAGAACAGGTTCTGCACTCCACTCACCTTCAGTTCCACTCGTATGGCGGGGATGGATGGGGAACTTTTTGCTCAAAAGCCAAGGAAGTCATGGACTATGTCAACAAGCAGAAAAACATCACCATTGATCTCGGCTGCGTAACTTTGGACGAGACCACAACAATGACAGCAGATGGCCCGTTCGAGCACCACCTTCACGCCCTCAACCACCTGAAATGGACCAATGTGGATGTCGAACTTGAGACTGCTGCCGGGATAGTTCCCTATATCTATAGTAAAGATGTCCTGCCTAATGCAATCCAATGGGCGACCGGTCTTGAACTGGCACTCTTTGCAAAGGACATGGACCGGACGTTCATCACCACCGACCACCCGAACGCAGGGCCGTTCATCCGCTATCCCCGTGTCATCAAGTGGCTTATGAGCAAGGAGGCCCGCGAAGCGACCCTTGCAACAATGAAGAATACGGACAGGGTCATCAATGCAACCTATATCCACGGAATCGACCGCGAACTCACCCTCTACGAGATCGCCCAGATGACCCGGTCCGGCCCGGCAAAATGCCTTGGCCTTGGCAACATCTACGGAGGCCTGTCACCAGGACTTGATGGTAGCGTAGCGGTCTACGACTTAAACTACAATGACCTGCCTAAAGACCCGGAAAAGATCGAGTCTGCCTTCCTCCGTGCGTCTTGCTTTATCAGGGGCGGTGAAGTCGTCGTCAGGGATGGCGAAGTCCTCGGCCACGGACACAAGAAGACCGTTTGGGTCAATGTCAACATGCCCGAGAACCCGCAGGTAACCCGCGACGTCAGCGAGGCATTCCACAAGGGGACCTACACGGTCAACATCAGCAACTACCCGGTCCGGGACTACCTTGCCCCCCACCCGTTTGTCATCAACGTCGATGTGGAGGCCTGAGGTGCGATCATGGTAACAGTCACGTTAAAACCCACGAAGGTTCCAGAGCTGATGCTCGAGGGCTACAGCATTACTCCCGATGCCTTTGCCGGCAGGACGTCGGCCCAGATCGCAGCGCTCCCTGCTCATGAAGGAAAGATCCACGTCACGCTCGGGGACTACTTTGAGGTCTCTGGTTCCCCGGGAGCCACAGCTGCTGATACGGGTATCGTGATCGCCGGTGATGCATCCCGTGTGAAATATATCGGCTCCAAGATGACGGCTGGTACCGTAACGGTGAATGGTAACGCAGACATGTATGTTGGTGGCTGGATGAAAGGCGGAAAAATCCATGTCACCGGCAACGTCGACTCCTTCTGCGGGATCCAGATGGAAGGCGGGGAGCTCCTCGTTGAAGGAGATGCCAAAAACCATGTCGGTTGCGCATACCGCGGCGACTGGAGAGGTATGAAGGGCGGTACGATCCGGATCAGGGGCAGCGCCGGTAACGATATCGGCACCTTCATGCTCGGCGGCACCATCATCATCGAGAAGAACGCATTCATCCACGTCTCTACCCATGCCGAAGGCGGCACCGTTGTTATCAAGGGGGATGTTGAGGGACGCGTTGGCGGTCAGATGGTCAAGGGCGAGATGTATGTGCTTGGTAATATCAAGTTCATGATGCCCGGTTACCAGAAGGTCGATCGTATCGAGAAGGAAATCGATGGCGCAAAGTATATTTTCGACCACTATATCGGGGACCTCGGCGAGCGTCACGCCAAGGTTAAGGGAAAGGAAGTCTTCGCCAACCTGTACCTGAAAGCAGCATGACCGGTCCTGTACGTCATCACACACAAACGGATGGACCGACCGGATTCCTTCTTTTTTTGTAAAACCCCTGTCCGGAAAATGAATATCTTTAAGAGGATTGTATGAACGATATCGGCAATGCATTCATCAGGGGGACAAGGTACCCGGATTATTCCACGGTCGACCTTGTCCTGCGTGTCCCGGAACCGGCCCATGAACTCCCGGTCCGGGAAGGGCAAACAGTCATCAAGCTCCCGAGCCCGAAAAAAATCAGGGTGCCGGATATTCTGGTCAAAACGGCCATCGAAGGCTGGGAACCGGTAGGGTTTTTCAGTCGTTCTTCCATCACCTTAAAAGAACTCTCGTTTCTTCTCTGGTGTACGCAGGGGTTCAAGCGGACCGTGGCAGAGACAGTCGAGCTCCGGAACAGCCCGTCCAGTGGTTCCCGGTACCCGCTCGAGACCTACTTTGTTGCAAGCGAAGTGGAAGGGCTTGAGACGGGACTCTATCGCTTCCTCCCGAAATCCCATAGTATCGTAGCTGAACGGATCGATTCTGACCTGAGACTGGAGATGAGCACCGCGAGCATGAACTTCAAGATTGTTACGCGGGCTGCGGTCACCTTTCTGTGGGTTGCGATCCCTTACCGGACGGTTTGGGCTGTTGGCAACCGTGGTTACCGCAGTGCCCTCATCGAGGCTGGTCACACCTGCCAGAACCTGATTTTAGCCGCAGCCTGCTTTGGGTACAGTGTCTGTCCCATTGATCTTTTCCACGATGAAATGATGGTAAAACTGGCAAATCTCGACATAGAGACCCAATGGCCGATCTACTTGGCGGCAGTAGGAAATACCGGGGAGAATGTCACGCTGGGTTAGGGCCCCCGCTTACAATGTTCCGGGGAACAGAGATGACAGTACCGATGTTCAGGCACATTCCCTGTATTAAGATTGACGGCCAGACCGCAAAATCCGCGACTCACGAAGTTATTGAGGAGGCCCCCGAAGCATTGTTTGTGAACGGCAGGCACGTTATGACCGCAATGATGAGCCCTGCAAATCTGGAGGATTTTGTCACCGGCTACCTGTTCACCGAGCAGATCATTAAAAGTGTTGATGGGATTGAATCTGTCAGGATTGAACCAAACCGGATCAGCGTGATCACAAAGAACCTTTTCAAGGTGCTTGGACCAAAAAAAACCATCCTCTCCGGATGTGGCGGGGCTGCGTCTTTTATTGATACCGAAAAACTTCCTAAAATTACGGCGGACTTTGTTGTTACCCCGGAATGGATACGGACAGCGGTCCGTGAGGTGCTTGAGTCCGAACTACATACTTTGACAGGGGGTATCCACATTGTCGGGCTGGCATCAAAAACCGACATCATCACCCGTTCTGAGGATATCGGAAGACACAATGCCCTTGACCGGGTGATTGGGTACGGCCTCCGGAATGGAATCGATCTTTCGGAAACATTTGCTATCTGTTCGGGCCGCATATCATCAGAGATGGTGCGCAAATGCCTGGTTGCGAACATACCGATCATAGTCTCACGGGGCGCAACCACAACACTTGCTACGACCATCGCAGAAAAGACGGGAGTCTGCGTAATCGGATTTGTCCGCAGTACGAATATGAAAATATATTCCCATCCTGAACGTGTAGTGGATTCCTCCGTATTTTCCTCATAATGGCCATATCCGGCAGGCAGGAAAAAAAGGTCTGCCAGCATGGCGGCATATATGAATATCCCCCGGACAATCTTTCGTAGGAAATCACCGGGAAGAATAAATTGGGGGTTTGAATATTTTGCAGAACGGGGTATCTTTCCTTCGCATATCAGGGTAAAAGATCAATTCGTGTTCTTCTGGTTTTTCTCCGATTCCGCTGGTTCTGCTTTAGGTAACTTACTGATAATCTCATCCCGGAACTTCCCGAACTGGAGATCATCGAGCTGTTCTGACAGGAGCCTGCCGCTCCATGCACGGCGGTATACCCAATCCACTATCTTCTCAATAGCAAAGAGCACCTGATCTTCGGTTTCAACAGTCAAAAGTTCCCTGCCAATCTTCGGATGACGGCCCCGTCGACCTCCAACCGTGATGAGAAAATGATGGTGCACCGACTTAAGCAGGTTAAACGAACAGGATGTGACACACATGCCACACTGGATACACTTCTCATCGTCCAGCTCGGATATACCGTTCCGGATCCTTATAGCGGCTTCCTTACAGTAATAAACACAGGACCCACAGCCGGTACAGAGCCCGGGGGTTCGTTCTGGTCGGATCCTTCCGATTATGCCAACCTCGTTGAGCATGGGGCTGGTGCAGGCATTAGGGCAGCCCGAGAGTGCGATACGCATTTTAACTGGCATCGCTTTGCCGAAAAGTTTTTCATCGATTTTTTTAGCAAGGCTGATGGTATCGATGTTTGCAAATTTACAGCGCTCTGTCCCAGGGCAGGAAATAATGTTAACGACCTCGTCGTTCTCCGCACCAACCGGTGTCCCGTTCTTTTCGAGTTGCTGTGCCAGTCTTTTGAGTACAGCAGGGTTGACATGAGGGATTTCGACGGTCTGGCGGGTAGTACAGTGGACAACGCCAGTCCCATATTTCTTTGCAATCTTAGCAATCCCCCGCAACTGCTCTGTGGTGAGAATCCCTGACGGTGCCCGGATCCGTACCGTGGAGAAATCAGCGTCCCGCTCGGTGATAACACCGCCTTTCATGTGAATACCGAAATTATTCTGCATTAAAATTACTGATAAGAGTTGAGTTATTAATGATGAGGTTGTAACATTCCGATGGCCGATTGAAAAATCCATCTTCTTACTGACCGTAATAGAGTTTTTCTCTCTGACAGGAGTGATATCCAGCCTTTGATAAACGAAAGGATCAGAAAAAAAAGTATCTTTAGAGAAACCAGATAAAAGGTATCAATTTGAATTCTCGCCCATTTGTTCACGGACTTCGTCAATGTGAAGGACCATGTCAAATGCAGGGCCAGTCAGGCAGTATCCCTGGCGATCAAGGGCATACACTGGGAACTTTACCAGTTCCGGGGGCACGGGTTGTGAGGTCAGTTTCTTGAAATTGATAAGATCCCGCATGTTCAGGCCAATCTTGTCGCAGATTTCTTTGAGGTCGCCAACCCAGCGCTTGAGATCCCGGACATCTGCCCCGTCCCACTTGAAGATCTGGTATATTTTCATGTAGGCATCCCGTTCGAGAATGATATGGGTGGAGGTCTTATCGGACTTAAGATAAAAATCAAGAAACGTACGGACGTCTTTTAACTGCTGTGCATTTTCATATGCCACGGCCCGGCATTCTTTGATAGATTCATTGAGGTTATCTGCGTCCTTGATCTCTCCCAGTTTTCCAATTTCAAGGGAAAGTTCCTTAAGGTTTTCCTCCGCGTCCTTAAGTTCATTTATCATATCTTCGAATTTCTGGTTAAGCTCGACGCCGAAAAAAGCTTCCATATATTCGGAATGCTTCACCATGGTACGTACTACGCAACGGAGTGTAATAATCATTTGTACTTTACACATTTGGTTACATTCGTAACCTCTATCCATTGTTATGGCGAAGCACTAGTCAGATATGAAACAGAGAAGATCTCAGATTGATCAGTCGCTTTACACAAAGGGAGGGGTTATTACAGAAATCGATCCTGCCTTTTGTATCGTCCGCCTCCGTATGCCGGCAGGTATGATCACACCCGAACAAATGCAGGGGCTTGGAAAGATTGCCCATCGTTTCGGGGTAACTGATCTCCATCTTACTACCCGGCAGACTGTAGAGTTACCTCACGTGGATCCAAGCAGGCTCGAAGAGCTCGTAAAGGCTCTCGAAAAGAACGGCACACCCTTAGGCGCTGAACGCGAGGAAGTCGTCAACGTAACTTCGTGTCTGGGGACCAGGCATTGCAAATTCGGTATCATCGACAGTGTGGGTCTTGCAAAGGAAATCGACAAACGCTTTTTTGGTCGGGAGCTTCCGGTTAAGGTAAGGATTGCCATCTCGGCCTGTCCAAACGGCTGCGAAAGTGAACGTCTCAACGAAATCGGCATCACCGGCACGCGCCGTCCTATACGTGATCCGGGCCTCTGTACTGGCTGCGGAACCTGCACCCATTACTGCAGGGAGAAAGCCATAGAAGTGACTGATGGCCTTGTTGTCCTCCATAAGGATCTCTGCATGGAATGTGGTTTCTGCATCCTTCCCTGCCCATTCAATATCATATCCGCCGAAGACCCGGAGTACCGGATAACCGTCGGTGGTCGCAGGGGCAGACATCCAAAGTTAGGGCGTCACCTGATCACCGTAAAGACACAGGAGGATGCTATCAGGGTGGTGGACAGAATCATCTATTGGATCTACCGGCAGGCATCGAGCGGTGCGATGCTTCCTGAGCAGCTCGATGAGCTAGAGTTTGATGAGTTTATGAAATCCATTGAAAAAATGATAGAAGGATAATACATCTGATCTTTTTTCTTTTTGTAATTCCCGCAAACCTTTATTGTCCCGCAGGAAAAACGGTCGGCAATCACAACCAAACCGGTTGTGTGAGGTGTGTGCATGAGTATAGTTTGGGACAGATTTCTTTCAAATGGTATCCGGGAACTCGGATACGATATCGAGAATAAACAACTGATCGTAGTTTTACCGGGTGGGGTACGGAGGTATTACGCACCGGTTCTCTATGATGCCTACAGTGCCATCAGGCACGCAACATTTCCTGAGCGGCTGTACCGGGATACAATCGAAGGGAAAGTTCCCCGCATAGAAGTGGCAGGATATCAATAAGGCACGAATATTATCTTTTATCATCGTGGCCTGACGCTCTCCGTTTTAGCATGGGCAGTCTTGGATGAAGGCTCGTTACAAGGGCAAAACGGGATTGAATACAAATTTTGCCTGAAAAAAAGGATAATGATTCTTTTTAGTAGCTGATCGTCCGCATTGCGGTGAGGGTGTCAGGGACAACCTTCTGGTAATATGACTTGGGGTACCCGCAGGTTGGGCATCTCCAGTCAGCAGGAAGGGCGGAGAAGGGAGTACCTGCCTTAATCGGCTGGGCAGCCATGACTTTACCCTCATACTCTTCCATTCTGTCCGTGTTGACCAGAATCGTGTTGTTGAACGCCTTTGTCTCTCCGACAGCCGGGTCATAGATATGACCGCACATCATGCACCTGTACGTGTCCATGTAAATAACCTCGATATGGTATGATATTCTATAGGGATTCACGCTTTATTAGCATATTGTATTTGATCTTTTTTTCATGGTGAGAAACGCAGGGATGATCTAAAAAAATGGTCGATAAAGTCATTAAGGCTCGCCGGAAAGATGTACTGTCGTTGCGTTCATGCCCATACCAGCACTCGGGTTATTTTACACGCCGGAGGAATGCAGGCAGGCTCCCCGCTATGATCGGCGAGGTTTGTGATAATGCGGATTCTTAAATCAGTTCAATCGAAAGTCTGCGTGGACGGTTCGCTCATGAAAGAGTACCAGCTTGACGAGCCATTGACTGCCGACTTTCTGGTTTTTCTTGAAAGTTTTGGCACGGTCCGATCTTTTTCGCACCTGCGGCGTCCGTACTTCTCGTTCGAGAAAGACCGGTTTATTTCGATTAAGGGTTTTGTTGGGGACACCAATGTCGAGGTCCGGTACAAAAAGGAATTTGCCGATCTTACTGCCGACTTTTTCCACCTTCTTCTTTTTTATTACCGGGAGGGCCCGGCAGGGAGAGCGACGCTTGAAGGGATAGCCACGTCAATCAGCGCAAAGATGGACACCCGGCAGGGAATTGCGGAAGGTTGTCGCGATTAGCACATATTGGTGGAAAAAATCAGTTGATACAAAATTCTAAAAAAAAAAATTATTTTTTCATGAAAAGCTTGCCGTAAACGGTTTCGCCTTTCTTCTTGGGGTGGCGCTCGCCGAGGTCACCAATATATTCGTCAAACTTTGCCTTGGTGCCGTCGACCTCGAGATCGACCTCGCCGGTCTTCTTGTAGCCGGGCATCATGACATTGATGTTGCCAAATACATAGATCTCGCCTTTCACGAGTTGTCCGCCAACACGGCGGTTTGCGTTGCCCTTAAGGATGATCTTGCCACCTTCCATGTGGGTACCGAGGTGGATATCGACATCGCCTTCGATGATCAGCGTACCGCCGGTCATGAAGCTCGCAACATCGGAACCAGCATTGCCCTTTACGCGGAGGACACCACCTGACATTCCTCTCCAATCACCACGATATGCAGCGGCGAGATAGTTACCGGCATTGCCTTCGATGGTAAACTCGCCACCTTTGAGGGCAAGACCGCAGAACGAGTGGACATTGCCCTTAACAAGGAGCTTACCGCCGCTCATCCAGCTACCAGTGTACATATCGCAATCGGAGTTGACCACCATCTCACCGGCGGTCATCTTCGCACCGATGTACTTCATTTTGGAGCAGTCGCCGTTTACGACAATCTTTGTGTCGGCTGCCGTTGCCCCGGTGCTGCCTGCTATGGTGAAGTATTCTCCGAGAGTGGAAATTTCCTTACCTTGGTATGCCGGGAGCTTTGCTATCTGGTCGACAGATTTTCCGGCAAGAGCATCGGGGGTCAGGCCCTCGCATTCGAGATAAAGTTCCGGCACCTTTTTTACCGTGAGTGTAATTGTTTCCATTTCTTGTCACCTCACTGAACCGCATCCACGGTAAGAATGTGCTGGTGCGGTGCATAACTCTCAGGAACAGGGTAGTTGTTCTCGTTCAGGCTGTAATACTTGAGGAATTTTTCCTTGATGTCATGCATGACCTGCTTGTTCTCATTGACCTTGGCATCTACCCAGAAGGTCTGCTTGTGGCCCATGTCAACGATCTTTCCTTCTTCAACACAGATCTTACCGTCTTTGAAGAGGTACGCAACGTTTGCAAACGCTTTCTCAATATCTGCACTAGTGGTCGGGAAGTTGTCCGGGTCGATGTTGTAAATCGCAATATCTGCGTTCATGCCGGGAGCGAGACCGCCATAGTCTTTGCTCAGACCTAGTGCCCTTGCAGGGCCGGACCGGGTCATCTGGGCAAGTTCGTAGAGCGAAATCTCGCGGTCGATCTCAGCGAGATAGGTCGCACTGATGACTTTATCAGCGTTCTTGAAGGTGTTCAGGCGCTCATCACGGACTTTCTTGCTCATCAGCCAGGAATAGACCCGCGGGTAACGGGTGAACGGCCCGGCGTTCGGGTGGTCAGTGGTGATGAAACAACGCTCCGGATCCTTTGCAAAGAGGGCAAGTTCAAGGCCGATTGCCCACTGGATTGCATTTACCGTAACATTCGGGCTGTAGATATAGGGCACGACACCAGCACCGGTCTCAAGCTCGACATCCACGTTGAACCACTTGAGGTGGTTAAGTGCGTGGAGGTGGTGCTCGAACGGACCGTCTGCAGTCATGGTTGTGGTTTCGTCAAGGGTTACCTGACCGGTATCGATGGTGAGGTTCTTTTGCTTGTTGACGTAGTCCATGACCTCTTTTGCCTTTGAGTCGATGTTAGCAAAGCTGTCTCCACCATAGGAATGGAACTGGAGATGCGTAGAGTGCAGGACCTGCTCGCGACCGAAGTTGTTCTTAGGCTTGACGCCTTCTGCAAGCTTCAGCGAGTCGAGCGTGACCGTATAATTACCAGGGTTACCGAGATCGTTCTGGTGGAGGTGGAATGAATGGGGCAGGCCGAGATACTCGTTTGCCGCAATCAGGCCAGTGATAATCTCCGCCGGAGTGATATCGAAGTACGGGACCGGGTCGTGGATGGTAAGACAGTTGAGTCCCCATGCCCAGGCTTCTGTGCCGCCGGGGTTGACGCACTTGACACCGTATCCCTTGGTCTGGCGGAGGATCCATGCAATGTATGCCGCCGTGTTCTCGATTTCCTGATTTTTCAGGTATTCGAGGATAAACCAGTTGTTCCCGAATACAGGAAGAGCTGCTTCATCGATAATTGGCGTGTCGTGGATTTCTTCGTGCACGTGGCGGGCGTACATCGGGGGCATGGCTGCTTCCATGACAAAGGTGAACCCCATCCGTGCATATGCATACCCGGTCTTGAAAACCGTCGGAATGGATTTTCCACCTTCGATACGGGTTATGCCCGGAACCTTGTGGGAGTCGAAATGTTTGTCTTCAGGTCGGTACCAGCGGCCGGCATTAACCTTGGGGCCTGCTACGTGGGCGTGGATATCAAGGGCACCGGCCATGACCGTCTTGCCCTTGGCGTCAACAATCTTTGCCGAAGACCCGACTTTATCCACAATCTTCCCGTCCTTGACGGAAATATCCTTCTTGTCTCCTTTGATTCCCGTTACCGAATCAAAGACGTGTCCGTTCTTGATAATATATTCAGACATTTACGCTCCTCCGTTTGCAAGGAGTTCATCAACCTTCAGGTTGATCTTGGTCAGGAGTTCCTCATCAGTCAGCATGCCTTCTGGCGGATCTACCACTTTGCGTGTCTCGATCGGGACGTTATCCATACGATATGCACAGCCACCGGTCTCAACACCTACCATGGCGACCGGGATGTGTAAATCGGAAATCTCGGTCGTGCACTGGATGTGCGGGTCGATTGTGACCGTCGGCTTCTTGGAACTGCTGATCATCGCATCAACCGGGAAGTGTGCTCCCGGGTCAGTTGCGATATAGAAGCAGGCCTCGACTTCATTTCTGTTAAGGAGATCGACAGAGGTTGTCTCTCCGGTCTGGTGGCGTGCCTGATCTCTCCGTGAGAGGTCTACTGCGTACGGGAACCCGTACTGCCATCCGAGAACCTGTCCGGAACCGGTAACGTTCCAGTGTCCTCTCATGGCCATGATCGCGCATTTCGTGAAGTCATTGAGGTCACGGGTCAGGTTGATTGCGATATCGATGTTATGGTTTCTGCCCATGGTGTGGGTAAGGCCCATACCGAAGAAGATGATGATGAAGCGTCCCTGTTTGAGATCTTCTACAATCTCTATGATCTTCTCTTTTGGAACCCCGCCAACGGTGTCTGGAAGTGCTTCGCCGCGAGCTGCGGTCCGGAGTGCATTGAGCAGTTCGTAGTCGTAGCCCTGCTGGACCTGGATGAATTCATCAGCGCACTTTGCGGTATCGGTGTACCTGCAATCGACGCAATAGATCTTCCGGCCTTTGTGGCCCTTGACGGTGAAGAAACCTCGGGGGAAGATTGAATATCGTGACATGTGCCGGGGGTGGGCGTGTGCCGGGTTGCATCCCCAGAATATAACACGGTCTGCACGGTTTTTGACTTCTCCAAGAGTACAGGTCGGGACGCCGACATCCTCGATGGCAATAAGAGATGAGCCATGGCAGACCGTTGCACAGTTATCGACGATGCCGCCAATCTTTTCTGCAATTTCGTGACCGATGCTCATGGCTTGGCAGCTGGTAGAAGCCCAGCCATACATCAGGGTCTTCCTTGACTTCACGAGCATTTTTGCGGTCCAGTCAATGGCCTCATCATAGGTGACCTCTTTGAATGTCCCGTCAGCCTGTCGCATCCGTGGGCGTTTGACCCGGCCCGGGAGCCTCTGGTGGTTGAACTTCTCGGCGCCGATGGCACATGCATTTTTGACCCCGAGGATCGTTTTATTGTCATCTGAGACAGTAATACGGACATCGTCGCACAGTGTCCCGCAGAACGGGCAGATAACATCAGTTACTTCTTTTGGCATCCGTCATCACTTCCTGATAAGTCCGCAGGCGTCCTGCAGGACTTCGATTGCTCCCATAATCCGTGCGTTTGCAGCAACTTCAATGTCAGCCGGGAATCCCTTGAAACAGGGCTCGCCCGTGGAGAACGTATATGCCGGGACAATCCTGTTTGCCCAGGGGCCCATGGGGATATGGGCAAGGCCCGGGACAAGGTCTTCGCGGGTCTCAACAGCCTTTAAAATAACGCTCCCTACTGAGCTTGTTACTTTGACATTCGTGTTCTTCCAGGCCCCGAGTCTCTTGAAATCTTCGGGGTGCATCTGAATGATAGTGCAGGCATCAAAATATTTCTGTGATGTTTTGCCTGCTTCCATGCCGACGCCCTGCTGGATCGTCCGGCATGTGATAATATTGAGGGTAATCTTTTTCTCCGCCATAGTATCCTTCTCTTGTGGTGGGGTCACGGTCAGACGTTGACCGATGATTCTCCTGATCCTTTGCCGGATAACTGAATTACATCATACGGGCATGCTTCAACACACACACCGCATCCTGCACACAACTCGGTCTTGACATCAAGACTCACTGACACACCATCCTGAACCTGGTAGATCTTCTCATTGGTCACAGGATCCAGTGTGAACAGTTCCAGTGCATTCACCGGACAAGCGGTCACACAATTACCGCAGCCGGTGCACCGGTTTATGTTTACATGTACTGAAAACGCCATACCTATCACACACACAAAACAATTACTGGAATCAAGTTCCTTAATTCAAGAGTTGCCTTGAAACAGTAATTAAACGTTGTCATGTTTGCAGACGGTAAATGTGGATATGTTAATCAGACTTTTGAATTTTCTTAAGTGTTTAACCTACCCCCTCACTTTTTTCTGATTGTTGACATCCGATGGTACAAAAGAATGCGTTTTTTGCCTTTCTTCAAATCTTCGCCGAATATTTTTTTAATAAAATAATTGGTGACTTTGGCTTTTCGCATGTTCTGGTGAAAAAACAGGCCAACGCGCGAAACCCCCTCTGATTTCAGTGACCACATTGGATATAGTCCTGCGCAGGTAGGCCGTGGAAAAAAGAAAAGATGATTAAAACCGGTAGGTAGTACCGACCGTGTTCAAAATACATGAATCCGGCATTGCCGAGAAGAAACGGTTGATTGCATCCCAGCCGGTGCAATGCATCGGGACGATGTATTCCGGATTGATCTGCTTCATGGCCTTGATTGTGGGTTCAATAACGGGCACAAAAAGCGGACCCGTAAGGTGGAACCCGCCTATGACCCCTAAAACAGGTTCGATACCGGTAATCTTTTGTGCATATTTGATCGTGTTGATGATCCCTGCATGAGCGCAACCGCTTATGACAACCAGGCCTTTTCCATTTATATTGATAACAACAGCCTGGTCGTCAAGAATCCAGTCCGGGACCCACTGGTCACCAACATAGGCTTCCATCCCGGGAAATCCTTTCTCAAATGGCACGGTCCGTTCTATTTCTCCGGTGACCATCAGGTGGCCAGAGGCTAGAACTGACGGGCCGGGACGCTCTATAATATCCCCGCCATGCTGTTTTATGGCGATTGCTTCAAGCTTTGGGAGATTAACCGGGTCTTTTCCTTTACTCTGGAGCCGGCGGGAAAGGAATGCATCCGGGTGGGCAACAACCGGGAGCTGGTGCCCGGCCGTTTGCAGCACTGATGAGAGTCCACCGGTGTGATCAAAATGCCCATGACTCAGAACGATAGCTTCCGCCTTTGCTGGATTTATGTCCAACTGGCCCGCGTTATGGAGCATGCACCCGCAGGAAAGACCCGTATCCAGTAGTATATCGTGTTCTTTCCCGTTTGCAAAAATCCTGATATAACAGGAGAATCCATGTTCGGCAAGCAGGGGCCGGTCCAATGCAAACGGCGGCCGTATATCAATGGATTTCTGTGAAGGGACAAAGATGTCAATATAATTGTCCACAAGAACCGTAATCTCAGCCCTGTCAGCTGCCAGAATCTGGGGAGTATGCGGCGACATAGCAGACTATTCTTTTCCGGGATTGATTGAATAGGTTTTCTCAATAGATATCCTGTCCATTGCAGTATCATTAAAAAAACAGAATATGCTGATGGCTGCACGTTCCTGATCCATCCGGGCAACCAAACAGGATGCTGCTCAGCCCGGAAAAATCAATGTCCTTAACATATGCAAGTGTCCCGTGCTTTAAAATCCCCCGCATATAGAAGGAAGTATTGAGGGCTGAGAACTGAAGGTTTTCGTTACCGGAGAGATGCGCGATCAACTCCGGTATTGAATACATTTCTGAACCTGCAGGAACCCGGTGTTCCCCGGTGAGGGCGAGGATTCCCTCTTCAAGGAAGACCACTCTTGTGGGGATTCCCTGATGGGCACAGGCAGCAGCAAGTGCGATCCCGCCATAGGTGTGCTCGGTTGTGTAAGGGCAGTGCGTTATCAGGATAACAACTGAGTTGGTTTGCGGGGAATTATCTGTCTGTCCAGTGGAAGAACATTGTATATTACCGGCATTTTCCGAAAGCAGTACCGGGATTGTTCCGATATGACGGGCTATGACATCGCTGTTCCTGATACGGAATGGTTTGATCATACATAATGATCCAAAGGTGCCAAGCCCGTCGTCCCAGGAAACATATCCCCGAGCACTCGCACTATTCTTGTCTGCAAGTAAAGTGCAGGGTAAACTTTTCTCTGCTGCCTGTTTCCCCAGTTTCTCCACGGCTGCACCAATATTCTCTGTATTTCCGGGGTTCTGGCTGGTATGACCGATGTGGCATCCATCCAGGGAGGCACACAACGTTATTCCGTAATCGAGATCGAGTGCAGCGGAAAGGCACTGGATCCCAAACCCTGCTGAGGGGAACATATAGGGTGACGAAAGCTGGAGCCAACCGATGTGAGCACTATCTGGGCCTTCAATGGATTGAGTGACCAGCGTCTTCCAGAATGATTTTGCATCATCAGGACTGTCACTTATGCAATCGTGAACCCGGTGGGGATACCGCTCTTTCAACGAAGTGAGGGAGATGCCCCGGATACCCCGTGCATCAGCGTCACAGATCAGGGTGATCTGCGGCAAAGCAAGGATTGACAACCAGGTATTCAGGGATTCGGTTTCGCCGAGGCTGAACAGGGCATCTCCAGTGAGAAAAAAGGTGAAATCAGACGGAGTTTTTGCGGATGTTGTAACCTGTATCTCTTGGTAATGGGATTTGAGCGTCTCTTCAATCCACGACAACCGCTCCTGTGTCAATACAGTACTTAAAAGGAGCATATGTGCGGTCATCAGTTTTCCCAGTTTATGTATGTGAATCAGGGATATTATCAATGTGACTTCTGCTTTCGCCCAAAGGCCCATTCGGGGCAATGAGGGTATATACCTTAAGAACTCATTTTATAAGAATAACGTTCGGAACGGAGATGAAGTAATGCGACTTCTTCTGATACATTCAGATTACATCGAATACGAAGCCAAAAAGAAGACAAAGATGGCAGAGGAGGGAGCCGTCCTTGCAGATCGCGAGGAAGACGCCCTTACGGTCTTTGCTGCGGTCGAGTCAGTGGACGAAGAGGACCTTGAGGGGGTTATCCTTCAGGCTGTCGAAGAAATAAAAAAGACTGCGGGGCAGGTCCAGACAAACAAGATTGTCATTTACCCTTACGCCCATTTGTCCAGCGACCTTGCCCGGCCTGAAGTGGCAGTCCCCGCCCTGAATGCCCTTAAAGAGGGTCTTGCTGCAGAAGATTTTGCCGTGAAACGGGCACCGTTTGGCTGGTACAAGTCTTTTAAGA